>NZ_JANBVH010000030.1 GCF_024273235.1 Sphingomonas faeni | reverse complement strand
GCGGGTGGGGCTCCATTACTCGGCCCCACCCCGGCGGAGGCCGGGGCCCAGTTGGGGGACGGTGATGATTAGGGGCAGCGCTTCGTTACCATGACCTTTCCAACTGGGCCCCGGCCTTCGCCGGGGTGGTGGCGAGAAATGGGGTGGTGGGGAAGGTCTGGGTGGTGTCGCCGTGGGCACGCTCAGGCTTTTACCGCGGTCAGGAAGTAATCGAGGCTCGTCGAATCGCTCAGCGTGAATCCCGTAGCCGGCGAGAAGCTCAGCCCCCGCGTATCCGTCACACGCAGCCCCGCATCCTTCAGCAACGCCGTCAGCTCTTCCGGCGTAAGGAACTTGTTCCAGTCGTGCGTGCCCTTGGGAATGACCCCGGCACCCTCCGCCACTGTAATCATCGCCAGCCGCGACAACGGCGTACGGTTGGGCGTCGACAGGATCAGCAGCCCCCCCTCCGCCAAAGTCCGCGCCAAGCCCCGAACAAAGCCGGCAGGGTCGCTGACATGCTCGATCACCTCGAGGCTGGTGACGAGATCATACTGCCCGACCAGCCCCTCGACTCCCCCCGCGCGATAATCGATCGCGAGCCCACTCTGCGCGGCATGGATCTCCGCCACCGCGATATTCTCGGGCGCCGCATCGATCCCGGTCACCGTCGCGCCGAGCCGCGCGAGCGGCTCACACAGCAACCCCGCACCGCAACCGACGTCGAGCGCGGTCTTCCCTGCCAGCGGCGTGAAGGTCGCCCCGTCGCCACCCCAATGCGCGTCGACCTGCTCGCGGATATAGCGCAGTCGCGGCGGGTTGAGCTTGTGCAGCGGGGCGGACGAGCCATTCGGATCCCACCAGTCCTTTGCCATCGTGCCGAAATGCGCGGCCTCGCGCGGATCGATTGTTGCGCCGTTTACGGTGTCACTTGCCAGTATCATGCGCGCTACCTATCAGGGCCGCCGCTTCGACCCAAAGGGATTTGCGCTGCCAATGGCCCGTATCGTGATGAAATTCGGCGGGACGTCGATGGCTGGGATCGAGCGTATCCGCAACGTCGCCGCGCGCGTGAAGCGCGAAGTCGACGCCGGCAACCAGGTCGCCGTCGTCGTCTCCGCGATGGCCGGCGAGACCGATCGACTGGTCGGCTTCTGCCGCGAGGCGTCGTCGCTGTACGACGCGAAGGAGTATGACGTCGTCGTCTCGGCCGGCGAGCAGATTACGAGTGGTTTGCTCGCGATCGCGCTCCAGGCGGCGGGCTGCAAGGCCCGGTCGTGGCTCGGTTGGCAGTTGCCGATCAACACGTCGGACGCGCACGGATCGGCCCGGATCGGCGAGATCGACACGGCTGCGCTCGACGCGAGCCTTGCGGATGGTGTCGTGGCAGTCATTCCCGGTTTCCAGGGCGTCGCGGACGGCCAGCGCGTTACCACCTTGGGCCGTGGCGGCTCGGATACGTCGGCGGTGGCGATGGCGGCGGCGATGAAGGCCGATCGCTGCGACATCTATACCGACGTCGACGGCGTCTACACGACCGACCCGCGGATCGTCCCGCGTGCGCGGAAACTGAGCAAGGTCACGTACGAAGAGATGCTGGAACTCGCCAGCGTCGGTGCCAAGGTGTTGCAGACGCGGTCTGTCGGCCTGGCGATGAAAGAGAATGTGCGGGTACGCGTGCTGTCTTCGTTCGAGGACGGCGATACCAATGATGGTCACCGCGGCACGTTGATCGTGGGCGAAGAGGAAATCGACGATATGGAACGCCAGCTCATCACCGGCATCGCGCACGACAAGAACGAGGCGAAGATCACGTTGACGCAGGTCAGCGATCGGCCGGGTTCGGTCGCGGCGATCTTCGCGCCGCTCGCCGAGGCGGGAATCAACGTCGACATGATCGTGCAGAACGTCGCGCATTCGACCGGCTCGACCGACGTGACGTTCACGGTCCCGTCGGCGGATCTCGCGCGCTCGCTCGACGTGCTCGATAAGGCGAAGGACGCGATCGGCTATGCGACGATCGTCCACGATACGCGCGTCGCCAAGGTCTCCGTGGTCGGCGTCGGCATGCGCAGTCATGCGGGCGTCGCCTCGACGATGTTCACCACACTCGGCGAGCGCGGCATCAACATCCAGGCGATCGCGACCTCGGAGATCAAGGTCAGCGTGCTGATCGAAGAGGATTATACCGAGCTGGCCGTGCGCGTGTTGCATACGGCGTACGGGCTCGATGCCGAGGATGCGGCTTGAGTCGCAACGCCGTTCTCGACGTGCTCGCCCCAGTCCGAGGCGTGAGCCCAACCCACACCGTCATCCTCACCTATGCCGTCACCCCAGCGAAAGCTGGGGTCTCCCGCGGCAAGGGCGCGCGCTATCACCGGGAGATCCCAGCTTTCGCTGGGATGACGGATAGAGTTGGGATAGCGGACGTGATTGTAACGACGAACAGGGTTGCGACTACGAACAGGGTTGCGACGACGGGGATGGATGCATGACGATCGGTACTGAGCGGCTGCAACGCCGGATGGCGCGCGGCGCCGCGTTCCTCGGGTCGGAGGTTGCGATCCTCGGCGGCGCCATGTCGTGGGTGAGCGAGCGTCACCTCGTCTCCGCCATCTCGAACGCGGGCGGGTTCGGCGTGATCGCGTGCGGGGCGATGACGCCCGCGCTGCTCGATACCGAGATCGCCGCGACCAAGGCGATGACCGACAAGCCGTTCGGCGTGAACCTGATCACCATGCACCCCGATCTGTTCGAGCTGATCGCGGTCTGCACCAGGCATAACGTCGGCCACATCGTGCTCGCCGGTGGCCTGCCGCCCAAGGGCAGCATCGAGGCGATCAAGGAAACGGGCGCGAAGCTGATCGCGTTCTCGCCCGCGCTGGCGCTCGCGAAGAAGCTGATCCGCAGCGGCGTCGATGCGCTGGTGATCGAGGGGATGGAGGCTGGCGGGCATATCGGCCCGGTCTCGACCAGCGTGCTCGCGCAGGAGATGCTGCCCGAGATCGCAGACCAGGTTCCGGTGTTCGTCGCCGGCGGGATCGGTCGCGGCGAGGCGATCGCGGGGTATCTCGACATGGGTGCGGCGGGCGTCCAGCTCGGCACGCTGTTCGTGTGCGCGACCGAATCGATCGCGCACGCCAATTTCAAGAAGGCGTTCATCCGGGCGTCGGCGCGCGACGCGATCGCCAGCGTGCAGATCGATGCGCGTTTGCCGGTAATCCCGGTGCGCGCGCTGAAGAACGCGTCGAGCGAGCTGTTCACGGCCAAGCAGCGCGAAGTCGCCGGCCATCTCGACGGTGGCCGCGTGGAAATGGCCGAGGCGCAGTTGCAGATCGAGCATTACTGGGCGGGTGCGCTGCGCCGCGCGGTGATCGACGGCGATGTCGAGCATGGCTCGGTGATGGCGGGCCAGTCGGTCGGCATGGTCAAGCGCGAGGAGCCGGTCGCGGACATCATCGCCGGGCTGATGGCGCAGGCCGCCGCCGCGCTGGAAGCACGCGCGGTTTAACTTCTGATCCTCCCCCGCAAGGGGGAGGTGGCAGGCTCTTGCCTGACGGAGGGGGAGGGTGGCGCCGACTTCTGTTTCGCATCCTCCCCCTCCGTCGCCTACGGCGCCACCTCCCCCTTGCGGGGGAGGATCGAGAGGGCGCGTCTTTTTGCGGTGCTTCTGGTTCGTCGGTTTCCACCAAGCACCCCCCCGGCGAAGGCCGGGGCCCAATTGGGAGACGTCGCTGATCGAGGTCGCGCTCCGTTACCTGAACCTCTCCAATTGGGCCCCGGCCTACGCCGGGGTGGAAGCGATCCGGAAACCCCAACCCCACCCCCTCTCCACTCACCGCAAACCGCGTACGGCTTACGTCTCGTTAACCTAATCCATGCATAGAGTGTCCCGTCGGGGGACGTTACGAGGTGGTTGCGATGAGTCGTCGGTTTGCTTTGCTGTCCGTTACCGCGCTGGGCCTGCTGGCCGGCTGCACGTCGAAGCCGCGGACCGTGGCGCAGGTCGCGCCGCCCGTCATCATGGTGCCGGTCCCTGCGCCGACGATGCCGAAGGGCGCGTCGCCGACGATCGTCATCCCGGTCGCGCTGGCCGACGGCACCTATCCCACGCCGAATCGCAACCTGACGACCTCGGCAAAGGTCTGGCATCTCCGCGCCGCGCTCAACGTCGCCGCGCTAGCCTGTCGCGGGCCGCAGGAATTGACGATCGTCGCGGGCTACAACGCGCTGCTGTCGGCGCAGAAGCCGGTGCTCGCCAAGGCCGAAGCGACCTATGCCAGCGAATACAAGGCGGGCGGCGGCGACTGGCAGGATCGCTACGACGATTCGATGACGCGCCTTTACAACTTCTTCTCGCAGTCCCCTGCGCGCGACGAGTTCTGCGCGGCGGCAGGGGCCGTCCTCGCGCAGAGCACAGGGCTGGCGGCCGAGGCCTTGCCCGCGTTCGCCGCGCAGAACCTGCCCTTGCTCGAGCGTCCGTTCACCGATTTCTACCGCGCGGTCGACGCGTGGCGCGGTCGCACCGTGCGCCCGGTCCAGCCGCAGCTGGTCGCCTCGCGCCAATATGCATCGAACATGCCGGTGCAGACGGTCACCCAGGCCCGGCTCCAGCCGATCTCCCAGCCGGTGCCCCCCGCGCAGCCGCGCCTGAAGCTCGACGCCAGCGTCTTTCAGTAAAATCCTTCGATCCTCCCCCGCCAGGGGGAGGTGGCGCGAAGCGACGGAGGGGGAGGACACGGAGCAGGCGTGACCGCTTGCCTCCCCCTCCGTCTGGCAAGCGCCAGCCACCTCCCCCTTGCGGGGGAGGATCGCGTTAACGCTTCACCGCCGTTACCGCGAACATCGTGCAGGCAATGGTTGGCTTCCCTGCGAAGACTGGGTTAACAGCCGCGGGAATGGCTGAGGTTTCAGATCGTCCGGCGGAAGGCCGCTTCGAAGGGCGCGAGCACCGGTTTCCGGTGCGCGTCTATTTCGAGGACACCGACCTGTCGGGCGCGGTCTATCACGCCAATTACCTGCGCTACATGGAACGCGCCCGGTCGGACATGCTGCGGGTCGGCGGGATCGACCAGCGCGCGGCGTTCGACGCAGGCGAAGGCTCCTACGCGATCGCCAGCGTCGCCATCCGCTATGCCGCGCCCGCCAGGCTCGACGACGCGCTGCTGGTCGTCTCGCGGATCGTGCAGGTCCGCGCAGCCGGGGTCGCCATTCATCAAAGGGTCATGCGCGACGGGCTTGTCTTGGCCGAGGCGGACATTGTGGCGGCGTTGGTCGCTCCCAACGGTCGCCCACGCCGCCAGCCACGCGCATGGATCGATATCTACGAACGCCTAGTCTGGCAGGGGGAAGCATGAATCCGGTGTTGACTATGGATAGCGCGACGCTGTCGCCGATCCACTTGTTCCTGCAGGCCGACTGGGTCGTGAAGGGCGTGATGATCGGGCTGCTGCTCGCCAGCATCTGGACCTGGGCGCTGATCGTCGCGTTCTGGCGGCGGATCGGCAAGACGCGCAAGAACATGGTGCGGTTCGAGCGCGATTTCTGGAAGGCCGAGGATATCGACGTCTTCTACAAGGCGGAGGGCGAGAGCGCCCTGCCGTCCGCGCGCGTGTTCGCGGCGGGGGTGACCGAGTGGCGGCGCTCGACCGCGGGCGGCACGATCGACAAGAGCGGCACGCGCGAGCGACTGGCGACGACGATGGGCGCCGCGGTCGCGAGCGAGATCGACACGCTGTCGGATCGGCTGAACGTGCTGGCGACGGTCGGCTCGGTCGCGCCGTTCGTCGGGTTGTTCGGCACGGTGTGGGGCATCATGCGGAGTTTCACCAGCATCGCGGCGGCGCAGAACACGTCGCTGGCGGTGGTGGCGCCGGGTATCGCCGAGGCGCTGTTCGCGACCGCGATCGGGTTGTTCGCGGCAATCCCCGCGGTGATCGCGTACAACCGGTTTTCGCACGGCATCAACCGGATCGAGGCGAGCCTGAACCGGTTCGCCGATGGCTTCCACACGACCCTCTCGCGCCAACTGGATGGCTCGCGATGAGCGCGACGCAGATCCTCCCCGGCACGGGGAGGGGGACCGCGACGCGCAGCGGCGGGGTGGAGGGGGCTCTCCACGTCGCACAGCGGATGTGGAACGAGGCGCCCAACGCAACGCAGCGTATGACGCACGCCCCCACCACCAGCTTCGCTGGTCCCCCTCCCCGCGTGCGGGGAGGATTTTAAGTGGCGATGAACCTTCCTTCTTCCCGCGGCCGCGGTCGTCGCGCGCCGATGGCGGACATCAACGTCACGCCGCTGGTCGACGTGATGCTGGTGCTGCTGATCATCTTCATGGTGACCGCGCCGCTGATGACCGCGGGCGTGCCGGTGAACCTCCCCGACGCGCGCGCGAAGGCGCTCGACCAGGAGCAGAAGCCCGTCGAGATCTCGATGGACGAGACCGGCGCGCTGTTCATCGACCAGGATCAGGTGACCGACGACGCGCTGCCGATCCGGCTCGCGTCGATCGCCGCCAGCCGCGCGGTGGGGGACGAGCCGCAGGTGTTGCTGCGCGCCGACCGGAAGCTCGATTACGGCCGCGTGATGCGTGTGATGGGCGAACTCAACCGCGCCGGGCTGAACCGCGTCGCGCTGGTGACCGTCGAGGGCAACCAGAACTGATGGCTGACTGATGGGCCCCTGTTGATGGATCGTTCGGAGAAGATCGGCCTGGGCGTCGCGCTGGTCGGGCATGCGGTGCTGTTCGGCCTGTTGTCGCTCGGCTTCCTCAGCGCGCCCGAACCGCCGAAGATCACCCAGCAGCCGATCGACGTGAGCTTGGTGCCCGACGTGGCACTGGAGGCGACCGCGCCGCAATCGACCGAGGCGCCCGCGCAATCGATCGCGCCGGACGAGGGTGCGCCCGAGGATGCCGCGCCGCCCGCCCCGCAAGAGGCCGAGCCCGAGCCGCAGCCCGATCCAACACCACCCGCGCCGCAGCCCAAACCCGCGCCGCCGAAACCGGCACCCAAGCCACAACCGACGCCGGAACCCGCGCCCAGGCCGCAGCCCAAACCCAAGCCCGCGCCACCAAAGCCCGCCGCCAAGCCGGCCCCAGTCGCGAAGCCTGTGGTGAAGCCGCAGCCCAAGCCGACCAAGGCCAAGCCGACCAAGGCCGCGCCGGCGAAATCGGCACCGGCGAAGACCGCGACGAAATCGAAGGATACGGCTGCCAAGTCGTCGTCCAGTTCGGCCAAGCCCGCCAAGCCGTCCTCGACCAAGGGCAGCGGCTCGACCGCGGACGCCAAGACCTCGCGTCCGCGCGGATCGCGGCTCGGCGACAATTTCCTCAAAGGGCTGTCGGCCGATCCGTCGCCGAGCAAGTCCGAAGCGCCCAAGGCGGCCAAGCTCGGCGCGCAGGCGGCGGCGAACATCGGCTCGGCGATCCTGCGCCAGGTGCAGCCCTGCGCCAACCGCCAGGTCACGCCGGGGCCCGGCGCGGAGCGGATCCGCGTGACGATCAACCTGAAGCTCAACCGCGACGGGACGCTGAAGTCGCGACCGACGATCACCGGTCATGCCGGCGTCGACGACGACAACCGGCGCTATGTCGACCGCGTCGACGATCTCGCGATCGCGACCTTTGTCGGATGTTCGCCGCTACGCGGTTTGCCCGACGACCTGTATGACGTGCAGAACGGCTGGAGCAATTTCAGCCTGCGCTACAAACTTCCCGGCTGAGGATGTCCGTTATGACTCGATCGATCCTGGGGTTTTTCCCTTCATGCCCGCAGCACGCGTTGGTGGAGCGCCTCCCTTTACACGGCACCCACCCCGGCGGAGGCCGGGGCCCAGTTGGAAAGGTCGATGTAACGATGCGCGGACCTCAGTCAGCAACGTCCCCCAACTGGGCCCCGGCCTTCGCCGGGGTGGCGCATTTGGTTGGTGGGCGTAAGGCTCGATCGGTTCTGGCTTCGGTCGGGCTGCTCGCGTTCGTCTCTGGTGGCGTAGCCAGCGCGCAGGACGCACCCGCACTCGCACCGGCCCCCCAGCAGGCCCCCCAGCAAGCCCCGGCCGACCCCGCAGCGCCCGCCGCCCCCGCCGGCGACCAGTCCGGCGGTCTCGTGGTCGACGTCACCGGCGGTATCTCCGCGCCGATGCCGATCGCGATTCCCGTCATGCCGACTGCCGCGGTCGTCTCCACACCGGCCGGCTCGACCGACGTGCTCGGCCGCCAGCTCGCCGACATCGTCACGAACGACCTCCGCAACTCCGGCCTGTTCACGCCGCTCTCCCCCGGCCAGCTTCGCCCGGTCAGCTTCCCCGAAGTCACCGCGCCCGGGTTCGAGTACTGGGGCAGCACCGGCGCACAGGCCCTCGTGCAGGGCTTCATCCGCGCGAATGGCGACGGAAACCTGACGGTCGGCTGCTACCTCTACGACGTGTCGTCGAAGGCCGAACTGACGCGCACCGGCTTCGTCGTGTCGCCGTCGGACTGGCGCCGCGCAGGGCATAAATGCGCCGACATGGTCTATACCCGCCTCACCGGCGAAGGCGCGTATTTCGACAGCCGCGTCGTCTATGTGTCCGAGACCGGCCCCAAGGGTCGCCGCATCAAGCGGCTCGCCATCATGGATCAGGACGGCGCCAATCACCGTTTCCTGACCAACGGCCAGTCGATCGTGCTGACGCCGCGGTTCGCGCCGAACCAGCAGTCGATCGTCTATATGAGCTATCTCAACAATCGCCCGGCGATCTACGTCTACGACATCGGCTCGGGCAAGCAGCGGTTGGTCGTAGCCAACGCGAACCTGACGTTCGCGCCAAGGTTCTCGCCGGATGGCCGCAACATCCTGTTCTCGATGGCGCAGGGCGGCAATACCGACGTGTACCGCGTCTCGTCGCAGGGCGGCACGCCGCAGCGCCTGACCAACTCGCCGGGGATCGACACGGGCGGCAGCTATTCGCCGGACGGCTCGAAGATCGTGTTCGAGAGCGATCGCTCGGGTGGGCAGCAGATCTACGTGATGAACGCCGACGGCTCGAACCAGCAGCGGATCAGCTTCGGCGGCGGGCGCTATGCCACGCCGGTGTGGAGCCCGCGTGGCGACCTGATCGCGTTCACCAAGCTCGGCGGCGGCTTCCGGATCGGCATCATGAGCCCGAGCGGCGGCGGCGAGAAATTGCTGACCAACGACTGGCAGGACGAGGGACCGAGCTGGTCGCCCAACGGTCGCGTGATCAATTTCTATCGGTCGGGGCGCGGCAGCGGTGGCAAGGCGGACCTCTGGTCGGTCGACCTCACCGGGGTCAACGAGCGCAAGATCCCGACGCCGCTCGACGGCTCCGATCCGGCCTGGGGCCCGCTTCGTCCGTAAACCTGCTATGGGGGCGTAACGGGGAATATGATTTTCTACGGGAGACTGTCTATGTCGAAGCTTTCCAACATCTTGCTCGCGTGCACTGCGCTGATCGCCGTCGCTGGCTGTGCGAAGAAGCGTCCCGCGGTGTTGCCACCCGCGCCGGTCGACAATAATGCGCCGGTCGATCCCAATGCGGGGATGAACAACGGCAATGTCGGCGGCGCGATCGTGCCGGGGTCGGATGCCGACTTCCAGCGCTCGGTCAGCTCGAACACGGTGAATTTCGGGCTCGACATGTACGACATCGATCCGACCGCGCGCGCGATCCTCGACAGCCAGGCGCAGTGGCTGGCGAAGTTCCCGAACCAGCGCATCACGATCGAAGGCCATGCCGACGAACGCGGCACGCGCGAATACAACCTCGCGCTCGGCGATCGCCGTGCGAACGCAACGAAGAACTATCTGGCCGCAAAGGGCGTGTCGTCGTCGCGGATGACGACGATCAGCTATGGCAAGGAGCGCCCGGTGGCGATGGGCTCGGACGACCAGAGCTGGGCGGCAAACCGCCGTGCGGTCACGGTGGTGTTGAACTAACCTTCTACCCCTCTCCCTTCAGGGGAGAGGGAAGGAGGAGCGCTTGCGACGGGAGGGTGAGGGCACGTGCTTTGGTGAGCCGTGCCCTCACCCTCCCACGCGCAAGGGCACGCGGGCCCCTCCCTCTCCCCGGAGGGGAGAGGGGTTTAGCCCAGTGCCTTGTCGAGCAGTTTCGCCAGGCGGATCCCCCCACGGCGGATTTCCTCGCGCGATACCGGCACCATCTTCGCGATCGTCGCGTCATCCATCTTCACCCGCGCCGGCACCGCGCCACACGCGTCCCCACCCAGCGCCGCCGCATACGCCGTATGCGACGCCTCCCACGACTCCCGGCTCCAGTCGACGACCGTCCCAGCCCCGATCTTCGCCCGCTCCGCCGCCGGATAGCGCCGGACCAGCGACGGCGGCGTCGAGATTGCGCGCTCCGCCAGCGGGCCATCCCAGATCGAATGCAGGTTGAACCGCGCCGGCCCGTAGATGCCGTAATCCGCCTTCACGTCGTTGCCGCCCTTGTCGTGGCGGTCGCCGGCGTGGAGCGGCTGGTGCAGATCGCCGACGAAGTGGATCAGGAACGCCAGCGCCTGGACGCGGTCCTTTTGCGACGTGGCGGGATCCCGCAGCAATTTCACGTCGCGGTCGATCTGCGCCGAGACGCAGTCGCCGTCCTTGCACGCTGGCGTCAGGTCGAACGGCGCGCAGACGTCGGCGTTCTGATAGTGCCAGCTATACGCGAACCCGAAGCGCGACTTGCCGTCGGCGGTCTTGAGCGGCTTGATGCAGTCTGCCCAGACGCTCGCCTCCTCGATCGTGCCCGCCGGGCATTCGGGCGTGTCGAGCAACGCCTGTTGCGCGAGCAGTTTCCGGATCGCGACCTTGGTCTTGGGCGTGACGTTGGCATAGGCGATCTGCGCGACGGTCTGGTGGCCATATTCCCAGAACGCGGTGGCGGGGGAGGCGAGGCCGGTGGCGGCCAAGGCGGCGAGGAGAAAGCGCTTCATACCACTTCGTTAGCGTAGATCGCGACCGTCCGGCTACCCGAAGACGAAGCGCGACCGCGGTACATGCCGACGGTGTTGAAACCCCACGCCATCTCGCCGTCCGGCCCCGCGACGATCACCCCGCCGGTGCCGCCGAGTGCCTTCACTTCGGCGAGCACCGCGTCGGCCGCGACTTGCAGCGACTCGCCCGACAGACGGACGCGCGCGGCGATCTCGTGGCCAACACCAACTCGCAGGAAGAACTCGCCCGAGCCGGTGCACGACACCGCACACGCGCGATCGTCGGCGAAGGTGCCCGCGCCGATCACGGGCGTATCGCCGATCCGGCCCCAGCGCTTGCCGGTGACTCCGCCGGTCGAGGTCGCGGCGGCGACGTGGCCGTGCGTATCGCAGGCGACTGCGCCGACCGTGCCGTATTTCATGTCGACGTCGAACCCGCCGCCATCGGCCTGGAACTCGGCGAATTGCCGGCGGCGTTCGTGGGTCGCGAACCAGTCGGCATCGGCTTGCGGCAGGTCGCGTTCGAGCGAGAACGCGTCGGCGCCCTTGCCGGCGAGGAAGACGTGGCGCCCGTCGTCCAGGATCGCACGCGCGAGCCCGACCGGGTTGCGCGTCGCGGTGGCTGCCGCGACTGCCCCCGCCGCTCGGGTGCGCCCGTCCATGATCGCCGCGTCCAGCTCCAGCGTGCCGTCATGCGTGAACACCGCGCCGCGCCCCGAGTTGAAGTGCGGGTCGTCCTCCAGCACACGGACCGCCGCTTCGACCGCATCGAGCGCGCTGCCGCCATCCGCCAACACTTTCGACCCCGCGTCGAGTGCCCTCGACAGGCCGGCGCGCGCGCCCGCATCCTGTTCGGGCGAGACCATCTCGCTATCGAGTTTGCCGGCGCCGCCGTGGATGACGAGGGTCCAGGTCATGCTGAGTCTTTCGAGGGTAGGGCGCGAAGGCCGATGAGGGGACGGAGCGGCGCGATGCTGCGACCGATCCAGTAGAAGGCGATGCAGCCGATGATCGTCGCACCCAGCAGGCATGCGAACTCCACCCAGCCCGGCAGGCCGGCGGGGAGCAGCGCGTACATGACGAGGACGATGATCGTCTGGTGGATCAGGTAGAAGGGGAACACCGCCTCGGTCAGCATCGGCCGCCAGCGATGATCGCGGTTCCAGTGGCGCTCGGCGATCCCGATCAGCGCGACGATCGCGCCCCATTGCTCGACCGCGTGCGCGATGCCGTAGGGCGTGTAGACCCAGCGCGGCGTCGGGACATCCGCCGGCCAGCGCAGTTCGACGCCGATGATCCAGAGATAGGCCAGCAGCGCTGCGATCGCGCCCGCCTTCCACCAGCGTGCGATCGCTGCCATCGCCGCCTCCGACCGCGCGAGGCCGAAGCCGAACAGGAAGGCGGGGAAATAGGTGACGTGCGCGATCCAGTCGCCCCACAACGCCTGCGTATCGCCGACCATCCGCAGCCACCAGCCATGGACGAACACGAGCCACGCGATCGGCAGCAGCACGACCGCCCAGCCGCTAAAAATCCGGTCGAACGCGCGTTGCAGCCAGTCGCCGCGGACGACGACCACCCCGAGCGTCAGGACGGTGGTGTAGACCCAGAGATAGACGACGAACCAGAGGTGGTTCCAGGTCGGCAGCGACAGCCCGGCGAGCGTGTCGAAGCGGAAATAATCGTGTGTCCAGAACGTCCAGTAGCTGCCGGCATAGCCGTGCTTGGTGACCAGCTCGACCCAGGGTTGCGGCGGCACGATCACCGCGATCCCGAACAGCAACGGCACCAGCAACCGATTGCAGCGATTGGCGAAGAACCCGCCCGTGCTGCTCGACCGCGCCAACAGCGCGCGGCTGGCATAGCCCGAGACGACGAACAGCAAGGTGAGCCGCCACGCATTGCTGGCGAGCATCGGCAGCCGCACCCAGTTCTCGACATGGAGCGACTTCACGTGAAAGTTCCACGGCACGAAGACCATGCCGATATGATAGACGATCAGCAGGGCGAACGCGCCGATCCGCAGCCAGTCCATGCCGAAATGCCGGTTCATCGCGCGGCCCTACGGGGCGGGGGCCGGTGCCGCAAGCGCGCTAGGGGTGGTGTGGTGCTCAGGACGGGTGATCCCGCGATCCTCCCCCGCCAGGGGGAGGTGGCTGGCTCTTGCCAGACGGAGGGGGAGGACACGGAACAACGGTTGCCCCTACCTCCCCCTCCGTCACCTACGGTGCCACCTCCCCCTGGCGGGGGAGGATCGAATCATCGCAACGCCTGCTTTCGGCTCAAACCTTCATGCGCGGCGTGCCCATGAAGTCGCGCTTGCCGATCGGGACACCCTGCGCGCGCAGGATCGCGTAGGCCGTCGTGGCGTGGAAATAGAAATTGGGCTGCGAGAACGACAGCAGGAAGTTCGCGCCGGTGAACGGCATGACGAACGTACCGAACTCGAACTTGGTGTCGTTGTCGGCGAGCGCGTCGAACGCCTCCCGGTCGATCGCTTCCAGCGTGGCGATCGCGTCGCGCAGGATCGCGTGGAGCCCCGCGAAATCGGTCGGCCAGGGCGACCGGTCGGGCGAGAAGGTGCCACAGCGGACGCCTTCGATCCCGCCGACCGAATGCGCTGCGCACGACTTCACCTGATAGCCGAACGGCAGCATGTCGTCGGCGAGCTTCGCGTTGATCAGCGTCGCGGGCTCGATCCCGCGCTCGGCGGCGAACGCCTCCGCCTTGTCGAGCAGCGCATCGACCGCACGGAGGATCTGGAGGTTCGAGGGGATCGTCGCATCGTAGAGGGAAAGCGTCATCGACCGGGCTCCTAATGTGTCGCGCCGCTATGGCCGACGTTCGAGGCGCCTGCCAGCGATGTTCCGTTCCGCCGCGCTAGTCGCTATATACGGCCTCGAACTCCCGAGGAATCCCCATGTCCCTTCGTCCCTGGCGCGATATCACCCGCCGCAAGAGCCGCCAGATCATGGTCGGCAACGTTCCCGTCGGCGGCGATGCGCCGGTTACGGTCCAGACCATGACCAACACGCCTACCGACGATGTGAAGGCGACGGTCGACCAGATTCGGCGCTGCGAAGAGGCTGGCGTCGACATCATCCGCGTGAGCTGCCCCGACGTCGAATCGACCGCCGCGCTGAAGCAGATCGTCCGCGCCAGCCGCGTACCGATCGTCGCCGACATCCATTTCCACTACAAGCGCGCACTCGAAGCCGCCGATGCGGGGGCGGCCTGCCTCCGCATCAATCCGGGCAATATCGGCTCGGCGGCGCGCGTGAAGGAAGTTGTGGACGCGGCCAAGTCGAATGGCTGCGCGATCCGGATCGGCGTCAATGGCGGCTCGCTGGAGCGGCACCTGCTAGAGAAATACGGCGAGCCTTGCCCCGATGCGCTGGTCGAGTCGGCGCTCGATCACATCAAGCTGTTGCAGGACCACGACTTTCACGAGTTCAAGGTCGCGGTGAAGGCCTCCGACCTGTTCCTCGCCGTGGCGGCGTACCAGCAGCTCGCCGAGCAGGTCGATTGCCCGTTGCATCTCGGCATCACCGAGGCTGGCGGGTTCGTCGGCGGCACGGTGAAGTCAGCGATCGGGATGGGGAGCCTGCTCTGGTACGGGATCGGCGACACCATCCGCGTGTCGCTCTCCGCCGAGCCCGAGGAGGAAGTCCGCGTCGGCTTCGAGATCCTCAAGGCACTCGGCATCCGCAACCGCGGCGTCCGCGTCGTCTCGTGCCCGTCCTGCGCGCGCCAGGGCTTCGACGTGATCCGCACCGTGCAGGCGCTGGAGGAACGGTTGCAGCATATCCGCACGCCGATGTCCCTGTCGGTGCTCGGCTGCGTCGTCAACGGCCCCGGCGAAGCGCGCGAGACCGACATCGGCATCACCGGCGGCGGCAACGGCAAGCACATGGTCTACCTCTCGGGCGTCACCGATCATCACGTCCAGGACGCCGACATGGTCGACCACATCGTCCGGCTGGTCGAGGCTAAAGCGGCTGAGATCGACGCGGCGGATGAGGCGTTGGCTGCGTTGGTGCCGGTGGCGGCGGAATAGGTCTGAGCTTTCGGCTGCTTACGCTCCAGTCCTGAACCCTGACTTTGGGGAGGATGACGCCGTGATGCGCGCGTCTTTCTACCGTTCTCCCGCGGAGGCGGGAGTCCAGGGCCACACCCGATAGCGTCCGTGATCCTGGACCCCCGCGTTCGCGAGGGAACGGCAATACCCTCGGGTATCGCTCTATCGAACCGTCGATGTCCGCAACGACGACTCGAGCGCCGTCGATGGCGCAGCGATCGGATGCAGTTTAGGCGGACCGCATGAGGATGATCCGAACGGTGAGCGTTCATGATACGGTCTAGTCCGATGACACCCCGCATAGTTTCCCCCGCGCTTGCCTTCTCGATCGCCGCGCTGGGCATCGGGCTGTTCTCCGTGATGGACGCGGTGATGAAGTCGCTCGTGCTGGCGATCGGCGTCTACAACGCGCTGCTGTGGCGGCAGATGATCAGCGTCGGGCTCGGAGCGGTCGCGTGGAAGCTGGGGAACAGCGGGCGACCGAGCGGGCGCGCGCTGAAGCTGCATCTGGCGCGCGGGCTGGTGACGACGGCGATGGCGGTGCTCTTCTTCTGGGGGCTGGCACGCGTACCGATGGCGCAGGCGATTTCGCTGACCTACATCGCGCCGATCCTCGCGCTGTTGCTTGCGGCGGTCACGCTGGGCGAGCGGGTCGGGTGGAAGACGGTCGTCGCGTCGATCGCGGCGCTCGGCGGCGTGCTGGTGGTGATGATCGGGCAGGGACGCGAAGTGCCGGGACCCGGGACGTTCCACGGGACGCTCGCGATCCTCGGCTCGGCGGTGCTGTATGCGGTCAACCTCGTGATCGCGCGGCTGCAGAGCCAGGCGGCGCGGCCGGGCGAGATCGCGTTCTTCCAGGCGCTCGTCATCACCGCGACGCTGGCGCTGGCGGCGCCGTGGCTCGCGGTAGTGCCCGACGCCGCGCAGTGGCCAAAGCTCCTGCTGGCGGCAGGGCTCGCGACCGCGTCGCTCTGGCTGCTCGGCTGGGCGTACGCGCACGGCGACACCGGGTTCCTGGCGACCACCGAATATACCTCGTTCGTCTATGCCGCGGTGCTGGGTTTCGTCGTGTTCGGCGAGCGGGTATCGGCGTTCACGCTGGCGGGCGCGGCGATCATCGTCGTCGCGTGCCTGTACGCGGCGCGGCGGCGTGACATCGCGCAGAGTTCGATCGAGGCAAGTGCATGACCCATATCCGTTCCGCCACCCGCGCCGATGTCGGCACGATCCTGCGCTTCGTCCGCGAACTCGCCGCGTTCGAGCGCGAGCCGGATGCGGTCGAGGCGACCGAGCCGATGCTGGCAGAGGCGCTGTTCGGGGAAAAGCCGGCAGCGGAGGCCCTGATCGCGGAGAACGAGCACGGCCCGCTCGGCTTCGCGCTGTTCTTCCACAATTTCTCGACCTGGACGGGCAAGCGCGGGCTGTATCTCGAGGATCTGTACGTCACGCCCGACGCGCGCGGGCAGGGGGTCGGCGGTGCGCTGCTGTCGCATCTCGCCGGCATGGCGCTCGATCGCGGCTGTGCGCGGTTCGAATGGTCGGTTCTCGACTGGAACGCCGATGCGATCGCGTTCTACCGGAAGGTCGGCGCGGTCGGGATGGAGGACTGGACGATCCAGCGTATGTCCGGGGATGCGCTGGTCAGGCTGGCGGGGCGGTAGGAAAGCCGCCGCCGGCCTGTACCGTAACGGGACCAATCTTGCTCTAACAAGTACCTCCCCGGCGCAGGCCGGGGTCCAGTTGGTGCGCGTATATAACGACGGATAGTCCCTCGTTACATCGACCTTCCCAACTGGACCCCGGCCTTCGCCGGGGAGGTGTACTTATCTAAATGGGCCAGAGACCAGCCGCATTTGGAGGCTAGGAGTCCGAGGCTTACCGCCCTGCGGCGTCGTCCGAATTCATCGGCTCCTTGCCCTTCGCCTTCTCGGCTTCGTAGCGCTCGATCGCCTCGATAGTGACGCGTTTGGCTTCCTCGGCGTCGCCCCACTTGCCGACGCGGACCCACTTCGTCTTCTCGAGGTCCTTATAGTGCGTGAAGAAATGCTCGATCTGCTCGAACACGATCTCGGGCATGTCGCCGCGCTCGCCGATATTGGCGTAATAGGGGAACACGGCGTCGACCGGCACGCAGACGAGCTTCTCGTCGCCGCCGGCTTCGTCCTCGAGGTTCAGCACCGCGATCGGACGCGCGCGGACGACGCAGCCCGGGATGAACGGCGAGCGCGCGATCACCAGCGCATCCAACGGATCGCCATCGGGGCTCAGCGTGTGCGGCACGAAGCCGTAGTTCGCCGGATAGCGCATCGGCGTGTGCAGGATGCGATCGACGAACAGCGCGCCCGATGCCTTGTCGAACTCGTACTTCACCGGCTCGCCGCCGGTCGGCACTTCGATGATGACGTTCAGGTCCTCGGGCGGGTTCTTGCCGGTCGGGATGAGATCGATACGCATGGCGGTCCTTTCGATATGACGATGCCGGCGCTCCACGGCTTGGAGAGCGGCCGGCACCGGTAGATTTCAAAGGCTCAACGCGGCATCAGCAGCTTGTCGAGCCCGCCGTCACCTGTACCCACCTTCTGCAGACGCGGATAGCGCGGGCCGTCGTGGTAATCGAGCAAGATGTCACGGAATCGGTCGTTGTTCTTTACAGTGAGACGGATCGGCTCCTTGGTGCCCTTCGCTGCCAGGATCGCTGCCTTGATCCGGTCGGACGAATACGCCTCGCTGTTGACCGCCTCGATCTCGGTGCCGACGTCGAGGCCCGCCTTGAACGCCGGGCTGTCCCAGATCGACGAGGTCACGACGCCGTCCTTGTTGATCACCATGCCGAGCGAATAGCTGACGTCGGTGCCACGCGTCTTCTCGGCCTGCTTCAGATACGGGCTCTGCTCGGGGCCATAGACCAGCTTGTAGCCGTTCATCGCGAAGCCGTTGATCGGCGCGGGCTTGCCCGTCTCGGTCAGCCGCGTGTTGAGGAACGTCGCCCAGTCATAGGGGACGATGCCGTTCAGCGTCTTGGCGACGTCGGCGAACGTGTAGGTCAGCTCGCCATAATCACCGTCGCGGACGCCGAAGAAGGCGCGCGCGAAATCGTCGATCGACTTGGTGCCGCCGGACTTCTGGCGGAGCATCGCGTCGACCTCCATCCAGACCATCAGGCCCTCGTTGTAGTAATCCTCCGACCGCTGCCAGCTGGTCCAGCCCTTCGGTTTCCGCGCGGAGATGACGGGGTCGTTGGTCGTGTCGATCAGCGGGCGCCATTCGCGACCCTTCGCGGTGTCGTAGATGCCGAGGATCGAGGCATAGCCGTCGAGCGTGTCCTGCTTGCTGACCAGCCCCGACCGCGCCTGGAGCACATAGCCCCAGAACTGCGTCTGGCCCTCGTAGACCCACAGCAGCGAGTCGCGCATCGGCGTGCGGAAATCGGGCGTCCACAGGTCCGCGCCACGGCGGAACTTGCCGTCCCAGCTATGCGTGAACTCATGCGGCAGCAGGTTCCGCGCGGCGGCCCCCGTGTCCCACTCGGTGAAATAGCCGGGACGGACGCCGTTCTCGGAACTGCGGTGATGCTCCAGGCCGATCCCGCCGAGCTGGTCGGTGATCGACAGCAGGAACTCGTAGCGATCGTAATGCTGCGCGCCGAACGTCTTCACCGCCTGATCGACGAGCCGCTTGTGCGCATCGATCTGCTCGGGCTTGGCCGCGAGCTGGTCGGGGCTGTCGGCGAACACGTTCAGGCCGACGCGGGGGCTGAGCGGCCAGACCTTCCCGTATTTGCCCGCAAGCGTCGGCGAATCGACGAGGATCTCGTAGTTCGTCGTGTCGTAGCTGTAGGTCGATCCCGACACCTTGGCCGGCACCGCACCCGCTGCGGTCCAGCCCGCCGGATACTGAACGGTCATCTTGATCGGGATCTGGCGCGTGAAATAGCCGGCCGGGTACAGGCTGACGAGGTTCGGCTGGAGGCTGACCATCGTCGGCGTCATCACGATGCGGCCCTGGTCGGCCTTGGTCGCGGAGATGAACTGGAACTCGGCCACCAGGGTCTTCACACCGGTGGGCACGTCGATGTGGAATGCGAACACGTCGACCGGATCGCGCGTCCAGGGCACGATCTTGCCATTGGCGCGGATCACGAGGCCGGCGAGCTTCTCGATCTCGCCGCGCGGGGAGTGCGCGCCGGGCAGCCACTTCGGATAGAGCAGCGCCATGGGCCCCGCCTTGGCGACCGGGATCGTCTCCTTCACGCGGAAGATGCCGCGCTCGGTATCGGTCGCATCGACGTCGAGCAGCAGCGTGCCCGGATAGGGCGTGTCGACCGCGTCGGGGATGGTGTCGACGAACGGCACCGGCTGCGGCGCGGTGTTGCCGGCGGGAACCTGCGCGATGGCGGGAACGGCCGCGGGAAGTGCAGACGCGAGCAGGGATGCGACGAGAAGCTTGCGGATCAAGGAAGGGCCTTCCGGCTGAGAGACGATGACCCGAGGTGTAATCGCGATAAAGGGCAGCCGTCCAGTCCTTTACCGGGCTTATCCGTCATGCCGGACTCGTTCCGGCATCCACGGTTCCGCACGCTCGATCGTCGTGAGTTCGCGGAACTATGGACCCCGGAACTAGTCCGGGGTGACGGAGTGAATGAGCAGGATTCAGCTACTCCCGAGCACGTTGATCGTGAACGCCAGCACGCCGATGTTGAACACGAACGCCGCCATGCTCTGGCCGAGCGCCGCCTTGCGCACCCGCCGCGAGGTGATCTGCACGTCGGAGGTCTGGAACGTCATCCCCAGCGTGAACGCGAAATAGGCGAAGTCCCAGTAATCGGGCTCGTCGCAGTTCGGGAAATCGAGCCCTTTCGCATCCTTCCCGTCGGCGTCATCGACGTAGAACAGATGCGCATAGTGGAGCGTGTAGATCATGTTCGAGAACAGCCACGCGAGCGCCAGCGTCGCGATCGTCAGCGCGATTCCGACCGCGTCGTTCTTGCCCTGCAATTCCTTGGCGACCGCGACCAGGATGACCAGCATGATCGTCCCGCTGAACCCGAGCAGCACCGCGCGGTTGGCGTCGTTCTCCTCGGCGGCGCGGCGCATGCGCTCGGCGCTGGCGTTGCGGAACAGCGTCGAGACCGCGATCAGGAACACGACCGCACCGACGTCGAACGCCGCCATCGTGCCCCGGCCAAGCCCCAATCGCGGGATCATCGCGACCAGCCCGATCGCGAAGACCAGCACGAACAGCACGAAGCGCGGCGGGGCGACGCGCTGGCCAAGGCCCCAATATCTGGCCCGGTCGGATCCGGCGGGATTGCTCATGCCACAGCGCTAGCGCTTAGCGGGGACGTCGCCTAGATACGCGCGCATCATGGCCAGAATAGAAACCCCGCGCCGCATCCGTGGCACCCAGGACATTTTCGGCGACGAGCAGCGCCGGTTCGCGCACGTCCTCGCCACGTTCGAACGCGTGCGGGCTCTGTATTGCTTCCAGCGGGTCGATATCCCCGTGTTCGAATCGACCGCGGTCTTCGCGCGCTCGCTCGGCGAGACGACCGACGTCGTGTCGAAGGAAATGTACAGTTTCGAGGATCGCGGCGGGGATTCGCTCACGCTCCGCCCCGAGTTCACCGCCGGCATTGCCCGCGCGTATCTGACCGAAGGCTGGCAGCAGTTCGCGCCGCTGAAGCTCACCACCAGCGGCCCGGTGTTCCGCTACGAGCGCCCGCAAAAGGGGCGCTTCCGGCAGTTCCACCAGATCGACGCCGAGGTGATCGGGGCGGCCGAGCCAGCGGCGGACGTCGAGCTGCTCGTGCTGGCCGACCAGTTGCTGCGCGAACTCGGGATTTCCGAGGGCGTGACGTTGCAGCTCAACACGCTGGGCGACGCGGCGACGCGCGAGGCGTGGCGGGAGGCGCTGGTGGCGCATTTCGAGGCGCATCGCGGGGAACTGTCCGAGGATAGCCTGACGCGGCTCGAAAAGAACCCGATGCGCATCCTCGACTCGAAGGACCCGCGCGACCGTCCGATCGCCGACAGCGCGCCGGACATCGACGCGTATCTGACGGACGAGGCGCGCGCGTTCTTCGAGGCGGTGACCGCCGGGCTCGATGCGGCGGGCGTCGCGTGGGAGCGCAACGCGCGGCTGGTCCGCGGGCTGGATTACTACCGCCATACCGCGTTCGAGTTCGTTACCGATCGGCTCGGCTCGCAGGGGACTGTGCTGGCCGGCGGGCGTTACGACGGACTGATCGGCTCGCTCGGCGGACCTGAGACGGCCGGCGTGGGTTGGGCCGCGGGTGTCGAGCGGCTGGCTATGTTGCTGGAGGAGCCGACTGAGCAGCGTCCTCAGGTCATCGTCGTTGCAGAGGACGATGACTCTATTCTTGATGCGATCGCTTCCGTATCCAAGTTCCGGAGAAACGGGTGGTCCGCCGATTTGGTTGTTTCAGGTTCGCCACGGAAGCGCTTTGACAAGGCCGTCAAAGCAGACCCCCAAGCGATTGAAAGCGTTCGTCGTATCGACGGCCAGCTCGTTCGAAAATTGAAGGTGCTTGGGACCAAGATCGAAGGGCTTGAGGCCCAATTAAAGACGCTCCTGTCGTGATGGGTCTTCCGCAAATCCTCCCCGGCACGGGGAGGTGGCAGTGCGCGGCACTGACGGAGGGGGGCTTCCACGTCGCGCAACACCTGCGGCCCGCCCCCTCCACCTCCCTTCGGGCGGTCCCCCTCCCCGTGCCGGGGAGGATTTGATGACCCAGATCTCCCCCGACCGCATCCGCGCGATCGAGGCGCGGCGTGACGAGTTGCAGGCGCTGATGTCGACCGGCGATCTCCCCTCCGACCGCTTCGTCGCGGTGTCGAAGGAATATGCCGAGCTCGAGCCCGTAGCCCAAGCCGCCACCGAGGTGCGCCGGTTGCGGCAGGAGGCGGAGAGCCTTGCGTTCATGGCGGACGATGCCGACGACGAACTCCGCGCGATGGCATCCGAGGAACTGCACGAGAACCGCACGCTGCTCGAAACCGCGGACCGGAAACTCGCGCTCGCGCTGTTGCCGCGCGATGCCGCCGACGAGCGCGCCGCGATGCTCGAAATCCGCGCCGGCACCGGTGGCGACGAGGCCGCACTGTTCGCGGGCGACCTCTTCCGCATGTACCAGCGCTACGCCGAATCGCAGGGCTGGCGGGTCGAGATGATCTCCGGCTCGTCGTCCGACGCGGGCGGCTTCAAGGAAGTCGTCGCCAGCGTCACCGGCCAGGGCGTGTTCGCGAAGTTGAAGTTCGAAAGCGGCGTCCACCGCGTCCAGCGCGTGCCCACCACCGAGGCGGGCGGCCGCATCCACACCTCGGCGGCGACCGTCGCGGTGCTGCCCGAGGCGGAGGAGGTCGACGTGAAGATCGACGACAAGGATCTGCGCATCGACGTCTATCGCTCGTCGGGCCCCGGCGGCCAGTCGGTCAATACGACGGACTCGGCGGTGAGGATCGTCCACATTCCGACCGGCCTGACCGTGATCCAGCAGGACGAGAAGTCGCAGCACAAGAACAAGGCCAAGGCCCTCCGCGTGCTCCGGACGCGACTCTACGAGGCCGAGCGCGACCGGCTCCACGCCGAGCGGGCGGGCGCGCGGAAGTCGATGGTCGGTTCGGGTGACCGCTCGGAGCGAATCCGGACGTACAATTTCCCGCAAGGCCGCGTGACCGATCACCGCATAAACCTGACTCTGCACCGCCTGCCCGAGATCGTCGCAGGCGAGATGGACGAACTGATCGGCGCACTGGTCGCGCAGGACGAGGCGGACCGCCTCGCGCAATTGGATGGCTGAGCGTTCCTGCTTCCCCCCCTCCCGCAAGCGGGAGGGGGCCGGGGGGTGGGCTCGCGGCTCGTTCCACACGAACGGGTCGCTCTGGTCTTTCGACCAATCGCCAACGGCGCGTCCACGGTGAGCGCGTGCCCACCCCCCAACCCCCTCCCGCAAGCGGGCGGGGGAGTCAGTGCAGCCATCGCCACCGCCGCGGCACAGTTCGCCTTCTCCGCCACCCCGCGCCTCGACGCGGAACTCCTCATGGCGCACGCGCTCGGCGTCGAGCGTAACGCCGTCCTCCTCGACCCCGACCGCTACACCGTCCCCGCCACCTTCGCCTCCCTAGTCGACCGCCGCCTCAACCACGAGCCGATCGCCTACATCACGGGCACCCGCGGCTTCTGGTCGATCGACCTCGCCATCGGTCCCGGCGCGCTCGTCCCCCGCGCCGACAGCGAAACGCTCCTGATCGCGGCCCAGGCGCACTTCGCCGGTCGCGCCCCCGCCACCGTGCTCGACCTCGGCACCGGCCCCGGCACGCTGCTCCTCGCCGCTCTCGACGAATGGCCCGCCCAAGGCCTAGGCGTCGACTATTCCCCGCAAGCGCTCGACTACGCGCGCGCCAACGCCGCCACCCTCGGCATGACCGACCGCACCCATTTCGTCCGCGGCAGCTGGGCCAGCGCCATCTCGGGTCAGTTCGACCTGATCCTCGCCAACCCGCCCTACATCGCCACCGACGAGACGCTCCCGCGCGAAGTCCACGACCACGAACCGCACGCCGCGCTGTTCGCCGGCCGCGACGGGCTCGACGACTACCGCATCCTCGCCGCACAGCTTCCCGCGCTGATCGCCTCCGGCGGCGCGGCGGTGATCGAGATCGGATCGACCCAGGGCGCGCCCGTCACGGCCCTGCTCGAGGCGCAAGGTCTGCGCGTCGCGCTCCACCACGACTTCGGCAATAACCCGCGCGCGCTGGTCGCGATCAAAGCCGCGACTTGAAGAATATGGCGCGAATACGTACATTTCGCTTGTAGTAAGCCCGTCGGGGCCGCTATCACGCGGGCAGGGGCACGCACTCTCGACATCATGGTCGGTTTTGAGCGTTGACCCGCATCCTTCGCCTTGAAGTCGCTGCAGTCCGGCGGCCCTGGGAAGTCCGACCAGCGATCTCGAACGGATCATCGCTGCGCGGCGGGGGGTTTGCACCGCATTTCGGAGCACGACCAGATTTTGGTTCGACGACTGAGGACACAAGCTTGATCAACAACCGGCAAGCCGGCCGCCGTCGCGGTCGTGGCAACAATAATAATGGCGGCGGTGGTGGCGGTGGCGGTCAACGCCAGGGTGGCGGCGGAGGCCAGAACGGTCGCGACACCGGCAACCGGATCGACAGCCGCGCGCGCGGCAACGCGAGCCAGCTGTACGAGAAGTACAAGAACCTCGCGCGCGACGCACAGATGCAGGGCGACCGCGTCAACATCGAATATTACCTCCAGTTCGCGGACCATTATTTCCGCGTCCTGAGCGAAACCCGCGCCCGCTTTGAAGAGAGCCAGCCGCAGGCGCAGCAGCAGCCGCGCCGCCAGCAGCCCTTCGATCTCGACGGCGACGACGATTATGGCGACGAGGGCGAGCCGATCCGCTCGGGCGAGCAGCAGGGTGGCCAGCAGGCCGCGCCCGAACAGAATCGTGGCGAGCAGCAGAATGGCGGCCAGCAGAATGGCCAGTACCAGAATGCGCCCCGCCAGAGCCGTGAAGACCGTCCGCAGCGCGAAGAGCGCCCGCGCTACGAGAATAATCGCTACGAGGGTCAGCGTAACGAGGGTTCCCGCAACGACGGCCCCCGCAGCGAAGGCCAGCGCGAGGACCGCGTCCGTGGCGACAGCCAGCGCAACCAGCGCAACGCCCCCCGCGATGCGCAGCAGCGCGACGAGCGTAGCGGCGAAGAGCAGGGTCAGGCGCGCGAGGCCCAGGCCCGTGAGAACCAGGCCCGTGAGAACCAGTCCCGCGAGAACCAGTCCCGCGACGAGCAGGTCCGCGAGCCGCGCAGCGACTACCGCGATGCGCCGCAGCGTGAGACGACCCGTCGCACGCCACGCGTGAGCGCGCCGATGGCCAACGCCAACCAGGATTCGGAAACCGACACGCTGCGTTCGGTGACCGAGACCGCCCAGCCGACCGAAACCGCCGAAACCACGGCGCCGGTCGCGGCAGCCGAGGAGCAGCCCCGCCGTCGCGGTCGCCCGCGCCGCGATCGCAGCCTCGACGCCCCCGCCACTCAGGACCAGGGTTCGCAGGACGAGGGCACGCCGACCGCGTTCGACGCGGACCGCCTGCCGCCCTCGCTCGGCATCTCGGCCACCGTCGCACCGGCGCCGGCCCCAACTCGGGCAGCCGAAGCGGCCCCCGCCGCCGACGCCGCCACCGAGGAAAAGCCCCGCCGCCGCCGCGTTCGCGCGGTACCCGACGAGGTTCAGGCCGGCTGATCTCGACTGCTCTGGGTTGATCCGGCGGTTGTCCTCTCCGGCAAGGATGCGTTGGACAACCCCCGGCCGGTGCTGCTGCTTTGTTCTCCCGCGAAGGCGGGAGTCCAGTCTGGATCCCCGCCTTCGCGGGGAAACAAGCTCTATATGTTCGATCGGTATGACCGCCGATCCATTCCCTGGTGAACACCAAAAAGGCCGGTACCGCATCCCGCGGTACCGGCCTTTTTCGTATCGGAAGGGCGGGGGATCCTCGAAGTCGTCGAGTACTCTGCTCGCACTGTCGTCTCGATGAATCAGAGGCGATGATCGTTCGCCACCAAAGATCTTCCAAGCCCCCCTCCCTGGAAGGGAGGGGCTGGGGGTGGGTAGGCCAGCTCGAGCCATCACCCTTCAACACCCAAACACCCCCCCACGCGGCCACCAGACTCAGGAATACGCCCGCCAGAAGAACACGATCGTCGTCGCGATCGTCACCAGCAGCGTCCACACGCGGATCACCTGCGGCGACAGCAACAACCCCAGCTTCGCACCGTAATGCCCGCCGACGATCCCGCCCAGCAGCATCGGCACGCACAGCGCCCACACCACCATGCCGGTGGCGATGAAGATGATCGTCGCCGCGAGGTTCGCGACTGCCAGCATCAGCGTCCGCGGCGGCGCCAGCGTCGCAGGCGTCGCGCCCGACAGCAGCCCCCACGCGGCGGTCAGCATCAGCCCGACTCCGCCCCCGAAATACCCACCATAGATCCCCAGCAGCGCCTGCACCGCCACCAGCGACTTAGGTCCGATCTCGACCCGCGACCGCAGCCAAAGCGACGCGCGCGTCCCGAACGCGATCGCCAGCGTCGCGAACAGCAGCAACCACGGCACGATCAGGTCGAACGCCCGCGCCGAGGTCGCGACCAGCAAAAGACTTCCAATCAGCCCGCCGACAAAGGTCACCCCCGCCATAGTCTTCATGCCGACGCCGGAAATCCGCTGGAGCCCGTGCCGATACGCCCATGCGCTCGCCATCGCGCCCGGCTGGAGTGAGACGTTGCTGGTCGCGTTGGCGAAGGTCGACGGCACGCCGAGCCCGATCAGCGTCGGCATCGTCGCGAAGCTGCCACCGCCCGCCAACGCATTCATCGCACCGCCTAGAACGCCCGCCCCTGCCGCCAGTGCGACCGCACTCCACTCAAGCAAAAGCGTCGGACTCGACAGCAGCCTCACGATCGAGTTGCGCCCGGCTCTTCTTCTCCGACGCGGTCTTCAACTGGCCACAGGCCGCATCGATGTCACGCCCGCGCGGCGTCCGCACCGGTGCCGAGATCCCCGCGCCGAACACGATGCTGGAGAACGACTTGATCCGCTCCGGCGTCGAACACTCGTAAGCCGCACCCGGCCAGGGATTGAACGGAATGAGGTTCACCTTCGCCGGCAGCTCGTATTTCCGCAGCAACCGAACGAGTTCGCGCGCATCGTCGTCGGAGTCGTTCTTGTCCTTGAGCATCACATATTCGAACGTGATCCGCCGCGCGTTGTTGGTGCCGGGATAGTCCGCACACGCCTGCAACAATTCCTCGATGCCGTATTTCCGGTTGAGCGGCACGATCTCGTCGCGCACTTCCTTGGTCACCGCATGCAGCGACACCGCCAGGTTCACGCCGATCTCCGCCCCCGCACGCGCCATCATCGGCACTACGCCGCTCGTCGACAACGTGATCCGCCGCCGGCTGAGCGCCAGCCCTGCGCCGTCCATCACCAGCTTCAGCGCATCGCGGACGTTCTCGAAATTATACAGCGGCTCGCCCATCCCCATCATCACGATGTTGGTGAGCATGCGGCCCTCGGGCTGGCTCGGCCATTCGCCCAGCGAATCGCGCGCGAGCATCACCTGGCCGACGATCTCGGCCGGGGTCAGGTTGCGCACCAGCCGCATAGTGCCGGTGTGGCAGAAGGTGCAGTTGAGCGTGCAGCCGACCTGGCTCGACACGCACAGCGTCCCGCGATCCGCGTCGGGGATGAACACCATCTCGTAATCCTGCGCGTCATCGGATCGCAGCAGCCACTTCCGTGTCCCGTCAGTCGATACCTGCGCCTCGACCACATTGGGCCGGCTGATCACGAAGCGCTGCTCCAGCCAAGGGTGCATCGTCTTCGAGATGTCGGTCATCGCCGAGAACTCGGTCGCGCCGCGATTGTAGATCCAGTGCCACAGCTGCTTGGCGCGCAATTTGGCCTGCTTCTCCTCGAGCTGCGACGTCTCCAGCGCCATCCGCAGATCGGCGAGCGACAGCCCGAGCAGGTCGATCCGCCCATCGCTGCGCGGCACGAAGCTGCGGGGAACGGGCACGGGATCGATGTGCCCGGGGATAGGCATGAGGTTCGCGGCGGTCATTGCGTCTTTTCCTGAAGGGGAGAGCCGATCTGCATTCGGCAGTTTTCGGACTCCGTCGACATGTTGAAGCAGGTCGGGGGCGACGTGCGCGGACATCGGGTCGAGCACGACGTCGATGCCCTCGCGACGGGCCAATTTGGCGGGCGGTACGAAATCGGCGTCTGCGGCGATCAGGATGATCTGATCGACCTGTCGCTTGTATGCCATCGAGGCGATGTCCAGTCCCAGCCGCATGTCGACGCCCTTCTGCATGACGTCGAGCTCGAAATCATCGTCATGCGGTGCGAAGCCATCCGCTTGCCATCTGGCCATCGCGCTGGGCTTGAGGCGCCACGGCGTTATCTTGTCGTTCAACCGCCCGAGGCGGACCGCAACCTTGCGGGTCTGGTCCAATTGCGCATGTATGGCCAGGCGTAGCTGCGCTTCCGGTGTCATCGCCAGATTGATCGAGCGCCGGGAGATCGGAGTGTGCAGTCGCTTCGTCAGCGGTGGGCAATCGTAGAAGAAAATTCGGTAGAGTTCGCTCGTTTCGTCGGGGCGATAGGCGGAGTCAGGCGCTTGCTGCCACGACGGTGTTGCATGCAGTCGCGCAGATACGTGATAGGCCGCAATACAGACGACGCCCAATGCGATATCCTTCGCATTCGACGCG
The DNA here is from genome assembly GCF_024273235.1 of Sphingomonas faeni. Lineage (GTDB taxonomy): Bacteria > Pseudomonadota > Alphaproteobacteria > Sphingomonadales > Sphingomonadaceae > Sphingomonas > Sphingomonas faeni_A. The sequence goes on along the minus strand of NZ_JANBVH010000030.1, from coordinate 28,001 downwards.
TCGAGATTGGGAAATGCACTGTTGAACCGGCGCAGGAAAAACGCGCCATCGATCACGACGGCAGTCGGCATGTCAAAGCACCAGAAACAGGTTGCCCCCGGGGGCGGGCCTTGAGCTGATATCTGCTCTTGCGAGCGCCTCAAGACGGCTACCGGGGGCTTGATACGATTTACGTAGCGTATTGACCGAGAAAAATCAACCTTGGCTACACGAAAGCACAGCCGCATCGATCGCGGTCGCCGCGCCCGACAACGCGTACACATCAACGAACGGGCGCCCGCCGATGCCGACCGCCTCCACGCTCATGCTCCGTCCCGACCGCATCGCCGCGACGATCGCGCGATCGCTAGGCGCATCGCTCGCCCAGGCGTCCAGCCCGTTCGCCACGAGCGCGAATCGCCGCTCGCCGACCGTCAGCGTCACCCCCGCCGATCGATCGCGCTCACGGCTCAGCCGCACGTACAGCGAAGAACGCAAACCGCGCTTCGGCCATGTCGCAACGCTGGCGAACCCGGAAGCACGCCCCCCCGCCATCACCGGCCGAGCAATCGCATAACACCGTGCGGGAGAAGCATCGCGAAACGCACCCCAGCCCTTGTAGATGCCGATCGTATCACGCGCAGAAACCGGAGCAGCGACCGCAAGCAATCCCACCACCAACGCCAAACGCATCGAACCCCCCCTCCCTGAAAGGGAGGGGCAGGGGGTGGGTAGGCCCGCTCGAGCCCCCACGGTTCGAATGTGCGGAAGCCGACCCACCCCCAACCCCTCCCTTCCAGGGAGGGGGGCAGAAGGCCCCGGTGTGAAACAGTCGCCCAGATCCCATCTCACGCCGGCGCGAATCCCGTACCCAGATGGGGCACGGTCGCGCGTCCGTTCTCGACGAGCGTCACCGACCCTTGCGGCAAGCCCGGCGCAACCGGCGCCCCGAGCTCCGGATCGACCGCCGCCCCGGTCATCACCCCCAGCATCACCCGACTCGAAATCCCGTGCATGATCACCAGCCGGTCGCCCGGATCTTCCGCAGTATCCGCGAGCCATCCGCCAACCCGTGCCGCTATTTGCGTGTAGGTCTCGCCATCGGGCGCAGGCTTCAGCGTACCCCCCGGCAGCATCACCGGCCCGACCTCGTCGATCACGTCGGCATAATAGCGCCCGCCCCAGGACCCCATGTCGATCTCGACCAGCCGGGGATCGGTCCGCGCGCCATGCCAATCCAGCTCCAGATGCTCGCAAATCACCGCCAGAGTTTGCAGAGCCCGCCCGGTCGGCGAAGCCCAAAGAGTCAGCGCCGGTTTCGCCCCCAGCAATCCGCGCAACGCCCGCCCAAGCTCGTCCGCCTGCGCGAACCCCGCCCGCGTCAAAGGCGTATGCGCGGCATCTCCTTGCAACCGATGCGCCGCATTGAACACGGTTTCGCCGTGCCGCGCGACGAAATCCCGACCCGTGCGCGCAGCCGGAATAGCGCTTGATCGGGCGTCCGCTTCACCCTGCCGTTGGCTTGGAATCATAGCCCGCGTTTCAACCCCCTGTGGCGCAAAAGCAACGGATTTCCGTGTTTATCTGGGGTTCATGCAACGCTCGGGCGGTTGGTCCATTGGAGCGGTCCACCCCGCGTTTTGGGGTGACCAGATAGTAAGGAGTAACCCCAATGCGTACGCTTATCGCCGTCTCGCTGCTCGCCACCACCGCAGTCGCAGCACCCGCCCTCGCGCAGACCAACCCGACCTTCACCGGCCCCCGTGTCGAGGCCACGCTCGGCTACGACCACACCGGCGCCGGCAGCAGCGTGTCCAACAACAACGGGCGCGACGACCAGAAGATCGACGGACTGCTGTACGGCGGCGGTATCGGCTACGACATCGCGACGTCGGACAACATCGTGCTCGGCGCCGAGGCCGAACTGACCGGTTCGACCTCGAAGAGCGACCGCAACGACTATACCAGCGACTTCGGCTTCGGTCGCGTCAAGCAGGGCCGTGATATCTATGTCGGCGCGCGCGCAGGCTATGTCGTCGCACCGACGACGATGCTGTACGTCAAGGGCGGCTACACCAATGCCAAGCTGAACGTGCTCGCCGGCGACACCAACCAGACGACCGACACCGATTTCAATCTCGACGGCTGGCGCGTCGGTGCCGGTGCCGAGCACGCGGTCGGTCCGAACAGCTATGCCAAGCTCGAATATCGCTATTCGAAGTATGAGCGCAGCAACATCGACTATGCGACCGGCGGCACCAGCGGCCGATTCGACGTCGATACGGATCGTCACCAGGTGGTCGCCAGCTACGGCTTCCGCTTCTGATCGAAACGGTGCGCGCGTTTTAACGCGACGTTTACCGTGATCAAAGAAGGGTCGGGGCGCTTGCTCCGACCCTTTGTTGTTGGGTAAGCCATCTGCGGATTGCCCCCAGCCCCGAGTCCGGCTGCGGTGGCGGGGGGAATTACGATGAAGGCGACGATCGAACGCGCAACGCTCCTCAAGGGGCTGAGCCATGTCCAGTCCGTGGTGGAGCGGCGCAACACCATCCCCATCCTGTCGAACGTGCTGATCGAGGCGACGGCCGAGGGCACGCTCAAGCTGATGGCGACTGATCTTGATCTCCAGATCAACGAATCGATCGCAGCAGCCGTCGACCAGCCCGGCGCGACCACCGTGTCCGCGCACACGCTGTTCGACATCGCACGCAAACTGCCGGAGGGTTCGCAGGTCCAACTCGCCGCGTCGGAAGGCCGGATGAGCATCGTCGCGGGCCGTGCGCGCTTCTCGCTCGGCACGCTCCCGCGCGACGATTTTCCGGTGATCGCCGAGGGCGAACTGCCGACCCAGTTCGAACTGCCCGCAGAGACGCTCAAGCAGATCATCGACAAGACGCGCTTCGCGATCTCGACCGAAGAGACGCGCTATTATCTCAACGGCATCTTCCTCCACGTGGCCGACGGCGACAGCTCGAACCCGGTGCTGAAGGCCGCCGCGACCGACGGCCACCGCCTCGCGCGCGTCACGCTGCCGCGCCCCGAGGGTGCCGAATCGATGCCCGACGTTATCGTGCCCCGGAAGTGCATCGGTGAGCTGCGGAAACTGCTTGACGAGGTCGACGGTTCGGTCGGCGTGTCGCTGTCGCCGACCAAGATCCGTTTCGACCTGGGCCAGGCGATCCTGACCTCGAAGCTGATCGACGGCACCTTCCCCGATTACAGCCGCGTGATCCCGACCGGCAACGACAAGATCCTCAAGATCGACCCGAAGAGCTTCATGGAAGGCGTCGACCGCGTCTCCACCATCGCCACCGAGAAGACGCGCGCGGTGAAAATGGCGCTCGACCGCGACAAGATCACGCTGTCGGTGACCTCGCCCGAAAACGGCACCGCGGCGGAGGAAGTCCCCGGCGATTACGTCGCGCTCCCGTTCGAGATCGGCTTCAACAGCCGTTACCTGATGGACATCCTCGCGCAGATCGACGGCGACATGGTCGAGGTGCACCTTGCCGACGCCGCCGCCCCGACGCTGATCCGCGAGAACGACAAGTCGCCCGCGCTGTACGTGCTAATGCCGATGCGGGTGTGATTCGGTCTGCCTGTCGCTCCGTGGTATAGCGGGGCGACAGGCAGGAGCCGGATCATGAACGTGATTGATGTTGCCGATCTAAAAGAGCAGCTGGCCAAATTTATTAGCTGGCTTGAGGCTGGTGAGGTCGTGCACATCACGCGCGATGGTCAGGCCTTCGCCTGCGCGACCCCTACATCTGCAAATTCGCCTGACGTACCTGCGGATGCCTCGGCATCGAACGCACGAACGCCGAAACGGGCGTAGGACATGCGCTACGCTTGCATTGCGGCCGCACCGATGTTGATTGCTTCGACAGTAGCCGTGGCAATTCAAAGCACATCGACGCCTACAGTAGCTGGTGTACTATCAGCGCGTTGCGTCATTTCCCCGGCGGACGTCGAAGCCGGCAAGATTCAATACACGTTGAACGGGAACTTGCTGACCGGCATCTCCGAGGATTGCACTCCTGGTAATGATGGAACTGGCTATATTATCTTTAGTAGCGTCAAAAGGTTTTCCGACAGAACTATCGTTGTAGCGGTGGAGGGCTACAATGGTTTCAGTCAAACCGTTCGAGTCGTTTCTATAGAAAGGAACGGGGCGGTTAAATCCGCGACTTTTTTTGGTGGTGACCCTAGCCCGCTTTCTGTGACGTCAGATTTCAGGGTGAGCTTTAAATTGCCCGGCAGCGGATTCGCTATCAGCGATGAGCATCAAAGTCAGTGGGTATGTGAGCACGAGATTGATTTTTCATCGCTCATCGTGGACTCAACCATGTCCAATCCGCATGAAAAGGGCCTCAGTCCGTCACTTTGCGGAGGCGAGGCAAATGAGATTTCTGCGCCTAACTCCGCAGGTAAAAACGCCGCATCTTAACTTGATTTTTATCGCCGACTCAATACTAACAGCAATGTCAGTAAGGAGTCGACTCGATGGCGAAGCTTCCTCCGTTTCCCGGTACGACCGGTCGTCGCGATTGGCGCACCGCGTTCGATGCGATCAAGAAATTGCTCGCGAATGGTGACGACACGACGCAGGTGTTCCGGATCATGCGCGCGCTGAACGTCGGCAATGCGCCGATGAACTACGCGCGACTGATCGCCACCGAACAGGGCGGGCGGATCGCCTATGACCGGGTCGAACTGGCGCAGCGTTTCTCCGATCCCGCGTTCGTCGCGAGCTTCGCGCCGGGCACGGTCGGGGCCGCGTATCGGACGTTCCTCGAGACGACGGGCTATTCCGCCGACGGGCTGGTCGAGGTTTCGCGGCTTACGCCGTCCGAGGACGATCTGGCGCATCCCTATGCGTGGTTCGGCCGGCGGGTGCGCGATACGCACGACATCTGGCACGTGCTGACCGGCTATAAGGCTGATGAAAGCATGGGCGAAGCGGCGCTCGTCGCGTTCAGCTATGCGCAGGTCGGCGGGCTCGGCTGGGCGCTGATCGGTTCCGCGGCGGCGCTGAAGAGCATGCGCGTCACCGGCAGCACGCTGTTCGCGAAGGCGGTCTGGGAAGGCTATCGCAACGGGCGGAAAGCAAAGTGGATCTCGGGCGAGGACTATCTCGACCTGCTCCACGAACCGCTGGAGGCCGCGCGCGAACGGCTCGGCATCGTCACCCCGGTCGCATATCTGCGGGCGCAGCGCGAGCTCGGGCCCGCGCTCGCGTCATATCTCAGCACGCAGAAGGCCGCGACCGCAGCGGCGGCACCCGCGACCGCGCCGGAGCGGATCGCCGCCTGACGCGATGCTCGATAGCGGACTGGGCGTGTCGCTAACGGGGCGTGGTCAGGTCGATGCCCTACCCCGTTCGTGCTGAGCGACGTCGAAGCACCGTAGCTTGAGCCGCGCCCTTCGACGTCGCCCGCGGCGAACGGAAAAGGGCGATGCAATCACTTTCGAAACTGCTCTAAGGCCGGGGCAATGCTGTCGCGCCTGGTCCTCACCAATTTCCGCAATCACGCCGACCTGACGCTCCAGCCGGGCTCGGGGTTCGTCGTGCTGACCGGCGAGAACGGCGCAGGGAAAACCAATATCCTGGAGGCGGTGTCCTTGCTCGCGCCCGGCCGCGGACTGCGCCGGGCCGCGCTGGGCGAGATGGCGCGACAAAACGGGGCAGGCGGCTTCGGCGTCGCGGCCACCTTATCCCCACAACGCGAGCGGCAGGGCGCCCCCTTATTCCCCTCCCGCATGCGGGAGGGGTCAGGGGAGGGCGCGATGTACGTACTGGCGTCCGCTCCCGAGGAAAGCGCGCCCCTCCCCCGACCCCGCCCACAAGCGGAAGGGGAGCAGTTTTCACCTCTCCCCCCGCAAGCGCTAGCCGAAGTCGACCTCGCCACCGGCACCCTAGCCTCCGCCCCCGAACGCCGCATCGTCCGCATACAGGGCGCCACCACCACCGCCAACGCACTCGCCGAGTGGCTCACCATCCTATGGCTCACCCCCGCGATGGACCGCCTGTTCGTCGCCCCCGCCGGCGAGCGCCGAGGCTTCCTCGATCGCCTCACGCTGGCCCTCGCCCCCACTCACGCGCACCACGCCGCCCGCTACGACGCGGCGATGCGCGCGCGAAACCGCCTGCTCGCCGACGAAGGCCGCCCCGACGGCGACTGGCTCTCCGCGCTCGAAGCGCAGATGGCCGAGCACGGCGCCGCGGTCGACGCCGCCCGCCGCGAGACGGTCGATCTGCTCGGTACGAGGCTCGCGCATCAGGACGACGGCCCGTTCCCCCGCGCCGGCCTCACGCTCGAAGGCTGGAACGGCGACACCGCCCGCCTCCAAGCCGACCTCGCGCAAGGCCGCGCACGCGACGCCGCCGCCGGCCGCACGCTCGTCGGCCCCCACCGCGTCGACCTCGCGGTAACGCATCTCGACAAAGCGCGCGCCGCCTCGCTCGCCTCGACCGGCGAGCAGAAGGCGCTTCTCCTCGGTATCGTCCTCGCGCACGCCGAACTGGTGGCGGAGCGGACCGGCCAGTCGCCGGTCCTCCTTCTCGACGAGGTCGCCGCACACCTCGATCCCGCCCGGCGCGCGGCGCTGTTCGACCGGCTGGCGGGACGCGGGCAGGTATGGATAACCGGCACCGAGGATGCGCTGTTCGACGCGATCGACAACGGCGCGACGCGGATCGCGGTAGGCCACACTACCCACTGAAAGAAAAAGATAATCTTGGGCTGAACACAGGCTGTCGATCGAGGTCACTGTGCGTTCAAGCGGCCGCGGGCAAAGCCCGTCCCATCGAAGATCACGGAGAGTTCACGATGTCCCATAATCTTGCCCGCGCCGCCCTCGGCATCCTGATGGCCACCGCGACGGTCGCGCCTGCACTGGCGCAGGGCCAGGCACGCTTCGACCCGCGCACCGCGCCCTGGACCCGGCCGGGCTATCGGCTGGTCGGCGCCGGCGTGCCGGTCCTGTTCCCCGAACTCCGCAATACGCCGCGCGGCCGCGCGTTCGTGATGCCGAACTTCGACGCGAACGGCGATGGCCGGATCAGCCCTCGGGAGGCCGACGATGCCAATCGCGAATTCGCACGCCTTGCCGGCCCGCGTCGCGACCGGTTCGACTGGGACGCGTACGGTCGCGATCCGCGCGGCTATCGCGGCGGCCGCGGCGGCACCACCGTGGTCGAAACCGTGACCACCTGGGATCGCGGCGCGATGCGCAACTACGGTTTCCGCCAGACCCCGCGCGGCGCGACGCTGACGCTGCAGGAGGACGTGCTGTTCCGCACCGACAGCGCCGTGCTGCGTCCCGGCGCGATCGAGAAACTGCGCCCGCTCGCCCGCTATCTGCGCGCCAACTCCGGCGTCCGCGTGGCGATCGACGGCTTCACCGATTCGCGCGGCACCGATGCGCATAACCAGGACCTGTCCGAGCGTCGCGCGGCGAGCGTCCGCCAGGCGTTCGACGACATGGACGTCGTCCGCGCCCGCTTCAGCGTGGTCGGCCACGGCGAGCGCGATCCGGTCGCAACAAATGCAACGGCCGCCGGCATGCGCCTCAACCGCCGCGTGGAGGTGACCCTCCTAGGCCAGCGCGCCGACCGCTTCTGAGCACCGTCTCCCTCTCCCCTCCGGGGAGAGGGAAGGGGCCCGCCGCCCTCGCGGTGGGAAGGGAGAGGGGAGTGAGGCTCGGGAGGCTAATCCCAACGCCCCCTCACCCTTCCGTCGCCTAAGGCTCCTCCCTCCCTCTCCCCAAGGGGAGAGAGATCAGGGAAATCTGCCCCTCCCTGGAAGGGAAGGGCGACCCATGTCCAGGGAGGAGTGACACATGCTGCTCCCCTCCCTGGAAGGGAGGGGCCGGGGGTGGGTTGGTTTCCCCAAAGTCCGACCGCCGTGGCTCAAGCCGGCCAACCCACCCCCAACCCCTCCCTTCCAGGGAGGGGAGAAAGTTAAGCCGCCTCCGAACCGCTGTCCTACAAGGCCAGACCCTGCCACCTTCCCCGCATGGCGATCCCAACCCCCTCGAAACCAACACCCCCGACTCCCGAACTTTACACCCCCGACAAAACGCTCCCAGCGTCTGCACTTCCTATACTTCACTCCCCCGCGCCCCAGCGCACCCCGGCCATTTCGCTTCCGTTTCGGCCGTCCGATGCCTATATGCTGGGCATGGCATCCAACCCTGAATCCAATAATCCCAACCTCCCGAACATGGGCGATTACGGCGCCGACTCGATCAAGGTCCTCAAGGGCCTCGACGCGGTGCGCAAGCGCCCCGGCATGTACATCGGCGATACCGACGACGGTTCGGGCCTCCACCACATGGTGTTCGAGGTCAGCGACAACGCGATCGACGAGGCGCTTGCCGGGCATTGCGACCGGATCGACATCGTCCTCAACGCCGACGGCTCGGTCAGCGTCACCGACAACGGTCGCGGAATCCCGACCGGCATCCACACCGAGGAAGGTGTATCCGCAGCTGAGGTCATCATGACCCAGCTCCACGCCGGCGGTAAGTTCGAGAACACCAGCGACGAGAACGCGTACAAGGTCTCGGGCGGCCTGCACGGCGTCGGCGTCTCGGTCGTCAACGCGCTCAGCGAGTGGCTCGACCTGACGATCTGGCGCAACGGCGAGGAGCATTACATGCGCTTCGCATTCGGCGATGCGGTCGCCCCGCTGAAGGTCGTCGGCCCCGCGACGGACGGTCAGAAGGGCACGCGCGTCACGTTCTTCCCGTCGCCCGCCACCTTCAAGATCACCGATTTCGACTTCGACAAGCTCGAACATCGCTACCGCGAGCTCGCCTTCCTCAACTCGGGCGTCCGCCTGTTCCTCACCGACGCGCGGCACGAGGAGCTGAAGACCGTCGAGCTCTATTACGAAGGCGGGATCGCCGCGTTCGTGAAGTATCTCGATCGCGCCAAGGTGCCGTTGATGCCCGAGCCGGTCGCGATCAGCGGCACGCGCGACGACGTCACGATGGACGTCGCGCTCCAGTGGAATGATTCTTACTACGAGAACGTCCTAGCCTTCACGAACAACATTCCGCAGCGCGACGGCGGCACGCACATGGCCGCATTCCGCGCCGCGCTGACCCGCACGCTCAACAACTACGCCGAGAAATCCGGCATGTTGAAGAAGGAAAAGGTCCAGCTCACCGGCGAGGACATGCGCGAGGGCCTCACCGCGATCGTCTCGGTCAAGCTGCCCGATCCCAAGTTCAGCAGCCAGACCAAGGACAAGCTCGTCTCGTCCGAAGTCCGCCAGCCGCTCGAATCGCTGATGGCTGACAAGATGGCCGAATGGCTCGAGGAAAACCCCGCGCACGGCAAGGCGATCGTCGCCAAGATCATCGACGCCGCCGCCGCCCGCGAAGCCGCCAAGCGCGCCCGCGAACTGACGCGTCGCAAGGGCGTGATGGACATCGCCTCGCTGCCCGGCAAGCTCGCCGACTGCCAGGAGCGCGATCCCGCCAAGTCCGAGCTGTTCCTGGTCGAGGGTGACTCGGCAGGCGGCTCGGCCAAGCAGGGCCGCGACCGCCATTTCCAGGCGATCCTCCCACTCCGCGGCAAGATCCTCAACACCGAGCGCGCGCGCGAAGACCGGATGTTGTCGAGCCGCGAGATCGGCACGCTCATCACCGCGATGGGCACCGGCATCCGCGACGACTTCAACGCGGACAAGCTGCGCTACCACAAGATCGTGATCATGACCGACGCAGACGTCGATGGCGCGCACATCCGCACGCTGCTGCTGACGCTGTTCTATCGGCACATGCCGAAGATCATCGAGGGCGGGTATCTCTACATCGCCCAGCCACCGCTGTATAAAGCGACCAAGGGCCGGTCCGAGGTGTACCTCAAGGACGACGCGGCGCTCGACGAATATCTGGTCGATGCCGGCGTCAATACGATGGTGCTCGACGGTCCCGGCGGCGGTCGCTCGGGGCGCGACTTGAAGGATCTGGTCGATCACGCGCGCCGGATGCGGACACTGATGCGCTACGTCCCCAAGCGCTACGACGCCGGGATGATCGAGGCGCTGGCGCTCGGTGGCGTGTTCGATCCCGAGGCGTCGGTCGAAGACCGGACCTCGCGCCTGGAGATCGTCACGCGTCGTCTCGAACTCGACGACGGCGACGCGCGCTGGACCGCGGTGCTGACCGAAGACGGCGGTATCCACTTCCAGCGCGCCTGGCGCGGCGTCACCGACCACCACATCATCGAAGCGAGCTTCCTGGTGTCGGCCGAGGCGCGCAAACTCCACGCGCTGTCGGGCGAGCACGCCGAGAGCTATGCGCAGACCTCGAACCTCGTCCCCGCCAGCAAGGCCGCGCAGGCCGAAGAGCCCGAGGCCGAAGAAGGGGCGGAGGCTGGTGCCGGCGTGATCGGCTCGGTCACCGCCGTCGCCACACGCGGCTCGACGCAGGTTTCGCGCCCTAGCCACCTGCTCGACGCGATCCTGACCGCGGGGCGGAAAGGTCTTGCGATCCAGCGCTACAAGGGCTTGGGCGAGATGAACGCGGAACAGCTCTGGGAAACCACGCTCGACCCGTCGGTCCGCTCGATGCTCCGCGTCACCGCGGTCAACGCCGAGAGCGCGAACGAGATATTCACCCAGCTGATGGGCGAAGTCGTCGAACCGCGTCGCGAGTTTATCCAGGACAACGCGCTCAACGTCGCCAACCTCGACGTCTGAGGACGGAACCGTCAGCGCCGGTTCTGCCGTGCGCTGGCGGTGAAGCTGCGGAAGGTGATCGACCAGCGCGTCACCTCCATCTCGGCGATGCTGTGCTCCCAATCGTGGCGCGCTTCGCCGCTGAGATGATAGACGGAGCGCGGCGGCAAGGGCACGGCGACGCGGTCGAAACCGCCCGGCTTGCGCCGCCGGAACCGCATCGTCGCGGGCACGCCGAGCGAAACCCCGACGACATGCTCGAAGACCGGCCGGTCGCGGTGCCAGCCGATCCCGGCACCCGGATCGTACCGGATCAGCAAAGCCTGGACGAGCGCCTCCTCCGGCAGTGTCGCAAACGCGGCGGCGCGCTGGCGGATCGGCAGCAGCCAGTCGGGCAACGGATCGGTCGCGCCGAACTGGCTAGTGTCGAAATCATAATGCCAGCCGAACGACCTGGTCAGCCGCTTGCCCAGCCAGCCTTGAAACTGGAACGGCGCCAGCTCCTGTTCGTCGATCAGGGCGATCAGCGCCGCCTCCTCGTCCCGGTCGATCAAGGCGTCACGATAGTCGAAGCCAGGCAGCACCGGCGTGCCGAAAAGGTCTGCGGTCGGGTTCGCCATCGACGACATGTAGGAACGCGACGCACCCATCCGAAAGCCCCGCTGTTGCCGACCCAGCCGCTGCCATCTACGGCGAAGCGCGTATGCCGGAGACTGACATGACCGCCCATCTCAAGATCGACTTCGTGTCGGACATCGCCTGTCCGTGGTGCATCATCGGCCTGCGCGCGTTGGAGGAGGCCCTGGTTCGCGCGGCGGATGCGCTCGACGCGGAGATCGTCTTCCAGCCGTTCGAACTCAATCCGGCGATGCCAGCCGGCGGCCAGAACATCGGCGAGCACATCGCGGAGAAATACGGCTCGACCCGCGAGCAGTCGGCGGCGAACCGCGCAATGATCGTCGAGCGTGCCCGCGACCTCGGCTTTACCATGGCGATGACCGACGCGAGCCGGATCTACAACACGTTCGACGCGCACCGGCTGCTGCACTGGGCGCAGATCGAAGGAGGCCAGGGGGCGCTCAAGCACGCGCTGTTCACCGCCAATTTCACCGACAATGCCGATCTGGGCGATCATCGCGTGCTGGTCGATGCCGCGACCAAGGCCGGGCTCGATCCGGTGGCGGCTGAAGAAGTGCTGCGGTCAGGACGCTATGCCGACGAGGTTCGCGCGGCGGAGGAGCTCTGGCGCGCCCGCGGGATCAATGCGGTGCCGGCGATCGTGATCGACGACCGGCATCTGATCTCGGGCGGCCAACCGGTCGAGGTGTTCGAACAGGCGCTACGCCGGATCGCCGCAGCCGGCTGATCCGGCCCGCCCGATCCGCCCGAGAATCCCCGTCGTTGCCCGGTGAAAGTTCACTGCGGACGACTCCCGGTTCGCCCCCTTAGTTCAGCGCCTCGATTACGCGCCTCAGTTCAGCGTCGTCATCTCGACGGGCTTGCCCTTGGTGGTCGGGTTGGACGCGTTCGCCTTGGGTGCCTTTTCGGCCTTGGGCTTGCGCACTTCCTTGCTGGATTTCTTCTGGCTCTTCGCCATCACGGCACCTCATGGGGCGGAAGGCCCCGCGGTCACACTACACGCGTTGCCGCCAATGCCCCCATCTTATCGATCCCCCCGACCTATCGAGTCCACGTCCCACGCAGCAGGTCCAGCGTCGCAGGATCGTCCGCCCCGCCGAAAAACCGGTCCAGCGCCGCGCGGAACGGTGCCGGATCGTCCGCGACCGCCGCGAACAGCGTCATCGACGAGCGCAGCTTCACCGCATCGATCCCGCCCAGAATCGCCTCCGCCGAGCCTCGAGCCCCCGTCACCGCCGAGGTGGCTTCGATCAGGCGCGCGCCCAGCACCGGATGCGCCAGATACGCCCGCGCCTCGTCCGCATCCGCAATCGCATAGGTCCGCGCCATCGCGCTCTGGCCGAGCCCGGCGATCTGCGGAAACACGAACCACATCCAATGGCTGCGTTTCGCGCCGCGCCGTAGCTCGGCGAGCGCCTGCGGATACACGCCGTCCTGCGCGGCGACGAAGCGGTCGAGATCATGATCCATCCGCTCGAAATGGTCGCACCTCGGCTCGACGCAACCCCGACAGGCGCCGATACGTTGATCCACCAACGAAGAGGATGGCGCATGAAGAGGATAATGGCGATCGCGGTGTTCGCGCTGCCCCTGCTGGGCGGGTGCGGCAAGAAGGAAGACCCGACCGACACGCTCGCCGCAGGCAATTACAGGCCGCCGCAAACGCGCGCGCCGACGCCGATCCCCGGACAGGCCCAGACCACGCCGATCACCGCCTATATCGGCAAATACCCGCATGATGCAGTCGGCGGTGTCGATTTCTACGACCGTACCGATGTGGCGTCCGGGCTGGTCACAGCGGTCGGCGATCCGAAACTGCGCGAGACGATCCGCGGTCGCTCCGGTCCCGAGACGCCGGTGTTCAAGGTCGGCGATCGCGTCGCGGCCTGGGGCTGCGAGCAGCATAATTGCGGCGATCGCAATTGGACCGTGATCGTCGATCCCAAGCGCGGCAGGACGCAGGTCTGTTATCACGATGCGGCAACCATGGGCGCGAAAAGCGATTGGTACGACGGCGCCGCACCCGTCCGTCGCGCAGAAACCTGTCCCTCGGAAGGATAAGTCATGCTCGAACACATCCCCGCCTGGCTCGGCCATGCGATGAGCGGCCTGCGCGCCGGGGCCGACAAGCTCGCGATCGTACAGCTCGGTGGTAATTTCGAAACGCTCGACCTGACCAGCCCGGCGTTTGCGCATGAGGCCCGCCTGCCGCCGCGGTTCACCGCGGATGGCGAGGGCGTATCGCCGCCGCTCGTCTGGAGCGAGCCGCCGGTCGGGACCGAGCGCATGGTCCTGATCGTCGAGGATGCCGACGCACCGACGCCGCAGCCTCTGGTCCATGCGATAATCTGGGGCCTCGAAGCCGATGCGGGGCGGCTGGCCGAGGGTGCGATCGTCGCCGATGATGCGGGCGACGCCGCAGGGCGCGATGTGGGGCGCAATTCATATCTGCGCGAGGGCTGGCTGCCACCCGATCCACCCAGCGGGCATGGCGAGCACCGTTACGCGTTCCAGCTGTTCGCGATCGGTGCGGGGGCAGGGGATGCCGGCCCGACACCCGGGCGCTCGGCGGTAATCGCGGCCATCACCGGCCATGTGCTGGCGGCAGGGCTGTTGATCGGGACGTATTCACGGGAGGAGGAGGCGCCGATCGGACCTGTCGGACTCGGCGTACCTGCCTGAACCTTGCGGTGGTTCGGACGTCGTGGTTCAAACGTCGGGGTTCAGACGAGTGCCACGCCGGTGTGCGTCACGATCAGGAGGATGGTGGTGGAAAAGGCGGCGAGGCCGATAAGGACGCTGCGACCCATGATTGCTCTCCGGAAGATGAGGTTAGGGGCCAGGGTCAAACGATAGGGATGACTGGCGTGGCGGCGCTGACGGCAAGGGCTGCGAAGAACACTGCGCCGACGAACGAGAAAGCGATGCGCTGGGCGGTTTCGAAACGGAACGACATGGGGATTTCCTTCGATGGGCGGGGTGTCGGACCATCCGGCCCCCGATATCGAATGCTCTGCACGGCCCGTGCCAGTTTCTTAACCGGCTGATTTCGTTAGAAATCCACGTTTCCCCGCAGCGAAGTTGGGAAATTTCACCAGCGCGACGTCGCGGATCGCACCAAATTTCGGGATCAGCCCGCGCAGACTTGGTCGCGCCCCTGATCCTTCGCGGCATACAGCAGCCGATCGGCGCGCGAGAACGCGGTTTCGGTGGGTTCGTCGGCATGGATCGCGGTGATCCCGGCCGAGAAGGTGATGGTTCCCAGCGCCGCATCGGTCTCGCGATTGCGAAAGCGCTTGGCGGCGACGATCGTCCGGACCGAATCGAGCAACGCCGCGGCATCCTCCAGGTCGATGCCGCAGATCAGCACCGCGAATTCCTCGCCGCCGTGGCGGACGACCAGATGCGGCGCGCATTCCTCGGCGATCGTCTGGCCGATCGCGGTGAGCACGCGGTCGCCGACGCCGTGGCCGTGAACGTCGTTGACGTGCTTGAACCGATCGATGTCGCACACTGCGATGCAATGCGGGCCGGCGTGCGCGTCGCGGCTCGCCAGGGCTTCGTCGAAGGCCCGCCGGTTTGGCAGTCCGGTCAGCACGTCGCGGCGCGCGCTTTCCTGCGCTTCGGCCAGCTTGGCGCGCAACGCCTCGGCCTCCGCGGTCGCTTCCGCCAGCCGCACCTCGCTGTCGCGGATCCGGCCGATCATGCTGCTGGTGATCCGCGTGATCTCGTCGATCTCCGCCAGCTGCGTGATCGCATGCGCGCTCCGGGCCAGATCGCGACCGAAGCCGCGCGTCTCGTCCTGCATCGTCCGCATGATCTGCGCGAAGCCGTCGACCTGGTGCTGCGTCTCCGCGACCAGAGCGATCGCGGTATCGACCCGCTCGTCCCCGGCGATATCGGCAGGGCGGGCGGGGCGGGCAGCGCGGGTGGGCGGGGACTGCATCAGCGGGGGACCGTCGACGACGCGTCCGCCCAACTGCTCGATATCGCGTCGGGTCAGGCGCACCCCGTTTTCGGTCAGGCGCGCGACCGCCTTGCCGAGCGGCAGGTCGGGCGCGGACACCACGGCAAACGCGAATTCATAATGCGGCGGGGCGGGGCTCAGGCCCTGCTCGTTCAGGAAGCGTCCGATCCGATCGAACAGCGTCGCCTCATCGGCAGGCGCCGGTCTTGCGCCGGGTTTCGCCGCCTCCGATTTCGCCGCCGCCCTGTTGGCTCGTCCCGTGTCCCGCATGATAGATCCCCGCGCCCTCTCGCCGAGAGATAGCCCCGAAAGCGTTATCATACTGTCACCGAACCGGCCTGTATCTGCCGGTTCGGTGGGGAGCGATTACTTGCCGGTCAGCTTCTGGACGGCGGCGAGCGTCGTCGCGACGTGCTCGGCAGGGTTCATGTCGTCATGGACGAACGCGATGCGGCCGTCCTTGGCGATGACGTAGCTGGTGCGCTTGGTCACGTCGCGGCCTGCAATCTGCTTGCCGAGCGCGACGTCATAGCCCGCGATGACCTTCGGGCCGGCGCTGGCGACCGCGAACTTGCCCGCGCACTTTTCGGCCGAGAATTTGCTGAGCGTCTCGACGTTGTCGGCCGACATGCCGATCACCGTGCCACCCGCCTTGGTGAACGCCGGGATCGCCTCGGCGAACGCATGCGCCTCGGCGTTGCAGCCGCCGGTATAGGCCGCCGGGAAGAAATACAGCACGACCGGGCCCTTTTTGAGCTGCTCGGCGAGGTGGACCGTGAACACCTTGCCGGCGATCGCGCCACGCGTCGTGAAGTCGGGCGCCCTGGCACCGGGCGCGAGCGCCGCGAAGGCAGGCGTTGCGGCGAGGAGGGCAGCGGCGGCGAGAGTCTGGACGAGGCGCATGGACGATACTCCGGTTGGATTGCAACGACCTACGCCGACGCAGGCGTTCCGTCCATTGCTCCCTGCGGCTGCGACCGATAGGCAGGAGCCATGCCAGTAACCCAAGCCGATATCGACCTCGCGCACCGCCTCGCGGATGCTGCGGGCCACGTCATCCGACCGTATTTCCGTCATGAGCACGGAGTCGAGATCAAGGACGACCAGTCCCCCGTCACGCGCGCCGATCGCGAGGCCGAATCGGCGATGCGCCGCCTGCTCGACGCGGAGCGCTCGGGCGACGGCATCGTCGGCGAGGAGTTCGGCGAGAAGGCCGGCGTCACCAACCGCAAATGGGTGCTCGACCCGATCGACGGCACGCGCAGCTTCACGGTCGGCCGGGCGATCTTCGGGACTTTGATCGCGCTGGTCGAGGATGGCTGGCCGGTACTCGGGATCATCGACCAGCCGGTCCAGCGCGAACGCTGGGTCGGCGTGGCAGGCCGTCCGACGACGCTCAACGGCGTGCCCGTCCGAACGCGCGCCTGCCGCGAACTCACCGGCGCGACGATCGCCACCACCAGCCCGCACCTCTTCGACGAAGGCGACGTGCAGCCGTATTTGGCCCTGGTCGCGGCGATCTCCGGCGGCAACCCGCGGCAGGGGCCGGTCTATGGCGGCGACTGCTATAATTACGGCCTGCTCGCGAGCGGCCATCTCGACGTTGTCTGTGAATCGGGCCTCAAATTGTACGACTTCGCCGCGCTGGTGCCGGTGGTCGAAGGCGCTGGCGGCATGATGTGCGACTGGAACGGCGATCCACTGACCGCGGACAGCGAAGGCCATGTGCTGGCGATCGGTGACCCCGCGCGCATGGACGACGTGCTCGAGGCGATGCACCGGTTGCAGGATGGCCACGACCATGGGCACGGCCTCTAAAAGTCCCCCTCCCGCCTGCGGGAGGGGCTAGGGGAGGGCACGACGTACGTACCGGCCGTCCGGCCCGCGATCAACCCTGCCCAAGCCGCCAAGCGGGAGGGAGGACAAAAGCGGTGTCGCAAGCCGCAAAGCCCTCACATCACCACCCCCAGCCGTCATCCCGGCGGACGCCGGGACCTACGGACACGAAGCGCTAACCGTCCAAGCGGACCCAACCATGGGCCCCGGCGTCCGCCGGGGTGACGGGGTGACGGGGTGACGGGGTGACGGGGTGACGGGGTGGATGGGGTTGGGGAGAGGCATGGTCGAAAGCGCCGTTCTCCAACCGGGGCGGGAGCGACGCATTAACACTAGCGGACCAACGGTTCCCCCCGTCCGTCACCCGAGCCCGGTCCGTCCCCGAGCCCCGTCCGTTACCCAGCCCCGTCCGTTACCCAGCCCCGTCCGTCACCCGAGCCCCGTCCGTCACCCCAGCGAACGCTGGGGTCTCCAAATTGCGTGTCGCCCCAGCGGAACGAGATCCCAGCTTCCGCTGGGATGACGAGGATGTTGTGGGATGACGAACCCCACCGGCATGACGAACCCCGCGCCCTCAGAAGATCCCCAGGAACTTCTTCCGCTGTGCCTTGCCCTCGGAGCGGGTCGGCTTTCCGTCCTCGGCCTTGGCCGTCGTTCCACGGCCGACATCATCGCGCGCCTCGCCCTTGGTCGTCCGCTGCGCCGCCGCAGTCGCCCCCGCCAGCACCGGTCCGCACGCGGTCGACTTCGCATCGCCCACATCGACGAACGCCAGAATGCCCGCCACCGGTGTCGCCACCAGTGCCAGGCCAAGCCCGCTGCCAACCCGCGCGAGAAGGTCCTTCGAGATCACGTTGAGCTTCGGCGCGGCGAACATCCCGCCGACACTTACCGGCGACTGCCCTGCGAACAGGCTGAACTTCTTCGAATCCGCGCGAAACGCGAGGTCGACCGCCTCGTTGCGGAAGCTGAACCCGCCACGCCCGACGATGACGTTCTTGCGCGTGTCGATCAGGATCGGATCCGCCGCCGCAACGCCGCCGCGGACGGTAAAGCCGACCAGCCCGCAGTTCATCTGCACCGGCTCGTCGAGTTTGCCCTGAAACATCCGCTGCGCGAACGTGCCGATGTCGAGTTCGGCGAGCTGCACGTTGCGAACCGACAGCGCCCCCGACGGCAGCACGAACGCGATCCGCCCCCGCGACGATGCGAGTGAATCGTGGATCGAGTCGCCGCGCCCGTCGAGCTTGATCCGACCCTTGACGGTCCCGGTCGTCCCAGCCTCGGTCAGCCCATAGCCCTTGAGCAACTGGCCCAGCGGCGTCGGTGCGAGACGAATGTCGTAGGACACCGCGCTGGGCCGCGCGCGCGTATCGAAGATGACGTCGGAGGCCACGTTGCCGCGCGCCATCGAGAACGTCAGCGGCGACAGCGCCAGACGACCGCGCTCGAGGTCGAGCGTCAGGTCGACGTTGGAGATCGGCAGGTTGCGCGACTTCACCGTGCTGATCGTCCATTTCAGGTCGGCATCGAAGATCTGCATCGTCGCGACCGGCAGGTTGCCGTCGGGCAACAGGCGCTGCGGTGCGGCGCCCGTCGCAGCAGCCGCAGCCACCGCGCCGCGCGTTTCGACGATGTCGGGATTGAACCCGATGAACGGGGCCGCATCGATGATGTCGAGGCTCTTCGTCGTCAGTACCGAATCGAGATGGATACGATCGCCATGGATGATCGTCAGCTTGCCCGCGAGATCGGTCCGCCCGGCGATACCCCGCAGGCGGGTGAAGGCGTATTCGTCACCCCGCTTGATGAGCTGCGCGCGCAGCTTGTATTTCCGCGTGTTGGGGATCGCGACGTCGATCACCCCCAGCAATGTTGATAGGTTGGCCCCCCGCGCGGTGACCGCGAGCGGCACGTTCTCGACATCGGCGATGCTCGGCAATGTGCCGGAGACATCGATCACGTTGCCCGCCGCCCGCGCCCGCGCGACCAGCTTGTTCTGGCCCCGATTGGCGGTCGCATCCGGCGACAGGAGTTGCGCGGTCAGCGTGAACGGCGTCTCGCGCAGCCGGCCCCGGCCCTTCACCCCCACGGCGCGGCCGATCGTCGCATCGACCGATCGGATGTCGGCGATATCGAGGTCCGCGACGATCCGCATCCGCGGGTCGAGATAGCGCACCGACGTGCCGGTCACCGTCGCGACGTCGATCCGCGGAAACTCGAGCGGCTTGCCGCCCTTCTTGTCGGAGAACGTCCACGTGTTCGCGCTGTGCGCCTTGTTCCACTCCAGATCGAGGTCACCGTTGACCAGGTCGAGCCAGTACAGCCGCCGCTTGCCGAAGATCAGCGACAGCGGCGCGATCCGCGTGTCGAGCTTGTCCGCGCGGAACAGGTTCGGCCGGCTCGCCCAGTCCGGGTTCGAGAGCGTGAAGTTCTCGGCATACAGCTTGATCCGGAACGGCGCGAAATAGAGCTGGAAATCGCCGCGCACGGTCAGCGTCCGGTGGGTGAGCGAGCCGACGACGCGCTCGAACGGATGCTTCAGGAAGCGCCCCTTGGTGATGTACAGCACCAGCCAGATCGCGGCGATGACGGCGACGATCCCGAGCAGGATGTTGCGTATGATTCGCCGCTTGCGACGTTTTCGCGTCTCCACTGCAATCGGCGCCGGTGCGGGAGCCGGGGAGGGGGCGTCGATCGGCGGCGTCGGGCTGGCGTCCATGCAAGCCCTATCGCATGGCGGGCGCGCCAGTTCCACAGCGGTTGATATTCCCGATCATTACGGGTATCGGCGCCGCTTCCTCGAAGGGAACGCGTTCGACGAATCGCCCGGCCAGTGTGGGCTGCCGCGGCGATTTCAGCGTCCTCCTTCGTAACCGAAAGGATAAAAATGCCCAAGCTGAAGACCAAGAGCGGCGTCAAGAAACGCTTCAAGCTCACCGCCACCGGCCTGCTCAAGCACGGCGTCGCCGGCAAGCGTCACCGTCTGGCGCATCACAACGGCAAGTACATCCGTCAGAACCGCGGCACCAAGCTGCTGTCGAAGGCCGATACCGCAGCGGTCAAGGCCTGGGCGCCTTACGGCCTGCGTTGAGCTGAGAAGGAATTAGACAATGGCACGCGTAAAACGGGGTGTTACCACCCGCGCCAAGCACAAGCGTATTTTGGTTCAGGCGAAGGGCTATTATGGCCGTCGCAAGAACACCATCCGCATCGCCCGTCAGGCTGTCGAGAAGGCCGGCCAGTACGCATATCGCGACCGCAAGGTTAAGAAGCGCACCTTCCGTGGCCTCTGGATCCAGCGCATCAACGCCGGCGTCCGCGCCGAGGGCCTGACGTATTCGCAGTTCATGCACGGCGTGAAGCTTGCAGGGATCGAACTCGACCGGAAGGTCCTGGCCGACATCGCCATGCACGAGGGCGCAGCCTTCAGCGCGATCGTCGCCCAGGTGAAGGCGGCACTCCCCCAGGCCGCGTAATTCGCGACTGAGGTGCGTTTCGAGAGGGCGTCGGTGGGAGACCACCGGCGCCCTTTCTGCGTTTGGGGGGATTGAACGCCCCAACTATGTTCACCCCTCGCCCCTCCTCCGTCATCCCGGCGAACGCCGGGACCCATGGTTACGGCGGACCCGGCGATAACGTGCTACCATCACCCGGCCCGCTACCGTGGGTCCCGGCGTCCGCCGGGATGACGGAGCTAGATTGCACCGGAGTAGCGGGCACAATGGGGAGCACGACATGCGCGAAACCTTCCAGCCGTGCGTCTACATCCTCCACTCGCGCCGCCACGGCACGCTCTACATCGGCGTCACCTCGAACTTGCTCGCAAGGCTGGTTCAGCACCGAGAGGGGTTGATCCCCGGCTTCACTCGCCGGTACGGCATCAAGCGTCTCGCCTATTACGAGATGTTCGACACGATGGAGGCCGCGATCGTACGCGAGAAGCGGCTGAAGGAATGGCGAAGAGCGTGGAAGATCGAGCTGATCGAAGCGCGCAACGAGAATTGGGACGATCTGGGTATCGGCCTCGGGCTGCCCCGCCTGCCTGAACTATCGACCGAACCCACCCTGGGAGTATGACGTGACCGAAGACCTGAACCAGATGCGCGACCACATGCTGACGGCGATCGCCGCCGCATCCGGGCTCGACGCGCTCGACGCGTGCCGGGTCGAGGCGCTCGGCAAGCAGGGCACGATCACGCTGCTCCTGAAGACGCTCGGCAAGATGACCCCTGAAGAGCGCCTCGTCCAAGGCCCGCAGATCCAGGGGCTGCGTGAGGCAGTGGCCAACGGCATCGCCGAGCGCAAAGCCACGCTCGAACGCGCCGCGCTCGATGCGCGTCTCGCCAGCGAAACGCTCGACATGACGCTCCCCGCGGACGCCACGCCCGCCGGCACGATCCACCCGGTCAGCCAGGTCATGGACGAACTCGCCGAGATCTTCGCCGACCTCGGCTTCGCGGTCGCCACCGGTCCCGAGATCGAGACCGACTGGCATAATTTCACCGCGCTCAACATCCCCGAGACGCACCCCGCGCGGGCGATGCACGACACTTTCTATCTCCAGCAGGGGATCGACGCGAAGGCCGCGGGCACCGCCGACGAGAAGACGACCTTCTCGCTCCTCCGCACGCACACGTCGCCGGTCCAGATCCGCACGATGCTGAGCCAAAAACCCCCGATCCGCATCATCGCCCCCGGCCGCACCTACCGCTCCGATTCCGACGCGACGCACACGCCGATGTTCCACCAGGTCGAGGGCCTCGTGATCGACAAGGGCATCACGCTCGGCCACCTGAAGTGGACGCTCGAGACGTTCGTGAAGGCGTTCTTCGAGCGCGACGACATCGTGCTTCGCCTGCGCCCCAGCTACTTCCCGTTCACCGAACCCTCGGTCGAGATCGACGTCGGCTACACGCTGGTGAAGGGCAAGCGCGTCGTCGGCGGCGCCGAACCCGATGGCTGGCTCGAGATCCTCGGCTCGGGCATGGTCCACCGCAAGGTGATCGAAGCCTGCGGGCTCGACCCCGACGAATGGCAGGGTTTCGCGTTCGGCTGCGGCATCGACCGCCTGGCGATGCTCAAATACGGCATGGACGACCTCCGCCCGTTCTTCGACGGCGATATCCGCTGGCTCAAGCATTACGGCTTTTCGAGCCTCGACGTCCCCACTTTGTCCGGCGGAGTCGGCGCATGAAGTTCACCCTCAGCTGGCTCAAGCAGCACCTCGAAACCACCGCCACGCTCGACCAGATCGTCGAGGCGCTGACCCGCATCGGCCTCGAAGTCGAAGGCGTCGAGAACCCCGGCGAGAAGCTTGCCGCGTTCAAGATCGCCAAGGTGCTCAGCGCCGAACGCCACCCGCAGGCCGACAAGCTCCAGATCCTGTCGGTCGATGCCGGTAACGGTCCGCTCCAAGTCGTCTGCGGCGCGCCCAACGCCCGCGCCGGCCTGGTCGGCGTGTTCGGCGCACCCGGTGCGTACGTCCCCGGCCTCGACGTGACGCTCAAGCTCGCCAGCATCCGCGGCGTCGAGTCCAACGGCATGATGTGCTCGACGCGCGAATTGGAACTCGGCGAGGATCACGACGGCATCATCGAACTGCCCGAAGACGCGCCGATCGGCACCGCGTACCCGGATTACGCGGGCCTAACCGACCCGGTCATCGACGTCGCGATCACGCCCAACCGCCAGGACTGCATGGGCGTCCGCGGCATCGCCCGAGACCTCGCGGCGGCAGGCCTCGGCACGTTCACCCCGCTGGTCATTCCGACGTCCGCCACCCCCTCCGTCATCCCGGCGGACGCCGGGACCCAAGGTGCGGCAGGGGCTGACGGCGAACGCGATCCCCGCCGTCGCGGCAATGACGGAGCAACGGCTGGATCCGGACCCGATATCGCGACCCTCGACCCAGAAGGCTGCCCAGCCTTCTACGCCCAAACCGTCACCGGCGTGACCAACGGCGAATCCCCCGAATGGATGCGCCGCAGCCTCATCGCGATCGGCCAGAAGCCCATCTCCGCGCTCGTCGACATCACCAATTACCTGATGATCGACCTCGGCCGCCCCTTGCACGTCTATGACCGCGCCAAACTCTCCGGCGGCCTCGTCGCGCGCAAGGCAAAGCCCGGCGAACAGGTCGTCGCGCTCAACGGCAAGACCTACACGCTCGACGACACCATGACCGTCATCGCCGACGACACCGCCGTGCACGACATCGGCGGCATCATGGGCGGCGAGCATTCGGGCGTCTCCGCGGACACCACCGACGTCCTGATCGAATGCGCGTATTTCGATCCCGACCACATCGCCCGCACCGGCCAGAAGCTCACGCTCACCTCCGACGCGCGCAGCCGCTTCGAACGCGGCGTCGACCCCGCTTTCCTCGATGACGGCCTGGCGATCGCCACCGCGCTCGTCCTCCACATCTGCGGCGGCAGCGCGAGCGAGGTCACCCGCTCCGGCGAGCCCCCGCTCGAACCGCGCGTGATCGACTATGATCCGCGCCTCAGCGCCGACCTCGGCGGGCTCCACGTCGCCCCCGAACGCCAAGCGCGCACGCTATTGTCGCTCGGCTTCACGATCGGCGCGATCAAGTCCGCGGATGCGTTCAGCGACGCGCTGTTCTCGACGATCGAAGGCAAATGGCCGGTCACGATCCCCACCTGGCGCCGCGACGTCGACGGCCCCGCCGATCTCGTCGAGGAAGTCGTCCGCATCGAGGGTATCGACTCGATCCCCTCGACGCCGCTCCCCCGCATGCCCGGCGTCGCCAAGCCGACCGCCACGCCCGAGCAGAAGCTCGAACGCAGGGCGCGTCGCGCGGCGGCAGCCCGCGGGCTCGACGAGGCGATCACCTGGAGCTTCCTGTCGGACGCCGAGGCCGCACCGTTCGGCGGCGGCGCCTGGACGCTCGCCAACCCGATCAGCGAAGACCTCAAGGTCATGCGCCCCTCGCTGCTCCCCGGCCTGCTCGCAGCCACCGGCCGCAACATCAAGCGCGGGGCACAGAGCGTCCGCCTGTTCGAGATCGGCCGTCGCTACCTAGCGGAGGCCGAACGCGCCACTCTGGGTGTGGTCCTTGCAGGCGACCGCCGCCCACGCGGTTGGCGCGACGGCAAGGCGGCAAGCTTCGACGCGTATGACGCAAAGGCCGAAGCACTCGCGCTGCTCGCAGCCTCGGGCGCACCGGTCGACAACCTGCAAGTGATGGGAGAGGCCGGTGACGCATGGCACCCCGGCCAGTCGGGCACGCTCCGCCTCGGCCCCAAGACGGTGTTGGCGAGCTTCGGCATGCTCCATCCGTCGGTGCTGAAAGCGTTCGACCTCGACGGCGCGGTCGCCGCGGTAGAAGTCTACCTCGACGCGATCCCGCCCAAGCGGGCGACCGGCTTCGCCCGCCCCGCCTACACGCCGCCGGCGCTGCAAGCCGTCCGCCGCGACTTCGCGTTCCTTGTGCCGACAGCGCTCGCCACCGACACGCTGGTCCGCGCGGTCAAGGTCGCGGACAAGGTCGCGATCGTCTCCGCCCGCGTGTTCGACGTGTTCACCGGCGCGGGGGTCGAGGACGGCCACAAGTCGGTCGCGGTCGAGATCGTCCTGCAACCCACCGCCAAGAGCTTCACCGACGAGGAGATCAAGGCGATCGCCGACAAGGTGGTCGCGACGGCCGCCAAGCAGGGCGCTAGCCTGCGCGTCTAAGCGTGCCCTCACCCTTCCCACGGCCAAGCGGCCGCGGGCCCCTTCCCTCTCCCCCGAGGGGAGAGGGAGAGACGCCGAAGGCGGCGAGGGTGAGGGCACGCGTTAGCGGCCTCACACCACCCCGGCGAAGGCCGGGGCCCAAGTGGAAAGGCCAGAGTAACGGAACGATGCGCGCAGTTGGCGACGCCTCCCACTTGGGTCCCGGCCTCCGCCGGGGTTGTGTGGGGTGAGCGTTTTAAAGCCTCGCGCGTTTGAAGCGCACGGAAGGAACCCCATGACCGACCTGATCACGATCGCCAACGACCGCCTGACCGCCCAAATCAACCCCCACGGCGCCGAACTCACCCACCTCCACGACGCCGACGGCCGCGAACTCATGACCGACGCCGACCCGGCCTATTGGACCGGCCACGCACCGATCCTCTTCCCCGTCGTCGGCGTCGTCAACGAAGGCGTCATCCGCCTCGACGGCCAGGCCTACCCGATGCAGAAGCACGGCTTCGCCCGCCATTCGACCTTCGACGTGATCGCGCAGACCGAAACGTCGGCCACCTTCCGCCTCACCGACAGCGAAGAAACGCGCGCCGCCTACCCCTTCGCGTTCGCGCTCGACATCGTCTTCACGCTCGACGGCGCGACGCTCGCAATCGAGGCGCATATCCACAACCGCACCGACGCGGCGATGCCGGTTAGCTTCGGCTTCCACCCCGCCTTCGCCTGGCCGCTCCCCTACGGCGAGCCCCGCGCCGACCACCGCATCACGTTCAACGCGGACGAGCCCGGCAAGCTGAAGGCGATCAGCCCCGATGGCCAGATCGCCGTCGAAGAGCGTCCCTCGCCGGTCGAGGACCGCGTGATCGCCCTCCGCGACGAGTTGTTCGCCAACGACGCGCTGGTCTGGGACCGGATGCACTCCGACGCCGTCACCTACGGCGCCAAGACCGGCCCGCAGTTGAAGATCGCTTTCCCCGACACGCCCAAGCTCGGCATCTGGACAAAGCCCGGCGCGGCCTATGTCTGTGTCGAGCCGTGGCACGGCATCGCCGATCCCGAAGGCTATACCGGCGACTATCGCGACAAGCCCGGCGTGTTCGAGGTGGCCGCGGGCGACACGAAGCGCATCGAAATGACCGTGGCGCTGGTGGCAGAGCACTGAAGAACACCCCTCCCTTTCAGGGAGGGGAGAGCGTCTGCCTCCGGGAGCACGAGGTCTTCTTAGCAGTACGGCTAGAGCAACACGGCCCTATTGCAGCACGGCAATGTTCTGCTGCCCTCCCCCCTGTCCTACACGCCCCACATCTGCCAAGAGCGGCGCCAAGCCCGCCGCGTTTCCAAGTGCATCCCGCCGCACCGCGCGCGGACTGCATCTTGGCCTAACCCGGCCTAACCTTCTTTTCCCAGCCAAGTCCGACGACTCGGCTCACCGGACCCGCGCCATGACCCAATTCCCCCGCCGCACCTTCGCGATCATCTCGCATCCCGACGCCGGCAAGACCACGTTGACCGAAAAGCTCCTGTATTTCGGCGGCGCGATCCATCTCGCCGGCGAAGTGAAGGCGCGCGGCCAGACCCGTCGCGCCCGCTCCGACTGGATGAAGATCGAGCAGCAGCGCGGCATCTCGGTCACCTCGTCGGTGATGACGTTCGAGCGGCAGGGCATCACCTTCAACCTGCTCGACACGCCGGGCCACGAGGACTTCTCGGAGGACACCTACCGCACGCTCACCGCGGTCGACTCGGCGGTGATGGTGATCGACGCCGCCAAGGGCATCGAGCCGCAGACGCGGAAGCTCTTCGAGGTCTGCCGCCTGCGCAACGTGCCGATCATCACCTTCGTCAACAAGGTCGATCGCGAGGGCCGCGATCCGTTCTCGCTGCTCGACGAGGTGGCCGAGATGCTCCAGCTCGACGTCTGCCCGATGAGCTGGCCGGTCGGGATGGGCGGCGAGTTCGAAGGCGTCTACGATCTCTACGCCAACACGCTGAGCCGCCCCGAAGGCGACAGTCGCGAATTCATGGGGAAGGCGATCCCGTTCACCGGCATCGACGACCCGGAACTTGCCAAGATCCTCAGCCCCGAAGCGATGATCCGCCTGAACGACGAAGCCGAACTCGCCCAGGGCGGCTATTCCAGCTTCGACCCCGAGGCCTATCGCGCGGGCAACCTGACCCCCGTCTATTTCGGTTCGGCGCTCAAGGACTTCGGCGTCGCCGAACTGATCGGCGCGCTCGCCGACTATGCGCCACCACCACGCGCGCAGCCGGCCGAGCCTGCGCCTGTGTCCCCGGATGAGCCCGAAGTCACCGGCTTCGTGTTCAAGGTTCAGGCCAACATGGATCCCAACCACCGCGACCGGATCGCGTTCATGCGGCTCTGCTCGGGCGTGTTCAAGCGCGGCATGAAGCTGACCCCGACAGGCCACGGCAAGCCGATCGCGGTGCATTCCCCGATCCTCTTCTTCGCGCAGAACCGCGAGCTGGCGGACGAGGCGTTCCCCGGCGACATCATCGGCATCCCCAACCACGGCACGTTGCGGGTGGGCGACACGCTCAGCGAGAAGGCGGCGATCCGCTTCACCGGCCTGCCCAACTTCGCCCCCGAAATCCTGCGCCGTGTCGTGCTGAAGGACTTCACCAAGACCAAGCAGTTGCGCAAAGCCCTCGACGACATGGCCGAGGAGGGGGTGACGCAGGTCTTCTATCCCGACATCGGCTCGAACTGGATCATCGGCGTCGTCGGCCAGCTCCAGCTCGAGGTGCTGCTCTCGCGCCTGGATGCGGAATACAAAGTCGCCGCCGGGCTGGAGCCCGCGCCGTACGAGACCGCGCGCTGGATCTCGGCGGAAGACCCGCTGGAACTCAAGACCTTCGCCGAAATCAACCGCGGCGCCATGGCCAAGGACCGCGATGGCAACCCGGTCTTCCTCGCCAAGAGCGCATGGGAAGTGAACTACATCGCCGAGCGCTACGCGAAGATCCGCTTCGCCGCGACGCGCGAGCGGTAGTACGCGTCGGGATCATTCCTGCGTGTTGTCGAACCACTTGCCGGCACCACGCACCCGCATAATTCTAGCTCGTGGCGATGTATGCTGCCTAACGTCCGGCAGATTGGTAGCGCGATATCAGCACCACTGCTTCGCCAGTCGATCTGACGGAATCTACCACCGGTTACGATGAGCGTTAGA
>NZ_JANBVH010000029.1 GCF_024273235.1 Sphingomonas faeni | reverse complement strand
GGCTTTGGTGGCTGCAAACCGATCGCCGTTTTGCGTCTCGGCCGCGTTTGTCGGGCAGCTGTCGAGCACGCCTTCAACCACGATGCCCCCCCCCCTGTACCGGTGGATCCTGGGTCCGATTCGGCCGCCAAATGGGTCCGATGGGCCGGGCCTAGACGGACGATGTCGCTGCCGAGATTGCCGCTATCAACGGTGGATACGGCCTGTGTCCGTCATCACGGCGGTCGCCGCCATGGAAGGGCACATCACCCCGCACGAAGCGCGATAGATCCCGGTCCTTCGGCCAGAATCCCGGCACGATCGCAGTGCCGCATAGGCCCGATCGCGGTGCGCTCCAGGACAACGACGCTGCGCGATCAAGGTTCGCTCACCACAGTCCGGCCGGACGTGGCGTCGATCGTCCCGCGGTCACGTCATTCGTACAGCCAGGGTCCGCGGCGTTGGTTGGTGACAGTATCGCGGCAATTGGGGGCGGGCACGGCAGACGCATGCAGCATCGATGCAATTCGCGTGGGGTCAGGCCGTGTGTCGCGCTTGGCAGGCGCCTTTGCCAGTCCTTCCTGCATGCCTGGCTGCCGCCCTGAACGACCTCTCTTTCGGCGGGTCTGGCGGGGGCCGCCGGTCCCGCAACGGCGTCGCCGACCTTCTTCCCCGGCTCGGCTATCCCTCGCCTTCCTCGCGAGACAAGAAGCCCGGCTTTGGCCGTCCTCCGCTGTGCTTCGGCCCTTCGTCCACCCCATCGCGCAGAGGCGATGGGGACCCCGAACGGGGTGCGGGACCGTCCTCCGCCCGCCTGATCGACCGCCTGTCGAGGCCGCATCGGGCGGCATCGCACCACATGAAGGAGGTTAACATGGCACAGATTGGCAGCTTTACCCGCGGCGAAAACGGCGTCTACACCGGCGAAATCCGGACCCTGACGCTGCGCGTCAAGGCGACGATCCGCCCCTGCGAGCACGACACAGACAAGTCCCCCGACCACCGTGTCAGCGCCACTGGCGTCGAATTCGGGGCAGCCTGGACGAAGACGGCGCGCGAGACCGGCGCACAATATCTGAGCCTCAAGCTCGACGATCCGTCGCTCCCGGCACCGATCTACGCGACGCTTATCCAAAGCGACGATGGCGAGCACAAGCTCATCTGGTCGCGCTGAACCCGAATGCCCCGCGCGCCGACGCGCGGGGCATTCTTCCCGTTGTGGCTGTGTCGAAAACGGGGATGCCGGTTTTCGACGCTCCGCAACCGGTGTCGCACACGCCATCCCCAGGGACACAGACGGCACGCTGCCGTCGCTTGGAGGTACGCATGATGGATAGCGACGACACGATCGAACGGGCGAATCGCGCCAAACGCGGCTCGCCCTTTCTCAACACCGATCAGGCAGCGGCCTATCTCAAGATCTCGAGTCGGCTGCTGAAACGGTTACGCGTGAAGGGCCAGGGGCCGATCTTCCGCCGCCATTGCCGCTTCGTCCAATATCATATCGACGACCTCGACGCCTGGTCGGCGGAGCAGGCGACACGGGAGCTGCGGCATGGCTAAGCGCACCGCCCGCGTGTCCGATGCGCCGCTGTTCGCCTGGGGCGACGCCGTGCGCGCAGCGCGCCTGAAGCATCGCAAACGCATGCGTTGGGTCGTCGTCAGCACCGTCGGGATCATGACGCTCGGCCTCACGATCGTCGCGCCGCCGCTGCCGCGCCTTGTCTGGAACGCAAGTGCCAGCGCCCCAATCGGGCTCTATGCCGTGACGCCGGGCGCACCGATCAACCGCGGCGACATGGTGATCGCACGGCTGCCTGCGCGGTACCGGATGCTCGCAGCCGTCCGCCATTATCTCCCCGCCAACGTCCCGCTGGTGAAGCATGTCGTCGCCTCTGCCGGGGACGAGATTTGCGCGCTGGGCGAGACCATATTCCTCAACGGGCGCCGGATCGCACAGCGCCGCATCGCCGACGGACACGGCCGCGCCATGCCGTGGTGGAACGGATGCGTTCACCTCAGGGGACACCAGCTCTTTCTGCTGATGACCGACAATCCAGCATCGTTCGACGGGCGCTATTTCGGGTCGACCGAAGGTGAGGACGTGATCGGGAAGGCGCGGTTGCTATGGGCGCGCTGACCCGGTTCGGCCTCGTCGCGGGCATGCTGACCGTTCCACCGGCGCATGCGCAAGACATCGATCGCTGGCGGTCCTGTATCCAGTCTGCATCGACTCGGTTCGGCGTGCCGATGCGCTGGATCGAACGTGTCATGCGCGCCGAAAGTGGCGGCAGGACCACGCTCGGTGGTCAGCCGATCCGCAGTCGCGCAGGCGCGATCGGCCTGATGCAGCTCATGCCGAAGACCTGGGCTGAGATGCGCGATCGGCTCGGTCTGGGTATCGATCCCGACAACCCTTGCGACAATATCCTGGCCGGCACGCTCTATTTGCGGCTGATGTACGACCGGTTCGGCTATCCCGGCCTGTTCGCGGCCTATAATGCCGGGCCACGCCGCTATGCTGCCTATCTCGCCGGTAGGGCGGCATTGCCGCGTGAAACGATCGCCTATCTCGACACGGTCAGTGGTGGCGATCCGGTGCGCTTGGCGCCAACACCCCTGCCGCAGCCGACGCTGTTCGCGATCCGTCATGCTGGGTCTGCTGGTCTTCAACCGACGGCGGATGGCGTGTCGCAACCATCGATCTTCGCGGTTCGGGCCGTGGTGCCATGATCGCGGGCGGGGGAGGGGCTCGTCTCGGGTCGTCCTATGCTGACGGACGGCGGAGCGGTTCTCAAGCCCGGCGGCCCCTCCAATTTTGCCGCGAAAGGGAGCGCGCTGCGCGCGCGTTCCGGTGTGTTGCCAACGCGGCAAAATCGGTTCCTCCGCCGCCGCTGGCGCGGCGCTTCACTGCGTTTTGCGGCCCTGACAACCGCCCCGCCGCCCGTCTCCCGGAACACGTCCTCAATCGGAGGATGACGAAGAAGGAGGCTTTCATGACCATGATTCATCCCATCTCGGTCGCGTCGGATCGAACGATGGCAGCGCTGGTGTCTACGCTCGACATCGAGTTCGGACGGGGCGCCGGCGCCGCGTTGGCGCATCGCTATTTCGACGCGGAACAGAGCGATTTTCATTGGCAGGCGAGGGTGCAGGAACGCTGGATCGGCGCCTATGAAAGTGCGGATGACGACGGACTAGAGCTGGACCGCGTGCGTATTCTCGGACGGCTGAACGGCGCGTGGTTCGTTGCGGTGATGATCGTCGATGGCGATGGAAACGCGCACGACATGACAGGCAAGCAGGCTTTCCGTCGTGCGGATGACGCACGCAGGGCGTTCGCAGATGCGTGATCGGCATGATCGTTCAGGCCGGGATGCGGTGCCGGACAGGCATCGTGTTCCGGCTGTCTTCGCGCGTCGGGGAGCGGTTTGGGAAGGGGGGCAGAGAAAACAAGATAAAGGCACTGTCTCGCGACAGGCCTCAAGTCTTTGTCTGCACATCGTTTTTTCGAGAGACATGGGATCGGCGATAAGAGATATGCGTACGGCAAATAGCCAAATTCCGCCATTCCTGCCAGACAATCGCGAGACTCCGGTTCCAGATCGAGCATTGTCGTCGTGATCGACGATCCGTTCGAACCCCACCTTGGTCGCATGCGCGGCAAGGACGGCAAGCGCGCGGCAAACTATGTCGGTCGCGTTGTCGTCGCAGCCCGTCTGGCAGGCGCAAAAGCCGGCGTTCAGGGGCGCCGTTTCGATGGCAGTCGGATCGGGCGCGGGGCAAGCGTTGGCCGGCTTCTCTCCAGTCGCGATCGGCTCGCCGGATTCCGGTCGCGCCGCGCGGTGGTGAAGACGCGGCTGGTGCGACTGGGGACCAAGGGCATGGCAACGGCGAAGGCTCATCTTCGCTACATCCAGCGCGACGGCGTTACCCGCGACGGCGCGCCTGGCGAACTCTATTCATCCGATCGTGATTCTGCCGACGGCAAGGCGTTCCTCGAACGCTGCAACGGGGATCGTCACCAGTTCCGGTTCATAGTCTCGGCAGAAGATGGCGCGGAATATCCCGACCTCAGACCCTATGTGCGCCGACTGATGACGCAGGTCGAGGTCGACCTCGGGACGAAGCTCGACTGGGTCGCGGTCGATCATTTCAATACCGAGCGACCGCATACCCATGTCATGCTGCGCGGGGTCGATGATCGCGGTCAGAATCTCGTCATCGCACGCGAGTATATCTCGCATGGCTTGCGCGAGCGTGCGGCCGAGCTGGTCACGCTCGATCTCGGGCCGCGTACCGATCGGGAAATCGAGGAGCGACTGCGCCACGACGTCGGCCAGGAGCGGCTGACCGCGATCGACCGTCGCCTGCTTCGGCGTATGGATACCGATCGGATCGTCGTAGCCGCCGACCGTGACCCGTTCCAGCAGTCAATCCAGGCGGGCCGGTTGCGCCGGCTGGAAACGATGGGTCTTGCCGACGATATCGGCGGCGGCCGGTACCGGCTTGCCGATGGCCTGGAGGATACGCTACGCCGCATGGGCGAGCGTGGTGACATCGTCCGCACGATGCAGCGCGAACTCACCCGCCGTCGCTTGGATCGCGCCGGGGTGGATCAGGTGATCACCGGCAGCGACGCGAAGCCGATCGTCGGGCGCGTCATCACCCGAGGCTTTTCCGACGAGTATCGCGATCGCCATTATCTGATGGTCGATGGTGTCGATGGCCGCGTCCATTATGTCGATATCGGGCGTGGCGACGCGACCAGTGCGACGCCGGAAGGCTCGATCGTGCGTGTCAGCCCGCGCGAAGCCGGGTCGCGTCCGGCTGATCGTACCGTCGCGGCCATCGCGGCGGCGCATGAGGGACGCTATTCGGTCGACCTGCACCTTCGCCACGATCCATCGGCCACCGAGACCTTTGCGCAAACGCATGTGCGGCGGCTCGAGGCGATGCGTCGCTCCGGCGCAGGTGTCGACCGCGAACCGAACGGCACCTGGATCATCGCCGCCGATCATGTCGATCGCGCTGCAGCCTATGAGCAGCGCTTGCGGCGCGACCAGCCGATGGCGGTCGAGACTGTGTCCGCGATACCCATCGAACGGCTCGGCCGCATCGATGCCGCAACATGGTTGGACCGTGAACTCGCATCAGGCATGCCGACACCGCTCCGCGATGCCGGGTTTGGGCACGAGGTACGCTCGGCCGTGACAGTCCGTCGGCAGTGGCTGGTCGAGCAGCAATTGGCGGACCGCGATGGTGACGCCGTCAGGCTGCGTGCCAACGCGCTGGCGGTCCTCCAGCGGCGCGAGTTGCTGCGTGTGGCCGGGCAGCTTTCCGAGGAGATGGGCAAGACGTTCGTCGAGGCCCGTACCGGCGACACGATCGAGGGGCGGCTCGCGCGCAAGGTTGATCTGCTCAGCGGCAAGTTCGCGCTGGTCGAGAAGAGCCGGGAGTTCACGCTCGTGCCCTGGCGACCGGCGCTCGAAAAGCAGTTGGATCACCAAGTGGGCGGGATCATGCGTGCGGACGGGATCAATTGGCGATTTGGCCGTGACCGGGCCGGGCCGGAGATTTCATGATCGTGCCTGTACACGGCCCGTCGAGAGGATTTGGATGATTGACTCTAACCCGCGGCGCATGCCGCTTGATGTATCGCCACCACAGATGCTTTGTGACGTGGCGGCGGTAGTTCGGGAAGAGCAGGTGTCGACGCTTGTCTTCTTCAAATCGGTCGGACGGCAGGGGCCCGATCTTAGACATGGCGGGCTCGACGGGCCTTTTCCAAAAGCTGCCGAGTCGTAGGTCCGCGACCCGCCGTTGTCCGGACCTTAACGGCATGCAACACGAAACGTTGAGGCTTTCGGTTCACCGTCACCACGTCGCTTTAAGACAACATTCGAGGATGATCGATGCGCGCGCCCCTGCTTTCCCGTCTGCTTCTTTTCAGTGTTGCCGCAAACCTCCTCGTCCCGGCACCGGCGGTCGCAAGCTCCCCTGAACTCATCGGGCTTGAGAGCGCGCTGAGCAAGCTCGTCGCGCAACGCTCTGGAGACTACGGGATTGCGGCGCTCGACCTTCGCGATGGCGCGATCGTTTCCATCAACGGCGACACACCGTTCCCGATGGCGAGCACGGTCAAGCTCGCCATCGCGGCGACCTACCTCGCCGAGGTCGATCAAGGGCGACGCAGCCTCGGGGACATGATCGTTGGCCGATCCGCGGCGAAAGTCATGGAGTTGATGATCATCCGCAGTGACAACCAGGCAACCGACCAGTTGCTCGCCGCGCTTGGCGGCCCCGTCGCGATCCAGCAGTGGCTGTCGTCCCAACAGATAGCTGGGATCCGGATGGACCGGACCATAGCCCAGTTGCTTCGCGACCGCGGCCACCTTGCCGACAGCAAGGATGTTGCCACGCCGATTGCCATGGTCACGCTGCTGAACAAGCTGGATAACGGTACCGTTCTGACCGCGCAAAGCCGCGCCTTTCTGCTCGGACTGATGAGCCGATGCGCAACCGGAACCCGCCGCATCCGCGCCCTGCTCCCCGCAGGTACTCGGGTAGAGGACAAGACCGGCACGCTGGACGGTATCACCAATGATGTGGGGTTCATTACCATGCCCGACGGCCGCCGCGTGGCGGTCGCTGTATTCGCACGAGGCGGACGCGATCGCCAGCCTGTCATCGCCGAAGTCGCACGCGCGATCTATGACCGCTTTGCGGATAGCGTCCGCAACGCGGTCGCGCTTTTCATGCAAATGCGGTGACCAGAGTTTAGCAGGGATCGCTTCGGCAGCGATTTCGAAATCGCCGCTCGCCCTGGACGAGAGCAACAGCTGGAAATCCCCATTTCGCCGTATTGGCGCAAGCGCTCGAGGCTGCTGCCATCCGCCCTCGCTTCACATGAACGAAGGACCGAAGTTGCGCCGCAAAAATTTCGTCAGAATGGCCGATTCTGGGTCGTGTAGCGAGACGCGGCGTCTCCGGTGTCATCCCTCATTGACCGCGTCCCACCTTTAAGACCATCGCGTTGCCCATGACCAAGACCAAGGGGCGCACCGGCGCGCACGCGCGCGCCAATATCCAACCTGCACCGACCGCCGCCGAGCTCGATGCGGCCAAGCGAGAGGTTGCACAGATCGAGGGACGGCTGGTCGGCCTGGCTGCCGGGCATCCTTCGGTTAAGATCTGGAAGGCCCGTCTTCGTGCAGGCCAAGCCGTGATCGCTCGTGCCCCACGCGACGCATAGGCGACCGGCTGCGCTATCGGAACTGGTCACTGTCGGGGTGCGGCTGCTGCGGTAACGCAGCACCGATCAAGCCCTTGTACTCGCTCAAGGAGCCAGCGAAGATCGGGCATCAGCACCGGGAGCGTCCTCTATGCGTCGTCGAACTTTCATTGCCGCCTTGCCAGGGGCCGCTTTGCTACCGGGCATCGGTATGGCGCAGGGCGGTCAGGCCGGACCCGGGGTGGCAGGTAAGCAAGGTGTTCCGGGCCCCGGACAGGGTGGTGCGCCTCAGTCAGCGACCGCGGCGCCGCTGCCGCGCTGGATCGCCGGCGAAGACCGCTTCCTTCGTCCTGACGTCGCGGCAGGGGACCGCCCGGTCGGCGCGAGTTTCGCCTCGCGAACTGCCGCCTATGGCCTCAACGGCGCGGCGGGTACTGCACATCCGCTGGCGACGCAGGCGGGGGTCGATATCCTGCGCCGAGGCGGATCGGCGGTCGACGCCGCGATCGCGATCAACGCCTGCCTCGGTTTCCTGGAGCCGACGTCGAGTGGCATCGGCGGCGATGCCTATGCGATGATCTGGGATCCCAAGCAGCGCAAGGTTGTCGGGCTGGCGGGATCGGGCGCGTCGCCGCAGGGGCTGAGCCTGGAAACGGTGCGGTCCCGCGCGCGCGGCGGTGCGCTGCCGCCGCTGGGTGCGGTGTCCGTATCGGTGCCGGGCGCGGTGGATGCCTGGTGGACGATGCACCAGCGCTACGGCCGGCTGCCCTGGGCGGACTTGTTCGAGCCGGCGATCGCGCATGCCGAGGCGGGGGCGCCGGTGCCCGACATCATCGCCTATTACATCCGCCGCAGCATGGCGGCATTCCGCCGGCCGGGTACCGGTATCGAGGAAACGGCGAACGCGATCAGGACGTACGGCCTCGCCGACGGCAAAGGCCCAGCGACCGGGCAGGTCTTTCGCAATCCCGATCTCGCCCGCACCTATCGCGCGATCGCAGCGGGCGGGCGTGACGCGTTCTACAGCGGCGACCTTGCCCGTGTCGTCGATCGGTACTTCAAGCGGATCGGCGGCTGGCTGCGCTATGAGGATCTGGCCGCGCATCGATCGGAATGGATCGCGCCGCACCGGACGGGCTATCGCGGCGTGGACGTGCATGCGCTCGGCGCCAACACGCAGGGCATCGCGACGCTCCAGATGCTCAACATTCTCGAGACCTTCGATCTCGGCGACGCAGGCTTCCAGTCGCCGTTGTCGATCCATCTTCAGGCCGAAGCGAAGCGGCTCGCCTATGAAGACCGTGCGCGCTTCTACGCCGACCCGAAGTTCAGCAAGGTGCCGGTCGAGTGGCTGGTCTCAAAGGAATATGCCCGCCAGCGCGCCGCGCTGATCCGCCGCGACCGGATCCTCGACCCCGTCCATCCCGGCCAGGCGCCCAGCCACGGCGACACCACTTATTTCAGCTGCGCCGACAAGGACGGCATGCTGGTGTCGATGATCCAGTCGAACTTCCGCGGCATGGGGTCGGGGCTGGTCGCCGATGGTCTCGGCTTCATGTTCCAGGACCGCGGGCAGTTGTTCAGCCTGAAAGACGGTCACCCCAACATCTACGCGCCCGGCAAGCGGCCGTTCCAGACCATCATCCCCGGCTTCGCCACGCGTGGGAGCGATCCCTGGATGAGCTTCGGTGTGATGGGCGGCGACATGCAGCCGCAGGGGCAGACGCAGATCATCGTCAATCGCGTCGACTATGGGCTAGAGGTCCAATCAGCGGGCGACGCGCCCCGCTGGCACCACGAGGGCTCCTCGCAATCGATGGGGGAAGATGCGGCCGGGCTTGGGCCGCGTGGATTGCTGCGGCTGGAATCGGGTGTACCTGCCGTCACGAAGCAGCGGCTGGCCGACATCGGCTGGACGATCGGCGAGCCCGACGGGGGCTTTGGCCGCTACGAATGCGTCGAACACCGCATGGACGGTGCAACCCGCGTATATGCAGCGGCGAGCGAGATGCGCGCCGACGGCTGCGCTCTGGCCTATTGAGAGGATGACGATGCGCCACCTGATCTTTGCCGCTCTGGCTGCCATGGCGACGCCCGCGGGCGCTGCGACCTACGAATTGAAGGCGACGCCGCAGACGGTCGCCTGGGGGCATTACGATGCCACCGACAAGCCTGTGTTGACGATCCGGTCGGGCGACACGGTGGTGATCCATACGTTGCTGACCAATAGTCCGGCGGGTCTGGAAAAGGCGGGAGTCGCGCCCGCGCAGATCGAACCGGCGCTGCGTGCCGTCTATGACGGCGTACCCGCCAGCGCGCGCGGTCCCGGTGGCCATATCCTGACCGGACCGATCGCAATCGCAGGCGCGGAGCCCGGCGACATGCTGGAAGTGCGCATCCGCAAGGTCGATCTGGCGATTCCCTATGCCTATAACGCGTTCCGGTACGGGGCGGGGTTCCTGACCGACGATTTCCCCTATACCCGCATGAAGATCGTGCCGCTGGATGCTAAGCGCATGGTCGGCTTGTTCGCGCCCGGCATCGAAGTGCCGCTGGCGCCGTTCTTCGGCAGCATGGGGGTCGCGCCGCCATCGGCGTTCGGCCGCTACGACAGCGCGCCGCCGACGATCAACGGCGGCAACATGGACGACAAGGCGCTCGTCGCCGGGACGACCTTGTTCCTGCCCGTCTATGTCTCCGGCGCGCTGTTCCAGGTCGGCGATGGTCATGCCGCGCAGGGCAATGGCGAAGTCGATATCACCGCTCTCGAAACCTCGCTGACCGGAACGTTCGAGTTCGTGCTGCACAAGAAGGCGGCGATCAGCTATCCGCGCGCTGAGACGCCCAAAGCCTATATCGCGATGGGCTTCGACGATGATCTCAGCCATGCGACCCGCAAGGCGCTGCGCAACATGATCGATTTCCTCGTCGCGGAAAAAGGCATGACGCGTGACGATGCTTACATGCTGATCAGCGTCGCAGGCGATGTCGAGATTACCGAGCTCGTCGACCGCAACAAGGGCGTCCACGTCGTCCTGCCAAAGGCGCTGTTCACGAAGCACTAGCGCCGACGGCTTACGCCTGTCTCTCAGGTCGCCGCGTATGCCGTTCGGGTAAGAAGCCTATGGCAACGTGGCGGCAACGTCGGCCGCGAAGCGCGCGATGTCGAACCGCGCGGTGCCGGGATCCTCGCCGCGCCTGACCACAACCAGATGCCGGGACGGGATCACCATCACATACTGGCCCCGGTTGCCTTGCGCGGCGAAGCTGCCGTCGGGCAGGCCCTGCTTGGCGCCGAACAGCCACATCGTCGCGCCATAGCCCGGTCCGCTCGCGGGCTGCGGTCCGGTCGGCGTCGTCATGGTCCGCATCCAGCCTGCCGGTAGCAGGCGCTTGCCCTGCCAGACTCCGTCTTGCGACCAGAACAATCCCAGCCTCGCCAGGTCGCGGGCGGTCGACCAGACCTGACTGGAGAGGATGTAATTGCCGTGCCAGTCGGTCTCGGCGACGGTGTGCGCCATGCCGAGCGGACCGAACAGGCTGCTTGGCAACGCCCGGTACCGCGCCTCGCCGATCGCGTTTCGGGTGGCATAGACCGCCAGCAGGATATCGGTGTTGGCGTAGCGGAAGCGTGTCCCAGGCAGCGCCTCCAAAGGCCATGACACCGCCTGTTCGTCCACCGTGGCGCCGCCGAAATAGATGGCATCGGTGCGATTGCCGGCGGTGTCGCTGTGCAGGCCGGATGCCATGCGCAGGAGATCGTCGAGCGTGATGGCCTGCCGTGGATCGCCGACCTTCCATTGTGGCACGGCGGCGGGAGCCTTCAACGCGGCTGCATTGGTGAGGCCGATGAGCGTGCCGGCGATCGACTTGCCGACCGACCAGGTGCGGTTGGACACGAACGGCCCGAAACCGCGGCCGTATTGCTCGGCAAGAACCTGGCCGTCTTTCACAACGATCACGCCGACCGTCTTGGTGTCGACGCCATAGGAGGTCCCGAATGCCTTGCCGACTGCGCCGGTCAGCGTGAGCGATGGGCGCGGTGCGATGCCGGCGTCACCCTGCGGCCAGCGCCGCGGATCCGCCGGTGTAATCGACGGTGCCGCTGTCGACTTGCGGCCAGCCGGTGCCGTGCCGCCGATCGGCAGGGTCACGCAACCATGCCCGCTGGTCCATATCGCGCGCCTCGGGGGAAGCTTCGGATCGAACGCTACGGAGACGGATTGGCTAGTGCGGTCGGCGTTCGCCATGAGCGTTGGCACGATCTTATCATAGTCGGGGTAGATGCCGGCCAGCTCATCGCCATCGATCTGTTCCGGCGTGCGTCCCGCATTGAAGATGCCTGAGCAATAGAGAGCTGCCTTGTACCCGGCCGCGACAGCGCGCTGGTACGTTCCTGCCGAGGGTTGTGCGACGATCTGCGCACTGGTGGGCACTGACACGAGGAGGGCGAGGCCGGCCGCTTTGAGTATCTGCATGATTCGCATTCTTCCATCGCGCAACCAGATCGGCAATTCGTATCTCTGTTACGCGTGTAAGGGGAGCGGCGCGGTCCGCTGCAAGCTCGCGTCGCAGGCCGACCGCACATAGTCGGGGCACCCGTTGACCCCTTTGAAGCTGCCATCCGCCCCGCGCACGTTGCCGAACTTGGTCGCGACGACGATCCAGTCGCGTCGCTCGCGCACGTCGCGGCCGACCAGCTCTTCGTGGGCCCCAATGCCGTACATGTCGGCGGTGTCGAGAAACGTCACGCCGAGGTCGAGCGCGCGATTGCATTCACGACGGGCGACTGGTCTCCTCGTTTAGCTCCGATGCACGATTGCTGCGGTCGGGAAACCCGTAGGTTAGCATCCGAGGCACAGTCGCAAAACATCGCAGCCACTAGTACCGAATTTGGTATCGTCCGGTGCTGCATACCTTGACAAGATGAAGCATCGAACGAGCGGCCGATGCGGTCCGATCAATTGTTGTATCACGCTTGTGTCAGTGCCGGTTCGCGGTCATCCTGTTGTAATGAAACGCTTGCTTCCCCTTGTCCTCCTCCTCACCGCTGCGACCGATCCGGCACCACCGATTCTGTCCGCCGCCCGGATCAAGGCCGATGTCCGCACGCTCAGCGCCGATGATTTCCATGGCCGTGGACCGACGCAGGCCGGCGAAACGGTAACGCTCGCGTTCCTTGATGCTCGGTTCAAGCAGCTTGGTCTGAAGCCGGGCGGCGATGAGGGATACCGCCAGACGGTACCGATGCTCCGCTGGACCCGCGATCGTGCCAGTTTCACGCTTGATCTGGGGGGCGCCAAGCGGGCGCTCACACCCGGCACCGACGTCGCGGCGAGTTCTCGGATCGTCGGTGCCGCCGGGTTGGACCACGCAGCCATCGTCTTCGTTGGCTATGGCGTTGTCGAACCGCGCCTCGGCTATGATCCGTATCGCGGCGTGGATGTGCGCGGTAAGGTGGTCGTGGCGCTCGCGGGCGATCCGGATGTCGAGGCGGGGCGCGATCTCGGCTTCGGTGGCCGGGCTTCATCCCCCGCGGTACGCACAAAGCTCGCCGAGGCGCAGAAGCGTGGTGCAGCCGCGTTCTTCCAAATCCACGACACGTTCCCGTCGAGTTATCCATGGCTTCAACTTGCCAAGGGCGATGCCGTCCCGGGATATGCGCTCGATACCGGCAGCGTGCCCGCTGCATTCGGTTTGCGTGGAACCGTGCGCAATGACATCGGCATCGCGATGCTCAAACAGGGCGGTCTCGACTATGCCGCCGCAAAGCTCGCCGCGCAAAAGGCTGATTTTGGGGCAGTCGAACTCAAGGGCGCGTATCTCACCGCGTCGACGACTATCTCTCTTGACCATGTCGTTAGCCACAACATCATCGGTATCCTGCCCGGCACTGATCCTGCCGCCGGCAGTGTGCTCTACGGCGCGCACTGGGATGCGTATGGCGAGAACGCGTTCGATCCGGCCGCGGACCGCATCCGCAACGGCGCAATCGACAATGGAACTGGGACAGCAACGCTGTTGGAGATCGCCCGCACCTTCGTGAGTGCGAAGCGACCCCGGCGTTCGGTAGTGTTCGCCCTGTGGACGGCAGAAGAGAAGGGACTGCTCGGGGCAAGCTGGTATGCCGATCACCCCGTGCTGCCGCTCGCACTCACCGCGGCGCAGTTCAATCTCGATCCGCATGTCGTCTTGGGCCGGACGCGTGATCTCGAGCTGATCGGTGTCGGCAGGACGCCGCTGGAAACCGACCTAGCGCGCGTCGCTGCCGCGCAAGGGCTCAAGATCGTGCCCGAGGAGAACACCGAGGCAGGCTGGTACTACCGGTCTGATCACTACGCGTTGGCGCAGAAGGGCGTGCCCGGTGTGTATTTCCGTGCGGGCCGCGATCTTATCAATGGTGGTCTCGTTGCCGGGGAGCGGGAGCGCGCGCGTTACAACGCGGCATGCTATCATCAGACTTGCGACGAATTCGATCCCCGCTGGGACATGACGGGGGCCGCGCAGGAGGGCAGCGTTGCCTATGGGCTCGGTCGTGAGATCGCCACGGGACGTAGCTGGCCCAGCTGGTCCGCGGCCGAGCCGTTTGCCGCGGAACGAGCAAAGTCGCGAGCAGCCCGACAGCCTTGATTAAAAGATGCTTCTCGCAGCCACGCTTGCTTGCGACGCAGAACTGGCAGGATGAACGAATGGCCAAAGGTAGGAAGCAAAAAGCGCTCGTCGAATGACCGGAATTGCATCGTCTTAACCCATTGCCGCTATGATAGTACCCTGCAGGGACGGACGATGGCGACTTCGGAAGTCCCACCGAGCGGGTTCTGAACAAACGTGTCGAAGCCTATGACTATACCCCACTCGTTGTCAGCTATCATTTGGATATCGCCTACCCGAGGTGAATCTTCTGAGAACCGCGTCGCAAGCGGGCCGCTCCGCCCTTCAATCTTGAAGTTGTATCCCCTCCTACTCATCGACCTCGCTCCTCCACAAGCCTTAGCGGGGGCCCACCCCGGCGCGCTTGTTGGTCGCATAAAATACTCGAGCTGTACAAGGCGGCTTGCTCAAGAGCTCCATCTGACGTGTTGCAGCGATATGAACGGACGGCCGGTCTCGGAAACCGCTTCGGCGGCCGTGAATGGCCGATTGTAAGTCGATTAGTGCTACGCGTCGCATGCTCGTGAAGAGACAGGGGGGAGTGGGCGCGAGGAAACGGTATGTTTCATAGGCGCAACCTCTTTTCTAACCGATCTGCGACTGAGCATCTAACTGGTTCTCCCGATCGTATTTTCCGAAATGTGTTATAGCTGATTCCAAAATGCGACATGAGTATCAAGTCCGTTTGACCAGGTAGGTTATTGAGCATTTTATGAACGACGTCGGGAGCGACTTGGCGTAAAGCGATGGTACGCGGCCGATGGACATAATCGTCGTTGATCATGCGAAGGCCTCCTATTTATCCTGTTGGAACCTAAGCAGACTGTGCTTGTCAGTGAAACGCTTACTGTTAGTACGAGTAAGAGCGGTGTAGTCAATTCTGAGATTTACTGGCGGCTAATATACAGGATCTTCTATGCACTAAAACTGCGGGTCCGGCTAAAAGGCAACTCCAGTTCTTACCTGTGCGTGGCGTCATTGATTTGCGATAAACGTTGAACATCACGCCCCATCGATCGAAATTCGATACGGGGTTGATCCCGGCTATTCTTGTCGCTGTTGCCGCCGAGAGCCATTCCGACGCCATGCTTCAGAACGGGCCCTTGAAGCAGTAGGCACCAATCGGCACGAGACTGAGCAGGAACATCGTCGGGATCACTCTCCTGAAGATGAACGGTCCGAGCGCGCCGACGACGATCGGGACCGAAGGCACTGCGGTCTGACATCGAGGCTCGTTAGTGGCATCCGAATGGCGGTGCTTCCATTGCAAATACGCATCAGGGCAAGATCGAGAAGAATGACAGAACCTGCTAGCGATCGCCTCCTGTCCAGCCATCACCGAGCGGCCTTTGCAATCAGGTCCAGCCGGGTTCCCCATGGGTCCGCGCCCCCGGTTGCCGATCCGGACTGGTTAAAATCGAGCAAGAATGCCCGTTGCCGATCGAATGGTTGCCACTGCGGCAATCCATCGTGGTTCGGCGAGCCGCTTTTCGCGAAAGCGACGATGCGATCGTGAAATACCTTAGCGGCGTTGCGATCACGCTGAGACAGGGCGGAGCCATACTTGACCGCTACGGTGTCGAAGGCAAACGGGATGTCGCTGGCATGCGTCGCGCCGGCGGTTTGCGTCGACCACACCGACTCGGCGACATAGGAAAAGCGATAGAGATACGCCGGTTGGCCGGCGTTCGAGATCATATTGGCGGCGTAGCGCGCGGGTTCGGTCATTCCGCGGTCGGCAGCGATGGTTGCGCCCAGTGTCTTGAGGGACGCCGTACCATCCGGATCATAGGCGCGTCGGGCAGCTGCGGCGTTGGCACCGAACGGGGCGAACAGTTCGTCCTTGGTGGCCGCTGTCGAAAAGCCGATGTCGGCGCTGGTCGTGCCGATCATGACCGGCACGGGCGCCTGTCTTCCTGCTTCGAACGATTGCTGAGGCGTGCCGGCGACGAGCTGGCCATCACGCATCGGTCCCCCGACATAGGTCCGCTCGCCGGGTGGTGGCTGGAACAGCTGGATCATGGACAAGCCGTCTACGACGCGATCGGCGGGCAGGGCGCGGAGTCGGGCAAGTGCCCCGGCATCGATGCCGTCAATCCCGGCCCGCCGAGCAAATGCCAGACCGATCGTCTCGCCCGATGGCGTATCGGGGCGATCCGTCTCGACATCGCGCATGCCCGTCAGCGGGCCGCGTCCGCCCCCGGACATGACGACTGCGCGGGCGAACAGGCCGCGCGCCGATGGAGCCATCAGCATCGTCAGCACCGATTGCCCACCGGCAGACTCGCCCATCACCGTGACGTTGGCAGGATCCCCACCGAACGCAGCGACGTTACGCGCCACCCAGCGCATGGCGGCGAGCTGATCCATATAGGCGAAATTGCCCTGGAGGCCTTCACCGGCGGCGCGTAACGCGGGGTGGGCGAAAAAGCCGAAGCGCCCCACGCGATAGTTGAAACTGACGAACACCACCCCGTCACGCGCGAAGTTCGCGCCCGAGTAGACTGCTGGCGACGAGCCGCCGTTGACGAAACCGCCACCATAGATCCAGACGATAACGGGGCGTTTCTGTCCGGCGCGCGCTCCGGCCGGTGCCCAGACATTGGCGACCAGGCAATCTTCGGCAGGCGCGGTGCCGAGCGGCGCGGCATCGCTCGGGAACGGTTTCTGCATGCAGTCGCTGCCATAGGTGCTGGCATCGCGGACGCCCTGCCAGCGCGGGGCCGGCTGCGGCGCACGCCAGCGATTGGCGCCGACAGGCGGCGCCGCAAACGGGATGCCTTTCCAGGCTACAGACGCGCCCTCGGTCGTGCCGCGGAGCTGGCCGGTGTCGATCGTCGCGACCTGTGCCGCTGCGGGTGCGACGAAAAGCATCGCCGCCAGCAATGCGATCGTCCTCATGGACGCACCTGCCGCGCACGTACCGTTACCTCGGCGGGATTGCCTAGATCGGTGGCCGACTTGCCGATGGCGAACGCGTAGCGAC
Organism: Sphingomonas faeni; assembly: GCF_024273235.1. Classification (GTDB taxonomy): domain Bacteria; phylum Pseudomonadota; class Alphaproteobacteria; order Sphingomonadales; family Sphingomonadaceae; genus Sphingomonas; species Sphingomonas faeni_A. The sequence goes on along the minus strand of NZ_JANBVH010000029.1, from coordinate 40,623 downwards.
CGGCTGGCACCCGCCATTGACCGTCTCGGAAATCGGCGAGCAGGCGAGGATCTACGGCCATGGTCACGGTGCGGCTTTCGCCTGGTTGGAGCATCACCTTCTCGAATCCTACCAGCCGGCGGATCGCTTGCCCCCCGCGTCGGACCAGATAGGCCTGCGGCACGTCGGCGCCCGGCCGGTCGCCATCGTTCCTGATCGTCATGCGCAACGTCACCGTGTCGCCGCCGCTCGCGGTCAGCGCCGAGTAGCCGAACCGGGTATAGCTAAGGCCGTGGCCGAACGGGAACAGCACCGCGTCGCGCGCACGGCCAAGCCGCCGATAGCCTACCGCAGACCCTTCGGAATAGGGCACGTCGACCGCGGTGCGGTCTGGCTGTCCGAGCCCCGGCAAGGTCGGGCGGGGGTCGTCCGCGAGCGATCGGGGAAAGGTGATCGGCAGACGACCGGAGGGGTTGATCCGGCCGGTGAGGACGTCGGCGATGGCGCGGCCGCCTTCCTGCCCAGGATACCACGCCTCCACCACCGCGCGGACGTCGTTGAGCCACGGCATCGCCACCGGATTGCCGGTTTCGAGGACGACCACCGTATTGCGGTTGGCGCCGGCCATCGCGGCGATCAGTGCATCCTGTCCCTGCGGCAGTTCGAGCGACGCGGAGTCGACATCCTCGCCCTCCCACTTGGTCGCGAAAACGATCACCATGTCCGCGGCCTTCGCCATGGCTGCGGTATTGGCAATTGAGTAACCGCTGCTGAAGGTCAGCGTCGCCTGAGGCATTGCGACCTTCAGCGCATCCACGGGCGACGACGGGAAATAGATCTGCCGACTGAGCAGGCCGCCAAGGCCGGCACCACCCAGGTCGATGATCCGCGGCGCGGCGCCATTCGGCGTGACCTGGCTCGATCCGCCGCCCGACAGCACGCCGAAGCTAGCCTGCCCGCCCACCACCAGGATCGTGCGTGCCGTCTTGGCAAGCGGCAGGATACCGTCGTTCTTGAGGAGCACGATGCCGTCCTGAGCCGTCTTCAGTGCGACCTGCGCATGGCCGGCGACGTCGATCGGGGCGGGGCGGGTGGGCTTGTCGGCACCGACCGCGTAGACGCTGCGCAGGATGCGGCGCACGGCATCCGAAACGCGGGCGCGGGGAATGGTGCCGTCGGCCAAGCCGCGCTTCAGAGGTGCATCGAACCAGCGCTGCTTGTCGAGTTGCGAGCCCGATTGTTGATCGAGGCCCTTCTCAAGGAAATCGGTGCTCTCCACCGCTCCCCAGTCCGACATCACCCAACCCTTATAGCCCCAATCGCCTTTCAACACGCCGTTCAACAGCGGGGCGTTGCCGCATGCCTCCGCGCCGTTGACCAGATTGTAGGCGCACATCACCGCGCCGGGACGGCCGGTCTCGATCCCCAGTTCGAACGCAAGGAGATCGCTTTCGCGCAGCGCATCGGGATCGATCGTCGAATTTGCCGTGTGCCGCTGCGTCTCCTGTCCGTTGATCGCGAAATGCTTGATCGTCGACACGACGCCCTGCGCCTGGGTGCCACGGATCGCTTGACCGACCATGCGCCCGGTCAAAAGCGGGTCCTCGCCGAGATATTCGAAGTTGCGCCCGTTGCGCGGGTCGCGGGTCAGGTTGGCACCGCCGCCCAGCAGGATGTTGAACCCCTTGGCCCGCGCCTCTGCGCCGACCATCGCGCCCGCCCGTTCCGCCAGCGTCGGATCGAACGTAGCAGCCACCGCCAGCCCCGAGGGGAGGGCGGTCGACGTATCCCCCTTGCGCAACTGGGCGGGATTGGTGACGCCGAGGCTAGCGTCGCTCGAAAGCTGTGCCGGCACGCCGAGCCGTGGCACGCCCGCGATATAGCCGGCCGTCACCGGCACGCCGGGAGGGATATCAACCGGTAGTCCGGGAATGGGGATGGGCATGATGCCGATCAGCAGGCCGACCCGTTCGTCGTCGGTCATCCGCGCTTCCGCTCGCGCGGCACGGGCATCGGGATCGGACACGCCTGTCTGGGCGGCGGACAGCATCGGGATGACGAGGGCCAGCGATGCCGAGCCCCACAGCAGTGATCGAATCATGGAACGAACTCCTTGGCGGCTCAGCGAGCGGCGACGATGCCGGCGCCGAATGGATAGAGTGGGGTACGCGTGTCGTCGGGAACGGCAGGATCCTGCGCGACTACCGCGGCCATCGACGAGGGCATTTCGAACGGCAGGCGTCCCCGTGGGGGTGCGGCGCCCGTAACCGAGGCGAGTAACGCCTCGTCAGACACACCGAAATTGGCGAGGATTGCGCTAGCGGCTTCGTTCATCGGGCCGAGCACCGCCGGTCGGTCGAGAAAGAGCGCGGCGACGACGGGCAGGCCGGCCGGCAACGATCGGATTGCCGCAAGGTCCGCGCTACCCGTCCGGAAATCGAGCCGCCCCTCATGCTGGCGCGATCCGAAGAAATGATCGGGATGCAGGCGCTCGAACGGGGTGTCGATCCTGACGAGTGCGACCTGCGCGAGCGCTGCATCGGCAACCGGCACCAGACCCGCTGCCCGCGCCACCTGCGTATCGACACCGTGCAGATAGACGCGAGTCCCAGCCTTGATCGGCAACAGGCTCCGCGGGTCCTTCAGCAATACCTGCGCTGCAGCCTGCACCCGCCGTGATTCCGCCTCGACCGCCGCCGGGTTGACGATCGTGGCCGCTGCCGCCGGATCGACGAAGGGATTGTCGAACAGGCCGAGCGCGAACTTGGCAATCAGGATGCGCCGCACGGACCCGTCGAGGCGGTCCTCGGCGATCAGCTTGCGCTCGACTGCCTCGACGATCAGGTCGGGTTCGGCAACGCCGCCGAACTGGTCGAGCCCCGCGTTCATGCCCTTGGCGAACCGTTGAAGGCGGCTGAGCCGTTCGACGCCCCACGGCATGGCGATATCGGCTGGCCTTTGCGGACTGGCGGCGGTGGGTGCGCTGCAGGCGGTGGCGCAATCGTTAGTGATCGCCCAGTCCGACACGATCAGCCCGCTGAATCGATAGGTGCCACGCAGCAGGTCGGTGAGCAGCGCGCGATTGAAGCCGGCGCCGACCGCCTCGATCGGCTTGCCATCGACCGCTGCACCGTGAACGATGCTGTAGGTCGGCATGACGGCACCGACGTTCGCGGCGAAGGCGCCAGTGAACGGCTCTACATGTCGCGCGAAACTGGCGGCATCGACACGGGCGTGACGGCCGTAATAATTGTGTCCGTCCCATCCGTCCGGCGTCGCGCCATAGGCGACCCAGTGCTTCACGGTCGCCAGCACGCCATCGCGTCCCGCCCCGCCGCTGCCGCCCTGGAACCCGGTGACATAGGCCTCGACCATCTGCCGGGCGAGATCGGGACTGGCCCCGAACGTCGCGGTGCCGCGCGACCAGCGTGGCTCGGTCAACAGGTCGGCCTGCGGCGACAAGGCCTGGTGGATGCCGGTAGCGCGGTACTCGACGCGTGCGATATCGGCGAAGCGTCGCATCATCGCCGGGTCGCGCAGCGCTGCGAAACCCAGCGGCTCGGGCCAGCGCGAATAGCCGCGGCCGCCGACGCTCGCACCCACCACCGCCTGGAAATGGTTGCGGGGATCGGTGCTGATCATCACCGGGATGCCGAGCCGCCCCTGCTCGGCGATCGCCTGTACCGCGTTGTTCTGTTCCGCCATTACCTGCGGCGTGACGGCCAGCCGGGTGATGAAGGTGGTCACTTTCTTGTCGAGAATCAGCGCACGTGTCGCGTCAAGATCATATCCCGTCGTCGACGCGCCGATCGCGTTGCCGATGCCCAGGAGGTTGCCGTGCATGACCGCGCCGGCCTTCTCCGCCAACGTCATCCGCCCAAGCAGATCCTCCGCCCGCGCCGCGGGCGACCGACGCCAGTCCTCATAGGGCGTCAGTCGGCCGTCCCGGTCGAGATCGCGAAAGCGCAGCCCGTCGACGACGACGACCGACACCGCCCGGCTGTTGATCTCGATCTGGTCCGGTCGCCCGGCGGCATCGGCCGCCGTGCAGAGCAGGATCGCGGTCATCGTCGACAGGATGCGCCGCCGCATCAGAACTTGACCCCGGCGCGCACGCCATAGGTCCGCGGATCAGCGAAGTTGGCAGTGGCGAAGGTGCCGGTCGCGACCGTCGTCACGACCACCGCGTCCTCGATATTCTTGACGAAGCCCTGCACGTAGAACCGGTCCGACGGCGCGTTGAAGGTGAGGCTGGCGTCGGACCGCGTACTGCCGGGAACGCGGAACTGGTTCAGCGTCGCCAGCGCAGACAGCATGTAGCTGTCGCTGACGCGGGTTCGGACATTCGCCTCGATGTTGCCGCCGCCGGGCAGTTCGATCGTGTGGGTATAGCCTGCGATCACCGAAAGGCCGGGTGACCGGTCGAGCTTGCGGCCCGTGAAGCTGACTGCCGGCGTAACCTGGAAATCGGCATATTCGGCATCGAGATAGGACAACGCGATGTTGAAGAGGCTCGATTTGACCGGCTGCACCGTGGTTTCCAGCTCGAAGCCGGTGACGTCGGCCTCGGCGGCGTTGGTCGTCACCGAACATGGCCCGCCGCAGATATCCGACACCTGGCTCAGCTGGATGCCGCTGTAGTCATAGTGGAAGGCCGTCAGGTTGAGCCTGATCGCGTTGTTCAGCAGGCGCGTCTTGATTCCGGCTTCGTACGAGGTGATCGTCTCGGGATTATAGAACAATGCCGCTTCGGGCAGCGGATTGTTGCAGCCGGCCGTGGTCGCCAGGCAACCGTCGTTGAACCCGCCTGCCTTGTATCCGGTCGATATGGTGCCGAACAGCAAGGTGCGCGGATCGAGATCGACATCGACGCCGGCGCGCCAAGTCACCTTGTCGAAGGTGCGCTGCGCGATGTTGCGGGTGACGACGTCGCCAGGGCCGGTGCAGGCGACGGTGCCGCAACGGATCGTAGCGCCGACGCGCGATTTGTCGTCGTTGGAATACCGTACGCCGCCGGTCAGGCGCACGCCCTCGACGACGCGCCATGTGAGCTGGCCGAAACCGGCATAGGATTTGGCGATCGTCGGGTCCTGCGGAAAGCCGAAGACATAGCCGACTGTCCCCGGATTGGGGGCAAGAAGGCCGAACAGGTTGAAGCTGATCCCGGACTTTTCTTTGAAATAGTAGAGCCCGGCCTGTGCCTTCAATGGACCGTCGCCATTGGTATAGACGCGCAGTTCCTGGCTGTTCTGCCAATAATCGCCGTCGAAACGATTGCGGATCGCGGCGGCGCCACTGCCCAGGATGCTCACGCCGTTTTCCCGGCGCTTGAATTCGCGATAGGACCCAAGATAGGCGACGCCGATCGGTCCGAAATCATAGGTGAACTCGCCCTGGACGCCCCAAGTGCTGTTGTCGCGATCGAGGTCGCTCGTGATCGGGACATTCAAGCGGCGCAGGTCTTTGCTTGATCGATCATTGCCGATGTAGAGCGGCGTCTGCCCCGTCCCGAACCCAGAATAGAAGTTGCTGGTCAGCACCCCGTTGGGTGCGTTGCCGCCGATATGCGCATAGTCGCCGCGCACAATGATCTCGCCTCGGCCAAGGTCCCAAAGCGCAGTGACGCGACCAGAGATGTTCTTCTTGAACGGGTCAAGATCGCGCGTCAGCCGTGCACCGCTGGTAATGAAATTGTCCCTGCGATCGTAGTTCACGGCGGCCCTAACCGCGAAGGTCTTCGTGATTGGCAGGTTGACGACGCCGGTCGTCTGGACCTGACCGAAATTGCCGTAAGTCACATCGGCGCGTCCGCCAAAGGTGAACGTCGGCCGATTCGTGATGACGTTGACGAGGCCCGCGGTCGTGTTGCGGCCGAACAGCGTGCCCTGTGGGCCGCGCAGGACTTCGACCCGGGCGACGTCGAAGAAGCTCGTCTCCTGCGCCTGGCTGCGCGCGATGTAGATTCCGTCGAGCATGAAGGCAGCGGAAGGATCACCCTTTTCGGTGCCGTCCGTGGAGGTGACGCCGCGGATCGTGATCTGAAGCCCGTTGTTTCGGTCGATCGAGATGTTCGGGACGACCTCGCCGATTTGGGTAGGGTTGGTGACGCCGGTCTCGATCAGCGAGTCTCCCGTCACAGCGGTGAGGGCCACCGGGGTCTTCGATGCCAGCGTCGATGTGCGGGTCGCGGTGACGACGATGTCGCCAGTGGATATCGCATCGCCGGGAATGCCCTGATCGGATGCTGTCGATGAGTCTGCGGTCCGGTCGGGTGACGATGACGGATCGGGCGTCCCGTTTATGTCCGTGTTTCGCTGCTCAGTGGTAGCGGGCCCGGCACCCGGTAGCTGTTGAGCCCAGGCCGGCTGGGTGGCAGCTGTGGATATAGCGATCACAGACGTCAACATGCGGAACGTGCGCATTTTTCCTCTCCCCTTTTCGAATCCTCGTGCAGATTTTTCCTGCTTGACAACGATGCTGGCGGATCAATGGCAACGTTGTCAACTCATAATGACAACGTTGTAACTTTGAAAATTCCTGGTGGTTATTGTCAACATCTGCACAAAGGACGATATCGAGTGATGAAGAATCCGACGATCATCGATGTCGCCAAGCAGGCGGGCGTTTCGTGGAAAACGGTATCGCGCGTGGTCAATGGCGAACCAAACGTGCGTCCGGCGACCGCGGAACGGGTCAGGTCGGTGATCGCGGACCTGGCCTATCGGCCCAACACCGCCGCGCGATCGCTGGCCGGCGAACGAACGTTTCTGATCGCGGCGCTTACCGCAAGCCTTTCGGCGCATTACAGCGTCGCACTGCACCGCGGGGCGTCAGTCATCTGCCGCGAACGGGGCTTTCATCTGGCGCTGGAAGAACTCGATTCCAGCGATCCGGCGATGCTAGCGCAATTCGAGCGCGCCGTCGCGACTGCATCGTTCGACGGTGCGATCGTCCCGCCGCCGCTCTGTAACGATCCGGCTGTACTGGCGATCCTGGACCGTTACGACGTTCGCTATGTCCTTCTCGATCCGATTGACGAGGTAAACGCCGCGCCCATGATCGTCGCCGACGATGCGGTTGGCGTCGATGCGATGGTGGAATATGCCGCCGCTCTGGGTCATCGTCGTTTTGCCTTCGTCGAAGGGCCACCTGCCCACCGTGCGTCGGGCGTGCGCCGCGAGGCCTATCACGCGGCCATTGCGCGCCATGTCGGTGAATGCGCGGTAATGTGCGCATCCGGAGCCTTTACCTTCGCGTCCGGCATGGAAGCGGGAGAACGGCTGTTCAATCTCCGCGACCGCCCGACCTTCGTGTTTGCTGCAAATGACGACATGGCGGTCGGCGTCGTCGCCGCAGCACATCGCGCCGGATTGGCTACGCCGGGTGACATCTCGGTGGCAGGCTTCGACGATAGCGAAGCCGCTCAACTGGTATGGCCATCATTGACTACGGTCCGACAGCCGATCAGCGAAATTGCTAAAGCAGCGGTTGAGACTCTTATTAGCAAGCCATCTCTGCCATCTGTGATGAAAGCTCTGTTCGACGTGGACTTTATCATTAGGGGATCCACGGGGCCCGTTCCATACGTTTAACTAAGAGTATTATAATTTACTATAACTCTCATTTTTCTATATGATTAATTAGATCGCAAATAGATTTGTGAGCGACGTCATCCACCTCACTAGCTAAGTTAGCTAGCTTCGCCGCCGCCACAATCGTGGATAGTGCTTTCCCGATCAGCCATCCAGACTGTGCGGAAACTCGCTGGCTGATTCCATCGTGTCGCTGACCGGCGTATGCTGTGATCATGGCGTACATCGAGGGTCATGCGCGCGACCAGGCGCTGCTGCTGCCGGCATCGGTCGAGGATTATGTGGCGGCGAATAGTCCGGTTCGGTTCATCGACGTCTTTGTCGATGACCTTGATCTGGGCGAGGCCGGTTTCCATCGCTCGCGGCCGAAGGCGACGGGGCGGCCGGGCTATGCCCCGGGCGACATGCTCAAGCTGTACCTGTACGGCTATCTCAACCGGGTGCGGTCGAGCCGACGGTTGGAAGCGGAGGCGACGCGCAACCTTGAGCTGATCTGGCTGCTGCGCGGGCTGCGGCCGGACTACAAGACCATCGCCGATTTCCGTCGCGACAACCGGAGCGCCTTCAAGGCGGTGTTCCGCGCCTTCGTCATCCTGTGCCGCAAGCTCGACCTGTTCGGCCGCGAGCTGCTGGCGGTGGACGGCACCCGGCTGAAGGCGGTGAACAATCCGGGACGGAACTTCTCGCGCGACAAGCTGGCCCGGTATATCGCCGCGGCCGACGAGCGGCTTGAGGGGTATCTGGTCGAGCTGGATGCCATCGACCGCGGTGAGGACGGCCATGGGCTTGGTCGCGGTGAGGCACTGGCGGCGAAGATCGCCAGGGTGCGCGAGCGGCGGCAGGCGCAGGCGGCGATGCTGGAGCAGCTGACCGCCAGCGGCGAGAGCCAGATCTCGCTGACCGATCGCGATGCGCGCGCGATGGTCACGGGTCAAAAGACCACGGTCGGCTACAACGCGCAGGTGGCGGTCGATGCGAAGCACAAGCTGATCGTCGAGCAGCACGTCACCAACGCCGCGACCGACATGGGTCTGCTCGCATCCACCGCCGGCGCGGCGAAGGAAGCTCTTGGCGTCGACCGGATCGCTGCCGTGGCGGACATGGGCTATTACAAAGGCGAGGACATCGAGGCATGCGAGGCGGCTGGCATAACGCCTTATGTCGCCCGGCCGGAGCGTGGCAGCGCGATTGCCAACGGCCGCTTTCCCAAGGAGCGGTTCGTCTACGACCCGGCAGCCGATGCCTATCGTTGCCCCGGTGGCCAGCTTCTCGATACCCGCTACCGCTCGGTGACGCGGGGCCATGTCTCGATCCAGTACTCCAGCCCCGCCGCCTGTGCCGCCTGCGCGATCAAGGCACGCTGCACCGGTAGCCGCTGGCGACGCATCAACCGTTGGGAGAACGAGGCGGTGCTCGAGCGCATGGCGAAACGGCTCGCGGCCCGGCCCGGCGTCCTCGCCATACGGCGCGAAACGGTCGAACACCCGTTCGGCTCGATCAAACAGTGGATGAACCAAGGCGTGTTCCTAATGCGCGGGCTGGAGAAGGTCCGCGCCGAGTTCAGCCTGACCGCGCTCGCCTACAATCTCAGGCGGGCCATCACCATCATCGGCATCCCGGAGCTTATCCAGGCAGTGAGGGCCTGATCCACACTGCAAATTGCGCCGACACAGCCCAAGCATGCTCCCCATCGAGCCATTGCGGCACCGGCACAGCCGAAGAACCAAATTTTATCGCCTCTAGATCCGCCCCGTCGAAAAGAACGTCAGGTTGGCACCATGCCAGCGAGTTTTCGCACGGTCTGCCATCCTTTTCAAGCAATTCGGCGTGCCGTCAGGCAGGGTGGAATGCGTGCCACGTGAGCCCGCCTCGACATGAACGAAGGGCCGAAGTTGGGGAGCGGAAATTACGTCGTGAACGTCCACAACCGGGTCTGGCCGGAAGGTGTCGGATGGGGCGCGTTCGCTCACCCACGGACGCTCAGGTTGTGGATCGGGCCTCCCGATAACAGCTATTCGTCAAGCGCGTGGGCCTCAGCTATCGCCCCAATGCGTCCGCAATGCATCGACGCGACTTTACTCAGAACCGCCGCGGTTCGTGCCCGATTGTGTCGCACGTGCCCCGAAAACCATAGTTGCTCATCCCCTCGACCGTGATGCGACCGCTGCGCCGGTCGATCGTCAGCCTTGGCTTGTTCAACCCGTTCAGACGGTAACTGGCGCGGATCGTGTCGGGGCCGACGGATACGTCGCGCAAGTCCCACCATCCCTGATCACCACGAGAATTGATCGGCGGGATCAGCGATTTGGGTAGCCGGATACGTCCCCCACCTGCCCAAGTCTGGATCATGAGGGAGGCATCGAAGACCTCCCTTCTGGTTTCCGTGTAATTGCCGGACTCATACCGATCACGATCACGGTTCCAATTCCACGTCGTACCGCTGGCGAAACCGGTTTTCGACCCATCCCCGAAACATACGAGACCGAGTTCCACGTTCCTTCCATCGACGACCGGCCCACTCGATGGATAGTTGGCCTGACCGCCACCGGGACCCACTGGCGCGCGTCCATATGCCGGATCGGGTTCATAGTCGGGCCGTGGCCGGGACGCAGGCGGTCCACCGTAGTTGGGGTTGGGGCGAAGGTTCGCCGGCTTCCTGCAATCGGGGGACGTGGTCGGTTGGATGGAATTGTAGCGGCCTTCCATCGTGGCGATGCTGACGCACTGGCGGCGATCGGCGTTCCACCAATAGGTATAGGCGCGATCATCACCCTGCTCACCGCGGATGTTGACGTAGCCGCGCCGCTGCAACTCTATCTCGCCTTGCCCGGCACGGGCGCCTACCATGTCCTCGAGACCCGTAGATTGCGCATCGGCAACCGCCGGAAGTGCTGTTCCTAAAAGAAGTGCGGTCGTGACCTTCGACAGGTGTGCTCGATAGCGCATGGCGACTCTCCCGTTCGTTCGAAATTACCTCTTCATCAATGTGACGAGTTTATGGAAGCGGGATGACGGCGTCCATCACTGTCGACGTTTCTCAATCACTTATTGCTGCCGCAGGTTCCGCCGTGGGCGAGCCTTGGAAATACACAGACGACGAATAGCAAGCCGTTGCGAACAAATTCTACATCGCACATCATGCGATATGGACTTTATGAAGTGGCTAAATTCGCTCGATGAACTCCTCTACGAGGTCATGAGCTGGGTGATCTTCTTCCCCCTTACGCTTTGGCAGGCGCTGTTGCGACCGGTCGATACGATGAAGGAGATCGAGCTCGAAATGGCGCTCCCTGACGATGAACGATATGCGTCGGTGCTCAGTCCGCCCCTTTTTCTGGCTCTGACGCTGTTGCTGGCGCACACGGTCTCTACGGCGCTGGGGCAGACCGACAAGATTATCGCCAATCATCATGGCCTCGCCGACCTGGTCAACGACAATGCGAGTGCCCTGGTCCTTCGCGTCGTCGTTTTCGCGGGCTTCCCACTCTTCCTGGCAGCGCGCATGGTGCGCAAGCGCAAGATCAAGCTCGATCGCAATTCTCTACAGCAGCCTTTTTACGAGCAATGTTATCCGGCAGCTGTTTTTGCTCTCGGCTTGAGTGTCGGTAGCAGCTTCGGGCTCGACCAACACGAAGTGACGCGTACGGTTGGCCATTGGCTCGTCGTATTGAGCATCGTGAACTTCTGGATCGTAGAAACGCGGTGGTTCGCACAAGCGCTGGGCATCACCCTATTGCGTGCCGCAGGGAACGTATTTGTAGGGCTGCTGGAAGGTGCGACGTTCCTGTTCGGCGTGGGGTTCTTGTTCACGCGCTGATCCCCGTTTCTTGATCCTTTTCGAGAAATTCGGCGTACCGTTCGACAGGGGGAATGCGTGCCGCATGAGCCCCGCCTCGACATGAACGAAGGGCCGAAGGTGGGGAGCGGAAACTAACCCGTGAACATCCACAACTGATGACGTGGACGGCTCTCCAACCCTCAAGCAGGATGTCCCGCGGAGAGTCGAACGAGGGGCTGGCAACGCTGTACCAGCGTCGCCTGCCGTTGCGGTTCGGGCTCGTAACGCCCGATGCCTTTCTAAAGGACGTGAACTTCCATGCCGGACGCTATTATTCCAGCGTAATGGCAGGCGTGCCGAATGCCGAAATAGCGAAGCGCTTCTGGGCCGATACGCGGATCCGCACGCTGCCCTACGATCGCGGCATGCTGTATTTCTCGACGGTCGATACGGCGGTCCGCCATTCCTCGCGGGGGCGACGGTCGCTGGACGACATGATGCTCGCGATGCTGCGTCGGGAGCGGAGCGGAACGCTGCTGACCAACGCCGATTGGGAAGATCAGCTGACGCGCGAACTCGGAGCAGAAGCAGTGGTCGAATTTCGCGCCTTTCTGAACGGTCAGATGCCCCTGCCGCCGTCGGATGCGTTCGGTCCGTGTTTTCAGCGTACGAGCGTGCGCCTGCGACGCTACGACCTGGGTTTCGATACGGCCGTTCTCGCCGAACCTCAGCGGATTGTACGGGGATTGATCGCCGGTTCGGCGGCGGCCCGAGCCGGGCTGCGCGACGGAGACCAGGTCGTCACGCCGGTGCCGCAGGATCAGCTTCAGGGCACGCAGGGACGCGAGTTGACGCTATCGGTGATGCGCGCCGGCCGCGTGTTGCCCATCACCTACCTCCCGCGCGGTGCGGCCGTCGATACATGGCAGCGGGTGCCGGGTATTCCCGACAGCGCCTGCCCATTGTGATGCGTCGCTGTAGTCGCTGCGCAGCATGACGGAGTGGACGGCGATGAATTGCCGCATTCTGGCCGCGACAATTCGTGCGTCGTCGGGGGCCAGGGCGTCGGTGGCGATCGTCAGGATCTGCACGTCGGCGATGTCGGTCAGCGTCAGCGCGGACAGCGCCTCGTCCCGCTGGGCGAACAGACCGATCAGCCGGCACAGCGTCTGCGTGCAGCGCTCCAGCCGGATGTCGAAGACAGAGGTGCACTGGACCGTCGCCACCATCATCGCCCTACGCCGCCGCGGCCATGGTCACGCGGTTTGCGGCCATGCGTTGCACCGCGATCCGGCGCGCAGCGTCATGTGCCGTGACGCCAAACCGTTCGGCATAATGCAACGTTTCGTTCAGCCGGGCGCCGATTTGGTCGATCCTCGTGCGGACGTCGCTCTCGTCCCAGCCAAGATGCTCGGCCGCGACGTTGATGATGCCGCCGGCGTTGACCAGGAAGTCGGGCGCATACAGTATGCCACGATCGGCCAGCTGTTCGGCCTGGAATGGGCTGAACAACTGGTTGTTGGCGGCGCCGCATACAACCTTGGCGCGCAGGTTGCGGACCATCGGCGCGTCGAGTACGCCGCCCAGTGCGCAGGGTGCGAAAACATCGGCATGAACGTCGGACAGTCGCGTTCCGTTGACCACCGTCGCACCGAACCGCACGGCTGCTTGTGCCGCGACGTGGCTGCGTGGCTCGGCGATGAGCAGGCGCGCACCGGCTTCGTACAGCAGCTCGCACAGCGCGTAACCGACATGCCCCAGTCCCTGTACCGCGACCGTTATGTCGGACAGGTCCGCGTCCAGCCGATGCCGCACCGCGACGCGCATCGCGTTCAGCACGCCGAGCGCCGTCCATGGCGACGGATCGCCGCCTGCATGGCCGGGTCGCACGGTCCGGCCGGCGACATGCTGCGTCTCCTGCGCGACGACGTCCATGTCCGCGACGCTCGTCCCGACATCCTCCGCAGTGACGTAGCGACCACCCAGCGCCTCGACCGCACGGCCGACCACCCGGAAGAGCGCCGTCCGGTCCAACTCGTCGGCGGCGCAAAGCACCATCTTGCCTCCACCCAGCGGGAGATCGGCCAGCGCATTCTTCCACGCCATCCCCTCGGCCAGCCGCAGAGCATCGGCGACCGCGTCCTTGTCGGATGGATACCGCGCCAGGCGACACCCGCCGGCGGCGGGGCCGAGCGCCGTGGAATGCAGCACGATCGCACCGCGCACGCCGGTGATCGCATCGTGGAACGGCACCACCTCTTCGGGTACGGAAGGACCGGTCTGCGCGTCAGAATACATCGTGTTTCCCCATGTTGTCGTCACGCGAAGTTAGCGGGAAACCGGCGGTGGAACTGACCTAATTATGTACCGAAAGACCGGAGACCAGGTTGGATCGACCGGCGAATATAGAGTATCGGGTCGATTATGCCGATCGATCTCGATAAATGGGACCGCAGGATCCTGATGATCCTGCAACAGGATGCGAGCCTGTCGACTGCCGCCGTCGCCGAAGCGGTGGGGTTGTCCACGTCGCCATGCTGGCGGCGTATCGACCGGCTCGAGCGGGAAGGCATCATCAAACGGCGGGTCGCGCTGGTCGATCGCGCCAAGGTCGGGCTGAAGGCGCAGGTTTTCGCACAGGTGAAATTGAACGCGCACGGTCGGGCCAATCTGGACGAATTTTCCGCTGCAATCCGCGATGTTCCCGAAGTGCTGGAATGCCATGTCCTAATGGGCTCGGTCGACTTCATGCTGCGCATCGTCGCAGCCGATATCGAATCCTATGAACGCCTTTTCTTCGAGCGCCTGTCGCAACTGCCGGGCGTCCAGGAGATCAATTCGACGGTGGCGTTATCTGAGATCAAGCACACGACAGCGCTGCCAGTGTGATCCAAAGCCGTGTCGCGATTAGGTAGGACAGGCTTGCCGACAATTGGCCGCCGGGCAGCCGATAGACGCCTTGTCGCGTAACATACCACGGCGGAAAACCCCGAGACCGGTCATTCGCCCTGCAATCTTGTCGAACGGCAACGTTTCCAATTGGGCGCCCTAATGTCTTGCGCTTTTGCTCGGGACAGCGACATCGGAGCGCTCGCACGTATCCCATGGCGATCGGCAATTGCCACGATCCCTGCCTTATCGACCGTTAAGCGTCAGGATTTGGCCCTCGGAAAGAAGCCGCTGCTGCAACAGCGGATACGCCACCGCCTGCACGGGTACGTTTCCTGCAATGGCAAGATCGGCGGCAGCGGCCGCCGACTGGCCTAGGATCATGAACACCGGTTCCATTCGGATCGTTCCATAGGCAATGTGCGAAGCGGACAGCGCGACCGGCACCAGCAGATTGCGTGCCTCTCCACGCTTCGGAACGATCGCATCGTAGCTGATCGGATAGGCGTGGCCGACCGCCACCTCGATATTGCCCTCGTTGCGCACGCGGCCCCGGCCATCGACGATCCGCTGCGTATTGTGCGAATCCATCTGGTACGAGCCCATGCCAATCGGCCGCGGCGTTGGCTGCATCCCGCGCACCTGCGGCTCTGCCATCACGAAATCAGACACCATTCGTCGGGCCTCGCGGACGTACATTTCCCGCGGCCACCCGCCGGTGGCGGTGAATTCGTCGCGGCACAGGCCCCAGCGGTCCATCTCGGCACGCGTCTCGGCCGGTACGCCCGGATCGTGCGCCATGAACCACAACAGGCCCTGCTGGTATCGAACATGCTCACGCGCAATCGCCTGGCGTTCTGCGTCGCTGCCCTCCGGGTAACGATAGTTCCTGCCAATATTGTCGGTGGAGAATGCGCCGAAATTGTTAACGTCCGCCTTGCCGTTCGGAATGCGATCAAACTTTTGGAAGAAGTTGCGGTAGCCCGCGACCATGTAGCGCTGGAGCAGCGCATATTGTCCGGGATCGTAGCGCGCCGGCTTAGGCAGCGGGAGACGGTTCGAGGCCACGTCGGTCAGGCACAGGCGATAGGTATACGCCTGGATCTTGGTGTCGGCGCTGCCGTCCGCTGCCGGCGCTTCCGCGCTTATCCGTGGCAGCAGTCCACTGCGGGGATCGCCGGGCACCTTATACGGATCGATGTCGAGCGTGAATTGGTGGTTGGTCGTTCTGCCGAGCTGGACGCCATTCAGTGTCTCCCCATAGGTCGCATTCGCCTCACGACCGACGGTGTAGGAAATCCCGGCGGCGGCCATCAGGTCGCCCTCATAGCTGGCATCGATGAACATCCGGCCGGCGAACCGGCGCCCCGTCTTCGAGCGGAAGGCGACCAGCGTCGTGCCGCGCCGCTCCACTCCATGGCGGCTACGGTCGAGCGGCTGGCTCCGCTCCACCGGGACGCCAGCGCTCTGCACCCACGCCTCAAGGATGCGCTCCGCGACCTTGGGTTCGAACTGCCACATCGCGCCGTCGTCGATGAAGTTCTCGGCGCGCGCCGGCCGCGGGGCATGGGTCCAGGCGCCCGGGTCGTCATAGTGACGCTTCACACGGCGGTAGAATTCGAGCGCCAGCCCGCCGATCGCGCGATGGTTGCCGGTATCGGACCAACTGAGGCCGTTGGTGGTCATGCCGCCGAGATAGGCGTCCCGGCAAACCAGAGTAACGCTGCGCCCGAGCCGCCGGCCCTCGATCGCGGCGATTACACCGCCCGCCGTGCATCCATATATGACGATGTCGGCGGTAGCCGGCGCTTCGCGCGCCGTAGCTGGCCCGGAGGCGGCGAGTAGCGCTGCTGAAGCGAGATATGCCAATCGCATGCCCGTGCCCCTCAAAACGTCGCCGCCAGACCGAAGAAGATGCGCCGATCTTCCCGCGCACTCGTGAGCAGCCGCGTCGCGTCCTGTAGATATTGGCGGTCGATCGATCGGGTGAGGTTGATCGCCTCCACCGTCAACCGCAGGCTGCGGGTGAGGTTGAGCTGCGCCGAGGCGTCGAGCTGCCCCCGGGCTGCTGCATAGGAGCTGCCGCCTGCGCCGGCGCTGCCTTGGCCCAGCAGGTAGCTGGAGCGGTAGATATAGGCGACCCGAGCAGAGAGCGTCTTGTCTTCGTAAAAACCAATCAGGTTGTAGCTGTGCTTCGACAGCCCCGGCAGTGGCAGCCGCGCGGCCGTCGCTTCGTCGATCAGCGGAGTTTCGCTGTCGACATAGGTGTAGTTCGCCTGCACGCCGAGGTTGCGCAGCAGACCAGGCAGGAAGCGCAACGACTGCTGATAGGCGACCTCGACGCCCTTGATCTTGCCCGAAGCGCCGTTGACCGGCTGGGTGATTTGAAAGGCGCCATAGGTCTGGCCGGTGCTGGGATCGAGCTGATCCGACAGGCCGGCGATGAACTCGCTCTGGGTGCGGTTGAGTGTGAAGGAATCAACATTCTTGTAGAAGCCGGCGACCGTCAGCGCGCTGGACGGCGCGAAATACCATTCCAGCGTCGCGTCATATTGCGTGGCCTCGAACGGGCGCAACGCCGGATTGCCGCGCGAGCCCGTGCGCGACACGAACAGCGGCACGAAGCTAACTCCCACATCGCTGAGGCTGGGCCGCGCGACGACCTTTGCCGCAGCGAGCCGGAAAGTCAGGTTGCGAACGATGTCGAGCGAAGCATTGGCGCTCGGCAGCCAATAGCCGAACCGCGACTTAGATGCCGTCGGCTGGGTATCGGAGAGATAGCCCGACGAAATCCGCTCGAAGGTGATGTAGCGGACGCCGGCATTGCCGGTGAGCGGCATCGATCCGATCGCGCCTTCGAAATTGCCCTTGGCGTAAAAGGCCAGTGTATCTTGGTTCACATCTTTGATCGAGACGCGCCCGAACGGGATCGTGTCTGCACGCGGAACGGGCAGGCCGAAGGCGTCGCGCGCGGCCTGCTTGTCCGTTGTGCCGCCCAGTATGTCGCGCGGAAAATTGCCCGGCACGCCCGGATAGAAGCTGCCCTGCTGATTATCATATACCAGCCCCGGCAGTTCATCGACGGTCAGGATGCCGTCACCATTCTTGTCGCCGCGCGACAACAGGCTTCCCGCCGTGGGGATGTTCTGCGGCGCTTCCGAATAGAATTGGATCGATTCATAGCGGCTACCGACCTCGACGGTCTGCAGTGGGCCGAAATCCGTGCGGATGGTGAAATCCACGCGCCCGTCATAACCACTATTGTCGGTGCGGAAGTCGTTCTCGAAGATTGAGGCGAGCTGATATTGAGCCGGATCGTTCACATCGAAATTGGAAGCGAGCGACAGATCGGGCACGGTGCCGCGCCGGGAGAAATCGATCGTCGCATTGGCGGTACGGCCGGCGCGGGGCACCACCACATAGGTGAAGGACGCGCCCGGTCCGCCATCGGTACCGAGCCCCTTGGCGTAGGACGCATCGGCTTTCACCGTTACAACGTCGCCCTCATACTTGGTTGAGAAGCCGATATTGGTCGATTTGAATTCGGTCGGCTCGTCATAGATCAGCGGGCGCACCGTCACGCCGGTATAGGTGGAACGGACCACCGTGCCGTTGGCATCCGCCACGGCGCCGACGTCGTTGTCGTTGAACAGGATCTGGTAGTTCGCGCTCTGCCGGTTGCGCTTCAGCCGGGTATGGGTGGCGTCGAGGATCATCTCCCAGCGCTCGCCCGGCCGATACTGGATCGAGCTGTTGAGCGTGACCCGTTCCTCGGCACGATCGTAGATCCGTGCCATGTAGCGGTTTGGCCTGTACAGGCCGGGATCGTTCACCCCGTCGCCATTGCCGTCGATATTGTTGGTGCGGGTCCATCCGCCTGTGTCGAACGAATAACCGCGGGTATGCGTGTTCGAATAGGCGGCGCTCGCTAGGATCCCGAAATTGTCCGCAAACGTTTTCGACACCAGGGCCGACCCGCGATAGCCGAGGTGATCCGCCTGATCGGTATAGGCACCCTGCAGACGGCCACTGACGACGAAGTCGGCAAGCTCCAGTGGCCTCTTGGTCTTGAGGTTCACAGTGGCGCCCAGCGCACCCTCGGGCATGTCCGCCGTCGGCGACTTCGACACCACGATGCTGGAGATGATCTCCGGACTCACCGATTCGAGCGAGGCGCTCCCGCCGGCCCCGGGGCCAAGGAAGGTACGGCCGTTGATCTCGAGACGGTTCTGCGAAATGCCGCGCACCGTGAAGTTCGACCCGTCGCCTTCGCGGCGGGTGATCTGCACACCGGTGATGCGGCTCATCGACTCTGCCACATTCTGGTCAGGCAGCTTGCCGATGTCCTGCGCGGTGATGACGTCGACGATGTTGCCAGCGGCGCGCTTGACGTTGATCGATTCCTGCAGAGAGGCGCGAATGCCCGTGACAACAATCTCCTCGCCCGCGCTCGGCTCCTCCTGCGATGCGAGTTCCGCCGTCATCTGCATCGACGCAGGTTCGACCTGGGCGGCGGCGGGTGTGAGCGACGCCCGCGCGTTCTCTGCGCGACGGCGAAGGACGATCGCGCCGCTCGCGCGAACCGGCACCAGATCCGTTCCGTCGAGCAACTGACGCAGCGCCGCGGCGACGTCCAGCGATCCCTTCACGGGGTTGACCCGGAGGTTTTCTGCCAACGGCCCTGGAACGAGGATCTGGATGCCGGCCTGGTGCGCAAATTGGGGGATGCCGGTGCGGGCCGGCTGCGCCGAGACGTCGAACTGGCGGGTTTGCGCCGCCGCGGCGGCCATCGGCGCAACCGACGCGAGTAGAATCGCGGCGGAGCCTAGGATTTGAGAACGCACGGATGCCATGGGTGAACCTCTCCCTGTGTCGGCGCCTTCTCTTCCGAAGCGCTCACACCTTACGAGCCGATGAGCCCAGGATTCCGTCAGGGCAGCTCAACTTTTTTGCGCGCGATGCGGATTTCATTCGGCGTGGCGGTCACCTGCGCCTCGAACGATGTGGCCAACGTTGCGGCGAAGTCTCCAGGCCTGTCGATCTGGAATAGGCCGATCAGCCGTTCCTGCGCCAGTTCCTGATCCTCGACGATCAGTTGCTGGCGGTTATAGCGGTTGAATTGGGCAACCGCGCTGGCGACCGTTTCGTTCTCCAGCGCGATCTCGCCGCTGCGCCAGGCCAGCGCGCGGGTGATTGCGGCAGGCGCGGTGCTGACAACAGGCTCTGCCGCACCGGCATGAAAGCGCGCGGACTGGCCTGCCTCGATGATCGTCATCGCCCCGCTGGCGTCCGCCGCCCATACTGCCACCGTGCCCTCGGTCACGGCGATCTCCACCCCCTGGTCGCGTCGTTCCACCGAAAAGGCGGTTCCTACCGCTCGGACAAGCGCGATACCGGCATCGACGACGAAGGGGCGGCCCCGATCTTTGGCAACCTGGAACCAGGCCTGGCCATGATCGAGCGAAATGCGGCGGATGTCCCGCTCCAGTGCGACGCTGAGCGCGCTGTCGGTGTTGATCATCGCGACCGATCCGTCGGCAAGCGGCAGGCGGCGGATTTCGCCTTGCGCAGTCTCGACATGCTGCGCGCGCCAATACTGCAATCCGAATAGCCCGGTAACGCTCGCCGCGAGCGCAGCGGCCATGCCAGTTAGAAGCCTGCGGCGTATGGGTGACCAGGGCAATGTCTCTGCAAAGCCGGCGCTCGGTGCGATGGCTTGATCGACGAGGCTCAGCCCGGCCATTGCCCGCAGGAGCGCTCCGGCATGGGCCGGATTTTCCGCCAGCCATGCCGCGATTTCAGCTTCACCCGCCGGGTCAAGCGGGTGGCGCAGCGCCCATTCGGCCGCGATATCTTCAACGCGATCGAGCATGAGCTTTTCCTTCCTTCGCCGGGGGAACCACCTCTGCAGGTTCGGTCAGCATCCGGAGGATAGCGCGAAGACTACGGCTGGCATCGTTTTCAACTACCGCTTCCGTCACGCCGAGCCGTGCGGCGATCTCCTTCTGACTCAGCCCTTCGATGCGTCGCAGCAGGAAAATCTTGCGAGCGCGATCGGACAGGGTGCCCAACGCGGCACGCACGCGATCGAGTTCCTGCCGCCCCGCCGCGATCCGATCCGGTAGGGGCTGGTCGCTTGCCAGTTCGCTGCTTTCGACCTGCGCGATCGGCTCGATCCGCACGACGCGAGCGCGCCGGCGTTGTCGGTTAGCGAGGTTCCGCGCCATAGCGAACAGATAGGCCCGCGGCTCGACGATGTGGGACACGCTGGGGAGCTGCGCGAGCTGACAATAGCATTCCTGCACGACATCCTCCACGTCATCAGCGGCGAGCACGCGTGACCGCAGCCAACCACGAAGGTCGCGTTCGTGGGGCATTATCTCGCATCCCACCCATTCCGCCAAAGCCGTCCGTTCCGTGGCCGCTCTCCTATCCTTATCGTTCGAGACCTGACGTCGCCGTTTCCGTCATGGTCGCGACGCAAATAGCGGGCGCTCTACGCGATCGCATGCTCCCACAGCGCGGCAACGCATGACTCTTGGCTCGTTAATGAAGGTGAGCCTTCGACCACCTTTTGCCGTTCTACCGAGCCGATTGGGCAAACGCGGAATGGCGGCTTCTGACACAAGTCGCCGTTAGGTGCCTCCCTTCGGAACGACGGTTTCGTCCCACTTATTGCCCTCCGAGAATACCTTTGGTGGCCGGTCGAGCGACCGTCCGGCTAAGATTAATGAGCGTCTGAAGTTGGGAAAACCGGGGAGGGACTTGAACGGCGACTTATAGGTCTAATGCCGCAATCTTAAATGACACGTGCGTGCGATCCCCGCTTAGTGAGGTCGAACGACCTTCGACGGGAAGCTGCGACGCCCTAGCAATCTTGCTCGCCCAACTTGTCTTTCACGGTTGGGAAGCAAGCACCAATCGCGTTCGATCGACATGTGTCACGCGCGCAACCCCATAGGCCGATAGCGCGTCGGCAAGCGCGGGCCCGCCACCGTCTGTCTTCAGGACGCCACTGAACACGCGGCTCGCGAGGCGTGCGTCGGCGAGTTCGATGCGTTGCACGGAATACCGGTTGAGTTCGGCTACGACCTGATTCAACGGCGTTGCGTCAAACGTCAATTCGCCTTTGCGCCATCCGGTGGCGGTATCGGCGCCGGCGCGGGTGAGTTGCAGTCCCGATCGGCCGACCGTCAGCGTATTGCCCGGCACAAGCGTCATCGCGCGACCGATTGCGGGAGTGTCGACGCGAACCGAGCCCTCGATCAGACTGACGACAACGCGGTCAGTCGCGGTGCGTACCGCGAACTGCGTGCCCAGAGCGGTCACGTTGTTGCCGCCTGCGGCCACGATGAACGGATGACCTGCATCGTGCGCGACCTTGAAAAAGGCCTGGCCGCGATCGATCGCCACGCGGCGCGTCGCACCGGGGGCCGCAACCCGGACCGAGGACTCGGCATCGAGCGTCATCAGCGTTCCGTCGGGCAGCGCGATGTCGCGCGATCGTCCGATCAGCGTCGCATAGCGCGTATCCGCGATCTCGGTCGCGGGCGTCGACGCATGCCTGTCGACGACAAGAGCGGCGGCGCCACCGATAGAGAGCAGCACGGCTGCGGCGCCCGCCATCGGCCACCAGCGCCGCGGTGGGCTGGCGCGCGCTTCGCTGTAGGTCGCGGCGATCATCGCGAGGAGGGCGGGATCGTCGCGTGCCTCGTCCAGGATGCGCGTCGCGGATACCAGATCGTGCCAAGCCTGATCATGCGCATCCTCGGCGGCGAGCCAGCGGCCGAATGCCGCCCGGTCGGCCGGCGTCGCATCGTCGGCATGCAGCCGCGCATACCATGCCGCAGCGGCCGCCGCGGCGTCCGGATTCGCCGATACGGGGGCCATCAGCGCAGCGAACCTGAGAGGAGCTTGATCGCTTTCATGATATGCTTTTCGACCGCGCTCACCGATATTCCCAAGTGTCGGGCGATCGCCGCATAGCTCATTTCCTCGAAGCGATGAAGGACGAATGCCTGACGCGTGCGGTCGGGCAGGTCGTTCATCGCGGCGATCAGCTGCGCGAGATGTTCCTTGCCCTGTAGGACGCGCTCGGGCGAGCGGTCCTCAACGGGATGATGAAATTCTTCCAGGCTGTCGTGCGCCGACCGATGGCGGACGGTATCGCGGCGGCCGCGATCGGCCAGTACGCTCTGTGCGACCTGGAACAGATACCCTTCAACATTGTCGATGGCTTCGGTCGCACGACGGGTCTGCATGCGCAGCGCCACCTCCTGGACCAGATCGTCGACTTCGCCGATCGGTGCGCGCTTCATCAGGAACCGGCGGACTGCGCCCAGATGGCGGCTCAGGTCGACGGTACCGCCGTCGCCGGCGGGTATGCGCGCATAGGAACTCTGCATGATCGCGCCCCGTCTCAAATCCGCCCGAAGCCCGCGGCATCCCCTTTTTATATATCTGTCACAATCGATCATGTTGCCAGTCCGGCGTCAAGCAGACACTGTAGCGAAACCGTCATCAGAACGGGGGGAGGGACCACGTCTTACCGGGGGTCGATCGACACGTTCTGATGCATGCACGCGGCGTTACAGCATCAAGGATCGCGGTTGTTGTCTGCGGCGTCGTCTGTGGTGCCGGCTGTGGTTACGCGACGTCGGCGCCCCACGACCGGATACTGCTGGCGATCCCCGCTGGGCGTCTCGACATAGCGCTGCGCCAACTGGCGACGCAGACGGGTCAGCAGATCCTGTTCGATCCCAAGATGACCGGTCGCCGCACGACGGCGGCGCTACACGGGCCTATCGAGCCGGAGCGTGCGCTCAGGACGTTGCTCGCCAATACCGGGCTGGTCGCGAAGCATGTCCGTGCCGGGGTCATCATCATCGTCGCCGCACCCCCTGCGCGATCGCACGACACGCGGTCGTCAACCGCGAAATCGTCCAACGCCACGGCAGAGGTTGCGCCGCCCTCGGCCGACATCGTCGTCACCGCGCTGAAACGCCCGACCGCGCTCGGCGATACCGAGATCAGCATGGACGCGGTGACGGGCGCGCAGGTGCTGGCGCGGGGTGCGTACGACCTGCGCAGTGCCGCCGCGCTACTGCCGGGGCTAGTGCCGATCGCGACCGCACCGTTGCAACAGCGGATCGCTATCCGCGGCGTCACGGGCACCGGGGAGTCAACAGTGGGCGTCTATTACGGCGAGACCCCGATAAGCGGACCGTCGGGGACGACGTTCGATCCCGCCGCGAGCACGCCCGATGTCGACTTGGTCGATGTCGACCGGATCGAGCTGCTGCGTGGGCCCCAGGGGACGCTGTATGGCGCAAGTTCGATGGGCGGCACGCTGCGGGTCCTGTTCAATCGGCCCGACGCGACGCGCTGGACCGGGCATGTCGATGCCGGGGTGTCGGCGGTGCAGGGCGGCGTGATGGGCGGCAATGTCGCAGCCGTCGTCAACGCGCCGATCGTGCGCGACACGCTGGCCGCGCGGATCGTGGTGCATCGGCGCACGAGCGGCGGCTATGTCGACAATGATCGGCTGGGACTGAAGGACACCGGCGGCATCCTGCGTCAGGGCGCGCGGCTAGGGCTCGCGTGGACGCCATCGCAGGCGTTGCGCGTCGATACGCTGCTGCTGCACCAGAGCACGCGGATCGATGATGCGGGATTCTGGTACCCGGACCTCGGGCGCTATCGCAACGACCAGCCGGTGCGTACGCCCAATCGCGAGCGGCTCGACCTGGCAAGCGTCACCGCGCACTGGACGACGGGCGCCATCGCGATCGTGGCGACCGGGTCGCATTATCGCTGGACGATCGTGAAGGAAGGCGACTTCACGCAGGTGCTGGCGCAACAGGCGAGGAGCGAGGCGGGCTGCCAGCGCTATGCGGTATTGGCGAGCGGTACCGGGTGCACGCCGGCGCAGCGCAGCGCGTTCCAGGCCTATCTGCAGACGCGGCTGCCGGGCGTGCTGTACCAGCCCTTCCACGTCCAGAGCTCGACCGCCGAGGTGCGCGTGTCGTCGGACAGGACAGGGGCACTCGGCTGGACACTCGGCGGATTCGTCGAGCGGCGGCGCGATTCGGCTGAAAGTTACACGGTGCGCGCCGATGCCACCACCGGACTGCGCGTCACGCCGCTCGACATCACCGGCTTGCGGCTGCTGCACAGCGCGCTGGACCAGCAGGCGCTGTTCGCGGAGACGAACTGGGGCGTGACGTCGCGGCTGACGGCGACGCTGGGCCTGCGCTATTTCCATTACACGCGCACCGCCTATGGATCGGTGCCGATCCCCAACATCATCACCGGCACCGGCGCGATCGGCACCGATCGGTATGCGCGCGCCGACGACGGCACCAACCTGAAGGCCGAACTTGCCTATCGCCTGCCGGGCGAGACGCTCGTCTATGCGATCGCATCGGAAGGGTTCCGGCCCGGCGGGGTCAACATCACCCCCGACTTGACCGATCAGGAGCGCAGTTACGACGCCGACCATGTCTGGAGCTACGAACTGGGCGCCAGGACCAGGATCGCGGGCGGGCGGCTCACGCTAGAGGGGGCGCTCTACCATATCGACTGGTCGGATCCGATCTACGCCGCATGGAGCGCGAACGGCGCGTTCGGGTACAATACGAATATCGGCACGGTGCGGATCGACGGTGCGGAGGCCAAGGCGAGTCTCGCGCTGGGCGCGATGCGGCTGACGGGGTCCGCCAACTATACCGATGCGCGGCTCGGCGAGGATCAGGCGGTCAGCACGACCGATGGTGCCGGGCGGCGCGGCGATCCGCTTCCCAACGTGCCGCGCCTGACCTATGCGCTTGGCGTGCAGACCAGCACGGCGATCGCGGGGGGCAAGGTCGCGACGTTCGCCGTCGACGCGGTCGGCGCGACGCGGGTGCGCACCGCGTTCAACGATCGCAGCACCTATTACGCGGTGACGCCCGCGCGGTTCGTGATCGACGCCACGGCCGATATCCGGCTGGCGCAGTGGCGCGCAGGGGTAGCGTTGCGCAACGTGTTGAACGCGGTCGGCGCGAACCGGCTGACGTCGAGCGCGTTCGGCACGCGGCAGCTTTACAGCAGTGCACCGCGCACCGTCATGCTGTCGCTCGATCGTGATTTCTGAGGGGTGTGCCTTTTCGATGCTGAGGGGATCGCGCACAATCGCGTCTTGCATGGCAGGGCGGGGCATCCTCGGTCTCGAAAGATGGGTATTTCCGATGAAGACGATGCGGCTGCTGTTGACCGGATGTGCGATGATGGCGGGGATCGGCGTGGCGTCGGCCGATCCGGCGGGCGACCGGACCGCGATCGATGCACAGATCGAGAAGAATTACGCCGGGCTCGACATGCTGTACCGCGATATCCACACGCATCCCGAAATCGGCATGCAGGAGGTGCGTACCGCCGCGCTGCTGGCGGGCAAGGTGAAGGCGCTGGGCTTCACCGTGACCGAGAAGGTCGGCGGTACCGGGCTCGTCGCGATTTACAGGAACGGTGCGGGGCCGACGGTCATGGTGCGCACCGAACTCGACGGGCTGCCGATGGAGGAGAAGACCGGGCTTCCCTATGCCAGCCGCGCGCAGACCGAGTTCGAGGGTAAGACGACCTTCGTCGCGCAAAGCTGCGGCCACGACGTGCACATGGCGGCGTGGGTCGGCACCGCGCAGGCGCTGCTGGCGATGAAGGCGCAGTGGAAGGGCACGCTGATGTTCATCGCCCAACCCGCCGAGGAGCAGCTCAAAGGCGCCAAGGCGATGCTCGACGCCGGGCTTTTCACCAAGTTCGCCAAGCCTGATTATGGCTTTGCCGCTCATGTCGGATCGGGCGAAGCGGGGACGGTGCTGGTCAAGGACGGCGTCACCAGTTCCAATTCCGACAGCCTGCAAGTGACCTTCAAGGGCCGTGGCGGGCATGGGTCGATGCCCAGCGCGACGATCGATCCGATCGTGATGGGCGCGCATTTCGTCACCGACGTGCAGGCGGTCATCAGCCGGCAGAAGGACGCGAACGCATTCGGCGTGGTCACCGTCGGCGCGTTCCAGGCGGGCACCGTCGGCAACATCATTCCCGACACGGCCGTGCTCAAGCTCAGCCTGCGGTCGTTCGACAAGGACGTGCGCCAGCTGCTGCTAGACGGTGTGAAGCGCACTGCGGACGCGTCGGCGGCGATGTCGATGGCGCCGCCCCCGGAGGTGAAATGGCTGCACGGCACCGCGGCGGTGATGAACGACCATGTGCTGGCCGAGCGCGCCGCGGCGGCACTGAAGGCGGCGGGCGGCGACCGGGTGACGTATCTGCCCGCGACCGCCCCCGGCTGGTCGGCGAGCGAGGACTGGTCGGCGTTCGTCGATGCAGGCGTGCCGTCGGTCTATTTCACGATCGGCGGCTATGATGCGGCGACGCTGGCCGCATACAAGGCGAAGGGCGAAGCGGTGCCGAGCAACCATTCGCCGTTCTTCGCACCCGACCACGACAAGGCGATCCGCACGGGCATCCGCACACTGGCGCTCGCGGTGCTGATGGTCACCGAGCCCAAGTGATGCCGCCAAAGTGATGCCACCAAAGTGACAGCATCCGCGGCGATGGAGCAGGCGCGGCAGGCGAAGGCCGCGGGCGATCTGCGCAGCGCGGCGGCCCTGTATGCGCGTGCCGCCGAGGAGCGCCCCCAAAGCGCGGTGGCGGAGCATAATCTTGCCTCCACGCTGGGCGATCTCGGTGATTTCGCCGGCGCGGCGGCGGCGTCCGCCCGTGCCCTCGCCAAGGGATCGACAGCGCCCGAGACCTGGCTGGTGCGTGCGCGCGCATTGCAGGGGACGGGCGATTTCGATGCGGCGGAGGCTGCTTTCCTGTCGGCGATCGGCGTGCGCCCGGACTATTTGACCGCGCATCGCGATCTCGCGCAGTTGCGGTGGATGCGGACCGCCGATGTCGGCGCGGCGCTGGCGTCGGTCGATGCGACGCGGGTGCCTGCGCTCGCATCGGTCGAGGCGGTGGTGCTGATGAGTGCGGGCGAACCGGCGCGTGCGGCGGCTGCGCTCGCCCGCGCGATCGCCCGCGCACCGGATGCCGGACTGCATCTGCTCGCGGCGAATGCGCGGGCCGCTTTGGGCGACGCCGACGGCCAACTCGCCCAGGCCACGGCAGCCTTGCGGCTTGTGCCGTCGTCTACCGACGCGGCGAAGGCCACGGTCGAGGCGTTGCTGCACGTCGGGCGTGTCGCAGAAGGGGCGGCGTTGGCGGAACGGATCGCCGCCGTCGCACCCGACGATCAAGGCGTGATCGCGTTGCTCGCGACCGCGTGGCGGCTGCTCGGCGATCCGCGCCATGCTGCGCTCTGCGACGATCCCAGGCTGGTCTCCGCGCGCACGATCGACGTGCCGCCGGGATGGTCCACGCTGCCCGCGTTCCTGGACGATCTCGCGGCGACCCTGCGCGCGCGGCATGCGTGGCGCACGCATCCGCTCGACCAGTCGCTTCGCCACGGCAGCCAGACGCAGGAGGATCTGAGCAAGGTCCATCATCCGGTGCTGCGCGCGTTGTTCGCGGCGCTCGACCTGCCGATCCGGGCGCATCTGGCGCAGCTGGGGGCGGGGGGCGATCCGGTACGGCGGCGCAATACGGGTGGATATCGTCTCGCGGGGGCGTGGTCCGTGTTGCTGCGGCCCGGCGGCTATCACACCGATCACGTCCATCCGCGCGGATGGCTGTCGTCCGCCTTCTATGTCGATCTGCCGGCGTCTGTGGCGGAGGAGCCGCAGGGCTGGCTGGCGTTCGGGCGGCCCGGCATTCCGACCGCGCCCGCGCTGCCGCCGACTCGGCATGTCCGGCCGGTGCCGGGGCAGCTCGTGCTGTTCCCATCCTATTCGTGGCACGGCACCGAGCCGTTTACCGGCGATGCCTCGCGGCTGACGGTAGCGTTCGATCTCTTGCCCGGCTGAATTATTGTCGCGGCGTGCTGAGGGATCGGCACACGCGTACGTCTAGAGGAATACGGGGCCGGCAACGTCCGGCGGCAAAAGGGGGATATCGCATGTCGAAGACCATGTTGCTTCTGGGCGCGGGGCTGTTGGCGCTCGCGGGTGCGGCATCCGCCGAGCCGATCAGCCCCAAGGTCGGCACGATAACGTCCCCCGCCGAAGCCTTCGCACAGGAACCCGGCAGCGACTATTTCCTCGCCAATTACGACGCCTATGAAGCCTATCTGAAAAAGCTCGCCAGCCAGTCCGACCGGATGAAGCTGGTCGATATCGGCAAGTCGGCGGAGGGGCGCACGATGTGGGTCGCGATCGTCAGCTCGCCCGCCAACCTGGCGAAGCTCGACCATTACCAGGGCATCGCGCGGAAACTCGCCAAGGCGGAGGTGAAGACCGAGGCCGAGGCGCAGGCGCTCGCGAACGAAGGCAAGGCGATCGTCTGGATCGACTCCGGCATGCACGCGACCGAGACGGTGACGACGCAAAGCCAGATCCACGTGCTCTACCGCATGCTGACCGGCACAGATGCAGAGACGATGCGCGTGTTGAACGACGACATCGTGCTGTTCGCGCAGGACAATCCGGATGGGCTTCAGCTGGTTGCCGACTGGTACATGCGCAACGCCGACAAGAATACCCGCGAGTTCCGGACGATCCCGCGTCTCTACCAGAAGTATATCGGCCACGATAACAACCGCGACAGCTTCATGGTGCAGATGCCGGAGACCGAAGCCGTCAACAGGATGCTGTTCCGCGAGTGGTTTCCGCAGATCGTGTTCAACCAGCACCAGACCGGCCCCGCCGGCATGGTGGTGTTCGTGCCGCCGTTCCGCGATCCGTTCAATTACAACTACAACCCGATCGTGATGACCGAGTTGCAGGAGGTCGGCTCGGCGATGCACAGCCGGCTGGTGTCGGAGGAAAAGGGCGGATCGGGGATGCGCAGCGCCGCCCCCTATTCGACTTGGCACAACGGCATGGAGCGCTCGGTCGCGTATTTCCACAATTCGATCGGGCTGCTGACCGAGATCATCGGCGGGCCGACGCCGGAAAAAATCCCGCTGATCGCCGATACCCAGCTCGCGCGCAGCGACGAGCCGTTGCCGATCGCGCCGGGCGACTGGCATCTGAAGGACAGCCTGGAATATCAATGGTCGCTCGACCGCGCGGTGATGGATTACGCGTCGCGCAACCGCGAGCGACTGCTGATGAACATCTGGCGAATGGGCCATCAGGCGATCATGCGCGGCAGCACCGACAGCTGGACCACCACGCCGAAACGCGTCGATGCGTTGAAGGAGGCGGGCAAGGGCGCCAAGGCCGACGAGGGCTATGTCGGCTATAACAGCCGCGCGAAGGAGGGGATGGTCGCGTCGTCGCTCTATGCCAAGGTCCTGCAGGACCCGGCCAAGCGCGACCCGCGCGGCTATGTGCTGTCGCCCGACCAACGCGACATGCCCACCACGATCGCGTTCCTCAACGCGCTGATCAAGAACGGCGTCGATATCGACCGCGCGACCGCGCCGTTCACCGCCGGCGGCAAGCGCTATCCGGCGGGGTCGTACGTCGTGAAGACCGCGCAGGCCTATCGCCCGCACGTGATCGACATGTTCGAACCGCAGGATCATCCGCACGATCCCGAATTCCCCGGCGGCCCGCCCAAGGCGCCGTACGACATCACCGGCTATACGCTGGCGTACCAGATGGGGGTCAGTTTCGACCGCGTGCTCGACGGTTTCTCGGGCAATTTCGAACGCGTGCCGGACCTGCTGTCGGTCGCCCCCGGCCGCGTGATCGGATCGGGCGAGGCGGGCTGGATCGTCGGGCACGAGGCGAACAACAGCTTCATGCTGACCAACCGACTGTTGAAAGCGGGCGTGCCGGTGTCCTGGATCGAGACCGCCACCAAGGCGGGCGGCAAGGATCTGGCGCCCGGCGCGATCTGGATCCCGGCGTCGCCGGCCGCGAGTGCTATCCTGGCATCGTCGACGAAACAGCTCGGGATCGATGCCTATGCCGTTGGCAGCGCGCCCGCTGGTGCCAAGCTGGCGTTGAAGCCGGTCCGTATCGGGCTGGTCGATCGCTATGGTGGCGTCATTCCGGCCGGCTGGACGCGATGGCTGCTGGAGCAATACGAGTTCCCGTTCAGCGTGGTCTATCCGCCGGAACTCGACGCCGGGAACCTGAACGCGAAGTACGACGTGCTGCTGTTCGCCGACGGCACAGTGCCGACGACGGCGGGCGGGCCGTATCCGGGCGGCTATCGGTTCGGGATGCCCGACGCCAAGGACATTCCGGCCGACTATCGCGGTTGGCTGGGCGAGGTGACGCCCGAGAAGACACTGCCCGCCGTGGCCGCGTTTGCGAAGGCGGGGGGGACGGTGTTGACGGTTGGCAGCGCGAACCGGCTGGCGACCCTGCTCGATCCGCAGATCCAGCCCGCGCTGGTGACGAAGAAGGCCGACGGGACGCTGTCGGCGCTCGACAAGAAGCAGTTCTACATTCCCGGCGCATTGCTGTCGGCGAAGATCGATACGCGCCAGCCGCTGGCGTACGGCATGACCCCGACGGTCGATATCTTCTTCGACGAAAGCCAGCCGTTCACGCTGTCCGGCGCCGCGGCGAAGAAGGTCGCATGGTTCGAGGGGACGGCGCCGCTGCGCAGCGGCTGGGCGGTCGGCCAGGAGAAACTGGACGGCACGGTCGCGGTCGTCGACGCCGATCTGGGCAAGGGCAAGCTGTTCGCGATGGGCCCCGAGGTCACGCAGCGCGCGCAGCCCTATGCGACGTTCAAGCTGCTGTTCAACGGGCTGTTGTACGGGCCGTCGGTGACGGCGACGCGATGACGGAATGATATAATAGTACATCAAGGTGAGGTTCGGGGAGCGATCGGAAACGGTTGCTCCCCTTTTTATGCAACTTTTTTACGTGTCGTGCGTGAGGGGCCGTCTTTTACCTGCGTCTTGATCCTTGAGGCCGCCAACGATGCGGTTGGTTCAAGGGGACATTCGACATGGTTGCAGGGGGTATCACGCGCGCGTTTCTCGTCGGGAGCTGCGCTTCTATCGCACTCGTCGCGGGCGCCGCGCACGCGCAGAGCAGCGTGCCGACCGCGCCGCCGCCCAGCGAGCAGGCCGAACAGGCCGCGGACGCGCCGACCGAAGAGATCACCGTCACCGGATCGCGCATCGCCCGGTCCGATTACGTCGCGAACAGCCCGATCGTATCGCTGTCGAGCGACACGCTCGAGAATACCGGTCGCGTCACGGTCGAGAGTGCGCTGTCGCAGATGCCACAGTTCAGCGGCGCGTTCGGGCAGGGCAACACCGGCAGCACCAGCACCGGGCTGAACGGCGGCCAGGCGAACGCCAGTCTTCGCGGGCTGGGATCGAAGCGCACGCTAATCCTCATGGACGGCCGCCGGATGCAGCCGTCCAACCCCGACGGCTCGGTCGATCTGAACACCATTCCCGAGGCGCTGATCGAAAATATCGAGGTCATTACCGGCGGCGCATCGACCACCTATGGCTCGGATGCGACCGCGGGTGTGGTCAATTTCCGCCTGCGCCGCGACTTCAAGGGGATCGAGCTTAACGGCCAGACTGGCGTCAGCGATTATGGCGACGGCAACACCTACCGCATCACCGCGACCGCCGGCTCCTCCTTTGCGGACGAGCGTGGGCACGGCGTTCTGTCGTTCGACTATACCCGCCGCGACACCGCGCAGCAGGCCGAGCGCGATTACTACACCTTCCGCACCACCACCCCCGGGCTCAGCACCATCCCGCAGGGCAACGCGTTGTTCGGCTCCAACCTGCCGACGCTCGCCGCCGTCAATGCGGTGTTCGTCGGCCAGTACGGAACGCCGGCGCTGACCGGCAACGCGGCCGGGCGCTACACCGGCCAGATCGGCTTCAACACCGACCAGACGCTGTTCAGCAGCGCGGGCGTTCCCGTCCTCAACTATCGCGACCCGCAGACCGACGAAGCCTATATCGTCAACAGCGGTACCAACAGCCAGCAGGTCAATTTCGGCTATAACGGTGGCTCGCTGCAGGCCGATCTCGATCGCTATTCGGTGTTCGGCAAGGTCGACTACGACGTCACCGACAATATCAAGGCGTTCGGCCAGTTCAGCTACACGACCTACAGCTCGGTCGGCATCACCAACCCGACGCTCGCGTCGAACGTCTATGGCCTGACCGTGCCGACGACGAACCCGTTCATCACGCCAGCCTTCCGCTCGATCCTGGCGTCGCGGCCGAGCCCCAATGCGCCCGTCACCTTCTACAAGGCGCTCAGCATTCTCGGACCGCGCGTGCAGTCCTATGATTATGACGTGTACCAGCTGACTGCGGGCCTGTCGGGCAAGATCGGCATCCGCGACTGGACGTGGGACATCTACGCCAACACCAGCAAGGCCAAGTTCCAGAACGCACAAAGCGGCGGCGCCAGCGCGGGCGCTATCTCACGGCTGCTCAACAGCCCGACCGGCGGCACCGAATTGTGCGCGGGCGGCTTCAACCCGTTCGGCAACGTGACGCCCTCGCAGGAGTGCATCGCCTATATCTCGCGTCGCACGCTCAATACGAACGAGCTGCGCCAGAAGACGGTCGAGGGGAACATCCAGGGCGGCCTCGCCAAGCTGCCGGCGGGCGATCTGCGGTTCGCGCTGGGCGCCGATTACCGGTCCAATTCCTACGCGTTCCAGCCGGATTCGCAGCTGTCGCTGCCTGACGGGACCAGCGACATCCTCGGTTACAGCGTGCTTCGCGCGGCCGGCGGCACGGTGAAGGCGGGCGAGGTCTACGGCGAATTGCTGGTGCCGTTGCTGCACGACATTCCGCTGATCCAGCAGTTCGATCTCGATCTCGGCTATCGCTATTCCAACTATAACTCGGTCGGCGGGGTGCACGCGTACAAGGCCGATGCGAACTGGCAGGTGTTCGACGCGCTGCGACTGCGCGGCGGCTACAACCGCGCGATCCGCGCGCCGAGTGTGGGCGAGCTCTACGCGCCGATCTCGACCGGCAGCGTCGCGATTGGCAGTCCGGCCGCGACCACCGCGAACGGCGATCCGTGCGACGTGCGCTCGTCCTACCGCGTCGGCGCGAACGGCGCGCAGGTCCGCGCGCTGTGCCTGCAACAGGGCGTGCCGACCGCGATCATCGACAGCTATCAGCTCGGTACCGCGCAGGTGTTCGCGCTGACCGGCGGCAACCCCGATCTTCAGGAGGAGATCGCCGACACCTATTCGGCGGGTGGCGTCATCCAGTCGCCCTTCTCGTCGCCGGTGTTCCGCCACATGTCGCTGTCGGTCGACTATTACCGCATCGACATCAAGCAGGCGGTGGGGCCGCTGTCGATCGCGCAGGCGTTCCAGTTCTGCTTCAATTCGGGCGGCAATAATCCGCAATATGCCGCGAGCAATTATTACTGCTCGCTGATCTCGCGCAACACCGCAAACGGCGTGCCGGTCAACCCGCTCCAGCCGCTCCTGAACCTCGGTACGTTCAAGGTCCGCGGCGTCGATGTGCAGTTCGACTGGAAGGTAAACCTGTCGGACATCGGCTTGGGCGGCAACGCGGGTACGGTCGCGCTCAATACCGCGGTGTCCTACCTCGAATCGTTCAAGATCCAGGCGCTGCCGGGCGCCCCGAGCTACGACTATGCGGGGAGCATCGGCACTGGCGTGGAAACCACCGCGGGCCTCGCGCATCCCGAATGGAAATCGGTCACGTCGTTCACCTATTCGCTGGGCGGTGCGAGCCTGGGCGTACGCTGGCGTTATATCGACAAGATGATCTCGTCGGCGCGCGTCGTGAACCCGGTGAGCACCACGCGCGGCGTCGATGCCTATAACGTGTTCGACCTGAACGCGCGGTTCGAGGCGGGCGAGACCACCGAGTTCCGGATGGGCGCGACCAACCTGTTCAACAAGAAGCCGCCCCAGGTGGGCGACACCGAGGGCAATTACGACGCACAGAACTACGACGTGATCGGCCGCTATTTCTTCCTCGGCGTCACCAAGAAGTTCTGATCCAGCCTCGCACAGGGATACCGACGATGAAGACCATGATGTTCTGGGTGGCGCTGATGACGTCCGCCTCCGCGCCCGTACTCGCCACGCCCGCACTGGGGCAGGAACTGGCCGTTGCCGATCGCACCGCGCTGATCGGCGCGGTCGATGCGAACGCTAAGCCGATCTCGGATACAGCGCTGCAGATCTGGAAATACGCCGAGATGGGTTATCTCGAGACGCAGAGTTCCGCGCTTCTCCAGACCCGGTTGAAGGCCGCCGGGTTCACTGTGACGGCAGGCGTGGCGGGTGAACCGACCGCGTTCGTCGCGAGCTTCAAGAACGGTACGGGGCCGGTCATCGGTGTCCTCGCCGAATATGACGCACTGCCGGGTCTGTCGCAGGCGGCGGTGCCGGTGCGGACGCCGCTGGGTGGCGATGCCGGGCATGGCTGCGGGCATAATCTGTTCGGCACCGCCTCCACCTATGCCGCGATCGCGGTCAAGGACTGGATGTTGAAGAACAAGGTGCAGGGCGAAATCCGCGTCTACGGCACCCCGGCCGAGGAAGGCGGATCGGGCAAGGTGTATATGGTCCGCGAAGGCCTCTTCAACGACGTCGATACCGTGCTGCACTGGCATCCCGGCAACACGAACTCGGCGTCGCAGGCACCGTCGCTTGCGAATATCTCTGGCAAGTTCCGCTTCCACGGCCGATCGTCGCACGCATCGGGCGCGCCGGAAAAGGGGCGGTCGGCGCTCGACGGGGTCGAAGCGATGGACGCCATGGTCAACATGATGCGCGAGCACATTCCCGATCACACCCGCATCCACTATGTCATCACCAATGGCGGCAAGGCGCCGAACGTCGTCCCCGACGAGGCGGAAGTCTATTACTACGTTCGCGACCAGGATCCCGAGATCGTCAAATCGGTGATGGAGCGCGTAAAGAAGGCTGCGCAGGGCGCCGCGATGGGGACCGAGACGACGGTCGATTTCGAGCAGACCGGTGGCGTCTACAGCCTGCTCTCGAACGAGGTGCTGATGAAGGCGATGGACCGCGGGCTCCACGCCGCGGGCGGCATTACCTGGACGCCGGAAGAGACGGCGTTCGCCACGCAACTTCAGAAATCGATGACGGCGGGCGCACCTGCACTGACCAGTGTCGCGCAAATCGAACCTGCACGGCTGGAGACTAAGGCAATCGGGGGATCCACCGACGTGTCCGACGTCAGCTGGGTGACGCCGACGGTGGGGCTTTCGACCGCCACCTTCGTGCCGGGATCGGCGGGGCATAGCTGGCAGAATGTCGCCGCGGCGGGCTCCAGCATCGGCGTGAAGGGTGCGATCGTCGCTACCAAGACGCTGGCGTTGACCGCGGCGGAGCTGTTTCGCAATCCCGCCGAGATCGCCGCGGCAAAGGCGGAGTTCGAGAAACGCCGGGGTCCGAACTTCACCTACAAGGCGATGCTCGGTGATCGCAAACCGCCGCTGGATTATCGGAAGAATGCCTCAGACTGACATCCCAAGTCAGGCGGAGCGGTTGGGCAAGAGCAGCCCTAGTTGCTGCCTTGCCTCAGACCAGCCTGTGCAGGGCGCGAACGATGCAATCTGTTCGATCGCCTGGGTTCGCTTGTTGAAAGGCATTGTGCTTTCGATGAACGAACGTGGGAAAATAGGCGAAGTCGGAGCCGCTACGAACGGCCGGTTGTGGGTCATTTGGAACTCATATCAATTTCCCGGCCCGCGCATAAACCGTAGGGTCTTTGGCCTCTGTCCTGTCCAAGTGTAGGTATGTCGCGCTGAACTGCGCAAGGGATCTCAGGCGTCCAGGGTTCGTGACAGTCAGCGTCCGGCTACGCAGTTCGATCAGCCCATCTTCGCGGAAGCGTTGCAGTACCCGGTTGACGTGGGACGGCGTCATCCCGGTAGCATCGGCGAGGTCGGTCTGGGTGATTGGAAAGTCGATAGCGTTTGTCTTGGTGGCCCCACTGACCCGGTAGCGAACAAGCATTTCGTAAAGCAGGTGGGCAAGGCGCTCTGTAGCGTCGCGCCTACCCTGATCGACGATCCGTTCGCGCAGAACTCCAAGGTCCGTCATCGTACCCCGCCACAACGCCTCGGCGAT
Source organism: Sphingomonas faeni (assembly GCF_024273235.1). GTDB lineage: Bacteria > Pseudomonadota > Alphaproteobacteria > Sphingomonadales > Sphingomonadaceae > Sphingomonas > Sphingomonas faeni_A. The sequence continues at coordinate 4,254 of NZ_JANBVH010000029.1, read as the reverse complement.
CGGCGAGGCTTCCCGCAAAAGCGTCTTCATCTCGCTGGAATGGATCATCGCTGTCGTACTTGCGGTCAGTGCTCCAACCGCATGATCCATCTTTTTCAAGATGAATATTTCGGCGTTCCACAGATCTCCCGGGACCAGGAAAGCCATGATCTGGCGCTCTCCGTCCGGTAGAATTTTATACCGACAGGCGAGCCCGGTCAGCAGAACGTGGCAGTAGTCCGAGTGTGCGCCATCAGCGATGATATCTTCTTGGGCCTGAAATCCTCGCTGCTTGAACGCTACTAAATTATCAAGACGGGTACGCTCACCCGCGGTAAACGCGGTGAATTGCTCCATCTTTGTAGCCCAGGGATTACTCATTGCTGCCTCGATTAGGTCGTGGCGAAATGCCAACCAGTGCTGATGAAACGCGCGAGCGGCGCGAGCGGCGCTACACGTGGTTCGGGGGGGGGGGGCGATCAGCCAAATCGTCAGCCTGGAATTAGTTAACGTTCCTAGGCGCAGAAAATCATTACGATGTGATCTAGCGCAGGGATTTCCTGCGTAACCTTGTTTAGATCTTTCATGGCAGCCAAATATTGAACTGCATGGGTTGCGCGTTACCGCAACGGTGTAACCATAATGCCCGCACTATCAAAAGATGTCCTTGGGCCAGCTTTGAAGAAGCTGGAACGGCGATCCTCGTTTTCACAATGCGACCGCTCCGCATTTATGAATCTACCTTTTTCCGTAAAGAGCCTATCTCCGTCGAGTTATATAATCCGCGAACAGGATATAACAAAGAACTGCTGTTTTCTTATTTCTGGTTTTGCCTTTCGAAGTAAGATCGTAGGTAATGGTGGAAGGCAAATATTATCCGTTAATATTCCAGGTGAACTGCTTGATCTTCAACACGCCTTCCTTGGCATCGCCGATCACAGCATCCAAATGCTCTCGGATGGGGATGTTGCGTTCGTCGCGGCCGAAGCCGTTCATGAAATCGCCGTTGCGCATCCCGCAATAGGTCGGGCCATGTGGCTCGAAACGCTGGCGGAAGGGTCTATTTCCCGCGAGTGGATCGCCAATATCGGGCGGCGCGATGCTCGAAGCCGCGTTGCTCATCTACTTTGCGAGATAGCCCTCCGGCTGCATTCCGCCGGGTTGATAACCGGAAACCGCTACGAGCTTCCGATGACCCAGGAGCAAATTGGCGATGCGACGGGGCTTACGCCCGTTCACGTCAACCGTACGCTTCACAAACTGCACAGCGATGGTCTGATCACCCGCGACAAGCGGTCCGTCACGATTGAAAACTGGAAGGCGCTATCCGGTGTAGCGGACTTCAACGCCGGCTACCTGCACCTGGACGATGCGGAGAGGTTTGCCCTCGCCTTGGGTCAGGGTCGCTCCTGCGCGTGACGCAGACATCTTGCCGCATCTGGATCAGTGCGCTCAAAAGCCGATTGCGCTCCTCGACGCCATATGTCTCGAACGTGTCCGCGAACATACGGGCGATCTCCGGCTTAAGGGCCGCATCCTGCCGCGCCCGCGCCGACCGGCGCGCGGAATCCTGTCGCTGCCCGACGCGCTCGCGGTAGGTGAGTAGAACAGTGACAGTACGTGGCAGATCGGCTCGATTCCATAGGTACCGCTGTTATCGTCAACGAACGCGATCATCGCTTGAACGCAGTTCAAGCTCCGCCTGGGCAAAATACGCAGACGCCTTACGCAAGCGCTCCTTAGGGTCACGACTCATTGATCAGAGCCAGAAGATGACGGTGGCGGCGAGCGCGATAGCGGAAAAGAAGACGGTCGGGCATCGATCGTAGCGGGTAGCGACGCGGCGCCAGTCCTTCAGACGACCGAACATAATCTCGATACGGCTCCGGCTTCGGTAGCGGCGCTTGTCATATTTGACGGGGATGATCCGACATTTTCGCCCCGGAATGCAAGGCGTTATGCCCTTTGCCTGAAGGGCGTCCCTGTACCAGTCTGCGTCATAGCCGCGGTCGCCCAGCATCCACTGCGCTTTGGGTAGATCGTCAAGCAGCGCGGCAGCGCCGGTGTAGTCGCTGACCTGGCCCGCGGTCATGAAGAAGCTGGGCGGTCTGCCTTCTGCATCGGTGACGGCGTGCAGCTTCGTATTCATACCGCCTTTGGTGCGACCGATGAGGCGTCCAAGGCCCCTTTTTTAACCCGCAGGCTGGACGCCGTGCGGTGCGCCTTCAGATAGGTCGCGTCGATCATGATCGTCTTCGGCGTGGCGTTCGCGGCCGCCAGTCCTTCCATTATGCGGAGGAAGACACCCCTTTCGCCCCATCGCTTCCACCGGTTGTAGAGCGTCTTGTGTGGGCCATACTCCCGAGGGGCATCGCACCAGCGCAGCCCGTTGCGGTTGACGAAAACGATGCCGCTCAACACTCGCCGGTCATCAACCCGTGGCTTGCCGTGGCTCTTGGGAAAATACGGTTCGAGCCGCGCCATCTGCTCGTCGGTCAGCCAGTACAGGTCGCTCATCCTCGGTCTCCTCACGGAGCCTGAATCAGATCGAGCCGCTCAGATCAATGGGTCCTGACCCTAGCCTGGCGCAGTTCGCGGACGTCGCGTTCCGGCGTTTTGACATTGTCGGCGACCTTGGTCGGGACGCCGGCGCGTTTGCCGCTATAGATCTCGGCCTTCTTTACTTCATGGAAAGTCTGCGTCACGCAGCCAATTTTTTTCGCAATCGAAACCACCGTCGCCGATCGCGATTGATAACCCGATGATGATCGAACACCATCTGTACCGCTCGCTCGCGGACCTCTGGTGCAAACCGCTCGCGTTGGCTCCGCGTGATCGGGAGTTGAGCTACCGGGTGGTTCACGGTTCATATGCTGGAACAGGTAGCTTGGATATCCGGCAGCGCATCTACAGCCGAATGTTCAAGTTGTTATACGTGGGCGTTGTGTCGACCAGACGGTCGAACCGCCATCTCTTGGCGTGACAGAATTATAATCTAGATCAATCTGGTTCAGCTTGTGATACGTTTGGGCGCCGGCTTAGATGACTAAGCTATCTCGTTCGGTGGCGTAACAATCGGGCTTACCTGGGAACCGAACTGATATGGAACAAAATACTGGAAACCAATGTCCTCGCGTTTTTGCAAGCCAGCTTGAGGATATGATCGCTTTTGCCGATGCCAAACAGGATTTCGCCCTAGCAGCCTGGCTCAGTCAAGCTTTAGACCGAATGATGGGTAATCACATCGAAAGCCGATAGTGGTTGCCTAATAAGGCCTAATACGGTGATATCGCTACCGATATTCGGGAGCGATTTGTGAAGGGCAATGACGAAGCAGTCCAGCTAGCGGGCGCAATCCTACGTTTTCGCAGGTGTCGGATGGAAGTTTTTTCGCCGGACATATTCGGCGAACCGGCGTGGGAAATGCTGCTCGAGTTGTTTGTTGCGGATGCTCATAGCGTGCCTATTACCGGGCGGATAGTTGCAGATCGGCACAGGGTTGCCGCCTCGGTCATGTCCAGGTGGCTAAAACACCTTACCGTCCAATCTCTGCTTATCGGCGACGGCGACAGCAATCTGGACGATGAGCTAACGCTTTCCGGGATTGCCATGGAGAAGGTGGAAGCCGTGTTGCTCAAAGCTAGGTTCCTCAAAGACGAATTCTTCGAACAACCGGGATCGGTGCGTTGATGGGCTCGACGTTTCGAAGGAACGGCGAGCGAGACGGGCCAGGCTGTCGCGGCCCGGCCCCTCGTTGAAGGCAAGGTGCCGGGTTTATGCGATATCAGAAATTGCCGTTCGGTGGCTCAGACCTGCGCCATGCCTCCGTCGACGAACACCTCGGCACCGGTCATGAAGCTGCTGTCTTCGCTGGCCAGGAAGAGGGCAACCGCGGCCGTCTCTTCGGGCTGGCCGATCCGACCTAGCGGCGTCTGTGCAGTCAGGCCGGCGACGAGCGCGTTTTCTTCTTCGGGCGAACTCGCAAGACTTTGAAGGCCGGGCGTCAAGGTCGCTCCGGGCGAAAGCACGTTGACGCGGATGCCGCTGCCCTTGAGGTCAAGCGCCCAGCTTCGCGCGAAGTTGCGCACCGCGGCCTTGCTCGCGCTGTAGACGCTGAACGCCGGTGTGCCTTTCGATCCAGTGGTCGAGCCAGTGAGAATGATCGACCCGCCCGACTGCATCAGTGGCAGCGCCTTTTGCACCGTAAACAGGGTGCCTCGAACATTGGTATCGAAGGTGCGGTTGAACTGCTCCTCCGAAATCATGCCAAGCGGC
>NZ_JANBVH010000028.1 GCF_024273235.1 Sphingomonas faeni | reverse complement strand
GCCGATGCGCGACAACCGCTATCTTGAAGACATCGTGCCGGGCGAGACCTCGGTCGGCACGCCAATCACGATCACCGAAGCTGCGATCATCACCTTCGCCACCGACTACGATCCGCAGCCAATGCATGTCGATCCCGACGCCGCGCATGCGGGACGATTCGGCGGGATCATCGCGAGCGGATGGCATGTCGCCGCGCTGGTGATGCGCGACTTCGTCGACTCCGCGCCGTTCGGGGGTACACCATTGCTCGGCATGCGCACCGATGCGCTGTGCTGGCTGCTGCCTGTCCGCCCGGGGGATACGCTGATCGCGCACCGCAAGGTCCAGGACGTCGTACGGTCGCGCAAGCGCCCCGATCGAGGCCGTATCCTGCTCGCGACGGCGGTCGCGAACCAGACCGGAGCGATCGCGATGACTCTCGAAACGCTGATCCAGATACCCGCGCGTGGCGGTTAGCCGTCGCTCTTCCAGCGGTGCACGAGCCCTGCGTCGATGTCGAACAGGTCGAGCACGCGTCCGATGGTGTGGTCGACCATGTCGTCCAGGCTCTGCGGCCGCGCGTAGAGGGCGGGCACGGGCGGCGCGACGATCGCGCCGATTTCCGACAATTGCGTCATGGTGCGCAGGTGACCGGTGTGCAGCGGCGTCTCGCGGACCATCAGCACCAGTCGGCGGCGCTCCTTCAGCACAACGTCGGCGGCGCGGGTGAGCAGGCTGGAGGTCACCCCGCTCGCGATCTCCGACATCGAGCGCATCGAACATGGCGCAACGACCATGCCGCGCGTGCGGAACGAACCCGACGAGATCGACGCGGCGATATCCTGCTGCGCATGGACATGCGTCGCCAGCGCCTTCACATCGGCGATCTTGCGGTCGGTCTCGTGCGCGATAGTGATCTCGCCAGACCGCGACAGCACCAGATGCGTCTCGATCGCCAGTTCGCGCAGGATCTCCAGCATACGGATGCCGTAGACGACGCCCGACGCCCCCGAGATGCCGATGATAAGCGGCAGGCCCGTCATCCGCGCGCCTCTCCGCGCCCGACCACGCCGGGTGCCTGGTAGATGTGCTTGAGTTCGGTAAAGTCGGCGAGCGCGTCATAACCATGCAGGCGGCCGATCCCGCTCTGCCGATAGCCACCGGTTTCGGCCTCGGCGAACAGCGTGTTGTGCGCGTTGATCCAGACGGTTCCGTTGCGCAGCGCGCGCGCCATGCGCAGGCCCGCTGCGCCGTCGTTCGTCCACACGCTCGCCGACAGGCCGAAAATGGTATCGTTCGCGCGGGCCACCGCTTCGGCTTCGGTCTCGAAGCTTTCGATCGTGACGAACGGGCCGAAGATCTCTTCCTGCATAAAGAACGCGCTTGTATCCTGATGGTGGACGAGGGTCGGTGTCAGGAACGCGCCCGCGCCCTCCAGGCTCCGGCCACGTAACAGGACGTCATCGGCCTCATTGCAGGCGCGATCGATCATCGCCGCGACGCGATCACGTGACGTGGGGTCGATCAGCGGCCCGATCCGACTGGCGGCGTCTAAGCCGTTGCCGACCGTCAGCGCCTGGAGCGCCCGCGTCAGGGCGCGCTTCATCGCGTCCAGCTTTGACCGATGCACCAGCACGCGTCGCGCGGCGGTGCATTGCTGACCCGTGATGATCGTCGCGGCCGCGGCGAGCTTGGGTGCGACCGCGTCGATATCGGCATCCGCGAGGACGATCGCACACGACTTGCCGCCGAGTTCGAGCGACAGCTTCTTCATCGTATCGGCGGCGCTGCGCATGATGTCCTTGCCGACCGCGGTCGATCCGGTGAAGCAGATCATGTCGATGTCCGGCGAGGACGCGAGCAGCCGCGCTCCGTCATGCCCGGTTTCGGCAAAGACGTTGACAACGCCCGCCGGCAAGCGCGGATCGTGCAGCAGCGGGTCAAGGAATGCCGCGTTGAACAGAACCGTCTGCGCGGCGGGCTTTATCACGGTCGTGCAACCCGCAGCCAGCGCCGGGCCGATGCCGCGCGCGAGCAGCACCGCCGGCGCATTCCAGGGCACGATAATCGCGGCGACGCCGATGGGCTCGCGCAGGACGGTCGACAGCACGCCGGGTTCTGGCTCGAGTACATGGCCCGGGATATGTCGCGCGAGCCCGGCATAATATTCGATCTCCGAAATCGCGCCTAGCACCTCGCCGCGCGCCTGCGCGATGACCTTGCCGTTCTCGCGCGTCAGCAACTCGGCGAGGCTGTCGACGCGCGGGGCGAGCGCCGCCGCCCAGTCGAGCATGATGCGCTGGCGCAGGCGCGGTGCCATCGGCCAGTCGCTGGTATCGAACGCGCCACGGGCAGCGGCGATAGCGGCCTTTGCCTCGGGCGCGCCGCCGTTCGCGAATGCGCCCATGATCGCGCCGGTCGCGGGGTCGAGGCTGTCGGCGGGCGCGGTGTAGACGGCGGCGCCGTCGATCCAGTGGGGGGTGACGTTCATGATGGCGGTCCTCAATGCGTCACCGAGCCGCCATCGACGACGATGGTCTGGCCGGTCATGAAATCGCTGTCGCCGCTTGCGAGGAAGATCAGCGTGCCGGTCAGATCCTCGGGCACCGCCTCGCGCTTGAGGCAGCGGCTGGCGATGTTGGCCTCGGAGATCCGGCCGGCCCAGTCGCCGTTCGCGGCGACGTTGGCGCTCATCGTCAGGCCCGGCGCCAGGCAGTTGCAGCGGATGCCGGCGTCGCCTGCCTCGCGCGCGATCGAGCGCGTCATCGCGACGATCGCGCCCTTGGACGACACATAATGGAGCATCATCGGCGCGCCCTTGAACACCGTGCCCGACGCGATGTTGACGATCTTGCCGTAACCCTGGCGGCGCATGACGGGCATCACCGCCTTCACGCATTCGAACGATCCGCGCACGTTGACGCTCATCACGCGGTCCCATTCGTCCGACGTGATCTGCTCCAAGGGCTTGAGCGCGAGATTGCCGAACAGTGCGGCGTTGTTGACGAGTATCTGGATGCCGCCATAGGTCGCCTCGACATCGGCGACGAAGCGCGCAACCGCCCGTGCATCGGTGACGTCGCAGGCTGCGGCGAACACCTCTCCGCCCGCCGCGCGGATCGCGTCGGCGGTGTCGTTGGGGCTGGCGATGTCGCAGATCGCGAGGCGCGCGCCTTCCTTGGCCAGAGCCATCGCGTAGATCGCGCCGATCCCCTGCGCCGCGCCGGTCACGATGATGCTGCGTCCTGTCAGTCGGGTCATGCGCTCTCCTGTCCACCGCAATGCGGCCTGATCTTTGCGCAGATACTAAGGACGGGCCAGGGATCACGTCGAATAATAACGGCTTATCGGTTCAATCAGGCGCAGTGATCCAGCCGTCGCCCGCCATCGCGACCAGAGCCTGGCGGAGATGATCGATAAAGGCGTGACTGGCCGGGCTCAGCGGATGGCGCGGATGGTGGATGACGGCGAGGCGGCGGACCATCATCGGTTCGATCGCGCGTATGTGTACGCGTCGCCGTGCGAGATGACGGCGGATGGCGAGGCTCGGCAGGATCGTCGCCCAGTCGCTGCCTGCGACAAGTTCGACGATTCCCTCGATCGCATCCAGCTCGAGCCGCGGTTCGAGCGTGACGTTGCGGTTTGCCAGATGCCGCTCCAACTCGGTGCGCAGGCCGTGTCGGCGCGTCGGCAGAACCAGCTTGTAGTCAGTCAGCCGTTTGATCGAAACCGCACCTTCGTCCTCGCCCTCATCGTCAGCTGCGCCGGTGACGAGCACCATCTGCTCTTCGACCAGCGGATCGACGATCAGTCCCAGCTTGCGCGACGGGCGGTTGATGACCGCGAAGTCGAGCTGTCCTTCGTTCACCAGATCGATGAAAGTCGAGCTGTAGCCGTCGACGACCGCGACCTCTATCTCGGGATAATCGTCGGCGAACCCTGTCAGCATACCCGGTATCAGACTGGTCGCGAGCGACGCGAGCATGCCCATCGTGACCCTGCCCGACACGACGCCTGACAGCCGCGCCATATGCTCGTGCGCGAGCGAAAGGTTGCGCACGACTGGCAGCACGAGGCGATGGAGCGTACGACCGGCAGCGGTCGGGACCATCGATTTCGGTGTGCGGTCGAACAGTTTCTGACCCAGTTCGCGCTCCATCCGAGCGATCTGCATCGAGACCGCGGGCTGGACGACATGGAGTCGTTGTGCGGCGCGCGTCACACTGCCTTCCTCGAACAAGGCGATGAAATAATTGATCTGGCGAAGGTCCATGATCCGAACTCCGAGGCTGCCGCTGTTCAAGTCTGCTGATACGAGGGATCAGTAGGAATTATTTCTGTTTATGCGCGCGGTGTCTAGGTTAGTCGAGCAGCGCCGGGAAATGGCGTGAGGGAGAGATCGATGACGACCGACATCAACCACGCCTTGTCCTTGCGGGAATGGCTGACGCGGCTTCAGGATACGGGCCGTCTGTCAGTCGCCAAACCTGGACTCGATTTGCGCCATCAGGTCGCGGCGGTGGCGCAGGCGCTGGACGGCAGGCGCGCGACGCTGTTCCCCGAACCGTCCGAGCACCCGGTGAGCGTGATATCCGGCATCGTTTCGGACCGGGGTTGGATGGCCGAGTCGCTGGGCGTCGCACCCGCCGACCTTCTCGAACATGTCCAGCGTGCCGCCGCCGAACCGCTGCCATGGAACGAAGTGCAGAGCGAGACCGCACCGACACACGAGGTGGTGCACCGCGATGTCGACATCCTTCGCCAATTGCCGGTGCCTACGCACAACGAGCATGACAGCGGCGCTTATATTACCGCCGGCATCCTCGTCTCGCGCGATCCCGAGACGGGAATCCAGAACGTCGCGATCCATCGTTGCCAGATCAGCGGCCCGGATCGGATCGGCATCCTGCTGCTGCCGCGGCATACCGACCATTATTATCGCAAGGCGGAAAAGCTCGGACGGCCACTAGAGATCGCGATCGCGATCGGGGTGTCGCCGGCATGTCTGCTCGCGAGCCAGGCGATCGTGCCGATCGACCATGACGAGCTGGAGATCGCCGGCGCGCTGGGCGGCTCGCCGCTCGACGTCGTCAAGTGCCTGACCAATGACGTCCGCGTGCCCGCCGATTCCGAGATCGTGATCGAAGGGCGCATTCTCCCCAAGACGCGTGAGCTCGAAGGGCCGTTCGGCGAGTTCCCGCAATATTATGGCGAGCGCGGCGAGCGCCACGTCATCCACGTTGATGCGATCACGCATCGCCGCGACCCGTTATTCCACACGATTGTCGGCGGCGGGTACGAGCATCTGTTGCTCGGCGCGATCCCGCGGGAGGCGACGATCCTCTCGACCTTGCAGCGCAGCTTTCCGGGCGTGGTCGACGTCCATCTCGCGATGGGAGGCGTCGGGCGCTATCATCTATACGTTAAGCTGCGCAAGACGCAGGAGGGGGAGGGCAAGAACGTCCTGCTCGGCGCCTTCGCGGCGCATTACGACATCAAGCACGCGGTCGTCGTCGACACCGATGTCGACATTCACGATCCGCGCGAAGTCGAATGGGCGGTCTCGACGCGGTTCCAGGCCGACAGGGACTTGGTCGTCATCGCTGACAGCCAGGGTTCTAAGCTCGATCCGTCCACCCGCGACGGGCTCGGCGCAAAGATGGGACTGGATGCGACGATACCGGTCGATGCGCCCGAGATGCAGTTCAAGCGGATCCGCGTGCCGGGATCGGAAGACCTCGACCTCGACGCGGTGCTGGCGCCCGACGCGCGGTGGAGTGACGCCGGCTGAACGGTCTTCGCGCCGAAGTGAAAAAGGCGGCGCCACCACGCGGTGACGCCGCCTTTTTCATGTCCGGACTATGCGCGTCAGGAGGCGACCGACGCCGGACCGGTATCGGCGCCGCGGAACAGATGGCTGAACCCCATCACCAGGATCGGGATGGCAACCGCGACATAGGCGTTGTCGATCCCGAACGGGTTGCCTGCCATGAACCACAGAATCGTCGCGACCAGCGACGCCACGATGCTGACGAACGCACCGCGTCGCGTGCCGAATGTCGGCGCGTAGAAGGCCAGCAAGACAAGGAGCGCGAGCGATGCGCGCAGCGATTTTGCCAGGAACGTCACGCTGAGGACCTCGGTCGACAGGATCGCGAGGGGGATGGGCAGCAGGCCGGCCGCGATCGTCGCCCAGCGGATGAAGCGCAACGACCCCGTGCTCTCGCCGTCGTGCCCGGTGAGCGGCAGATAGAAGTCCTTGTAGACCAGAGTCGCCGCGCCGATGCTGAGCGCGGAAATCGTCCCGAACAACGACGCCGCGAGCCCGGCCACGACGATCGTCGCGGGCAGCTGGCTCATGTCGGCGACCAGCGTCGGAAAGGCCGCGGTCGCGGTGATGCCGGGATAGAGGACCTGGCAGACCATGCCGATCATCGCGGCGAGGATGCCGAACGGGATCAGCAGCATCGCCGAATAGAAGCTCGCACGCCGCGCGGTCGCACCGTCCTCGACCGTGTTGATTGCCTGCACGACATATTGCGTCGCGAACACAGCGCCGATGCCTGCGACCAGCCAAGCGCAGATCTGCGGCCAGCCGACCGCGGTCGCGTCGAACATCGCCGCAGGCAGGCGCGTCCGCAACGTTCCCACGCCGCCGACCTGAGACAGGCCGATTGCGAGCGCGATGACGATGCCCAGATACTTCACCATCGCATGGATGACGTTGGTATAGATGACCGAGCTCATGCCGCCGAGCCCGACATACAAGACGCCCGCTAGTCCGGTCGTGACGATCGCTGCGGACCGGTCGATACCGAACAGTGGCGAGATGATCGCACCTCCGCTGGTGTAGGTCGAAATGGCGACGATCTGCAACGCGAAGATCATGATGATCGACGTCGCGACCTTCACCGGCTGGCCATAGGTGCGCGCGAGGACACCCGAGATGGTATTCTCGCCGGTGTCCTTGAACTTGCGCGCCAGGAAGAGCGAGTAAAAGACGAACCCTATGCCGAGTGCGGCGACGTTCCACGCCGCCGATATTCCGACCTTGTAGCCCGCCTCCGCGGTGCCGACGCTGGCCGCGGTGCCGATGAACTCGGACATCAGCAGGAAGCCGATGAGCACGCCCGGGTAATGCACCCCGCCCGACGCGAAGCTCTTGGCCGTGCGTGCGTTCTTGCGCGCAGTGAAGCTGACGAAGGCGAGCGCGATCATATAGCCGATCGTGCCGGTCAGGATGATCGCGTCACGTCCCATGTCGGGCGCTCCGACCATCTTCATAATGGTTATGATGATGGCATGAGGCGTTCCAGTGCATATCGCATCCGCTCTTAGTCCGGCAGCGTCTTTTGGCTGCTTGGCTTAATCTGCCCGATTGGTGGTCGAACCGGCAAATCAGCGATGGTTATGGGGGGTATCAGATACGTTCTGCCCTCTGGATTTGGCGGTCGGCCCATCATCAGAATGATCGCCATTAAACCGAAGCTCCTGAAGCATATGACGGTCGCCCGGTCCGTTGAACAAGGTGCCGATCAGGCCGCGATCGAGGTCGCTGGTCTTGAACAGGGCGTCGCAGATCGGAAAGGTCAGGTTGAAGTTCCGGGTCTGCATGAATCCCAGGACATGATGCTTTGCGTGCATGCGTCGCACGGTATTGATCAGCGGTATTCTACGCAGCCACGGATAATCCTTGTCCTCGAGATGAGAGAGCGTGTGAAGGCCTTCATACAGGAGGTAATAGGACGCCATCGACACCATGATGATGAACCCCGCGTTCTTCGAGATCAGCCAGCCCGCGAGAAGCGCGAAGGGTAACGCGGCGACGAGGAAGGCGATCGAAGCGAGCGGCGGGAATAAGAGCGCACGCCATTCCTTATGACCCTTGTAGGACAGGTCATGATGGGTGAAGAACTGGTGGTGGACGGTTACGTGGCGCTTGTAGACCGCTTCGAGTCCCGGGATCGGCCGATGCATGATGTAGCGGTGCGCGGCCCATTCTATCCAGTTTCCCAGCAGAAGGATCGGCACGATCATCGTCCATTCCAGGACGGTCGGGGGGACCATTCGGGACAGGCAGAAGGCGATCGTCCCAACCGTCACGACGAGCGTCTTGAGCAGGTGGATTTCGCCACGGTAGCCATGCGGCGTTTCGTCGACGAACTGTTTTCGAATGTATTTCTGGCGCTGTCTTTCGCGTGCATCGCGCTCGCGCGACTGAAACTGAACTTCGATCATGAGCATCTCTCCTTCGACCTACCCGCGCGTTCGACGCGCTGGGATTTTCGAAGAACAGCAGATCGGTCGCGGGAATGCTCGCTCCCCAAAGATTGCGATTTATCGGATCGGATGATTTTTTGGGATTGCTGCTGGCTCGGGCGCGTGGCGGATGCCAGAAGATCATCATGACAATGGGCCCTGATCCGCCTCGGGAGGCAGCATGACATCCGCCCTCGCGATCGCGCAGGGTGTGTTCGGACGCGTGGCGTTGCTCGACATGAATACGGCGCTAGTCGGACATGCGCATCCGCATTGCCACATCCTCTTCAAAGCGAGCGGCGCAGACCAGGTTTTCGTCGTGGGCTCGACGCGCGTACCGATGACCGAAGACACCGCGGTGCTTGTGAATGCGTGGCAGCCGCATCGCTACACGCCGCTCGATACCAACGCGCACACGATCTTTCTCGCCCTTTACCTGAAGCCAGCGTGGCTTGCGAGTCTCGAACGGGCGTTCATGACGTGCAACCGCCCGGGCTTCTTTCCGCGGCCGGGCATCGTCATCGGCCCGACGATACGGCGACGTGTCCGGGACCTTATCGAGATGCTACGGGCGGAGCATCATGATCCGTCCCTTATCAGTGAAACTATATTCACGCTTGCGGCGGAAGTCATGCACGGCACCGCAGCGACGGGGCTGGTTCGCGACACGGCTTCGCAATACGGGTTCAGCGATTATCGCATTCGGCGTGCCATCCGTATGATGCACGGCATCGATGCACCGCTGGGTCTGGAGCAGATCGCGCAGCGCGCAGGGTTATCGCGGCCGCGCTTCAACCAGCTGTTCCGCGCTTGCACAGGCGTAAGTCCGGGTATCTACCACGCCTCGTTACGGCTTGAGTTCGCTGTCAACGATCTCGGCATCGCACGCCGGCCAATCAATCTGGTGTCTGACGCACTCGGGTTCAGTGCTCAAAGCAATTTTACCCGCTTCTTTCAGCAGCACGTGGGCGTCGTGCCGAGCGAGTTTCGTCGAGTTGCGGAAGCTTTGAGAAACGATGGGCAACAGCCGGAATTCCGTGCAGGGTGATCCTTCCATCGTTTAAAGTATGGCCCCGCGCCTACTGACCAGACCGAACGAAACCGGCGCCTGAGAGGTGCGCTCGGAAAATTTGCACAGCGGGGATAAGTGGATTGCTGATCTGACAGCGGCGATACTGGCCGTGAGCAGGAGGCAAGATGAGCAAGCGACCGCGCCGGAACCACAGCCCGGCGTTCAAGGCGAAGGTGGCACTGGCTGCCGTGAAGGGCGAAAAGACACTGGCCGAATTGGCACAGCAGTATGACGTGCATCCGAATCTCATCAACCAGTGGCGGGCGCGACTGCTGGAGGGCGCGGCGGACGTGTTCGGCGCGGAACCCATCGCAGCCGAGCCTGCAGTGGACATTACGGTGCTGCACGCGAAGATCGGCGAACTGACGCTGGCGAACGATTTTTTGGCTGGTGCGCTCGGGAAGGCCGGTCTGTTGCCGAGCGCAAGGCGATGATCGACCGGGGTCATGCGCTGCCGCTGATTGTCTAGGCGCGGCAGCTCGGGATCAGCCGCGGCAGCATCTACTATATGCCGCGCCCTGTACCGGAGGTCGACCTGGCCATCATGCGACGGATCGACGAGTTGCACCTGCTCTACCCGTTCTCGGGCAGCCGGATGTTGCGCGATCTGCACCGGCAGGACCACCGCCCTGCAACGCAAGCGTACGACGATGGAGATCCTGACCGACCTGCTGCGTGCCGAGGCAACCCACCGCCATGCAGCGTCGGTCCGCTACCGAATGTCGGCCGCCAGGCTGCCCGCGGAGAAAGACCTCGACGCCTTCGTCTTCGACGGCACGCCCATCGACGAGGGTCTGGTGCGCTCGCTGCACGGCGGGTCCTTCCTGGCGGGCCAGCGCAATGTCGTGCTGGTCGGTGGAACGGGCACCGGCAAGACACACCTTGCCAGCGCCATCACCGCCAACGTCGTGCGGGCCGGTGCCCGCGGGCACTATTTCAATACGGTCGACCTGGTGAACCGGCTCGAGGAGGAGAACCGCCTCGGCAAGGCCGGCACGCTGGCGGTCCAGCTCTCCCGGCTCGATCTCGTGGTGCTCGACGAGCTGGGCTATCTGCCGTTCGCCCGCTCAGGCGGTCAGCTGCTCTTCCACCTGGTCAGCAAGCTCTACGAGCGCACCTCGGTCATTGTCACGACGAACCTGGCCTTTGGCGAGTGGCCAACCGTCTTCGGCGACCCCAAGATGACCACTGCGCTGCTCGACCGCATCACCCACCACTGCAACATCGTCGAGACCGGCAACGACAGCTGGCGCTTAAAGCATCGCAGCTGATGCCCGGGCCCACCGGCAGAACACGCTTCGCGCTGGTTGCGCCTCCGGTCGGGCTACGCCCGCCCTCTGCCGCAACCAGCGCGAAGCGCCGGGACCTTGATCTTCCTCGTTTTCGCTCCCCGATACGTCAACTGGCGGGTTCGCTGCGGCGCTTGGCGCGACGACAACGAGGCGACGCGCACCGCTGCCCGCACAATCCGTAACCGCCTGCGCGACCGCCGGGAAGAAGCTGCGGTACCGCCAGGCGCCGGCCCTTGGCCAGAATATGTGAACGACGTGGTTCGCGCCGCTCGGGACCAGGTGTATACGCCACCGGAGACGGTACTGCCGCCCGATGGCCTTCCCAGCTGACGTTGGCGCCGTATCGGCGTCGTCAACCGCGACCCGTCATCCGATGCGACTAGTTCAGCCCAAGCTTGGCAAAGAACGCCTCGTTTCTGAGCCGCGCGTCATGAAGCAGCTTGTTGTATGGCAGAACCTCTACAACGGCGTTGTGAATGGGCGAGAAACCGAAATAACCTTCGCCATCCGCGCTTTTATTCTGCGCGATTGACATCGACACGACCTCGACCAGCTTCGGCGTGAAATCAGCCACGACAAAGCAGATGAACCGTGTGCTGGAGGGGATCGGCCTGCGAAACTTGCCCGTACGATCCTTAAATGATCCGCCGTTGCGCATGATGTTCACATACTCCAGCACCTGCGTCACCGGATTGTCGCCATGGCTGTAGTTCGTTCGGCCTGGCCGTTTGAAT
The DNA here is from genome assembly GCF_024273235.1 of Sphingomonas faeni. GTDB lineage: Bacteria > Pseudomonadota > Alphaproteobacteria > Sphingomonadales > Sphingomonadaceae > Sphingomonas > Sphingomonas faeni_A. The sequence continues at coordinate 49,103 of NZ_JANBVH010000028.1, read as the reverse complement.
TCGACGATGATGATTGGCTCATCGGTGCCTTCACGATCGAACGCCAGCGACCGGTCGAAGACGACGGCGACATCAGGTTCGCGGGTACTGGTGCTGTCGGTCAGGAACGTCGTGAATGGCTTATCCGACTTAAGGTAGGAATAGAACGCCAGGCGATCGTCCAGAATCCATAGATTATGATCTTCGTAGTCGAGCGCTTCGCCGTCCGAGCGGATCGGGATGATGAGATCATGGACAATCTCCTCGCGCAGATAATCCCGCTTCTCCGGATCAACGTACGCTAATGAGCTGTCCAAGAGATCGAGAATCTCCTTCCGCTTGACGACATATTCCGCAAGCGAGGCTTTCTTATCCGAGTTGATCGCGCTGGCGACCTTTTGCACGCGGTCAACGACCTCGCTGGCGTTGCCCTCCGATAAGGCCTTGATCTCACGCTTCGTTTCACGCTGCTTGCGCCGGCGTTGGCGCGCCAACTCGATGTAGATATCCTCCTCGGACTTGGCGTTGAGCGACAGATGCTCCTCAACGAAGGCCGGGATGTTGGTTGCGACAGCCAGAAATTGCGGGTTCTCCCGCACGACCCGCAAAGTTATCCCTGCCTGCTTGGTGCGAACCTGCTGTATATACGGCGCCAGGTGCCGCTTGGCCGCATCGACTGCCGCTTGATGCAAGCTGCGATAGTCATCCTCGCGAAACGTGAAGTTGGTACGCTCCTGATTGACGTGCCCGTTCAGATAATCGCCGGAAACCAAGCCGATGTATACCGAGTCCCCATTTTCGCCGATGTAGCCAAGCCCGAGCTGATTATCGATCTTCTCGTCACGAACCACGCGGCCGTCACCGACGTAGAGGTTCCAGTGCTTGCCACCGTCATGCAAGCGGAGACCCTTGTTGAGCAGAATATGGTACATATCGACATCAATCGGATCCTCCCCGGGCTCGAGGACGACCTTCAGTGTTTCGGGTGTGTCGGATTCCACGTTGCTGCTGTAGAAATCGAGAAGGCTGATCCGTTCGGCGCGATCAACGAGCGAGAATGACGGCACTTCGTAGCTGGCGAAATTGCGTAAAAAGTGGCCGATGATGTGCGCGGCTATGGTCTCTGCTTTGCGCGGGCAGTGCGCACTGTACGATTGCACGTATGGCTCGAGCCGCACCTTCGTCCCGATGGTCGGGCTTGTCCCTGCAGGTCGCAACGCATGGTTGATCAGCGGACTGGCATCGTTCTGGGCGACAGCGAAGTCGAACGACCGGTGCAGCGTTGAGCCGCCTTCCGTGAAGCTGCTGTTGACGTGCGTGTTCTGAAACACCTTTAGCCAGGAAAGGCGACCGACCCCCTTACCGCCGCGGCTGATTTTGCTGGCGGTGTCCGCGGTGCGGAACGCGCGCCAGTTGTCGGTGTTCAGCCCGATCCCGTTGTCTTCAATCAGGAAGCCAGCGACCGGCGGGTTTTCATCGTCCGAGCTGCTGCGCAGGATCGTCACTGTGATAACTCCCTTGGCGGCCGCCTCACGATCCCAGCGCGCCTCGATGGCATGGAACGCGTTGGCGATCGCCTCGAACAGCGGGAACAGCGCGTTCAGTGGCGAGGGCGCGAAACCAAGGTTGCGCACGCGGCCCGCCAGGCTGAACTGGAAGTCATCGGATGTGTCGGTCTTCACAGCGTCCCCTCGCCCTCTTGCCTATGCGACATCCTCGCCAACGCCAACCCATCCCTTCCGCGCCTGCTCATTACGCAAAGCCTTCGCCGGCGTGATTGCGGAACGCCTCCTGGTCGCGAACATACTCGCTGAGCATCTCGAGCGACTTGTGGCGGCTATGCTCCTTCATCTTGAACAAATTGGCACCATGCCGGCCCGCCTCGGTCAGGAATCCGGCGCGTAGCGAATGGCCTGAGAACAGTGCCGGATCATAGCCGGCTGCGGCTGCGCGCGCCTTGACCACCAGCGCCACGGTTTGCGGGCTGAGTGGCTTGTCGGTGAGGCGGCCATGCGGGGTCAGACGGCGGAACACGGCGCCCTCGGTGATGCCCGCGGCCTTCAACCAGGCGCGATAATGGCGCACCGGCTCCATGCGACGACCATCGAGCACAGCAACGCTCTGTCCTCTGCCCTCCTGATCACCCTTTGAAAACGGGATCGTGACCAGCAGCCCGCGTGGGTCTTCGGCCACATCGGCGACGTCGATCGCGACCAGCTCGGAGCGGCGGAACGCCCCCATCATGCCGATGCTGAGCAGCGCGCGATCGCGGCAGTCGATGAGGGTGGAGCCGGTGATATGGCGCACCATATCCCGCAGCACGTCGCTGTCGGCCGGCCGTTTCTTCGCCGGGCGATCGCTGCGTTTGGCGTTGCGGATACCCCGCATCACGCGATCGAGCGCGGCCGCACCGGCTTGCGCGGTTGGCGGTTCGAGCTCGGCCGCGCGGTGTGCAAAAACGATCGCAGCCAAGCGGCGTCCGATGGAGGATTTAGATAGCGGTCGGCCGTTGGAATGTGCGCTACCGTCGCTGGCGAGTTCGCTTAGGAACGCCGCCGTAACAATGGGCGAAGCCGGAAGTGAGGCATAGCCTCGCGCGTCGCACCATGTCGTGAACAGCCGCCAGTCAGAACGGTACGCACGCAAGGTCGCGTCTGCCGAGGCGCGTGCGAGAAAATGCTCGACCCGGGCGCGATCACTCTGGGTCAGGTCCGGTGGAAGATCGAGCAACGCTGGCGCGGGATCGAGCGGCGCGATCGCGGCGAGCGGCCGGCGATCTGCAGCACCATCATCGTCGCCAATCATACCGGTCCGTCCCGTTCGGGCTGATACGCACTGGCACTACCGTACCAATGGAGGTGGCCGCCATCCCGCAGCCAATAGCCCACTGCCCGGTCATCAGCGCTGCGAAGCGGAAAGACACCGGTTTGCTTATGAAAGATCGACACCGTTTCCCACCTAGCCAGATGAGGGTTAGCCAAGGCAAGCGCGGCGTAGTCCTTGGCGCGGTCGTCATCGAGCAGCCGGTGCTGTCGGCTGATATAGTCTCCGCCCCATGCCTGCGAGCCTTGGCCGAAGACGAATTCGTATCGATGCTCAGGCCCAAGGCAGTTGTCGACGAGCGCCGATGGAACGTCCAAATTGTCGCACTGCGAGCGCATGCACGTTAGGCACAAGTCCTCGAAAAGCACATTCCCAGGGCACCGAGCGTAGCTACAGTCGTCGCGATCAACGGTCGTCGTCGTGGCGCAGACGATGCACCGCAGCCCCGTCTCACCGGGTGTTTTAGTGACAAGCTGCGCCAGCCGCGGCCAGTCGTCCTGCCAGTCGCGGTTCGCATCATAATAGCACTTTGGGCAGACATAGGCGTGACGCTTGCTGTCGATGCCAAAGAACCGCTTCTTCTCCGCAGTGGTCAACAGCTTCTGAGCATCATCCACCTCGCGCATCACATTGTTGCGCACGTCGTCAACGAATCCGAATACCGTAAACTTCCCATCGCCTTCGAACGCGAGCAGCCGCTGCGGCCACGGCATGTCATGATATAGCGCCTCGATGGCCGTCAGGATTGTTCGCACCACATCACCGGCCTCGAAGCTGGGTCGCGAGGTCGAGAGCATGATCCTGTTGCGATCCTGCCGGACCTGCTCCCAGAAGTCTTTAAATGGCTCATCGAACCGCGGCGTGATGACGCTATTATGTACCTTCACGAGATCCGAGGCGTTCAGGGTGTGAAACTCGCCAAACGACACATCACCGCTATCAACGCCTCTTGGCCAATCTCGTGGATCCCGCCCGACGAGCAGGAACGGTGACACGTCCGCGATCCGCCCTTTGAGCGCCAACTCCATGCCCTGCTGGATGAGGCTGAAGGCGTTGGCGAGCGCGGGCTGAACGCGCTGCCAATATTCGGGTGGCGCACTCTCTTCACCGGCGCTGGCCTCCATCGCGCCGTCGAACTCGCGGACGGTTCGCATCGCGATCTCCCACGCCAGATAAAGCTGATTGAGGCCCGCGGTGTGGAACTCAACCGACGTCGGCACGTCCATGATCACTGTTTCGGCTCCGTTACGACCAACAAATTTGCGGTGTTGTCTTGCTAGCAGGAATACTATTTATCGCTAGTAACTATTATGGCACATGGGTGCAATTGGGCACCGGTAGAGCCTCTCCACCTTTTACGTGGTTTGTGGTATGATGATGCCGTAATGCCACTCGCGTCGGATATTGCCTTATGACTCTCCAAGTAAACATCACGTCCAACGGCCGCATGAGCCTTCCCGTTGGAATTCGCAAACGTTTGGGGCTTGAAGGCGGTGGAGCTGTGCTAGTCGAGGAAACGCCAGACGGTGTTATCCTGCGTACAGTAGAGCAGGCCGTGACAAAGGCCCAGGCAATCGCCAAGCGCTATGCCCAGCATCCCGACGCCTCGGTTGATGCCTTCCTTGCGGCGCGACGTGCGGAGAGCGGCGAATGACCCATGTCGTGCTCGATGCCTCGGCGATCTTGGCTTTGCTCAAAGGCGAGCGTGGTGCCAGCAAGGTTGCCGGCGTGATTGCGGACGCGTCGGTCTGTGCAGTCAATCAGGCCGAGGTGATCAGTCACTTCGTCCATCTCGGCGCGCCGCTTGAGGACATTCGCGCCATGCTGGGTGCCCTGCCCTATATAGTAGTGCCTGCCGACGATGCGCTGGCATGGGAGGCAGGTGGCCTGCGATCGGTGACTGCATCCGCCGGGCTGTCGTTGGGCGATCGCTTTTGCCTGGCGCTGGCCAAACGCGTCGGGGCGCCGGCTTATACAGCCGATAAGGCCTGGAAGGATATTGCTGGCGAGGCCGGTGCCAAGGTCGTGGTCATTCGGTAATTACGTCACGCTGATGTTGGTCTCCACCGCGCGAGTGGAGGCAATTCGTGACAACCGTACTGGATCGCGCCGCTCTGAAAGGCCGCACCACCGTATTTCGCATTAGGAGTGATGATATGCGACCGTTGATCCTGCTCTCCGCCTGCTTCCTCGCCTCGGCCTGCGGCGTCGGCACCAGCGCGCCTACCGTTATCGACGGGAGCAGCGCTGCGACCTTCGATCAGACCTTACGCGCGGCAAAGGCTGACCTTGGCCCGAAAGATCGCCTCAAATTCGAAGCCGCGCTGTCCGAATTCAAGGCCCGGACCTTCGCCAAGGCCAACTCCCGGCAGGAGTATCAGCGACTGCTGCGCAAGGGGCTCAACGGACTGACCGCACCGCGCATTGTCGATCAGTTTAACCACGACGTGGACCGGGTTGGTGGCCAAGCTGCGGATGCCGTGTTTGAGGCAAAGCGAGCGTTGAACCGCAAATAGCTGTTGGCTGATGCCGGACACTGCAACTATCAACCGGTAGATCGCAATCCGCTAGACCCATGTGTGGACGGCCCTCCGTTGGCAAGCTTGAACAGTCGCGTTGCAATGCTGGTTGGTGCGGCCATGTGTCCGACCTGTTAGCGCGGCTCATAGCGCCGCTGGCCATAATGCCATTCGCGCGGTTCGGGTCCCGATCACAAATACGCACTCGAGGTGCTTGGGTCTTTGTGGGTTTTCCCGATCCGGCGGTTCAACCGGCTTGTTGCATTAGCTCCTATCCGCCCTTTCCAACCTCGTCCGGTGCGGTCGCCCGCCCCGTATCCTGTTACACGATCTGCGGCTCGCGATACCGTTCGCCACTGGCCATCATCGCCCAGATCATGCGGGCGTTCTTGTTGGCTAGCGCGACCGCGGCGACCTTGGCCTTCCGCCTGGCAAGCAGTTGCACGAGCCAGGGCCGCTTGGCCCCGTTCCGCTCGGCATAGCGCACGACTGCCATAGCGCCGACGATCAGCATCTGACGCAGATATTGGTGGCCCGCCTTCGTGATGCTGCCCAGCCGCTCCTTTCCACCGCTCGAGTTCTGCCGCGGCACCAGGCCTATCCAGGCAGCAAGGTTGCGGCCCGAGCGGAAGATCGCGGGGTCAGGAACCGTGGCGACGATGGCGCTGGCGAGCAGTGGACCCACGCCGGGTATCTCCATCAGCCGGCGACCGAGCTCGGTCTCGCGTGCGCTCGCCAGGATGCGACGATCGTTCTCGAGGATCTGCTCCTTTACGATGCGCAGCTGCGCTGCCAACATCTCTAGGCAGAACCGCGCATCGGCCGGTACGCGCTCATCGGTAGGATCAGCGATCACGTCGAGGAGCTGCTCGATGCCGTTTCTACCAATTGGCGCCGCAATCCCGAACTCGGCCAAGTGCGCCCGCATCGCGTTCGACAGCTGCGTGCGCTGGCGGTTTAGGATCAGGCGGACACGATGAAGCATCATCGCGCTCTGCTGCTCGGGCGACTTGATCCCGACGAAGCGCATGGTCGGCCGGGTCACTGCCTCGCAGATCGCCTCGGCATCCGCCGCATCGTTCTTGCCTCGCTTGACGTACGGCTTCACGTACTGCGCCGGCATCAGCTTTACGTCATGCCCGAGCGCGACCAGCTCGCGCGCCCAGAAGTGTGATGTCGCACACGCCTCAATGCCGATCAGACACCGGGGCAGCTTAGCGAAGAACTTCAACATCCGCCCACGCGTCAGACGCTGGCGAACAACCGCTGCGCCATCAGCATCCACTCCGTGCACCTGAAACACGTTCTTCGCGATATCCAGACCGATCGTTGTGACGTTTCCCATCGTGACTCTCCTTCGACTCTCCGCAGGACATCCTGCTTGAGGGTTGGAGAGCCGTCCACGTCATCACAAGTGGACACTCACGAGCCCTTTCCTCTTTCCACATTTCTGCCGTTCGTTCATCTTCAGCCTGCACGAAATGTCGCCGATTTTCGAACTCAAAGAGGCTTTGTACGCGCAAGCCATGCCGCCCAATGCTCATGCCTCAGTGAGACGAACTCGATCTATCAGCGGTGTGGATCAGCGTCGAAAGCGAGCCCCTGCTGCTAGCGAAGCAACTGACTGCAATCTTTTGAAAAATGTCGATCAGGGAAGGGTTCCGATCGGCACCGATCTAGTCCCCTACCATGTAGGTTTTCGAGGTAGTTCCAATAAATTAGCGATACTCTGCCATGGCAGAGCTTTCGACGCCGATCCACAACCGGCGTCATCGAATGATGAGAGCACAGATTTGGTCTTCGCTCGGTAAAACCGTGACGGAAATATCGGGGCCATGCATCTATGCTGTGGTCAGGAGTGAAATGAGGCACGTAACTACCGAACTCGTAGACTGGGTTGCCCGGCAGATTCTGCCGCATGAGCCCGAGTTGCGACGGTGGCTCCGGGCCGGATTTCCTGGTGTTGATGTAGATGATGTCGTCCAGGAAGCCTATTGCCGGTTGGCCGCGTTGGCAGATTTTAAGCGTGTAGAGGATCCGCGTCGTTATCTGTTTCAGACAGCACGCAACGTGGTTCTGACCGAGATACGCAGAGCTCGCGTCGTGCGTATTGAAGCCGTTGGAACCATTGCCGATCTCGAACTTGCGCTAGCTGCCGACCATCTTTCACCTGAACGTATCGTCGCAGGGCGGGGACTATTAGCGAAAGTCGAACATCTTCTAGCCGCGCTTCCAGAGCGAAGCCGAATTATCTTTCGCATGCGAAAGGTCGAAGGACTGTCGCAGCGGCATATCGCAGAAGAATTGGGCGTGACTGAGATGATCGTTGAGAACGATCTGGCACGGGGATTAAAAATTATCCTTAGTGGCCTTTCAACAGATGACAGGGCTGACTTGCCATCGCGAAACGAAAGGAACCGCAATGCGCGACCATCCTGACGCTATCGACGTTGCTGCAGCGAGGTGGGTCGCGCGGCTGGATCGCGCACCAGACGATGCGAACTTGGCAGGCGAGATCGACCGTTGGTGTGCAGAACATCCGCGCCACGTTGGTGCCTTGCTGCGTGCCCGTGCTGTTTGGAGTGGGTTGGATGCGGCCGATGCCCGCATAGTAGCGAGACCGTTATTCTCTCGTCGGCGAGTACTGACGGTCAGCGGGGGCTTAGCGGTTGCTGCCGCGGCCTTAGGCGTGGTCTGGCTAGAAACGCACGGCAATATGGGCATAGAAACAGCTGTCGGCGAACGCCGTCTAGCCAAGCTTGAAGACGGGTCAACCATCGTTCTCAACACCGCTAGCCGGACTCGTGTGCGAATGACGCCGGAGCAGCGGTCGGTAGCGCTTGACGATGGCGAGGCCTGGTTCGCGGTAGCAACGGATCATGCTCGACCGTTTGTGGTCTCTGCGGGCGACGTGCGGGTTCGTGCGGTTGGAACGGCCTTCGCGGTTCGCCGTTATCTGGGCCGCGCTGAGGTGACGGTAACGGAAGGGCGTGTTCGAGTCTGGTCGGTTGCTGCCCCAGAACGCTTCGTCATGTTAAGCGCTGGCAAGCAAGCAAGCGTAGCAGATGTGTCCGGTACCGCCGAAACCGTCGTCGCAAATGCGAAGCCCGCCGAGTCATTAGCATGGCGACAGGGTGAAATCATACTCGATGGTATGACCTTTGGCGACGCTGCAGCCGAGTTCAACCGGTACAATAGGCGACAATTATCCGTTGATACACAACTAGCCGACCGCAGGATCGTGGGTTGGTTTCGCACCGATGATCTGGACGGGTTCGCACGCGCGGCTGCGATAATGACGGGTGCGAAGATCGAGAGAGACGGCACTGATTTACGGATCATAAAATAAATCTCGCAAATCCTGACGGAAACGGGAGCGCGACGCATCTTCTCCTGCAGACGCGCTAAAGACGCGGTCGGCAGATCGTAAGGGGAGGATTATAATGCGTTCGCAGTTCTATATGGGCCTCATGTTGACCAGCGTCGCGGTTGCCGCATCGCCAGCAGTTGCTTTCGGACAGACCCGAAACTTTGATGTCGCCGCCCAGTCGGCATCGACCGGTATCGTCGCATTCGCACGCCAGGCGGGCATCCAGATCATTGCGCCTGAAGACGCTACGCGCGGCCGACGGATCGTCGCAATCAAGGGCAATCTTGCAGTCGCCGACGGCCTCCGCCAGATCGCCAGCGCCTCCGGTCTCAAGATCGTGTCGTTCAATGGCCGCACGGCTGTGCTCGCGACTGGGGTTATGGCGGCCCCCCGCTCGACAACTCAAGTATCAACCGCAGTTGCGCAGGATACAACCGCCCCAACTGCGGTGAGCGCACCTGATGAGAACGCGGACATCGTCGTCACGGGGCAAACAACCCGTAACCGAGCTCTAATCACATCGTCGGCTGATATCACGCTAGCGTCGCGCGCCGATATCGACCGCAAGGCTCCGCGGTCGACAGCAGACATGCTCGAACTGATTCCCGGCATCTTCGTCGAGTCGACCGCGGGCGCCGTATCGAACAATTATTCGGTGCGCGGCCTGCAAGGCGGCGGCCAGCGCTTCATCCAGCTGGAAGAGGACGGCATGCCGATCCTGTACAGCGGCGGCGGTGCCGACTTCTTCTTCGACCAAGACCTGACGATCGATCGCCTCGAAGCGGTGAAGGGTGGCTCGTCAGGCGTATTGACCGTCAACGGTGCCGGCGCGACGATCAACTTCATTTCCAAGACGCCGAACTTCACGCGTACCGAAGCGATGGCGCGCGGCAGCTACTACAATTACGGCCAGAAGCGCGGCGAACTGTACCTGTCGTCGCCCATCACCGACAAGCTGGCGTTCAACGTCGGCGGTTATTTCCAGTCGAGCCCTGGCGTGCGCGACAACCCGTTCGACTATCGCGGCTGGCGCATCAAGGGCGCGCTGGAATATCGCCCCGAGGCCGGTGGCTATATCCGCATCTCCGCCAAGGGCGGCGATATTGAGAATGCCTTTTACGCGGATCAGCCGTACCGCTTCATTGATGGCGAGCCGAGCGGTATACCGAGCCTCAGCACCCAGTTCGGCAATGTCGGCGGTGATGCGTTCAAGAGCATCCAAGTCCCGGTCTCGACTTTCGCGAATCCTAGCGGCTTCCGCGAATTTCGCTATCAGGATGGCATCAAGGCGAAGACTGCTCAGTTCCGCATCGACATGGAAACGCCGGTCAGCGACAGCGTCAACCTGTTCCTCCACAGTCGCTACCTAAAATACTCTTACGACTTCAACGGCCTGTTCCCCGGCTCGGGCACCGGGAACGCCGGTCTGACCAGCGCCGTCAACTATCTGACGCCCGGCGCCGGTTCGCCGATCAACGACCTGCTGAGCGCGGGGCGAACGGCGTTTCCGACCGCGACGCGCTTCGGCATCCGCAACCTGCGGACCGGCACGGTGCTGGGCAGCAACCAGACCACGGACCTGAATGCGCTGAACGGTAACGGCTTCCTCCAGCGCACGACGCTCAACCACGATTACATCGACGGCAAGGATTTCGGTCTCAACGGCGGCGGCACGTGGGAATATGAGAGCGGCGGTTTCAAGAACTCGCTGACCGTCGGCGCGATGTATTACGACGTGACACGCGAGCAGGACCAGTCGGCGACGGCTAGCGTCGTCAACGACGTGCGGTCGAACAGCGACATCTACGACATCGTCGCGTTGAACGCGGCTAATGGCGTCGTCGGTACGCTGTCCGATAACGGCCTGGTTTCGTATGGCGACTGGGGCGCTGGCATCCGCACGCGCAAGGACTCCACCGTCTCGTTTTATGCCAATGACGAGCTGTCGATCGGCGACCTACATCTCGACGGCGGCATCCGCTGGGAGCGCGACTCTGCGACGTTCCTGGACGGTCAGGCAGCGGCGGTGAACCAGCCGGTGCAGCCAAACGTGCCCGGCCTCATCCGCACGGTCGGATCGACCTTCGACGGGACCTTTGCACGGACGCAGCGGACGCAGTCGAAGGCAGCGTACACCGCCGGCGCGAACTATCAGTTCACGCCGAACCTCGCGATCTACGCGCGCTATGCGAACGGTTTCCAGACCAACAACACCGATCCTATCACGACGATCGAGCTGTACGAGGCTGGTGTCCGCTATCAATACCAGCGCTTCATCAGCGGCTCGGCGACGATTTTCCAGACGAACTTCAAGAATCAGAACTACAATTTCGCCAACCCGACCAACCCATCGCAACAGCAGAACATCAACGCCGACCTGCGCACGCGCGGCGTCGAAGTGGATGTGAACGTCCGTCCGATCACATGGTTCTCGGTGGATTTCCAGGGCGTGTTCCAGCAACCCAAGTTGCTCAACCTCGAGATCGACGGCGTTAGCCAGGGTGCGCAGTACGAAGGCAACCGCCCCGAACGCACACCCGCCAAGCTGTTCACGATCACGCCAGCGATCAAGCTGCCAAATGGCTTGGGCGAAGTGTACGGTCGCTACAAATATGTCGGGCGCATTTTCGCCGATGCCGGCAACGGGGTCGCGCTCCCCAGCTACGGCGTGACCAGCGCGGGGATCACGATCAACGTCAACGACCGGATCCAGGCGAACTTCAACGCCGACAACATCTTCAACGTCGTTGGCCTGACCGAGGGCAATCCGCGCCAAGGCCAGACACAGGCGGTAACCGATGGCTATTTCTATGCCCGCGGCATTGTCGGCACGACCTATGGCGGATCGGTCACGCTGAAATTCTGATCGAACGACGATGTGAGGGTTCAAACGGGGCGGCGAGCAGGCAACTGTTCTGCCGCCCCTTTGCGGAGTGACAATCATGAAGACGATAGCGCGCATGGCGATGGCGGGTGGCCTCGCTCTCCTCACCTGCGCCGCGGCGCCGGTTACGGCTCGACCGGAGCTTGCGTATCAGCTGACCGAAGGAAAAAACCTCAACGCCTTCGTCCGCGACAAGTCGGTGGCGGCGCATGTCCTGCTGCGCAACGGTGACGATCCGCGCATCCTGGTAGCGTTTCCGGCGGGCAACAGCGGTGTCGGCCTGTGGTTCGCGAACACCGCACGCCCCGTGACCTGGCGGCTCGACCAAGCGCCGCTGCCGCTGAACCGCGGGAGCCTGCACGGCATCGTCGGGGTCGCGACCGTCGATGCGTCGCGGTTGGTCCCAAAGCAGGCTGTGTTGTCGAATATCCGCTTCCTGCGCGACTATCAGGCGGTCGGTACGTTTCCCGCGGAGCTCACCGCGACGCCGGTAATCGCCGGGGACACGATCACGTGGCGCCGCAAGCGCCTCGACGGCGCGGCAGGGTATGAGCTGACGCTACGGGTTATGGAGGGACGGATCGCCCAGGGCGCGATCGTTGCCGGCGCGAACGGGCAAATTCGGTTGGAGATCACGGCGCTGACCGGCGACACACCGCTGACCCCGATCCCGGCCGTGGAGTTGCTCAATGCGACGGCGGCCGCCGATCCCACCGCGCGCAATGCACTCGCGTTTCTCAGCTACCGGGAGAAGTTCCTGGCGGGTTCATGGCGCTTCGATACCTACTTCGGGCGCGACACGTTGATGTCGTTGCGGCTGCTGATGCCGGCGCTCGAACCCATCGCGATCGAGTCGGGCCTCAGCGCCGTCATCGGACGACTGTCGCCCGGCGGCGAAGTCGCGCATGAAGAAGGGATCGGTGAATTTGCGATCCTCGCCAATCGCAAGGAGGGCCGCAGCGGTGACGCCGCCGAACTCGACTATGGCATGGTCGACGACGATTACATGCTCGGGCCGGTCGCCGCCGACTATCTACTCGGGACGGGCAAGCAGCGCGCGTCCGCCTATCTGGCCGCACCCATCGCGAGCGAGAGCCAGCCGGGGCGCCGCGAGCCGGTCGGTGCGGCGCTGGTCCGCAATCTCCGCTTCGTGCTGGCGCAGGCGAGTGCGTTCGCCGCAGCCCCATCGGCCCGCAACCTCGTCGCGATCAAGCCCGGGCGGATGACCGGCGAGTGGCGCGACAGCGAGGAAGGCCTCGGCCGCGGCATTTACGCGTATGACGTGAACGCCGCCCTAGTCCCCGCGGCGATCGAAGCGGCAGATCGCCTCGCGCAGGCCGGATTACTCGACAGATATCTGTCGGCGAGCGATCGCGCGGCGTTTGGGCGGGCCAGCACGATGGCCGAAGTCTGGCGGACAAGGGCACCCGCGCTGTTCCGCGTCAAAATTCCTGCTGCAACGGCCGCGGCGGACGTGCGGCGCTATGCAGCGACCCTCGGCGTGCCCGCAGCACCGGCGCTGGCGGCACTGGGCAAGGCCCCGGTCGTATTTCATGCGCTATCTTTGGGCGCCGATGGCGCGCCGGTTAAGATCGTCAATTCGGACGAGGGCTTCGCGCTGTTGTTTGGGCGACCGTCCTCAATCGATCTCGATACCTTTGTGGGCGGGATCATGCGGCCCTTCCCGGCGGGTCTGATGACCGACATCGGCTTGCTGGTAGCCAATCCGGCGTTCGCCGATGGGGCAGCACAGGCGCGCTTTACGCCCGCGGCATATCACGGCGCAGTCGTCTGGTCGTGGCAGCAGGCGTTGCTGGCGGCGGGGCTTGAACGCCAGTTGCAGCGGACTGACCTGCCCGCGGCGACCCGGACTCGGCTCAGGACGGCACAGGCGGCGTTGTGGCGCGCGATCGCGGCAGGCAGGACGATCCGCGGATCGGAACTCTGGTCTTGGGCGTACAAGGACGGCGGCTACCGCATCGTCGCATTCGGCGCGGGCAAGGCCGATGTCGATGAATCGAACGCGGCGCAACTATGGAGCACGGTCTATCTGGCCGTGCAGCCGCCCGGAACTCGCTAACCGGCGAAGAAGCCCGTGATCGTCAGGCGTCCGGTTTGCGGGTCGGACGCCAGCGACACGTCGTCCGCGATCTCACCCGAATGCAGTAGGCTGCTGCGATACAGCAGCGCCCGATTAAACACGCCGCCGATGCGCGCGATCCGTTCGAACAGCGGGGTGTCATCGGCGATATAGGACTCGGGTGCGCCGTGCTTCACCAGATCCCGGTTAAGCGCGGCGAAATAAGGATCGCGGCGACTGGCGTCGATCGTCTCGAACCCGGTCGAACGATGCCGGTAGAACGCGGTACCGCCGGTTTTGTCGGGCACGAGATAATGGATCAGCGCCAGCCGTCCAGGCTCCACCGCATCAACGTGCGGCAGGCGTTGCTCGATCGACAGCGCGGACGGCGCCATCGTCACGATCGAGAAGCGCGCCTCCAACACCGACAGTCCGGCCGACATCCCAAAAACCTGCTTCGCAATCGTCGCGATGAGCGCTCCTTGATCGCGCATATAGCTATCTGGAAGCGACGCGGCGATGCCGGGGTAATGTCGTCCTGCCGGGCCATAATCCTGCGTCGCTGCAAAAACTCGTAGCGCGTTGGGATCGGGGACGAAGTGGTCGATGACGACCACCGGCTCTCCTTCCGTACCGATACGGCGCGCCCGCACGTCGGGCGTCGTCATCTCGCGGCGACCTGCGGGGCAACGAGCGCTGCGATGGCCGCGTCATGCAAGGGCAGTGTGGGCGTCGCGCGCGCGATGACCGTCTCGATCTGGTTGAGTTGGCGGCGGTTTGTCGCCGCATCGAGGGTATCGGCCAACGGCGCATGGCCCAAGGCGCCCACCCCCTGCCCTTCCAGCACGGCGAGCCAGCTTGCCTCGCGAAACAGTTCGTCGGCACTCAACATCAGACGTCCGGCGCGCGTATATTGCGCCATCTTGTCGACCAGCGTGGAAGGCGGCGTCATATGGCGAGTGTGTTGCCAGAGCGGCGCGTCATGGCCCTGCGTGGCGTGATAGTGCAGGATCAGAAAGTCGCGGATGCCGTCCATGTCACGTGCGAACAGCGTGTTGAACTGACGCGCCAGTACGGGGTCGCAATCGGCATCCGGGAACAGCGTGATGAGCTTGGCGATACCGCTCTGAATCAGGTGGATACTGGTCGATTCGAGCGGCTCGAGGAACCCCGATGACAGCCCGATCGCAACAACATTGCCGCGCCATGCCTCGCGCCGGAACCCTGCGGTAAAGCGCAGCATCCGTGGATCTGCCAGCGCTTCGCCGTCTAGGTTGGAGAGCAGGGTCGCCACCGCCTCGTCGTCCGACACGAAACTGCTTGCATAGACATAGCCGTTGCCGGTGCGGTGCTGGAGCGGGATCCGCCACTGCCAGCCGGCGGGGCGCAGCGTCGACCGCGTGAACGGCGTAGTCGCCGCGATGCGCGCGCACGGCACGGCGACTGCGCGATCGCAGGGCAGCCAATGCGACCAGTCCTCGAACTGCGCGCCCATCGTCTCGCCGATAAGCAGGGCACGGAAGCCTGAGCAGTCGATGAAAAGATCGCCCTCCAATCGCTCACCCCGGTCGCTCGTCAAAGCGGTCACGAAGCCCGTGTCGGGATCACGCTTGATGTCGCGCAACAGGCCCTCGTGTCGGACGACACCGCGTTTTTCGGCAAGTTGGCGCAGGTGGCGGGCGTATAGGCTAGCGTCAAAATGATAGGCATAGCCGAGCGTCGAAAGGATCGACCGCGGATCGTCCACGGGCTTCGCGAAGCGGCCGGCGGCGGCAAGCTGCGCGGCCAGCGAATAGGCCGAAAGCGGCCGATCAAGCCCATCTGCCTTCGCCCGCAGCCAGTGCTGATGGAACGGCACTGGTCCAAGATCGACGCCGTAGCGACCAAACGGGTGGAAATACCGCATGCCGGGTCGCGCCCAATCGACGAATTCGATGCCGAGCTTGAAACTCGCTTTCGTCGCCGCGACGAACGCCTCCTCGTCCAGTCCGATCAACTGGTTAAACCAGTGGATCGTTGGGATAGTCGCTTCGCCGACACCGATGGTGCCGATTGCGTCAGATTCGAGGATGCTGATGTTGAGCAGGTCGCCGAACGTGGCGCTCATGGCCGCGGCGGTCATCCACCCCGCGGTTCCTCCGCCAAGGATAACAAGACGTTGCACGCGCTTCATGCCACGCAGTCCTGCGCAATTTCTCTTGGATAGCAAGCTGCTTTCTTACTCATGCCGGCGTGACAATTAGCGTCGATAGGTACAGTCCCGGTTGGCCAGCGGCGTTCTGCCGGCGCGTGATCGATCACTCGCATAGACTGGCAGCGCGCATGCAGCGGGTCAGTCATTCGGGCCCGTGAAGGAACCCACAAACGGCCCCTCAGGGCCGCATAGCCTCGCCCCAACTCCGGCCGTCCGTTCATTTGGCGATACGCCATTTTTTTCGGCGCGTCGTACGAGAGCTTCGGGCAGAAGGAACGTAGAGAGGTGGTCTTGACGACGCGATCGTGATTAGCCGTCACTCGAACTCAAGGTCTTTGATACGCACGGCATATGGTGGACAGTAAAGTCCATGTGCTTCGGTAGATTTCGCAACCACCGAACCGGCGTTGATGACGCACCCCTCTCTCACGATAACGCCTGGGTAGATGGTGACGTTGGCGCCTACCCAGCAACCGCGCTCGATCAGGACAGGCCGAAGTCGATCCCCGTCCACGCCCCGTCGCCAGACCGAGCGTGTGATGTGGTGGGTCAGCGAGATGATCGTGCACCGGTAGCTGATCCGCACCGCTTCGCCGATCTCGACGCCACCGCCGGCGTCGATCAGTCCTTCCGGGCCGACGAACGCACCCTTACGCAGCGTCAGGCGATGCGGATCGATAACCGTGCAGCTCGGATCGATAAAGGCCCCTTCCTCCATCGTGATGAGGCGCAGCATGTCTTCGGTCAGCACAGGCGTCTTTTCTCAGTTCTGCAATCCACCGTCCGTCGTCGAGGCGTCCCTCGCGGTCAACTCCCGACCGTCTCAGTACCGGACCTTCGCACCCGCGTAAAAATACCGACCGACCGGCGAGATCGGCACATTGGTCTCGAAGCCGATGTCTGGCTTCTGGTCGGCGAGGTTGTTGACCCCGCCATAGAACGAGAATCTCTCGTCAACCGCGACCTCGGTCTGCACGTCATGCTGCCACAGCTCCTTGTACCGGAGATAGCGCGGATCAACGAGGCTTGGGTTCGCATCGGTATCGACCTTCGCAAACCGGCGGACGCCGTCCTGCCAGCGCAGGTTGTAGCTCACCGTCAGCGCCCCCACGGTCCAGCTCGGCGAGAAAGTGAGGGTATATTTCGGACGGAACGGCTGATCGACATTGTCCTCGGTGATGGCGCCCGGCGTGGCGACCTGTTCGAGCTTGTTGAGATAGCCGCCGACTAGCCGGATGTCGAACGCGCCTGCTCGCGCCGTCCGGAAGCGATAGGCAATGTTGAGTTCGGCGCCGGCGGTGCGGAACGCCGCGACGTTCTGCGGCTGGACGACATAGCCGTTGATGAACCCGGTGCCGCGCTCGCGACTGATCGCGTTGCAATAGGCGTTGTCGAGCGTCGGCTGGTCGACGCACAGGGACGCGATCGTGTTCGCATCGGGCGTGTTAATCGCGTCGCGCAACCGGATATCGTACCAGTCGAGCCCGATCGACAACCCCGCAATTGGCCGTACCACGACGCCTGCGGTCCAGGTACGGGCTACTTCGGCGCGCAGGTCCGGATTACCCTGCTGCGTGCCGGGGATGAAGATCGTCGCGTTCGGGTTGTTCTGCGCGGTGAAGGTGGCGGGATTGCCCCCTGCGCCGGTAATCAGCGTCTGGCAGTTCGCGGTGCGGAACTGCGTCCCGAGCGTGCGGTTGCCGAGATAGCACGGGTCGGAGAAGAAATTGCTGCTGCCAGTCTGTGGGCGGAAGATCTCGCCGATGTTAGGCGCGCGGACCGAGCGGCCGTAGGAGCCGCGGAAGCTGATCTCGCGGATCGGCGCGTAGATGCCGTTGAACTGATAGGCGCGGGTCGAGCCGACCGTCGAATAATCCGAATAGCGTCCCGCGGCACCGACCGACAACAGGCTGGCGAACGGCACGTCCTTCAAAATCGGCGCGTTGAGCTCGCCGAACGCTTCCCGGACATCGAAACGGCCGCTCGACGGGGTCGGCAGGATATATTCGTCATATTGATAGAACGCGTTGTCGCTGATCGCCTGCGCGGGGCGGAAGCTGCTCGACTCGCGCCGGTATTCGCCGCCTACCGCGAACGCGACCGGGCCGCCGGGCAGCTCAAAGAACTGCCCGAAGTCGCCGTTCAGCGACGCGTTGGCAACATGCTGCGTCAGCCGTGCATCGCTCGCTGGGTTGCTCAGGAAATACCCGAACGACGCGGGGTTTACGGTGTTGCCGCCGAACGTGTTGACGGGGATGCAGCCGGCCGCGCGGGCGTCGGCCGAGCGGCACACGATCGTTCCGCCCGGCCCGCGCACCGCGTCGAGCGCGTTCAGAAAGCGATCGTTGAGACGGTCGTTGAGCTTGGTCGCGCGGACGTCGGACTGGCCATAGGTATAGGAGACGTCGTAGCTCGCATGCTCCGATATGCGACCGGTGACGTCGACGACGCCGCGATAGGTGCGCCGGCGGTCTTCCTCGCCACGCCGCGGGATGTCGAAATTGTTACGGTTGACATCGACCGAGCCGAGCCCGGCAGCTGTCGCGGCCGCCAGGATGCTTGCCGGGATATACGGATTGTCGAGCGCGATGGTCGCCGGATAATTGCCGCCATAACCGCCGAAGCTGGTCACGGTCGACTGGACGAACTTGCCCTCAAGGCTGATTTTGAACGCGTCCGAGGCGTCGTAATGCGTCAACGCGTTGACGGCATGGCGCCGGGTGCGCGGGAAGATATCGCCGATATATCCAGCGACGGGCGTATCGTCGCCGCCGATCGAATACCCGTCGTTCTGCAGGAAGCGCCCGGGCGTGTAGAGCCCGCCGTCGCCGCGGAACGTCTGGTCGCCGATATACACGATGCCCTGGTTCGAACTGTACGGATAGCGCAGGTCGCCGATCGGTCCGATCTTGTAGCTGCCAGCGCGCGTCGGGTCGTAATTGTCGAGGTTGACGAAATACTGGCGGTCGCCCCGTGCGAGATACCGACGATCGTCGTTCGCGAGCGGCTGGTCGGCGTTATACTCGTAGGCGAGCGTCAGATTGCCGCGGCCGTCGGCGAAGTTGCGGCCTGCGATCAGCGACGCAAAGCGATTGGCGGCGTCGCCACGCTCGGAGATGCCAAACTGGCTGCGGGCCGCGACGCCATCGAAATCGCGCTTCAGCACGAAGTTAACGACGCCCGAGACGCCGTCCGCGCCGTACACAGCCGACGCCGCGCCTGTGAGTACATCGACGCGCTCGATCAGGTCGGTGGGGATCGCATTGATGTCCACAGCAGCGGTGTCAGGCTGGCCGGCGACATGGCGGCGGCCGTTGACGAGCACCAGCGTCCGGTTGGGGCCAAGCCCGCGCAAGTCGAGCAGGTTGAGCCCGACCTGGCCGAAGCTGCCGTCGGCCTGGGCGTTGCCCGCCGTCCGCGTGCTGTCGCGCGAATTAGTGAGCGCCGGCACGCGCTGGAGAAAGGTCGTGACGTTGGTGTTGCCCGACTGCTGGAGGTCGGCCGCGCTGAACGAGACGATTGGGTTGGGCGCCGCATAATCGGGGCGGGCGATGCGCGAACCGGTCACGACGATCTCACTTGCTGCTTCGGGGGCCGGGTCGGCGGCGGGCGCCGGCGCGGGCGCATCGGTGGCCGGTGAAGCGATCTGTGCCTGTACCGACGTTGCGGCAAGCATCGCGACGCCAAACAGCAGATGACGGCGGCGAAGGATACGCATGACTTCTCTCCCTGTTCGCCGGCATCGGCCCCCGCCGGCGTCGCCTCCGGCTTAAGCTCATCGGCCGCCACGGGGCAAGCATGTCGCCCGTGCAATTCCCGCCAAGGCTTTAACCTTACGCAATATTTCGCTGGTTATCGCCTCCCGCAGAGGGTGGCGTGGAACGCCGCAATGCGCCACGATCCGGCGATGGGGGCACAGCCGCACGACTGGACTCGACGAAGCGCGCTCGGGCTTCTGCCGACGCTCGGCCTCGCGGCTTGTGCCCGATCGCGCGCCCCCGAACCGCTGAAATTCTGGGCGATGAGCTACGAGGGCGATTATTCGCCGATGCTGATGCCCGCCTTCACCGCCGCGACCGGGATCTTGGTCGACGTACAATCGCTGCCCGCGACCGCAGCGCACGAAAAGCTGCTGACCGCGCAGGCCGGCGGCGCGATGCCCGACGTGCTGATGCTGTATACCGGCTGGGTCCAGGAATTTGCGACAATCGCGGCGATCGCCCCCGTCCCGTCGCCGGCCATGGTCGCCGATCTGTTCCCCGGGGTGCTCGACGCGACCCGGGTCGGCGGGCGCGACTTCGCGGTGCCTTGGTCGGTCGCGCCGCAGGTCCAGTTCTACCGCCGCGATATCCTCGCCAGAGCCGGCTATCCGGAACCTGCCGGGGACTGGGATGGCTGGCTCCGCATGGGTCATGCCATCAAGCGCCAACGGCCCGACGACTTCGTGTTCATGCTTCTGCTCAACTGGCCCGACATGCTCATGACGATGCTCGGCCAGACCGGCGCGACGATGCTGCGCGACCATGATACGCGCGGCAATTTCCAGACGCCGGAGGCTCGTGCCGCGTTCGCCTATTACGCGCGTATATTCGCAGAAGGGCTCGCGCCAAAAGCGCTCTCGACCGAGATCCAGGATCCGGTCGCGGCGTTCGCGCAAGGCTATTTCGCGATCTGGCCGACCGGGCCGACGACGATGCTCGACCTCCATCGACGTGCCGCGGAGATCCCGGCCGAGCGCTGGGCGACGGCGCGGCTCGCGGGTCCGCACGGCGTCGGCGCAGTGTCGGGGCTGAGCACCAGCCTGTGCGTCTCCGCGTCGACGCCGCGCCCGGCCGAAGCCTGGGCCCTGGTCCGCCACCTCAGTTCACCGGCGAGCGAACTCCGCTACCAGACCATGATCGGCAATCTCCCGGCCCGGCTGAGTGCGTGGACGTCGCCGCAACTCCGCGCGCCGATACTCGCGCCGTTCAAGGCACAGATGCGCTTCCCCGCCACCGCACCGAAGGTGATCGAATGGGAGCGGATCAAGCTCGAGATCCAGTTCGCCGCCGAACGCGTAGTTCGAAACGTCCAGACGATTCCGCAGGCGCTCGCCGGGCTCGACACGCGCGTCGACCAGTTGCTCGCCAAGCGCCGCGCGCTGGTCGAGGCGGGCACGCTCGCATGACTCGCCAGGAACGGGCCGCCTGGCTCTTCTCCGCACCGGTCCTCGCGATCATCGCGTTGGTCTTCGTCCTGCCGACCGCACTGGCGATGGCGTTGTCGGTCACCGATTACTCGATCTACGCGCTCGCCGACTGGGCGAACCTGCGCTTCGTCGGGCTCGGCAATTTCATCGACCTGTTCTCGACGCCGCTGTTCTGGCGCGCGATCGGCAATACCGCGCTGTTCGCCCTGCTCGGCGTGCCGATTGCGATCGGTGCGTCGCTCGCCGTCGCGCTGCTGCTCAACGACGCGACGGTGCGGTGGAAGCCGCTGTGGCGCGTGCTGCTGTTCGCGCCCGACGTCACCAGCATCGTCGCGACCGCGGTGGTATGGCGCTTCCTGTTCAACGAACGCTCGGGGCTGATCAACCGCGCACTGGCGACGGTTGGGGCAGCGCCGGTCGACTGGCTGGGCAACCCGCACACCTCGATTCCCGCGATCCTCATCTTCGTCACGTGGAAGATCTTCGGCTACAACATGATCGTCTTCACCGCCGCGCTGTCTGCCGTGCCGCAGGACCTGATGGAAGCCGCGCGGCTTGACGGCGCCGGTCATTGGGGCCGCTTCCGCCACGTCACCCTCCCTGCGATCGGCCCGACGTTACTGCTCGCCGCGGTGATGAGCGTCGCGGGCTTCCTCCAGATCTTTGCCGAGCCCTATGTCATGACGCTCGGCGGGCCTGCGCAGAGCACGACGACGATCCTGTATTTCATGTTCGACGAGGGCTTCAAATGGTGGAACCTCGGTCAGGCCAGCGCGGTCGCGTTCGTCCTGTTCCTGATGATCCTCGCGCTGACGATGTTCCAGACGTGGATCGGGAGGCGCTACGAATGGCTCTGATGAAACCGCGTGCGATCCTCGCCAATACGCTCGTCGCGCTGCTGACCGCGCTGACGATCGCACCGTTGCTCTACATGGTGATCGTCTCGTTCATGCCGCGCGGCGAGTCGAGCAATCCGCCGACACCGCTCTGGCCATCGCATTGGTCGATGGAGAACTACCACGAACTGCTCGTCCGGCGGCTGATCGACGGCGCGTGGTTCGACTACCGGATCGTCCCGGCATTGTTCAACAGCATCGCCATCGCAGCGATCTCGACGCTGCTCGGCCTGCTGCTCACGGTGCCGGCCGGCTACGCCTTCGCCAAACTGCGCTTCCGCGGGCGCGAGCGGCTGTTGAAGATCCTGATCGCGTCGCTGGTCGTACCCGGCCAGGTCGCGATGCTGCCGCTCTTCCTAATCTTCAAGCAGCTCGGGCTAGTCAACAGCTATGCGGGCGTCATCCTGCCGTCGCTCGCTGGCATCTTCGCGATCCTATTCGTACGGCAGGCGACCCTGGCGATCCCCGACGAGATGATCGACGCGGCGCGGATCGACGGTGCGAGTGAGGCGCGGATCTTCGTGACGATCGTCCTCCCGCTGCTCACCCCGATCGTCGTCACGCTGGCGCTGTTCATGTTCCTCGGCTCGTGGAATGACTTCCTCTGGCCGCTGATCGTGCTGGCCGACCAGCATCTCTACACGCTGCCGGTCGCGGTCGCGGCGATCGCGCGCGAGCATTCGGCGGATGGCGAGCTGATGATGGCCGCCGCGGTCGTCACGACGATGCCCGTGCTGCTGCTCTTCCTGGCGATGCAGCGTTATTACCTGACCGGGCTGCTCGGCGGCAGCGTGAAGGGATAGGCGCAGCCATCGGCGCCGAACACATGCGCGTCGTCGGGCGCAACGCCGACCCGCAGGGCTTCGCCAAGCGTGATCGAGCGGTCCCCCGGCAATTGCGCGACGATCGTATCCGCCGCGCCGCGCGCGCCGAGATGCGCGAACGACAACGGCCCGAGCCGCTCGAATAGCTCGACCGCGCCAACGAACGGTCCTGCATCGTCGACGTGCAGGTGTTCGGGCCGGACGCCGAGTGTAACCGCCGCGCCGACCGCCTCCTCCGACACGATCGCGCCGGTCCTC
This sequence comes from Sphingomonas faeni, assembly GCF_024273235.1. Classification (GTDB taxonomy): domain Bacteria; phylum Pseudomonadota; class Alphaproteobacteria; order Sphingomonadales; family Sphingomonadaceae; genus Sphingomonas; species Sphingomonas faeni_A. Next base: position 26,088 of record NZ_JANBVH010000028.1, on the reverse strand, counting down.
ACCATCTCGCCGCCTGCCAGTCTTACCGTCGTGCCGTCGGCGTCGACCGACGCAATCGTCGCCGCGAGCAGGTTCATCCCGGGCGAGCCGATCGCCGCGGCGACCGCCAGGCTCGCCGGTCGCCGGTACACTTCGATGGGCGGCCCGACCTGCTCGACACGCCCCTCGCTCATCACGACGATGCGGTTGGCGAGCGTCATCGCCTCGAGTTGATCGTGCGTCACGTAGATCATCGTAGCGCCAAGCTGTTGATGCAGCCGCGCAAATTCGTGCCGCATCCGTGCGCGCAGGTTGGCATCGAGGTTCGACAACGGCTCGTCGAGCAACAATACCTTCGGTCGACGCACGACTGCGCGCGCGATCGATACCCGCTGACGCTGCCCACCCGACAAGGCCCGCGGCCGCCGGTCGAGCAGATCCGACAGATCGAGCATCGCCGCGACCTCCGCGACGCGCTCGGTAATCTCGCGCTTGGCGACCTTTGCGACCTTCAACGGAAACGCGATGTTCTCCGCGACTGTGAGATGCGGGTACAGCGCGTAGGACTGGAACACCATCGCCAGCCCGCGATCCGACGGCGCCGCATCGGTCACATCGCGTCCGCCGATCACCACCCTTCCAGTGCTTGGCACCTCAAGCCCGGCGATCATCCGCAACAGTGTCGACTTGCCGCAACCCGACGGCCCGACGAGGACGACGAACTCGCCTTCCTCGATCGTCAGGTCGGTCGGCAGGAGCACTGTGGTGTCGCCGAAGCTCTTGGAAAGTCCGCTGATTTCGACGTTCGCCACCGCATGTCCTTTACTTATCACACGTTGGGTAGCGGCTGACACGACAGCGGGCAAAGCTATCGTACCTTGCAACCAAGCCGCTACGCGCTGACGAGGACCCAGTACCGGACGTTCAGCAGCTCGCAGCCGCTTCCCGAGACTGGCCGTTTATTCAGGTCTCGCGGAGCTGCGATTGAGCCCTTGCTGCGCGAGCCGTTCCAGTCGAGAGTAGCAACCGGAAGGATTTGATCCATGCGAAAGTTGACCGGTGCGGCATTCGTATCGCTTGACGGCGTAATGCAGGCACCTGGCGGGCCTACTGAAGATCCGACCGGAGACTTTGGCCAGGGCGGCTGGGTATTCGGCATCGGCGACAATGAGATCGATCCAGTGCTCGGCGAGCTGTTCAAGCCGCCCTACGCTCTGCTTCTAGGTCGACGGACCTACGATATCTTTGCGGCCTACTGGCCATTCGTCGAAGGCGAGATGGAAGGCATGGGTGATGCACTGACTTCCGCCGACAAGCATGTTGTAACGCATGGTGATCAGCCGCTCGACTGGGCAAACAGTTATCGCCTGGACGGCATTGCCGCGATCGGAGCCCTTAAGGAAAGCGGCGGTCCAGACTTGCTGATTCAAGGCTCCTCAACGCTCTACCCTCCACTCCTCGCTGCCGGGCTAATCGACGAATTGGTCCTCATGACCTTTCCTGTCGTGCTGGGGACCGGCAAGCGTCTGTTCGGCGACGGCACCCCTTCAGGCGCACTGCGCCTGCTCGACCATCAGGTTGGCGCAAAAGGCGTGATCGTCACACGCTGGGCACAAGCCGGGCCGATCCCGAGCGTCGACCATCCCCACCCCAGCACTAGTGCAGCGGAGGTTGAACGCCAGCGACGCATGAACGAGGGGACGTGGTAGTCTAAGATCTACGCTCCCAACCTAAAGTCACACCTGACCCACAAGACGACATTCAGCAGTCGTTAGGCGCTTCCCAACTTCAGACATTTGTTCATGTCCGTTCGGCGCCTCAATGATCGATAGTGAAATGAAACGACGTGGGATGAAGCCGTTGGTTGCAGGCCGCACGACGAACGACACCATCTCCCAGGAGCGGTCATTGGCGGAGCTTCTAGAGCACTTGACCTAATATGCGGTTGAAACCGACCATGTTATCAACGGCACGACGGTACCGGTTTCCCCGCGTGGACCGCTCAGCACGGCAAGGCGATCATCACGTACGACTGCCAGCGCCTCAAGGCGCGTACTCCACTGCATGGTGCCCAGCAGAAATGGCTGCTCAAGGGCTGCGCCGGCGCTGAGGTAGCTGCGGCTGCCACTTCCCGAACGATAGAAGCCGCCCCATCCTCGCCCGATCGCGACCGGTATGCTCAATTTCGGCCCGTCTTTGCGCTCGGAAAGGTCGAAGCCCGGCTCGATCGCCGCCAGCGTGAAGACCCCGTTGTCTCCCTTCGGTCGCATGGTGATGGCGAAGGTCGGCGACAATTTGCCAACCACGTCATCGCCGTCATAGGCAAGCGACAGACTCGCCTCGTGCGTCGTGGCCGACACGCCGTTGGGACTCGTTTTGATCGTATAGACTCCGGCGGCTCTCAGCCCCTTCACCGGCGTGAACACCAGAGCCGCGAGGTTGTTGCTCTCGTACCATATTCGCGGTGTCGACATTTCTCCCGTCGACGGCGCATGAAAACCATTGGAGGAGCGCAACACCAGCCAGCTAGTCGCCACGCCATCCGAGCCGTGCGACAGATCGATCGCGACCCCGAGTTGCGCATGGACAGGCAGCCGGTCTAGGTCCGCACGATCGTCATCATAATTGCCTCGCGCGAAGTCGCCATTGCGAACGTCGAAGGCCAGTTGAGGATGAAGGTCGCCGGCCCCGGATATTTTGGCCGACCCTAACGTCGCATCCTCAGTATCGATCGTCGGCACCGACTGCGCTGACGCATTGAACCGCCCCGGGTCTGCCGGAGGCCTTGGGTTGTGAGTCACGCCGCCATATCGATGTTGTCTGCGGCAGCATAATATTGGTGTTCGGCTTCGGCAGGCGGGATGTTGCCGATAGGCTCGAGCAGCCGACGATGATTGAACCAGTCGACCCATTCGAGCGTGGCATATTCGACAGCTTCGAAGCTGCGCCAGGGTCCGCGCCGGTGGATTACCTCGGCTTTGTAGAGGCCGTTGATCGTCTCGGCCAAAGCGTTGTCATAACTATCGCCGACGCTGCCAACCGACGGCTCGATCCCTGCCTCGGCAAGTCGCTCGGTGTACTTGATAGACACGTATTGCGACCCGCGGTCGCTGTGGTGAATCAGGCCACCACGGTGAACCGGCCGGCGGTCATGAAGCGCCTGCTCGAGCGCATCCAGGACGAAGCTGGCATGTGCTGTCCTGCTGGCACGCCATCCGACGATCCGGCGGGCGTAGGTGTCGATGACGAAGGCGACGTAGACGAACCCCGCCCAGGTCGCGACATAGGTGAAGTCCGACACCCAAAGCCTGTTTGGCGCTGGCGCAAAGAACTGGCGATTGACGTGATCGCGTGGGCACGGCGCCGTCTTGTCGCTGATGGTCGTGCGCACCGGCTTGCCCCGGATTACCCCTGCCAAGCCCATCTCGCGCATCAGCCGCTCCACGGTACAGCGCGCGACCGCAAAGCCCTCCCGCATCATCTGCCGCCAGACCTTGCGCACGCCGTAGACCGCGAAGTTCTCGGCGAACACGCGAGCTATCTCGGGTTTGAGGGCCACATCCTGCCGCGCCCGCGCCGACAGACGCGCTGAATCCTGTCGCTGCGCGACGTGCTTGTGGTAGGTGGATGGGGCGATCGGCAGGACGCGGCAGATCGGCTCGACCCCATAGGCATCGCGGTGATCGTCAATGAAAGCGATCATCGCCGGAACGGGCGGTCGAGCTCCGCCTGCGCGAAATATGCCGACGCCTTACGCAGAATCTCGTTGGCCTGCCGCAGCTCGCGGATCTCGCGTTCCAGCGCCTTCACCTTGTCGGCCACCTCGGTCGGGACACCGCCACGCTTGCCGCTGTCGACTTCGGCCTTCTTCACCCATTCATGCAGCGTCTGCGGAACGCAGCCGATCTTCTCGGCAATCGATACCACGGTCGCCCATCTGGACGGGTGATCACGCTCGTGATCGAAAACCATCCGTACCGCCCGCTCGCGGACTTCGGGCGCAAACTTGTTCGTCGTCTTGCTCGTCATGGCTCCACCTTCTCAGGAGTTGGAGCCTCCGACAAACCCGGCGCGGTTCACATCGATGGACGCCAGCACGGCGATTGCCGACCACGCAAAGCGCGCGCCACGACAACATGTCAGAAATTTCATGTTACTTAGCCTCGTGTACCATCGTCGTTAGTATGACCGAAGAACGGCGGTTAATTTGGGGAAAAACGTACTGATCTACATTTAAATACGATCGATACTTGCTCGGATACTTTATGGCCGGGAACTGACTGCCCAGTTTAACGCTTAGACAGTATGAGCATTCGATCTGAAGAGCATCGCACCGACGGGGGAAACCCAAGGTCCACGGCCAAGCTTTTTGGCCACCCCCTCCATCCGATGCTGGTACCGTTCCCGATCGTTTGCTTCATAGGCGCACTGCTAACCGATCTTGCTTATCTAGGGTCGGCAAACATCATGTGGAGCAACTTTTCTATCTGGCTGATCACCGCCGGGTTGGTGATGGGTGGACTAGCTGCCGTGACCGGGATGATCGACTATGCCGGTGACCGGCGAGTGCGCGCGGCACGTCCGGCGACGCCGCATATGATCATCAACCTAGGGGTGTTCGTGATCGAGCTCTTCAATGCATTCGTTCACAGCCGCGATGGTTGGACGAGCGTGGTACCGACGGGCCTGACCTTATCGGTGATCTCGGTGGTGTTGCTCGGGGTCAGTGCGTGGCTTGGCGGGTCGCTCGTCTACAGGCATCGCGTCGGGGTGAAGTCGTGATCGTCGCACGGGCGCGCGCCCGGAACCTTCTCGCGGGTGTCGCGGTGGCATCGGTGATCGCGCTTTCCGGCTGCAACGATGGCGGCGCAGAGTTCGATCGCAACTCTCAGATCGGGTCCAATCCCGTCTTGCCCGCATCAAAGCAATATCTGGTTCCGCCCATCCACGTCGCCGAGGTCGTGGGATGGAGTGCCGGCCAAGCACCCACCGCTGCGGCTGGCCTTCGCGTACAGGCGCTGGCACGCGATCTGAATCATCCGCGAAACGTCCTGGCGTTGCCGAACGGCGACGTACTCATTGTCGAGTCCCAGGGCCCGAACCTCGATCCGATCACGCGCCCGAAGAACCCTATCGTGTCATGGGTTCAAAAGCGCGCCACTGGCCAGAACGGTGCTAAACCAAAGGGCGGGACCAATCAGATCACGTTGGTACGGGACACCAATGGTGACGGCGTACCCGAACTGCGTACGGTTCTGGTCGACCATCTCTTCTCGCCTTTCGGCGTCGTCTTTGCCGACAATTATCTGTACGTCGCAGCCACCGACGCAGTCCTGCGATATCCCTATACGCTGGGTCAAACCCGGATCACGGCCGCCCCCGTGCGGTTGACCGAATTGCCCGGGGGACCAATCGACCATCATTGGACGAAGAGCCTGACGCTGAGCCCGGATGGCAAACTGCTCTATGCGACGGTTGGATCGAACAGCAACATTACCGAGAACGGCATGGAGGCCGAGAGGAACCGCGCGGCAGTGTGGGAAATCGATCGGTCATCGGGCCGCTCCCGCGTGTTCGCCACGGGACTGCGCAATCCGAACAGCCCCAACTTTTACCCAGGGACCAACACGCTTTGGGTCGTCGCGAACGAACGCGATGAACTGGGGCCGAACCTTGTTCCGGATTATCTCACTTCGGTACGCGATGGCGGATTCTACGGGTGGCCCTATAGCTATTACGGCCGTCACGTGGATCCACGCGTCATGCCACAGCGACCTGATCTGGTCGCGCGCGCAATCGTGCCAGACTACGCATTGAGCAGCCATGTCGCGGCGCTTGGACTCACATTCTATTCCGGGTCGTCGCTTCCGCCCCGCTACCGCGACGGTGCCCTGATCGGCGAGCACGGCAGTTGGGATCGCGATGAACTGAATGGCTACAAGGTTGCCTTCGTACCGTTCAGCAACGCGCGTCCAAGCGGCAAGGCCGAGGACTTTCTGTCCGGCTTCGTGTCGGCCGATGGCAAGGTTCGCGGTCGTCCCGTCGGCGTTACTGTTGACCGAGCAGGCGCGGTCCTCGTTGCCGATGATACCGGCAACGTCGTTTGGCGGGTCTCGGCGGCGCGGTGACGCGATACGCGCCGGAGGATCACATTGGCTTCAGTCCGTGGGGCTTTCAGCGGTGAAGGGGGAGCAGCATGGCTTGGTGACTGGCTGGAACTCCATCAACTCGACCCGGGTCCCGTCTGGATCGTAGAAGTTGGCCTGCCACTTGCCGTCCAGCCCCATCTGGGGTCCATCGTGACGCGGGCTTAAGCGGCTTTCCCGATACAATGTCGTGACGGCTGCCTGCATGTTCGGCACGCCAAGCGAAAGATGGTTGAGGACGCCAAGCTGGTTGGCGTTCACCTTGGCGATCGGCACGTCTGATCCCGGCCCGATCATCATGTATTCCATCCAGTCACGCCCATCCGGTGCCTGCTGGGATACCCAGTCGACCTTTGTCGGCTCGAACGCACCAAACCAATAGGGTCGAAAGCCGAGCAGGCGGCGGTAGTAGCTGTCCTGTTTGGAGCGATCATGGACCGCATAGCCGACATGAATGACGCGACTACTTATCGCGCCAGGTACCGCAGTGGCATCCGGGCTGGCGGATTGAACGAACTGGACCTCGTTACCTTCCGGATCATGCGTAACGAACCAACGATCGCCGCCAGCCACGCCCCGGACCGGACCAAGCTCCGTCATGCCCTGCGCCACGAGCCATGAGCGCAGGCGCGCTGCGTCCGTCGTGAGATAGGCCGCATGGGCAAGCATGCTGGCGCCGTGTCCGGTAGGCGCGGGCAGCACCTCGACGAACTGACGAGAACTGAAATAAAAGCGGATCCCGGCTGCGTTCTCCGGGTCCATACCTTTCCGTGCACCAAGTACGTGCGTGTAGAAATGCTCCGATTTGGCCATGTCGCGCGAGTAGACAGCGAGATGCGATATACCCGTGATTGCGGGTCGAGGCTCAGGTGTCTTGGCCCCAATCAGTGCAGTCGCACAGCATGCCAACAATAATAGGCGAGTCGTCAAAGGTTCAATCCTCCCACTGTTCTACGCGCGATCGTATGCCGCCTATTGGACGGTATAGAGGGCTCCATAACGCTTGTCACGTAGACACGCCTGTCAGGATGGATCCGTCAAAAGAGGCCGAAAAAGAAAAATGTCGCAGTTTAGGTCTTAGCTAAATCCTGCTAGTAATCACTTCGGCGCGGGCCTCGCGCTTGATGAGTCTTTGGCATCGATTATTAAAGTTCTCACTTTGACTTCTAGTAAAATATCCTGATTTGGTAACATTTGCTAATTCGCTGTTAGTCTACCAATAGATCTTTACGAAAAAACAATACCCTGCCGTAGAGCGCATACTTTACTTTTTCGACAGCTAGGATTTCGCGCTTTCGATGGCACCTTTTATTTAATTTTCTGATATCGCGCCAAGGCCGTTCGCAAATCTTTACTCTCTCTACCGCCTTTCAATTCGAACGCCCATTCATCTCCGCAATTTGGTCGGCTTCGATCCAAGGCTGCGTGCTTACTCGATCTGCCTGAGGTGCTCTGCCAACTGGTCATTTGAACGGGACGTACGCGAGTGCGTTGGTGGGGCTTGAAAAGGGGTGCACCCCCAAAAGTTAGGACACGAGATGGCAAAGCCCTTTACGATCGCAGTACCCGACGAGCGGCTCGCCCTCATCAACGCCAAAGTCGCATCATTCGACTGGGGCGCTCTGCCGGACGCCGGAGGCTGGCAATCAGGTGTCGGCCTCGCCGACCTCAAGCGGCTCGTGGACTATTGGCGTACTCGGTTCGATTGGCGTGCGCAGGAACGTCGGTTGAATGCTTTACCCCACTTCACCAGCGAAGTGCTGGGACAAAAGGTCCATTTCATTCATTCGCGTGGCGATGGTTCGCGCCCACCGCTGCTTCTGCTGCACGGCTGGCCGGGCTCATTCATCGAGTTCGAAGCGCTGGTCGCTCCGTTAGTCGCCGACGGCCATGACGTCGTGGTGCCCTCGCTTCCGGGCTACGCCTTCTCCGGGCGCCCTACGGCGCCGATCGGACCGCGCCGAACTGGCGAGATCATGCATGGCCTGATGACCGAACTGTTCGGTAATGTTCGCTATCTGGTGCACGGCGGCGACTGGGGCGCAGCGATCGGAAGCTGGATGGCGCACGATCATCCTGAAGCCGTCGGCGCGCTGCACCTCAACATGGTTCTCATCCAGGCGGCAGACGTATCGCCGAAGACGCCAGACGAACTCGCCTGGGCAGCTCGACGTGCGACGCTGGCCAAGGAGGAGACCGGTTACTCGCAAGAGCAGGGCACACGTCCGCAGACGCTCGGCGTCGCCATGGCGGATAGCCCCGTCGGTGTTGCCGCTTGGATCCTCGAAAAGTTCGGCGCATGGGCGGACGTGCCGCGCGACGAACAGGGCAGGCCCGATCTTTGGCAGGCCTTCGACGAGGATACGCTCCTCACCAACATCATGCTCTACCTTGTCGAGGGGTCATTCATCACATCGACCTGGATGTATCGAGGTCGCGTATTGGAGGGGTCGGGCCAATTTCCCGCCGGCAGCCGTATCAAGGTACCAACCGGCGTCGCAGCCTTCCCTGATCCGGTCTTCCCACCGCCCCCGCGTTCGCATGCTCGCAGGACCTACAACATCGTTCACTGGAGCGAAATGGCAGCAGGCGGCCATTTCGCGGCGCTGGAACAGCCTGAGCTCCTGCTCGCCGACATGCGACGCTTCTTTGCCGCCCAAGCGTCGTCAAAAGCCCGCAGACGGCGTCGGTTGGTCGGTGCGGCTGGCTTCGTTGGCGTCGCTGCCATAGGTTTCTGCGCGTTGGCAGGCGCTAATCGACGTCCAGAGAATAAAGACGCCCGGCACCGCGCGACTTATCCACCACTGGATGTCCCGAAAGCTTTTGCCGAGGGTGTCTGGATCGTCGACAGCGGGCCAATAAACGCGATGGGCCTGACGTTACCTGTGCGCATGACGATCCTCCGGCTCGTAAACGGCGACCTGTTGCTGCACTCGCCAACGCCCTTTTCGGTCGAGGTGGCCAAGGCCGTCGAGGCACTTGGGCGAGTGCGGCATCTCGTCGCACCCAACATCGCGCACTGGACTTTCCTTGTCGACTGGCAACGGGCCTACCCTGATGCAACCACTTGGGCAGCGCCTGGGCTACAGGACCGGGCGCAGGTCCGCGCATCATCGGTGCGGTTCGATGCTGAACTCGGTGAGACGGCTCCAGTCGAATGGGCAGACACACTTGATCAGGGCGTCGTGCCAGGGGGTGCTGGCTTCAACGAAGTCTGGTTCTTCCACCGGCAGACCAAGACGCTCGTGCTCGTCGACCTCATCGAGAACCTCGATCCTGACAAGCTGCCACCTATCGCGCGGCTATTGATGCAGGCATCCGCTGCCACCGACGGCACTACCGCACGTTACCTGCGGCTACCTGTACGGCTAGGTGGCGCGGACGCTAAAAAGGCTGTGCAAGCGATTGTGGCGCTCGAGCCTGACCGGGTGATCTTCGCTCACGGTCGACCGTTCGAAAGCAATGGTACGGCGCAACTGAAGCGCGCTTTCGACTGGCTGATTTAGCCACCTTTAGCACAGCATCCGTGTCGACTTCGGTCGCCGCTTCCCCACTCGATATGCAGTTCAACAAGGGGCACCCTGCGCTGAAACGGTTTGGATTTCGTGCGTTAGAGAAATACACAAGGAGTAACCAATGTCGTTTCCTCGTCCGTACGTCGCGTCCCCGCTCCGGTATGAAAGCGGCATGCCCTATCGACGCACCGGCCGAAGCGGGCTGAGGCTGCCGGCAATCAGCCTAGGGCTATGGCAGAACTTCGGCGGACACGATGTGTTCGAAACGGGGCGAGCCATCCTGCGTCGGGCGTTCGATCATGGAGTGACTCACTTCGATCTCGCTAACAACTACGGACCGCCTTATGGTTCGGCGGAAGAGAATTTCGGTCGCGTCCTCACCTCTGATTTTGCCGCCCACCGCGACGAACTCATTATCTCGACCAAGGCAGGCTGGGACATGTGGCCCGGGCCGTACGGTGATGTCGGCTCATCCAAAAAATACCTGATCGCGAGCTGTGACCAGAGCCTTAAGCGGATGGGCCTGGACTATGTCGACATCTTCTATTCGCACCGGGTAGATTCTGCGACCCCGCTTGAAGAGACGATGGGCGCACTGGTGCAACTTCATCGACAGGGCAAAGCTCTGTATGTGGGCATCTCCTCCTACGAGCCGGGACTTACTCGTCAGGCGGCCCAGATCCTGAGCGAGGAGAAGGTCCCGCTGTTTATCCACCAGCCCAGCTATTCCATCCTGAACCGGTGGATCGAGCGGGACTTGCTGGCAACACTGGAGGAGCTGGGCATCGGCTGCATTGCCTTCTCACCGTTGGCGCAGGGCATGCTGACGAACAAATACCTCAAAGGCGTCCCACAGGATGCGCGAGCTACCCGCGATGGGTCGCTGTCACAGTCTTTGCTCACGGATCAAAACCTCGCCGCCATTCGCACCTTGAACGATATTGCAGGTGAGCGCGGCCAAACCCTCGCTCAGATGGCGATCGGGTGGACTCTGCGTGACCCGAGGGTCACGTCGGCACTAATCGGCGCACGCACGGTAGAACAGCTCGACGACTCCTTGGACGCGATTAAGATGCTCGACTTTTCTGCCGACGAACTCGCTGCCATCGACAAGGCTGCCGACGACGGTGGCGTCAATCTCTGGTCAGGATCGTCTGATATTACTGCTCTGCCAGCACCGCAAGGAGTCCCGGGCTGAACGAGGGCGGTCACGACCAAAAGCGGTCGTGGCAACTTTTACAGATTCAATTCCGGTCGTTCGCTCAGGAAGGTGATGCAGCTGGCGTCAAATTCCTCGAGGACGCTAACGCCAGAACCGATTGACTGGATAGTTTGGCGGAGCGGATCGTTCCGTTAGCCTCCCCGCAATGATCCAGGAGCAGGTTCTTGACCAACGTTGCACTCGTTGCCGGTTCAGGCGGCATTATCGGCAAGGCTCTCCTCGAAGAGATCGCCGGAACGCCAGGCTGGCATGATGTAGCCCTGTCGCGTAGCCATGGTGATATCCTTGCTGATCTTAGCGACGCGGAGGCAAGCCGAACTGCACTGGCTAAAGCGAGCGATGTCACCCACCTTTTTTATGCGGCCTATGGGCCAGGCGGAGGCTTGGCAGAGGAGGACGAGCGCAACTCGACCATGCTCCGCAACCTGCTCGACGGTTTAGAGGCTGCCAGCGCCCCGCTCGAGAGAGTGGTGCTGTATCAGGGCGCAAAGGTTTACGGCGTTCACCTCGGACCAGTAACGACGCCATTCTATGAGGACGAAAACCCGCGGCCGATCGGACCAAACTTCTATTTCGCGCAGGAACGCGAGCTACAACGACGCCGTGCCGCCGGTGGACCGGAATGGTCGATCCTGCGACCGGATGTTGTCGTTGGCGACGCAGCTGGCAATGCGATGAATATCGCGACGGTAATCGGCGCCTACGCCGCATTGTCGGCCGCGGACGGGGCAGCGTTTCGCTTCCCTGGCTCCCGTACAACCTACGATGACTGTCTAGTTCAGGTGACGGATGCACATGCACTGGCGCGCGCCAGCCTATGGGCCGCTACCGCCAGTGAAGCGGCCGACCAGGCCTTCAACTACGTTCACCCGCCGTTCCGCTGGCGGCGCATGTGGGAAAAGGTTGCCCGGCATTTCGGCATCGAAATTGGCGAGCCTATCCCGTTCGCGCTCACTAACCATATGCCAGCGCTCGAGCCCGTATGGCGGCAGATATCCGCGGGCTTACTCCAGACCGATTTCACGAAGGCGGTGGGGTGGAGCTTTGGCGACTTCATCTTCGGCACCGAGGCCGATGTTATCTCCGACATGACCAAGATCCGCCTTGCCGGCTTTCACGAGGATCGCGACCCGGTTGACGCAGTGATCCGAGCAATCGAGCGTCAACAAGCTGCGGGTGTGATCCCTCAAATCAAGCCGGCCAGTTAGCCCGCTTGGTGAGAGCTTGGCGGGTGCTCTTAAGTGAGATGAGCCGACCGACTATGACGCTAACAGCAAACAGTTGCGACGGACCCTTCTTGCGATCGCCAAGGGCAAGGTCTGATGAACCAATAGAACAAGGCATGGGAGGTACGATTCAGGGCCACATCCAACGTTCAAGCGGATCGATGGCGAAGACATCAGCTTTGCGGTGCCCGGGCTGGTGCGCACCGACGTTGACGCCCATGTCTCGCTTGGCGGCGGTGCGCCTCTCCTCGTCGCCCGCTGAATGACTACCTTCACGAACTGGACCCACATCCGGACATCCGAAAGGCAGTTCTCGTTCCCAAACTTCTGCCATTTGTTCATGTCGTGAGTGCAACCGATTTTGTAAGGCGATGCCGTGAGAGGCAGTCTCCTTGTGCGTTAGTGCAATGCGCGCGTGCTTGTTCGGCGGCGCGCGACGACTAGGATCGGGCCATGTCGATCGAACGTTGCCCACGTCAGCCGCTAACGCTCGCTGCGCTGTGTTGCATTGCGCTGTTGATATCGCTGGCGGCGCTGGCGACGGCGTTCATCCTGAGCCTCGCGAGTGCGGGACGAAACTTTGACCGCGCCGGAATCGCGCAGGCGCAGCTCGCAGCCGTGTCGCGGATCGAAACGCTGGCAAACACCGGTGACGCTGCGGCGCTGCGTCCGCATCTCGGCGCGTATGCACGGTCGATCCGCGACGAGGCGGCGCTGTTGCCTACCGCGTCCGCCGCGCACACGGCGCAGGTACGCGAGGCGATGGACGCGGATCGACTTGCTGCGCTGGCCACCAATCCACAGCGGCGCGGCGAACTCGCGGATCTGGTGGCGATCATCGTCGCGCGCGAACGCGACGAAGCTGGGCGGATCGGCGGCGACATGGTCCGGCTGAGGACGCGAATGACGGTGCTGGCCATACTGCTCGTGCTGGCGGCGGGCGGATCGGCGTTGCTGGGCGCATTCGGGCTGATCGCAGCCAATCGCAAGCTCGCCAACGAAGTTGCGCAGAAGACTGCTGAACTCGCAACGATCGACCAATCGCGACGGCTGTTCTTCGCCAAGGCCAGTCATGAGATGCGAACGCCGATAACCGTGATGCGCGGAGAAGCGGAAGTGGCGCTGGCGGATCCCGCCGCCGAGCCGCCTGCTCTGCGAGAGGCGCTCTGGCATGTCGTCGCCAACGCCGAATTCCTCGAACACCGCATCGCGGAACTGCTGGCCCTGGCGCGTGCTGACGACGGCCAACTGCACCTGATGGACGAGCCGATCGATCTTGCGACGCTGGTGCAGGCCGCGGCCGACGGCGCGCGCGGCTATGCGCGATCGGCGGAGGTCGCGCTGGCAGTCGAGGCTCCGGTGCCGCAGATGACGATCCAGGGAGACGCGCGGTGGCTACAACAGGCGGTGCTTGCAATCATCGATAACGCAGTGAAGTTTTCGCCGTTCGCGGGGACCGTCACGGTACGGCTTACGCGTGCGGAAGATGCGGCGCGGATCGATGTCGTGGATCAGGGATCCGGCGTCGCGGACGAGGCCTTGCCGCGTATCTTCGATGCCTATTATCAGGCGGATGCGGGAAGATCACGGGGCGGCACGGGACTCGGTCTGGCCCTCGCGCGCTGGGTCGTCGAGCAGCACAACGGATCGATCCGCGCCGCCAACGGGTTTGACAGTGACGTGGGGTTTGGCAGTGACGTGGGCTCCGGCTGTACCGTGACGATCGAGCTTCCCTTGGTGCGGGCATGAAGATCCTGCTGGTCGAGGACGATGCCGGCATCGGCCGCTTCGTCAGCCGTGGACTGACCGCGCGCGGGTATGAGGTCGCCTGGGAACGCGAAGCGCGGGAGGTGCCGGCTATGCTGAAGACCGGCGGATTTGCCGCGGCACTGCTCGATGTGGGCCTTCCCGACCGTGACGGGATGGACCTGTGCCGCAGCCTCCGTGACGACGGAATCCGCGTGCCGATCCTGATGCTGACGGCGCGAGGAACGTTACAGGATCGGCTCGATGGGTTCGATAGCGGCGCGGACGATTATCTCCCCAAGCCGTTTGCATTCGAAGAACTCGTCGCGCGGCTGGCGGCGATCGTCCGGCGGGGAGCGGACGCCGCACCGCCGCCGATGCGCTACGTCAATATCGCGCTCGATCCGATTTCGCGGAGCGCGATGGTCGACGACCGCCCGCTCGTGCTGAGCCGGCGTGAGTTCGACCTGCTCCAGCGGCTCGTCGCGGCCAATGGCGGCACTGCTACACGAGCGGCACTGGCTGCCGCCGTCTGGGGCGCCGATGCCGGTGTCAGCGACAATGCGCTCGACGTCTATGTCGGCTATCTTCGCCGACGACTGAGCGAACTTCGCGGCGCGCCGGCTATCGAGACACTGCGCGGTCGTGGCTTCCGACTGGTGCCACCAACCAAGGTATGACGTAACCTGAGACCGATCTCAGGTAAGTGTCGATCAGCCAAGTTATCGTTTCCTCAGCGACGCAGATCGCAGGCGTTTGGGGGGATGCAGCATGAAGACCCGTTTCCGTTGGCTCGCCGGTGTCGCCCTGGTCGTGATGCCAGCTGCCGGCCACGCGCAGGCGCAGGCGCAAACGCAAACGCAAACAAGCCCCTCCCCCGAGATCATCGTGACTGCGACCCCGCTGTACGACGTTGGCGAAGGGACGCTGCCCTTCCCCGCGCAAACTACGAGCGACGAGGAAATCGAGGCCGCGCATGCGACCGACATCACCGACTATCTGAAGCGCATGGCGGGCGGCGTGTTCGTCAACGACATCCAGAACAACCCGTTGCAGCCCGACATCAACTATCGCGGCTTCACCGCATCGCCGTTGCTCGGCACGCCGCAGGGGCTGTCGGTCTATGTCGACGGCGTGCGGGTCAACCAGCCGTTCGGCGACGTCGTCAGCTGGGACCTGATCCCCAAATCCGCGATCCGTTCGATGACGCTGGTTCCCGGATCCAACCCGCTGTTCGGACGGAATTCGCTGGGCGGCGCGATCTCCGTCCGGACCAAGGACGGCAAATCCGACCCGGGTGTCGAGATCGAGGCAAGCTATGGATCCTTTGATCGCCGCACCGTCGACGTGCAGGCTGGCGGCAGCGCCGATAACGGCCTCGACTGGTTCTTCAGCGGCGATTATTTTGCCGAGGACGGCTGGCGCGATGTCTCGCGGTCGGAGGCGGGGCAGGCGTTCGGCAAGCTCGGCTGGTCGGATACGACAACCAACATCGCGCTGTCGGGGAGCTATGCGAGCACAGATCTCAACGGCAACGGGCTACAGGATCAGCGCCTGCTCGAACGCGACCGGTCCAGCGTCTACACCTATCCCGACACCACACGGAACACCGCGTATCTGATCAATCTGACCGGCGATCATCGGTTTTCCGACACGGTCTCGTTCGCCGGCAACGCCTTTTACCGCAACATCAGGACGCGTACGTTCAACGGCGACATCAACGACGATGCGCTCGGCGAAAACCTGTATCAGCCCAGCGCCGCCGAGCGCGCCGCACTGGCCGCGGCCGGATATGGCGGCTTCCCGGTCGTGGGCGAAACGCAGGCCAACACCCCCTTCCCCAGTTGGCGCTGCATCGCCAACGCATTGCTGAACAGCGAGCCGAACGAGAAGTGCAACGGGCTCGCCAACCGTTCGGGCACACGACAGCGCGAGTTCGGCGCGACCGGTGAGCTGATGCTGAGGACGCCGGTCGCGGGCGGTTTCAACGCGCTGACGCTGGGCGCGAGCTACGTCAACGGTCGCTCGGTGTTCGTGCAGTCGTCGCAATTCGGGTATCTCACTCCCGACCGCGGCGTTGTTCCGGTCGCCGGCCTCGGCGCGTTCGCCGACGGCACGCAGGATTCCGAAAACGCGTTCGATGCGCGCGTCGACTTGACCGGCCACACGACCACGCTCAGCGCCTACGCGCTCGATGCGTTCGACGTCAGTCGGACGCTGCATGTCGACGTGTCCGCGCGCTACGATCGCACCGTCGTCCATAACCGCGACGGGCTGCAACCGGGTGGCGGTACCGGATCGCTCGACGGCGATCATAAATTTAACCGCGTGAACCCGGCGATCGCGGTCCGCTGGAGCCCGACCAAGACTTTCGCGATCGATGCGGCGCTTGCCCAGACGAGCCGAGCGCCATCGGCGATCGAGCTTGGCTGCGCGGACCCCGAGAGCCCCTGCCGCCTGCCCAACGCCCTGGCGGGCGATCCGCCGCTCGACCAGGTCGTTGCGCGCACCGTCGAGACGGGCTTCAACGCCGACCTCCGCGGTATCGCGCTGCGGCTCGGCGCATTCCGCACCGTCAGTCGGAACGACATCCTGTTCGTTGCCGACGATACCGCGGGCTTCGGCTATTTCCGCAACTTCGGGAAGACCCGCCGTCAGGGCATCGACGTCGATCTCGCCGGCGATGTCGGCTCGGTCCATCTGACCGGCCACTACACGCTGCTCGACGCGACTTATCGCAATGGCGAGACCGTCAACGGTTCGGGCAACGGTTCGAGCGAGCGTGTCGCGCCCGGTTTCGAGGGTGAGATCGACATCGAAAAGGGTGATCGCATCCCCCTGATCCCGCGACACATCTTGAAGGCCGGCGCGCGCTGGAAACCGGCCGGGACGTTCTCGCTCAGCGCGGACATGATCGCGATCTCGGGCGTGTATGCGCGCGGCAACGAGAATAACGAGCATGAGCCCGACGGGGTGTATTACCTCGGCGAGGGCAAGACCGACGCGTATGCGGTCGTCAATTTCGGCGCGGAGGTCCGCCCGGCACGCCAGTTGACGATCTTCGCACAGCTGAACAACGCGTTCGACACGCGCTATGCGACCGCCGCGCAACTGGGTGCGACCGGCTTCGACGCGAGCGGCAACTTCGTCGCGCGACCGTTCGCTGGGCCGGTGATTGACGGCGAACGGCCGTTGGTGTCGTCGACCTTCTACGCACCGGGTGCCCCGCGCTCGATTCAGGTGGGGGCCAAAGTGCGGTTCTGACGCGTTCGTGGCCGCTCATTCGTATCGAGGATAACAGGGCCCTTCCGCACTGTCTCCGGGCGGGCCAGAAGCAGAGTCCTAGGCTCGCTTGCCCACCAGCGGCAGCGATCGTTCCTCCAGCCCCGGATAGAAATGCGACACCGACCGCTGCAGTTCATAGCGCGCGGCCTTCATCATCGCGAAGCGGGGAGGAATCGCGATCTCGCCGGCTTCGACTGGGTCGAGCCCCGCCTGGATCGCATCGGTCAACGCCGTGTCGACCCAGTCTATCCAGTCGCGGGTCTGGTCGATCGCAGCGTGCGGCGTGAGGTCGATCGGCCCATGTCCGGGCACGACGCGCGCTTGACCAAGCCCCTTCAGCGTATCGAGCGACGTACGCCAGCGCGGCAGGTCGGCATGCGGAGTCGATGGCGCGCGATCGTGGAATACCAGGTCGCCGGCGATCAGCGTCTTTGTCGCCTCGTCATAGATCGCCAGGTCTGCACCGCTGTGCCCGGCCAACGCCAGCATCCGTAGCGTACGACCGCCGATCGTCTCGCTGGGTGTGGCGATCACATGACCGGGGATGTGCAACTCGGTCCCGCGCATCCAGTCGCCAAGCAAGCGGTACATACCGTCCGAAAAGCCCGGCCCCTCGCTCTTCAGCTCTGCGATCAGCGCAGGCGTCGCAGCGATCTGCAAAGGTTGGAACGCGGCATCGCCGTAAGTATGATCGGGATGGAGATGCGTCAGATAGACGCGCGCGACGGGCTTGCCGGTCAGTTTCTTCGCGAGCGCTGTAAGTTCGGTCCCATACCGCAGCGACGGGCCGGCATCGACCAGCACCGCGCCATCCTTGGTATCCAGGATCGTAACGTTGGCGATCGCGCCGCCATTGCCCATCAGGATCGCATCGTCGGCGCCGCGGATCACCCAGATGCCATCGGCGACGACCTCCGGTTTCAGGTCATAGTGGAACGCGGCTGCCGCGACCGGCATTCCCGCAACGCTCGCCAGGCAGCCGCCGACGAATGCTCGTCGGTGAATCAGCGACCTGCTCCCTGCACTGCTGCACCCACCGTCGCTGCGGTCACAATGCCGGCATATTCGATACCGTTGGTATCGCGACCGTCGAACGAGACCGACTCGCCGGGCTTGATCTTGGGCATGAGCGTCAGGACCGGATCCTCGGCAACCGACGCCTGCATATGCACCGTGCCGATCGCGCTACCGCCCGAGGAGGTGACCGTCATCCGTTCGAGATAATAGGCCGGGATATTATCGACGAAACCGGTATCCATCGGATGCCGGAACGACAGCATGACGCGCGCAGCACCGGCATTTTCCCAGAGCCGACCACGGGACTCGCCGAGATGCTGGGCCCAGTCTCCTTTCACGCGGCTCACCGGTGGTGCCGAACAGCCGCCGCCCGCCGCATCGATCCAACCGCCCGAAACCAGCCAGCTGCCGTCCTTCAACTGTACAGCGCCGCGTACCGGCGTGCGCTGGTCGAGCTTGATCCGCGTGGCGATGAACGGCTCGGCATTCGCCAAGCTGAAGTCGATCGATTGCTGGATCGGGTTCATGTCGGCGAAGATCACGATCCGCACGACGTTGGGTATCGCGCGCGCATCGACCTGGACCGGGAAGGAACGCTGATTCTCCGCGATCTTGGGAAAGTCGACCTTTACCCGCGGATCGAACCGGACGACCGCGTTTTCGCCGAACACCTGCTTGCCGACATAGCCCCACATCGGCGAGCCAAGCTGATCCTTCGGCAACGCCGCATCGGCGGTGGCGGGGATGGCCAAAAGGCCTGCGAGCAAGATGCCAAGTGTCTTCATACCTTGGTAGAAAGGTACGGAAGAGAGACTTGCGCTACAATCCGACTTTGGGAGGATAGCCGCCGTGATCCGGATGATGATGTTCGCTGCCGCAGTCGCTGTCGCAGTCGCTGGGCAATCGGTCGCGCCTGCTCCCGACACCGACCCCGCGACCGGATACCGGACCGCCCATTACCGCGCGATCGTGCCCGCTGCGCCCGAGGGCGTACCGAGAATCGACACCGCGACCGTCGCACGGCTGTTGGCGAAGAAGCACGCCATCCTGATCGATGTCATGCCTGCCGAGGGTGGCGTACGCGATGCGGCAACGGGGGTTTGGCGACTTGCCAGGCCGCGTCCGAGCATTGCCGGCGCACACTGGTTTCCCGAAGCGGGGCGCGGGGTGGTGGATCCCGGCATTGCGACATGGTTCGAGACGGGCATTGCCTCGCTGCGCGGCAAGCGCGATCCGCGTCCGCTGATCGTCTTCTGCCTCGCAGACTGCTGGATGAGCTGGAATGCCTCGCGTCGATTGGCGAAGGCTGGGTATGGGCAGGTCTATTGGTATGCGGACGGTACCGATGGCTGGAGCGAAAGCGGGCGGCCGCTTGTCGATGCCCTACCGTTTCGAACTCACGCCTACTAACGAACGTTCATCGGCGAAGGCGGGTGCCCGGTCTGGGTCCCACCTTCGCGGGGACCCAGACTTAGGGGTTCGATCAACCGGTCAGGCGCTGCGCCGCGGGGGTGATCGTCGTAAAGTTGGCAACGTCGCCAAACACCGTCGTCGCAGTCGATCCCGAGATCGCCGCATCGCGCGCGGCCCCGTCGGTGAAGGTCAGTACCGCGACCGCGACGGCAGCCGGCGCATCGTCGTCGGGAAACAGCGCCACCGCGTCGGTCAGGCCGAGCGGTCCCCATTTTTCCTCCACGAGCGGCATGTGCGTGCCCGTATAATAGTCACGATCGAAGCTCGCGCCTTCGGTGGCTGGATAGCTGACGAGCAGGATACCCGCCATCTTACTTGGCCTGTGCCAGAGCCGCGGCCATGCGCTTGCCGCCCAATCCTGGGACCTTCACCGCCTTGGCCGCGGCGAGGTTCGCGGACGGGCCGTTGCCGACCTGGACGACCGCGACCATGCCCATCGCGTAATGCGGCTTGCACTTGATGCCGTAGATGCCCGGCTTGGTGACGGGGAGGACGAACTCCTTGTTCATCAGGCCCGCACTCGGTGCGACGCCGTCGGGCAGCATCGTCGGGATCGTCTCGGCATTGTGGCTCGGGTTGGTCGGGACGAAGTGGATCACGTCGCCCGGCTGCGCCTTGATGAAGGACGGCTCGAACACCATCATGCCGCCCTTCCCGCTGGTCTTCATGTGCACGGTGACGTCCTTGGCGGCCGCTGGCGCCGCGGCGAACAGGGCGCCGATCATCAGCGAGGGGGCGGCCAGCGATGCGATGGTAAGCTTCATGCGATACTCTCCTGAAACGCGCGCGGCTCCATCCGCGACTGACGTCCCCCTCACGCACGCTGCGGCGCAATCCCGCAATTGCCCTTTGGTGCAATGGCGCCCGCGACGCGACGGGTCGATGGTCGCTGCAAGCCATAGATACGTCCGCAATCACCGAAGCGCGGATCATTGTACCGAGGAGGGATTACCATGCTGCAGCAGGCACTCGACCAGTTGAAGGGTCAGATCGCGATCCGATCGAAATACGACAATTATATCGGCGGCGAGTGGGTCGCGCCGACCAAGGGCCAGTATTTCGACAATCCTTCCCCCGTCACCGGCAAGACGGTGTGCCAGGTCGCGCGCGGCACCGCCGAGGATATCGAGCTGGCGCTTGACGCCGCGCACAAGGCGAAGGACGCTTGGGGCAAGAGCAGCCCGGCCGAGCGGGCCAACATCCTCAACAAGATCGCCGACCGGATGGAGGAAAAGCTCGATCTGCTCGCGATGGTCGAGACGATCGACAACGGCAAGCCGATCCGCGAGACGACCAACGCCGACATTCCGCTCGCGATCGACCATTTCCGCTATTTCGCCGGCTGCGTTCGCGCACAGGAAGGCGGCATCTCGGAGATCGATCACGACACGATCGCCTATCATTTCCACGAGCCGCTGGGCGTCGTCGGCCAGATCATCCCCTGGAACTTCCCGATCCTGATGGCGGTGTGGAAGCTTGCTCCCGCGCTCGGTGCCGGCAATTGCGTCGTGCTGAAGCCCGCCGAGCAGACGCCGATGTCGATCATGGTGCTGATGGACGTGATCGGCGACCTGTTGCCGCCCGGCGTACTTAACGTCGTCAACGGCTTCGGTGTCGAGGCAGGCAAGCCGCTCGCGCAGAACAAGCGCATCGCCAAGATCGCGTTCACCGGCGAGACGACCACCGGCCGCCTGATCATGCAATATGCGACCGAGAATCTGATCCCCGTCACGCTCGAACTCGGCGGCAAGTCGCCCAACATCTTCTTTGCCGACGTGATGGACGCCGACGACGATTATTTCGACAAGTGTCTCGAAGGCTTCGCGATGTTCGCGCTCAATCAGGGCGAGGTCTGCACCTGCCCGAGCCGCGTGCTGATCCAGGAATCGATCTACGAAAAGTTCATCGCGCGCGCGATCGAGCGCGTGAAGGCGATCAAAATGGGCTCGCCGCTCGATCCCGCGACGATGATCGGCGCGCAGGCGTCGAACGATCAGCTCGAGAAGATCCTGTCGTACATAGACATCGGCAAGGCGGAAGGCGCCAAAATCCTGACCGGCGGCGAACGCGCGCAGCATGACGGTGAGTTTTCCGACGGCTATTACATGGAACCCACGATCATCGAGGGTAACAACCGGATGCGCGTCTTTCAGGAGGAAATCTTCGGCCCGGTCGTCGCGGTCACGACCTTCAAGGACGAAGCCGACGCGCTCGCGATCGCCAACGACACGCTTTACGGCCTCGGCGCGGGCGTCTGGTCGCGCAACGGCACGACCGCCTACCGGATGGGCCGCGGTATCCAAGCCGGCCGTGTATGGACCAACTGCTACCACCTCTACCCTGCCCATGCCGCGTTCGGTGGCTACAAGCAGTCGGGCATCGGCCGCGAGAACCACAAGATGATGCTCGATCACTATCAGCAGACCAAGTGCCTGCTGGTCAGCTACTCCGCCAAGGCGCTCGGCTTCTTCTGATTCAGCTTCTGGTACGCACGCGAGATCGGATCCCCTTTCTCTCATGATCTCGCGACCGCGCTGCGGCGGGCCCCAGGGTCCGCCGCATTTTTCCGTTCTAAAGGCTGGCTCCATGACCCTTGCTACGCTCGCTCCGCCCCGGGTCCTGTCGACCGCCGCCGCCGATGCGCTGATCGCAAAGCTCGCCGCGCAACACGGCCCGCTGATGTTTCACCAGTCCGGCGGCTGCTGCGATGGGTCTGCGCCGATGTGCTATCCGGCAGGCGAATTCCGCGTCGGAACGCAGGACATCCTGCTCGGGCGTATCGCGCCCGGCACGACGGAAGGTGGCGTCCCCGTCTGGATCGGCGCCGCGCAATTCGACTATTGGCGACATACCCAGGTGACGATCGATGTCGTGCCGGGGCGCGGCGCGGGGTTCTCGCTCGAGGGACCCGAGGGGCTGCGCTTCATGATCCGCAGCCGCGTCTTCACCGACGCCGAAGTCGATGCGCTCGACGCGGCCGGCCCGCCCGAGCGTGGCGCCTGACCCGGTCGATCGGCGGATGACGAGACTGCCCGAGCATGACATGATCGCGGCGATGTTCGTTCCGCCTCACCCGTCGCGTGCGCCGTCCTCACCGATCCGTGTCGCCGCGACCCACGTCACCGATCCCGAGCTGGCGATCCGCGATCTGTTCGGTCGGCTCGATCTGCCCGAGCTCGCCGGCATCGTCCTGTTCTGTTCGAGCCGATATCCGCTCGATGCGTTGGCCGAAGCGATCGGCAGCCGTGCCGAGGGTCTGACGATCGTCGGTTGCACGTCGTCCGGCGAGATCACGCCAAACGGACTGGACGAGGGCACGATCACCGCGATCGGCTTTCCCGCGAGCGATTTCCGGTTGAGCGCGACCTGTTTCGAGAATCTCGACACGTTCGATTCCCGCGTCGCGCAACAGACGGTGCGATCAATGGTCGCCACTGCCGCGCTGCCCGGACCGCAACTGGGCGACACGCCGAGCCACGCAGCGATCTTCCTGGTCGACGGGCTTTCGCACCGCGAAGAGATGCTGACGTTGACGTTGCAGGACGCGCTCGGCGAAGTCCCGCTGATCGGAGGATCGTCGGGCGATGGTCTCGATTTCCGCGAGACGTTCGTCTTCTACGAAGGCCAATTCCGCCGCGACGCCGCGATCGTCGCGATCCTGTCGTCCTCGCGCCGCATGAAGGTGTTTCGCGCGCAGCATTATGGACCGGGCGACGTCAAGATGGTCATCACCGTCGCCGACCCGGTGACGCGCATCGTTCATGAGATCAATGCCGAGCCCGCGGTCGAGGAATATGCCCGGCTGATCGGCACGACCGTGGCGGAACTCAGCCCCAACCACTTTGCCGCACATCCGCCGATGGTCCGCGCAGGCGGCGAATATTTCGTGCGATCGATCCAGACCGCGAACCCCGATGGCAGCCTCACCTTCTATTGCGCGATCGACGAGGGTATCGTCCTGACGCTGGGCGAAGCGACCGACATCATGCAGAACCTCCACGAGCTGTTCGAGGATCTCGATCGTTCGGTCGGCGGGATCGACCGTATCCTCGGCTTCGACTGCGTCCTGAACAATGTCGAAGTCGAACAGCGCCAGTTGCGCAGCGCGGTATCGGCGCTGTTCGCCGACCGCGGAGTCGTCGGATTCAACACGTACGGCGAGCAATATCATGCGCTGCACGTCAACCAGACGTTCAGTGGACTGGCGATCGGGCGATGATCGCGGACACCGATGGCCATGGCGACGACCGGGTCGCCGCGCTGGAGATCCAGCTGGGGAAACTCGCGCGGATCAATGCATCGCTGATGGGTCGAGTCGAGCGATCCACCGATCTGCGCGGCAATGCCTTTTCGGTGTTCGAGACCGCGATCTCGCTGGAGGGCAAGGTCCGCGAACGCACCGCCGACCTCGAACGCGCGCTTGGCGAACTGGCCTCGACGAATGCCGAACTCGCGCAGGCCAAGGAAGCCGCAGACAGCGCGCGCCGCCGGCTGGGCGATGCGATCGAGACGATCAACGAGGGGTTCGCGATCTTCGATGCGGAAGACCGACTGGTGCTGTGCAACCAGACCTATCTTTCGCTTTGGCCCAAGGTCGCCGACCAGATCGTGCCCGGCGTGCGCTTCGATGAGATTCTTGGCAGGATCGGCGAGACCAGCGGGATGCTTGGGGCGATGGTCGCGCCCGACCGCTGGATTTCGGAGCGCGGCGCGGCGCACGAGATCGCCGAGGGTGGCCAGGTTATCGCGCTTGCCGACGGCCGCTGGATCCAAGTCAACGAGCGGCGGACGACCGAGGGCGGCGTCGTCGGCGTTTATACCGACATTACCGACATCAAAGCCGAGGATGCCCGATTGCGCGCGCGCGAACTCGCCGAGCGCGCGGTCGTGCTGCAGGCGACGCTCGATGCGATGCCGCAGGGCGTGTGCGTGTTCGATCGCGAACGTGCGCTGCTCGCGTGGAACGATCCGCTGCTCGCGTTCCTCAAGCTGCAGCCGACGCGGGCGAGGCTGAAAATCGCGGATCATGCCGCGTTGATCCAGTGGTGCCGCACCGCGTTGCCGCGTGCGGATGCCGCCGACACGCTCGGCTGGCTCAGCGAGGGCGAGCCGGAGATCGTCGCGATTCGCGCGTTGGAGGACGGCCGTAGCGTTGAGGTGCGGCGACTGCCGATGCCCGGTGGCGGCATGGTGATGAGCTTCGACGACGTCACCGACCGGCTGCGTGCGGCCGCGGCGTTGCGCGAGACGAACGAGACGCTCGAACGCCGGGTGCAGGAACGCACCGCCGCGGTCGTCGTGGTCAATATCGAGCTCCAGCAGCAGGTCGCCGAACGCGTCGCTGCGGAAGCTGCGATGCGCGAGGCGAAGACCGCCGCGGAACAGGCGAACCTGTCGAAGACGCGGTTTCTCGCCGCCGCGAGCCACGATCTGTTGCAGCCGTTGAACGCCGCGCGACTGTTCGTCTCGGCGCTGGCGATGCGGCGGATGGCGCCCGCGAACCGGACGCTGGTCGAACAGACCGGCTCCGCGCTCGACTCGATCGAGGATCTGCTGGAGGCGCTGCTGGAGATCTCGAAGCTCGACGCAGGTGCGGTAACGCCCAAGATCGTCGACGTACCGCTCGGCGAATTGCTGCACGCGCTGCAGGCCGAGTTCGCGCTGGCAGCGGGCACGCGCGGGCTGACGCTGACCGTCGAGCCGACCACCGCCTGGGTCCGCTCCGACGCGCGCCTGCTGCGGCGGATCCTCCAGAACTTCCTGTCGAACGCGTTGCGCTACACGCGGCAGGGCGGCGTCGTGATGGCCGCGCGGCACGAAGGAGCCAATGTCCGGATCGCGGTCACCGATACCGGCCCCGGGATCGATCCCGCGCACCATGCCGATATCTTCGAAGAGTTTCGCCGGCTGAACGCAGGGCATGAGCGCGGCATGGGACTGGGCCTCGCGATCGTGCAACGTGCCGGGCGGATGCTGGACCACCCGATCGGCGTACGATCGGCGATCGGGGCTGGGTCGACCTTCTGCGTGACGGTGCCGCTGGCGGTCGAGGGCACGCGTCAGGTTCGCGCGGCCAACCCTGTCGCCCCCCGCGGGATCGCCGCGCGCACCGTGCTGGTGATCGACAACGAGGAGACCATCCTGGAGGGCATGCGCGCCGTCCTGGAGGGCTGGGGCTGCGATGTGCTCACCGCGGTCGGCGCGTCCGAGGCCAGAGAAGCGATCGCCTTGTCGGGCGCGCCGGTCGACGTGATCCTGGCGGACTATCATCTGGGTGACGGCATGACCGGGGAGGTTGTCGTGGCGCAGTTGCGGACGTCGCTCGACCGGCCGACACCGGCGGTGATCATCACCGCGGACCGCGAACCCGACCTGCGCGACCGGCTGTTGGGTGCCGGGCTGCATGTATTGCAGAAGCCGGTGAAGCCGGCGCAGTTGCGGGCGCTGCTGGCGCGGCTGACGGGGTAGAACACGCAAAG
>NZ_JANBVH010000027.1 GCF_024273235.1 Sphingomonas faeni | reverse complement strand
GAATGCACAGGAACAAAATTGTCTCCCGAACGGCGTGACGTCATGCGAATTAAAACAGTTCATTTTGGTTCTATTCGTCCCAGTCTGACGCTGCACACCAAAATACCGGCTCGAATACTGGTAGCCTTGCCTCAAAATAGCGCCGTATTGCACAACGATCTACGACGCACCCTGCGTCGTATTGATCGAGGTTACTTCGATGAATGCGATTCGTGTCCATTCCCTGCTCCAGGATGCGTGTCGAGCGCTGGACGCTGCCGAAGAGCACGCGATCGCGGCTTATGTCGGTTTGGCGATGGCGCTTATCGAAGAGAAATACGGGGTCGA
This sequence comes from Sphingomonas faeni, assembly GCF_024273235.1. Taxonomy (GTDB): domain Bacteria; phylum Pseudomonadota; class Alphaproteobacteria; order Sphingomonadales; family Sphingomonadaceae; genus Sphingomonas; species Sphingomonas faeni_A. The sequence goes on along the minus strand of NZ_JANBVH010000027.1, from coordinate 65,961 downwards.
CCGTGATCACCCGGATTTCGCACGCGACTGATCGCGCTCGGCGCTGGCCGGTGCTTACGGGTGAAGCAAATGCTACGAAGGTAGGCGCCGCTGGACGGGGTTTGGCTGAGTCGGCAAAGCGACATGCGGATTGTTGCGGTCGGTGACGTCTATATTCACCGACCGTGCGTTGAGTGGTCGAGTCGCGTGCCATCCTGCGCGGACGAAAGGACGTCGTGCCCGATTTCATGCCTGCTTCCGCTGGGTCCACCGATCTGCCGGTCTATCTGAATGCGGTCGGGACGGCCGTTCCCGATCATGACATCCACACCGCGTTCATCGCCTGGGCGCGCGCGCGGACCGATGCGCGATCGACCAAAGTATTCGACCGGATGGCGTCGCGGTCGGGCATCGCGCATCGCTGGTCGGTGTTGCCGCCGACCGCGGACGGAGGCTCGCCGGTCGACGATGCCGGCTTCTACGCCGCCGAGCCGCATCCCGGCACCGCGGCGCGCATGACGCTCTATGCCGAGCATGCCCCCGACCTGGCGATCCGCGCGATCGAGGCGTTGCGCGCGAAGGTCGCGGTCGAGGGCATCACGCATCTGGTGGTGGCGAGCTGCACCGGCTTCGTCGCGCCGGGGATCGACCAGATCATCGCCCGACGGCTCGGCCTGTCGTCCAGCGTCGAGCGGCTGCTGATCGGCTTCATGGGATGTTACGCCGCGGTCGTCGCGCTGCGCAGCGCGCGCCACATCGTCCGATCCGAGCCTAGCGCGCGCGTTCTCGTCGTGACGGTCGAACTCTCGACGCTGCACCTCCAGCCCGCCAACGAGATCGAGCCGTTGCTGGCGATGCTCCAGTTCGGCGACGGCGCCGCGGCCGCGCTGGTCACCGCCGAGGCAACCGGGCTCGAACTCGGAACGCCGTTCGCGGCGGCGCTGCCCGAGACCGAGACGCTGATCCGCTGGGACGTCACCGATGCGGGCTTTGCGATGCACCTGTCCGGCGAGGTCCCCGCGCGGATCGCCACGGCGTTGGCGGATACCGAGTTTCGGGCGATCGTCAGCGATGGCCGGCCGCCGGAGTCGATCGATGGCTGGGCGGTGCATGCCGGCGGCCGATCGATTCTCGATGCGGTCGAGCATGCGATGCAGCTCAAGCCCGAGGCGCTGGACGCATCGCGCCGCGTGCTGGCGGAGAACGGCAACATGTCGTCGGCGACGTTGATGTTCGTGTTCGAGCGCCTGCTCGCCGGGCCGCCGATCGCGCATGGCGTCGCGCTCGCGTTCGGGCCGGGGCTGGCGGCGGAGGGCTTCGGGTTCCGAAGCGCGCCATGAGCCTCGCCATGCGCAGCCAGGCCGAAGAGCTGATGGACGCCGACGACCTCGACGCGACGACCTATGCCGACGTGGTCGGCGATCTCGCCACCGTCAACACGGTCACGATGGCACGTCGGCCGACGCTCGATTTCCTTGCGCGCGCGACAGCCGGGCGGACACGCTTCCGGTTGCTCGACGTGGGCTTCGGCGACGGCGACATGCTGCGGCGGATCGCGCGCTGGGCCGAGGCGAAAGGCATCGAGGCGGAGCTGGTCGGCGTCGATCTCAACCCGCGCAGCGAACAGGCGGCGCGGGCGCATGGCGGTGACATCCGCTACGTCACCGGCGACTATGCCGACCTTGCCGACGAGCCCTGGGACGTGATCGTCAGCAGCCTCGTCGCGCACCACATGACCCATGACCAGCTCGTGGCGTTCCTGCGCTTCATGGAGGCGCACGCAAGCGCCGGGTGGTTCGTCAACGACCTCCATCGTCACGGCTTCGCGCATTGGGGCTTCCCCGTGCTCGCAACCCTGGCGCGCTGGCACCCGATCGTCCGCCATGACGGCACGCTGTCGATCGCGCGCAGCTATCGCCCCGACGAATGGCCGCCATTGCTCGCCGAAGCCGGTATCACCCAGGCGAAGGTCCGCCGCGTCTTTCCGTTCCGGTTATGCGTCGAACGCCTGCGCTGATCGTCGGCGGCGGGCTCGCCGGGGCCGCGACCGCGATTCGGTTGGCGCGCGCCGGCCTGCCGCATCTGCTCGTCGAACGATCGCGCGAGACCGGCGATGCGATCTGCGGCGGGTTCCTCAGCTGGCGGACACTGGAGACCCTCGCGGACCTCGGTATCGATCCCGACACGCTCAACCCGGCGCGCGTGACGCGTGCCCGCATCTACGCAGGTACGCGACGCGCGGATGCCGCCCTCCCCCGTCCCGCGGTGTCGATCACGCGCCACCGGCTGGACACGGTCATGCTGGCGGAAGCCGCAAGGCTCGGTACCCCGGTCGAGCGCGGCGTCACCGTGCGCGAGATCGACGGCATGACGGTCCGCACCGCGGACGGCGCGACGTTCGCCCCCGACGCGCTGTTCCTCGCCAGCGGCAAGCACGACGTTCGCGGGATGGCACGGCCGGAAGACGCGCGCGGATCCGACCCGACGCTGGGGCTGCGCGTCCGTATCGCCCCCTCTCCGGCGCTCCGCTCGGCGCTCGATGGGGGGATCGAGCTGCACCTGTTCGACCGCGGCTATGCGGGCCTCGCGCTGCAGGAGGACGGCACCGCAAACCTGTGCATGGCGGTGCATCGATCGAGGCTTCAGGCCGCTGGATCCCCGGCGCAGTTACTCGAGGCGCTGGGTCGCGAGATGCCCGCGCTCGGCGAATGGGTCGCCCTGATCGACGGACGCGCGCCGATCGATGCGATCGCCAACGTCCCCTATGGCTGGCGGCAACGCGCGGGCGTCGATGCGACATTCCGGCTCGGCGACCAGGCCGGCGTCATCCCCTCGCTCGCTGGCGAAGGCATGGGCATCGCGCTGGCCAGCGGAGTCGCGGCCGCCGACGCCTATGTCCGCTGCGGTCCTGCTTCGGCGGCGCGGTGGCAGGAGGATTTCGCCCGCCGCCTCGCCCGCCCGATCGGCATCGCCAGCATCGTCCGCCAGGTCGCGGAGAGCGAACGCGCCGCGTGGTTGCTCCCCTTCATGCGCCCCGCACTGATCCAGGTCATCGCGAACGCAACCAGAATGGGGCAACCTTGAAAATCGCCCCGCCAACGCGAGATGCATGTCCATGGACCAGCTTAATCTTTCTGAGGCCGAATGGCGCAAGCACCTGACCCCCGAGCAATATCATGTGCTGCGCGAGGCGGGGACCGAGCGTGCGTTCGCGGGCGCACTCAACGACAACAAGGCCGACGGCATCTATCGCTGTGCCGCGTGCAGCAACGAACTGTTCGACAGCGCCGACAAATATGATTCCGGGTCGGGCTGGCCCAGCTTCACCCGGCCGATCGGTCCCGATGCTGTCACTGATCATGCTGATCGCAGCCACGGCATGACCCGCATCGAGACGCGGTGCGCACGCTGCGACAGCCATATGGGCCATGTCTTCCCGGACGGCCCGCCGCCGACCGGCCAGCGCTATTGCATGAATTCGCTGTCGCTCGAATTCCGACCGCGCAAAGCGAACGCTGCGGCTTGATGCTGCTTGTAGGGCGGGGATATCGCGCGTAATTCTGCGGCCACATGGCTCGTACGCGTTCTGCTTCCCCGTCTCGTCGGTCCCCAACTCCCCCGGCGTCACGCTGGCGGCGACGGCTGGTCGTGTTCCTGCAGCTCTGCGTCGGAATCGGCGTCCTCGCGCTCGGAGCGCTGGCGATCGCGGTGTACGTCGCCATGTCGCAGCTGCCGAGTTTCGACAGCCTGAAATCCTCGCCCAACGGCCAGATGATCCGCGTCCATGCCGCCGACGGCACCGTGATCGTGTCGATGGGGCCGAGCTTCGGCGAATGGCTGCCCTACGGACAGATCCCCAAGGTCATGCGCGACGCGACCGTCTCGGTCGAGGATCGCCGCTTCCGCTCGCATATCGGCGTCGATCCGGTTGGCATCGCACGCTCGGTGAAGGTGCGGTTCGATCGCGGCCACTGGACGCAAGGCGGCTCGACGATCACGCAGCAGCTCGCGCGGACCGTCTTCCTCAACAACCAGAAGAAGTTCGGCCGCAAATTCCGCGAGGGTATTCTGGCGTTCGCGCTCGAATGGAAGTTTTCGAAGGATCAAATCCTCGAACTCTATCTGAACAAGGTCTATTACGGCGGCGGCGCCTACGGAATCGACGCGGCGAGCCGGAAATTCTTCGGCCACGGCGCGGATCACCTGAGCCTCGCCGAGGCCGCGGTGATCGCCGGCCTGGTCAAGGCACCGTCCAACTACTCGCCGACCGCCGATGCCGAGGCCGCGATGGGCCGCGCCGGCGTCGTGCTGGAAACGATGCAGGAAACCGGCGCGATCACCGCGTCCGAGGCTGCCGATGCGGACGTATCCGGCCTGAAACTGGCGCCCGAGCCCAAGCAGAACAGCGTCCGCTATTTCACCGACTGGGCGCTGCCGCAGCTCGACACGCTGATCGACGAGACCACCGAGCCCCTGGAAGTCTGGACGACGCTCGATCTCAACATGCAGCGGCAGGCCGATGCGGCGATCCGCGCCAATGCCCCGGCCGGCGCGCAGGGCGCCCTAGTCGCGCTCGATCGTGGCGGCGAAGTGCGCGCGATGGTCGGCGGCAAGGATTACGTCTCGTCGATCTACAACCGCGCGACGCAGGCGGTCCGCCAGCCGGGCTCGGCGTTCAAGCTGTTCGTCTACCTCGCCGCGCTGGAGGCGGGCCACAAGCCGGAGGATTCGGTCGTCGACGAACCCGTCACGATCCAGGGCTGGAGCCCGCGCAACGATTCCCGGCGCAATTCCGGCGCGGTGTCGCTGCGCACCGCCTTCGCCTATTCGCTCAATACCATCGCCGCCAAGCTGGGTCAGGAAGTCGGCTTCAACACGGTCGCCGACATGGCGCGCCGGTTCGGCATCACGACGCCGGTCAACGTGCATCCGTCGATGGTGCTCGGCACGTCAGAGGTCCGCGTGATCGACATGACGCGCGCGTTCGCGTCGGTCGCCAGCAAGGGCGTCGCGGTCACGCCGTACGGGATCACGCGCGTCACTGCGAACGGCCAGACGATCTACACGCATGAGGTCGACCGCAGCCATGTGCTCGTCGCGCCCTATGTCGCGGCCGAGATGACCGATCTGCTCCAGACCGCGGTCAACACCGGCACCGGCCGCGCGGCGCAGATCGGCCGCCCGGTCGCGGGCAAGACGGGGACGACCAGCTCGTCGAAGGATGGCTGGTTCCTGGGCTTCTCCAGCGGCATCACGACCGGCGTGTGGATGGGGCGTGACGACGCCAAGCCGATCGCCGGCCTGCATGGTGGCCAGGCACCGGCGCGTGCCTGGGCGGCGTTCATGAAGCCCGCGACCGCCAACCGTCCGATCGAGCAGTTCGATACGAAGGTGACCCTACCCGAGTGGCAGCTCGAACCCGACGAGGAGAGCTATTTCGGCCAGCCCGACAATGGCCAGATGGCGGTCGATGCGGACGGCAATCCGATCGATCCGGGCGAGCCGCCGGTACCGACCGACGCGCAGACCGGCGATGCGATCCCCCGGCCCGATGCGGACCAGCCCGAGACGCCGGCCGCGCCACCGGCGCCACCGCAGCAGATGAATCAGGACTGGATCGATCGTGTCACCGGCCGCAATCAGCCGCGTCAGGAGCAACCGGCAGGACGCCAGCCGCTAACCCGTGACGTGCCGCGCGATCGGTATCAGGATGGCCGGTATCAGGATGGCCGCTACCAGGACGACCGCAATCAGGATCGCCGGTATCAGGACGACCGCCCGAACCAGTGAAGCTCCGCGCCGTGCGTGCGTAACCAGACGCGCGCGGGCGTAGGGTCCTCGCCGTAGAGCTGCTCGACCAGCGCGTGGAAGACCGGTGCGTGGTTCATGTGGACGCGGTGCGCGACTTCATGCGCGACGGTGGCGCGGCGGACCCAGCTCGGCGCGAGGATCAGGCGCCAGCTGTAGCGGATCACGCCGCTCGATGCGCAACTGCCCCAGCGGCCTTTCGCATCACCGACCGCGACTTGGGCGACGCTGACCTTCGCCTTGGCGGCGTATTCGGCGGTTTCGGTTTCCAGCATGGCGAGCGCGGTGCGTTTCAGCCAGGCCTCGACGCGACGCGCGATCGTTTCGTGGGGCCCCGACAGCGACAGTACCGAGCCTTCGCGAACGACGGTGCGGCGGCTGCCCGGTGTCCACTCGATCGTCAGCGGTTCGTCGGCGACGGTGAGGACTACGCCGGGGACGAAGGGGCGGGGCTGGGGGAGCAGGGCGCGCTGTTCGGCGATCCAGTCGGCCTTGTCCTCGGCCCAGGCCAATGCCTGCTTCAGCGCCGCCCGCTTGGGAAGAACGAGCCGCGCCCGGCCGCTCGCAGGATCGATCGACAGTCGCGCACGACGGGCGCGAGGGTGACGGACGATCTGCAGGCCTTCTATCACCGGCTCACAATTCGCGGTCGATCACGTGATATTCCAGCTCGCCCGCCTCGTCCTCGCTGACCGTCCAGCCGCGCACCGATTGCTTGGCGCGGTGCACCGCCTCGCGGTCGCCGCAGACGAGGTAATGCCACTCGGGGAGCTGCTCGCCGGCCGCGCGCAGGCGGTAGGCACAGGTCGAGGGCAGCCAATCGATCCCGTGGACGTTGCCGGTCGTCAGCCGCACGCATTCGGGCACATAGGCGTGGCGGTGGCGGTAATCGGAGCATTGCCCGCTGCGCCGGTCGAGCAGGCGGCACGAGACGTTGGTCGCGACGAGTTCGCCGGTCTCCTCGTCCTCCAGCTTGTGGATGCAGCATTTGCCGCAGCCGTCGCACAAGGCTTCCCATTGGCCGCGATCGAGTTGCTCGATCGGCGTATCTTCCCAGAAGCGCGTGCTCACGATACCCAGCGCTTGATCTCTGTCGCCACCGCGTCGGGCCCTTGTTCCTGCGGCAGCAAAGCGATCGGCCTGCCGTCCGGGTCCATCAGATAGGCCTGGCGGCTGTGGTTTACGAGGTAGCCGCCGCCGGGGGAGGCGTCGCCCTTGCTCGAATACACCGCATACTCGGTCTTGATCCGGTCGATCGCTTGCGGACTGCCGGTCAGGCCGACCATCCGCGGGTGGAAGGCGGAGACGAACTGCTTGAGTACCGCGGGGGTGTCGCGCGCCGGATCGACGGTCACGAACACCGGCACGATCTTCGCGGCGATCGCGGGGTCGCTCGCCTCGAGCTTTTTCACCGCGGCACCGATCGCCTGGACATCCGTCGGACACACATCGGGACAGAAGGTGTAGCCGAAATACATGATCCGGTATTTGCCGTTGAAGTTGCGCTCGCTAACGACCCGCCCGTTCTGGTCGGTCAACGCGAAGGGACCGCCGATCCGGGCGCCTTCGAGCGGCGGTTTGGCGGGGGGCTGGGACGAGTTGCAGGCCGCCAACGCCAAGGCGGGCAGGGCGAGCGCACAAAGGATGAAACGAAGGGTCATGATGCCGCCAGCCTTGATCTGTTCGCTACTGCGGCGCAAGCGTCGCCAATATCCAGGACGAACCAAGGAAGTCTCTCGATGCGTATTCGCCTGATGCTCGCCACCGCCCTTCTGACGCCCGCGCTCGGTATGGCGGCGCCCGCCTTCGCGCAGGGCCAGTCGGAGGGATACAAGTTCCTGTCCGCGGTGCGCGATGCCAAGAACAACGAAGTGCTGGAGATGCTCGGCCGCCCGGGCAGCAACATCATCAACACGCGCGACGTGACGAACGGGGAGGGCGCGCTCCACATCGTCATCAAGCGCGGCGACGAGGTCTATCTGCGCTTCCTGCTGCAAAAGGGCGCGGACGCGAACCTGCGCGACGGCAAGGGCAACACGCCGCTGTTGCTCGCGGTGACGCTGGGTCAGACGGGCATGATCCCGATCCTGACCGCGGCGGGGGCGAACCCGAACCTCGGCAACTCGGCCGGTGAAACGCCGCTGATCCGCGCGGTACAGCGCCGCGACGTGGGGATGATCCGCGTGCTGCTGAACGAGAATGCCGATCCCGACCAGGCGGATATCATCGCCGGCATGTCGGCACGCGACTATGCCAAGCAGGATGGGCGTAACCCGGTGGTGTCGAAGCTGCTGGCGGATGCGCCGAAGAAGGTGCGGAAAGCGGTATCGGGGCCGAAATTCTAAGCTTGAGCGGCGGCGGCTGGGGTCGCCAAAACCACAACGCGCTCCCCTCCCTGGAAGGGAGGGGCTGGGGGTGGGTCGGCCGGCTCGTGACGCAACCGTTGCGCGATACGGAAACCGACCCACCCCCGACCCCTCCCTTCCAGGGAGGGGAGCCCGCTAGACCCTAAAACGCCAACCCGTCGGCATCCGGGTCCATCTGCGCGATCAACCGGCGCGCGGCTCGCCTGGCGAACGCCAGCGTGCAGCGTTTGCGGGCATGCGCGGGCAGGGGGATGGTATGCGCCTCCCGCACGATCGCCGCGTCGTAGCGATCCGCGACGATGATCCCGGTCCGCTCGGGCAGGAACGCAGGCCCGTGCAACGGTCCGACGTCGAACCCCGCGGGGACCGCCCAGAAATACCGGTCGCAATGCCCGAGATAATCCGGCCATTTCCCGTCGCCGAGCAGGTCGGCGCGCGACACCTTGATCTCGACGATGACGATCTGACCGCGCGCATCCACCGCCATCAGGTCGGCCCGGCGGCCACCGTCGAGCGGGACTTCGGTCATCGCGGTGAGATCGTGGCGCAGCAACATCCGGATGACCCCGCGCGCCACGTCGGCGGCGCACAAGGACGAATCCTGGGGGGGTCCGGGTTTGTCGATGCAGGAGTCCGGCGGCATGTCGAGCATACCCCGGAAATAGAACAATCCGCGAACGAGGCAAGCTCATTCACGGATTGTGGTTGTGTTTCAGGTCGGTGTTGGCCCGCCCCTTACCCGTTCGCCCTGAGCGAAGTCGAAGGGTGTGCCCCGGGTAAAGGTGCTTCGACTTCGCTCAGCACGAACGGGGCCGGGGTCGTCTTAGCGATAGAAGACGTGGTTGCCGATCGAGGCGACCTTGATCGCACGAACCGAAGGGCGGCGATCGGGGGTGTTGAAGTAGAGTGCCTTGTCGGCCGGGCTGTTCCAGGCGCTGGCGAGGGCGACCTTGGCGACGGCAACCGCGGTGCGATACGAGGCACCCTTGGTGATGGTCGGGATCTGGCCACCGCGGACGAAGCTGAACTGGCCGCGCTGCTTGACGACGGCGCAGACGTCGGCGGGGAAACGACCCGACTTGGCGCGATTGATGATGACTTCGGCGACCGCGAGCTGGCCGGTCAGCGGCTCGCCCTTGGACTCGAAATAGATCGCGCCGGCAAGGCACTGGAGCGCGTCGTCGGCGGCGGCGCTATCCTGCGCGGCAACGGCCTGGGCGAGCGTGTCGAATTCTTCTTCCTCGGCAGGAGCGATCTGCTCGGCGGCAGTCTTCTCGATCGCGGTCTTCTCGACGGCGGCAACGGGCGTTGCGGCGGGAGCGACCTGCGGAACATTCTGCGGGGAGAGGGCGTTTAGATTTGCGAGGGCGGTCAGGTTGACTGTGGTACGATCGATACCGGTCGCATGGCCGGGTGCGCTGTTGCCGAGCAGGCCGGCGAGAGAGAATGTCATGGCTGCGATCGTCGCGGCCCGCTGAAGAATGGTCATTCAAGCTTATTCAGATGCGGTGAGACCGTGGAATCGATCGTACGAGCCGACCATCCAGGCATCCCCCCGACTGCGTAACTGATCCGGATCGCACCCGTCCCAGCACAACGCCAATCAATGTTGCAATCCCCCTCTATTGGGGGGGCTTTCGAGTCAATCGTCGAGGATCGTTTCAGCGGCGAACCGTTCCGCCGCTGCGATGTCCACCTCGACGACCCACAAATCGGGGTCGCGCGCGCGCCTGCGCCGCCAATAGCCGTCCAGGTCTTCGGCGGGGGTCGAGTCGATCAGCGCGGTTCGTCCGTCGGGCCCGATTCCACGCTCCAGCAGCCGGGGAGGGGCCCCTTTGTCGATCGCAATGACGAGGATCGCGCCGCCCTGTGCATCGCCTTTCGCCATCACCGCACCGAAGCCGCCCGCGTCGTTGACCCGGCGGAGGAGCGCGCTGACGAGCACGCCGCTGGGGAGCCGACCGCTCATGCCGGTGCGCGGTATCCGGGCAGCCCGGCGAGCGCGATCCGCGAGCGCATGAAGGTGCCCGTGCCCCGCGCGGCTTCCTCGCCTTCCGCATCGATCAGCCGCGCATCCGCGACGAACACGCGCCGCTTGCCGCTGATCCAGCGCCCCTCTGCGATCACCCGGCCGACTTTGAGCGGGCGGGTGAGCAGCAGGTTGAACGCGGTGGTCAGCAGGAAGCGATCGGTGACGAGGCTGTTCGACGCGTAGAACGCGGCATCGTCGAGCATCTTGAAATAGCTCGTGCCGTGCGCGGCGCCGCCGGCGTGATAATGCCGCTCGTCGATCGTGAAATGGATCCGCGCGACGCCCGCCTCCGGAATTTCCAGCGACGATTCGAAGAACCGATTGATCGGCGCCTGCGCATACAGCGACTCCAGCGCACGAAAATGCGCCTCCGCGCCGGCGGTATTTGGGGCGTCAGACATTGTCAGAACTCGCGAGCAACCAACTTCCGTCATCCTGACGAAAGTCAGGACCCAGAGCCACGAAGGGCAGCAGTCGGTTACTCTGGGTCCTGACTTTCGTCAGGATGACGGGGACGGGGGCGGGGGAGGGGGCGGGGGAGGGGGAGGGGGAGGGGGAGGGGTCATGCGGCATCGCGCACCTCGTCGGCGGTGAACAGCGCGTAGAGCGCATCGGGCGAACCGGCGCCGCGCAGTTTCTCGAGGAACGCCTTGTCGCGCAGCCGCCGCGAGACGCGCGCGAGCGCCTTAAGATGCACCGCCCCCGCATCGGTCGGCGACAGCAGCATGAAGACGAGATCGACCGGCAGATCGTCGACCGCCTGGAAATCGACGGCCTGCGCCAACCGCACGAACACGCCGGTGACCTGCGCAAGACCGTCCAGCTTGGCGTGCGGGATCGCGACGCCACCGCCGAACCCGGTCGAGCCGAGCTTCTCGCGCGCCGTCAGTCGCTCGGCGATCGTCTTCGCATCCGTATCGACGATCTCGGCCGCAATCGTCGCGATATGCTGGAACACCGCCTTCTTGTTGGTGGCGATCACGCCCGTCTGCACTGCGTCGGGACGCAGCATATCGCTGAAATCGGTCATGGTCTTCATGTGTCTCAAGCGCCCCCGCGCGCGTCCGCCTTAGCGGGTTGCGCGGGGGCGTAAAGGCGCGGCCTCGAGACCTGCGCCCTTATGGACCCTTCTTTTACTGGGGAGGGGACGCCGCGCCAGTCGACGCGGCCCGCTGTGGCTCGACCCAACCGATCGTGCCGTCGCCGCGCTTATAGACCATGTTATGCGCACCGGTACCCGCATTCTTGAACAGCAAGGCTGCGGTGTTGCGCAGATCGAGCATCATCACCGCGTCGGACACGCTGGCCTCGGGAATGTCGACGCGCGTTTCGGCGATGATCAGCGGTGCGTCCGCGACATCGTCCTCCTCGACGCTCTCCTGGAACAGCGTGTAGCCGGCATTGTCATAGCCGTTGCTCTCGGCCATCGCGACCGCTTCGCCGGCATGGCGGTCCTTCAGGCGACGCATGTAGCGGCGAAGCTGGGTTTCGATCTTGGCCGCGGCGCCATCGAAGGCGGCGCGCGCGTCATAGGCGTCCGAATGCCCCTTGAGCACCAGCCCCTTCATCACGTGCGCGACGATATCGCACTTGAAGCCGGCATCGTGCGGCCCCTTGCCGAACGTGACCTCGGCCGAGATGGCGCGCGAGAAATACTTGTCGGCGATACCCTGGAGTCGGTCTTCCACATGGCTGTTCAGTGCTTCGCCAGTGTCAACCTGGTGACCAGAAATCCGGATATCCATTATCGTCTCCTTGTCGGCGTTACGTAGTTCGGGTGGTCCTGTTGGCTCCACCCTGCCAGCGTCATCCGGACGCCACGGCCCCCCAAATCGGATCCTTGATCCCCTTCATAAACGCCGCATGCGCCGCAAGGTCTCCCTCGCTCACTGCGAAAATGCGTGGCGGACGAACGACCCGAGGCGCCTGTGCGACGATCGGAGTCGCGGCGTTGCCGGCCGCTTCGGTAAGAAGACCGAGGCCGATCTGGCGCCCGCCCATCAGCTCGACATAGACCTGCGCCAGCAGCTGCGCATCGAGCAGCGCGCCGTGTAGCACGCGGTGGCTACGGTCGATTCCGAAGCGCGAACACAGCGCATCGAGCGAATGCTTGGCGCCGGGATGGCGGCTGCGTGCGATCTGCAGCGTGTCTATCATCCGCTTCATGTGGATGATCTGGCGACCGCACTTGGTCAGTTCGCCGTTGAGGAACGAGAAGTCGAAGCCGGCATTGTGCGCGACCATCGGTGCATCGCCGACGAATTCTAGCAGATCCTCGACCGCATCGGCGAATTTCGGCTTATCGGACAGGAACTGTGCGCTCAGCCCATGAACGTTGAACGCCTCGACCGGCATGTCGCGTTCGGGGTGGTAATAGGCGTGGAAGGTCCGGCCGGTCTCGACCCGGTTGACCATCTCGACGCACCCGATTTCGACCATGCGGTCGCCCCCGGAAAAACTGAGGCCGGTGGTTTCGGTATCGAAGACGATCTCACGCATCCCGATGGTATCGGCTCAGATTTCCAAGGATGCAAGCACTGCCCGGACTTGCGCGCGCGTCTCGTCGATGCTTGCATCGGTGCGGATGACGTGGTGCGCGCGGGCGCGTTTTTCTGCATCGGGGGTCTGGCGCGCGAGGATCGCGGCGAACTTCTCCGGGGTCATGCCGGGGCGGCCGAGAACGCGCGTGCGCTGCACGTCCGCCGCGGCGGAGACGACGACGATCGAGTCGACGTTGCGGTCGCCGCCGGTCTCGAACAGCAGGGGGACGTCGAACACGACTCGTTTGCCGGCGTGCTCGGCGAGAAAGGCGGCGCGCTCTTCGCCGACGGCGGGGTGGACAATCGCCTCGAGTCGCTTGATCGCGGCATCGTTGCCGAACACCGCTGCGCCGAGCTTGACCCGATCAACCGCGCCATCGACCGTCGTGCCGGGGAAGGCGGCTTCGATCGCCGGGACCAGCCGACCGCCGGCGCCCTGCAACCGGTGAACGGTCGCGTCGGCGTCGAATACCGGCACGCCTTCGTCGGCGAACATCGCAGCGACGGTCGACTTGCCCATACCGATCGAACCGGTCAGCCCGATGATCATTTGACCAGCAATGCCCGGAGGTCCTCGTCGCGATCGCGTGGTGGTTCCACGTGGAACAATATCTCGAATGCGACAGCCGCCTGGCCGATCAGCATTTCGAGCCCGTCGACGGTTTCGAGATCCCGCGCACGCGCCGCTTTCAGCAGACCCGTTTCGAGCGGGGAGTAGACGATGTCGTAGACCAGCGAGTCCGGTTCGAGCGCGCCGAGATCGATGTGGAGCGGGGGCTGACCCGCCATCCCGAGCACGCTGGCGTTGACGAGCAGCCGCGAGGGCGGGGCGGCGGGGCCGATCGGCAATGCCTGCCCCTTGAGCCCGAACGCCGACAGCAACGCTGCACCCTTGAGCGGATTGCGGTTGAGGATGGTCACCGGGCCAACGCCCATCCGCGACAGTGCGAACAGGATCGCGCGGGCTGCGCCGCCAGCACCGATCACCGTGACGGGCTGGCCGACAATATCGAGATCGTCGATCGGCGCCCAGAATCCGGCGGCGTCGGTGTTGGTGCCGATGCAGTCGCCCGCCTGGTTGCGGAACACGGTGTTGATCGCCCCGATCGTCCCGCGGACGTTGCCGGGGTCCGAGACGTAGTCGAGCGCGGCGAGCTTGTGCGGCATCGTGATGTTGCATCCGCGCCAGGCGGGGTCGGCCTTCCGCTCCGCGAAATAGGCGGGGAGTTCGTCCGCGGTGACGTGTTTGTGGCGATACTCGGCGTCGATCCCGAGCGCTTCGAGCCAGAAACCATGGATCAGCGGGGACTTGGACTGGGCGATCGGATCGCCGATCACTTCTGCGTAGGGGCGGGTCGAGACGGTCATTCGAAGCTCCATGTGTCCCCGCGAAGGCGGGGATCCAGTCTGGGCACCCGCCTTCGCGGGTGAACAAGGTTTAATCGATTAGGCTACGATCGCCATGCGCCGTCCGCCTCGAACGATCCTCCCCCGCCAGGGGGAGGTGTCGCCGAAGGTGACGGAGGGAGGACACGGAACAGATGTGTCGCTTACCTCCCCCTCCGTCTGGCGAGTGCCAGCCACCTCCCCCTGGCGGGGGAGGATTACAGTGCCGTCCCTTTTTTAGGTTACGCCGGCAACTCGCCACGCACGCGGAGGAAATCGAGCACGTTCAGCAACGGCATGCCGAGCACCGTGAATTGACTCCCCTCGATCTTGGTGAACAACTGCGCGCCCGGGCCTTCGATCCGGTAGCACCCGACACAGCCCGAGATCGCAGGCCATTCCGCATCGAGATACGTCTCGATGAATGCCTCCGACAGCGGGCGGACATGCATTTTCGTGCGCTCGACGTGGCGCCAGATTGCCTGGCCGTTCTCGGCGATCACCGCAGCGCTCCAGAGATCATGCCGCTTGCCGGACATCACGCGAAGATGCGCCGCGGCGTCGGCGCGGTCGATCGGCTTGTCGAGGATCGTGCCGTCCTCCAGCGCAACGAGCGAGTCGCTGCCCAAGACGAGATACCCCGGCATCCGCGCCGACACTTTCAACGCCTTCAACTCTGCCAGCGCATCGGCCAGATCGCGCGGCGACAGGTCGCGCAACGCCGCCTTTGCCGCATCCTCGTCGACCCCCGCAAACGTCGCCTCGAACGGCACGCCTGCGGCGGTCAGCATCGCTCGACGCGACGCGCTCTGCGAGGCTAGGATCAGGCTCATGCCTCGACCTTCGCGACGTCGTCGCTCCGCCGCTGGTTGCACAGCGCGATGATCGCCGCCGCGGTTTCCTCGATCGAGCGCCGCGTCACGTCGATTACCGGCCAACCATTGTCCGCGAACATCCGCCGCGCAAAGGCGAGTTCGCGCATCACCGCCTCCTCCTCGACATACGACGTATCCGGCTGGTGGTTCAGCGACAGCAACCGGTTGCGGCGGACCTGAATCAGCCGATCCGCGCTGGTCGTCAGCCCGACGATCAGCGGGTTCTTCAGACCATAGAGGATCTTCGGCGGCGGGCTCTCGACCACGATCGGGATGTTGGCCGTCTTGTACCCACGGTTGGCGAGATAGATCGAGGTCGGCGTCTTGGACGAGCGCGACACGCCCGCAAGGACGATATCGGCCTCCTCCCATTCTTCCCACGCGATCCCGTCGTCGTGCGCGATCGTCCACTGGATCGCATCAACGCGCGCGAAATACGCGGCATCAAGCACGTGTTGACGACCCGGTCGCGCCTTGGCCTGCTGCCCGAGCAGTCCCGACAATGCATCGTTGACCGGGTCGAGCGGCGCCACGGCGGGCAGTCCCAAAGCCAGACACCGCTGCTCCAAAATCCGCCGTGTCGAGGGATTCACCAAGGTGAAGATCACCAGCCCCGGGTTCTGCGCGATCTCCTGGAGGATCCGCTCGAGATGCGCTTCGGTCCGCACCATCGGCCAGAAATGCCGCACCGTCTCGACGTCGTCATATTGCGCCAGCGCCGCCTTCGCGATGTTCTCCAGCGTCTCACCGGTCGAATCCGACAGCAAATGGAGGTGGAGCCGCATCATCGGCGATTTATCCCCAGCGGGCGGGTCCGTGGGTGTGGATCTGTGGATAACATGGGGAGAACGGCTAGCGTAACTCGTTCCCCTCGCCAAGCGACGGGTGTGCCGTGGATAACAGCGATTCTATCCACACGCTCGCGCACAGGGGCGGATTTTATCCACAGGCTGTGGGTAACGGGGAGCCTTGAATCGAATCAGCGCGTTTGTGGCGGTGCGACAGGGTCAAGCTGTTGGCAATTCGGGGATCACCGCATAAGTCCCGGGTTCAACCGCCCAACCACTGCAACAACCTATTTCTAGAATCTTCTTATAGTAGAAGAAGGGTGCTCCGCTGACCGATCCGACCTCCCGTTCGTCGTCCTTCAAGCCGCTGCTGGCGACCCTCCGCGGTGAGCGGCAGGCGGTCCCGCCGCTGTGGCTCATGCGGCAGGCGGGGCGGTATCTCCCCGAGTATCGCGAACTGCGGGCCGAGAAGGGTGGGTTTCTCGCGCTTGCGACCGATCCGGACGCCGCGGCCGAGGTCACGCTCCAGCCGATCCGCCGGTTCGGGTTCGACGGCTCGATCCTGTTCTCGGATATCCTGATGATCCCGTGGGCGCTCGGGCAGGATCTGAGCTTCGGGGTCGGTGAGGGCCCTCGGCTCGAGCCGGCGCTGGTCGACCACGCGCTCGATCGGTTGCAACCGGTCATGGGACGGCTGGAGCCGGTCTACGGCACCGTTGCAAAGGTCGCTGCGGCACTGCCGCCTGAGACGACCTTCCTGGGCTTTGCAGGGTCTCCCTGGACGGTCGCGACGTATATGGTGGCCGGGAAGGGGAGCAAGGATCAGTCGGAGACGCGGCGCTTCGCCTATCGCGACCCGGAGGCCTTCGGTGCGATCATCGATGCGATCGCCGACAACACGGTCGAATATCTGGCGCGTCAGATCGAGGCGGGCGTCGACGTGGTGCAGCTGTTCGACAGCTGGTCCGGCTCGCTCTCGCCTGCGCAGTTCGAGCGCTGGGTGATCGCGCCGACCGCGTCGATCGTCGAGCGCCTGCACGCCCGCTGCCCCGGCGTGCCGATCATCGGCTTTCCGAAGGGGGCAGGGGGCAAGCTGCCGGCGTATGCGCGGGAGACCGGCGTCGATGCGATCGGGCTGGACGAGACGGTCGATCCGGTGTGGGCGCATGCGTCGTTGCCCGCGGACATGCCGGTGCAGGGCAATCTCGATCCGCTCGCGCTGATCGCGGGCGGGGCGGATCTCGATGCGGCGATCGATCGGATTCTGGCGGCGTTCGTCGAGCGTCCGCACGTCTTCAATCTCGGCCACGGCATCCTGCCCGACACGCCCATCGCGCATGTCGAGCAGCTGATTGCCCGCGTAAGGAGCACGACATGAGCGGTTTTCTCGGGGCAGCCTATGATTGGGTGAAGGCGGCGCATCTGATCTTCGTGATCTTCTGGATGGCCGGGCTGTTCATGCTGCCGCGCTATCTGGTGTATCATCAGGAGGCGCTGGCGGCTGGGAACACGGGCGAGGCGGCAAACTGGGTCGAGCGCGAGCGCAAGATCCGCCACATCATCCTGACGCCGGCGATGATCGTCGTCTGGGTGCTGGGGATCGCGCTGGCGCTGAACCTGGGGCTGGCGGACGGCGCGCCGGGGCTGGGGTGGCTGCACCTCAAGCTGCTGCTGGTGGTCCTGCTGACGGGCTATCACGGTTGGATGGTCGGCTATGCGAAGAAGCTTGCGGCCGGCAAGCCGACGCTGACGGGCAAGCAGTTGCGGATGCTCAACGAGGTGCCCGCGCTGGCGGTGACGCTGATCGTCGTGCTCGCGATCGTGAAGCCGTTCTGACCTTCCCCCCTCCCTGGAAGGGAGGGGCCGGGGGTGGGTCGGCCAGTTTGAGCCAAAACGCGTCCTTCATGCGGAAGCAAACCCACCCCCAACCCCTCCCTTCCAGGGAGGGGCGGAAAGGCCCGCTTGACTAACCTGCCCCCCAATTCTAACCCCTTCTCCCAACACGGCCTCCTGGCGTCCTGCCCGGTCGTGGGTTCCTGCCAGACTCGTTTCGCCCAGTTTCGCTTCCCAAGCGCACCGCCGACCGAGCGTTCTCCCGTTGATTGCTATCCGGAAATCCCCATGCATCTCAAAGACCTGAAGAAGAAGAAACCCGCCGAGCTGGTCCAGCTGGCCGAGGAACTGGGGGTCGAGAGCGCCTCGACACTGCGCAAGCAGGACCTGCTGTTCGCGATCCTGAAGGTGCAGGCGGACAATGGCGACCAGATCATGGGGCTCGGCACGATCGAAGTGCTGCCTGATGGCTTCGGCTTCCTGCGCTCGCCGGAATCGAACTATCTCGCGGGTCCGGACGACATCTACATCTCGCCGAACCAGGTGCGGAAGTTCGGCCTGCGCACCGGCGACACGGTCGAGGGCGAGATCCGCGGGCCGAAGGATGGCGAACGCTATTTCTCGCTGGTGAAGCTCACGGCGGTCAATTTCGACGACCCTGACGTCGTCCGCCACCGCGTCAATTTCGACAACCTCACGCCGCTCTATCCCGAGAGCAAGCTGACGCTCGATCCCGCCGACCCGACCGTCAAGGACAAGTCGGCGCGCGTAATCGACATCGTCTCGCCGCAGGGCAAGGGCCAGCGCACGCTGATCGTCGCACCGCCGCGCGTCGGCAAGACCGTCATGTTGCAGAACATGGCCAAGGCGATCACCGACAACCACCCCGAGGTGTTCCTGATCGTCCTGCTGATCGACGAGCGCCCCGAGGAAGTCACCGACATGCAGCGCAGCGTGAAGGGCGAGGTGGTCAGCTCGACCTTCGACGAACCCGCGCAGCGCCACGTGCAAGTCGCTGAAATGGTGATCGAAAAGGCCAAACGCCTGGTCGAGCACAAGAAGGACGTCGTGATCCTGCTCGATTCGATCACGCGACTGGGTCGCGCCTACAACACCGTCGTGCCGTCGTCGGGCAAGGTCCTGACCGGTGGTGTCGATGCGAACGCGCTGCAGCGTCCGAAGCGCTTCTTCGGTGCCGCGCGCAACATCGAGGAGGGCGGTTCGCTCTCGATCATCGCCACCGCGCTGATCGATACCGGCAGCCGCATGGACGAGGTGATCTTCGAGGAGTTCAAGGGCACCGGCAACTCGGAAATCGTGCTCGATCGCAAGGTTGCGGACAAGCGCATCTTCCCGGCGCTGGACGTCGGCAAGTCGGGTACCCGCAAGGAGGAACTGCTGGTCGACAAGGCCAAGCTCAGCAAGATGTGGGTCCTGCGCCGCATCCTGATGCAGATGGGCACGATCGACGCGATGGAGTTCCTGCTCGACAAGATGAAGGATTCGAAGACCAACGAGAATTTCTTCGATTCCATGAATCAATAACCGAGTGCGGCCTGCTGCAACCTGCAGCAGGACTCGCACCGGTTCGGCCGGCGGGGCGAAAGCTCCCGACCGACGACATGGGCTTTGCCCATGTCTGCCCAGAAGACCCGTATGCGGCACGCGAGAGCATGGCTTTCGCGTGCCGCTTTGCTATTAAACCCCCATAACCGTCACCACCGCTAGTCGCTGGTGACCCACGTCACCGGGAGCCGAAACCTTGAGTATCATCGCCATGCTGGCCGCCGCCGCATCGGGAGCCGCCGGACCCGGCTCGCCGCTCGACATCTGGCATCACGTCGTCGCCGATTTTTCGAACCTCGGCGATCCGAAGGCCCTGGCCGCGTTCGGCTCGGTCCTGATGATCGACCTCGTCCTCGCGGGCGACAATGCGATCGTCGTCGGTGCGCTTGCCGCGGGACTTCCCGCCGACCAGCGCAAGAAGGTCATCCTGATCGGCATCGGCGCGGCGCTCGTGCTGCGCATCTTCTTCGCGCTGATCGTGACATGGCTGATGGGCATCGTCGGGCTGATCTTTGCCGGCGGCCTGTTGCTGCTGTGGGTATGCTGGAAGTTCTGGCGTGAAATCCGCGAGGGTGCGCAGAACGCTGGGTCTGAGGAAATCGAGGGCGACGAACGCTCGGGTCTCCGGTCCTCGAAGGGTTTCGCGAGCGCAGCCTGGGCCGTTGCCGTTGCCGACGTCTCGATGAGCCTCGACAACGTCCTGGCGGTCGCCGGCGCGGCGCGCGAGCATCCCGGAATCCTCGTCATCGGCCTGCTGTTGTCGGTCGCGATGATGGGCCTCGCCGCGAACTATATCGCGCGCATCATCAACAAGTATCGCTGGATCGCGTATATCGGTCTCGCAGTGATCCTCGTGGTCGCGGTGAAGATGATCTACGAAGGCTGGGTCGGCACCGGCGACACGCTGGGGATCATCTCGCTGCTGCGCTGATCGCGTTGCGGTTGGGATAAGGAAAGGCCTCGCCGGGTAATCCCGGCGAGGCCTTTTTCATGTCCGCCGTCAACACTCCCGTCATGCCGGACACGTTCCGGCATCCACCGTTCCGCAAACTCGATAGCCGTGAGTTCGCGGGACCGTGGACCCCGGAACAAGTCCGGGGTGACGGAGGCAGGCGTCAGCCGAGATTCTCCGCGAAGAACTTCGCCGTCCGCTCGTCCGCCAGCTTCGCCGCCGCGTCGGACCGCCGCTCGCCGAACTCGGTCGCGAAGCCGTGATCCTCGCCAGCATAATCGTAGATCGTCACCTTCGGATGATCGTCGAGCCCGGCATGCATCGTCGCCTGCGCAGCCTTGTCGACGAAGTGATCCTCCTCCGGCACGTGCAACAGCACCGGGTGCGCGATCGCGTGCTTCTCGCCCAGCAGCCCGTCGATCCCGACGCCGTAATAGCCGACGCTCGCATCGACGTCGGTCCGCGCCGCGGTCATGAATGCGAGCCGCCCGCCGAGGCAGTAGCCGACCACGCCGACCTTGCTGCTATCGCCGAGCTCGGCACGCGCCGCGCGGATCGTGGCCTCGATATCTGCCACGCCCTTGTCCTGGTCGAACTGGCCCATCAGCTCGAGCGCGCGATCGAACTCTGGCTTGATGTCCGGATCGAGCTCGATGCCGCGCTCCAGCCGCCAGAACAGGTCCGGCGCGATCGCCAGATAGCCCGCCTCGGCGAGCGTATCGCACTTGCGACGGATGCCGGCATTCACGCCGAAGATCTCCTGGATCACGACGATCGCGGCTTTGGGCGTGCCGGCGGGGATGGCGCGGTAGGCGTGGAAATCGCCGGCGCCATCGAGCGTCGCGATGGTGGTCGTGTTCGTCATAGCAATCCTCCTTGCGACCGCTCGTGATCGAGCAGCCTGGATTTGGTGATGGGGCCGTTGCCCGCGGAATACGCACCAAGCGCCCCGCCGGCTCCAAGGATCCGGTGACAGGGGACGACGATCGGAAACGGATTGCGCGCACACGCCTGGCCGATCGCGCGCGGGCTGGACCCGATCGCTTTCGCAAGCGCGCCGTAGCTCGCAGTCTCGCCGTACGCGACGTCTACGATCCCCTGCCGCAGGACCGCGCCGCGTTCGGTAGGCGAGGGGGCGAGTGGCAGATCGAACGCCGTCAGTTGCCCGGCGAAATATGCTTCGATCTGTCGAAGCGCTTCCCGGATCGCCGGCGCGTTGCTCGCCACCGCATCGCCCGTCGCGAGAATCTCGATCGCGTCGATCCGGTCCGCGGTACCGGTCACGCGGACCAGTCCGATTGGCGTTGCGATCGAGGCTGCATCGCGCGCATACATGGCCACGCTATGCAGCGCGCGGATGGGCGGCTCAAGCGCCATCTGGGACGCGGTACATGAAGATGAATATCGAGATCGAATGCACCCCCGAAGAGGCGCGCCGCGCGGTCGGACTGCCCGATCTGACGCCGATCCACGATCGCTATGTCGCGATGATGATGGACGCGATCCCGGACGGCCAGATGAAGCCCGAGATGCTCGAATCGATGATGCGCGGGTGGCAGCCGATGGGCGAGGCGGGGATGGCGATGTGGAAGCGGATGTTCGACACCGCGACGAAGACGGGCGGCTGAGTTCCACGTGAAAACGATCTTCGCGGTATCGAGCGGGCGTCCTCCCGCGGCGATCGCCGTCGTCCGGGTGAGTGGCCCGCAAGCGTTCGCGGCGGCCGAAGCTCTGGCAGGCCCGTTGCCAATCGCTCGCCACGCGAGCCTGCGCGGGTTGCGCGATGCCGACGGTGCGCTACTCGACCGCGCGTTGTTGATCGTCTTTCCGGGACCGACAACCGCGACAGGTGAGGATCTGGTCGAACTTCATTGCCATGGGGGCCGTGCGGTTATCGCCGCTGTGGAGCGCGCATTGTCGGCGATGCCGGGGCTGCGTACTGCCGAACCCGGCGAGTTCACCCGCCGCGCGCTGACCAACGGCCGCATCGACCTGACCGAGGCAGAAGGCCTTGCCGACCTGCTGGAGGCAGAGACCGAAGGACAGCGCGTCGCGGCGATGACCGCAGCCGAGGGCCGCGTGAGCCAGGCCGTTCGCGGCTGGATGGACTCCGTCGCAATGCTGTCCGCACGGATCGAAGCGATGCTCGACTTCGCCGACGAGGACGATGTGGCGAGCGACATCGCTGCTTTCGACGCGATCGTTGCGGACATCGGCGCGCTCGCGGCGGCAATCGAGGCGGTGGTCGACGCGCCCCCGGTCGAACGGCTCAAGGACGGCCTGCGCGTCGTCATCGGCGGTCCGCCCAACAGCGGAAAGTCGACGCTGCTCAATCTGCTCGGCGAGCGCGACGCGGCGATCGTGTCGCCGATCTCGGGCACCACGCGCGACCGGATCGAGGTGCCGGTAATCCGCGACGGCGTCGCTTATGTGCTGACTGACACCGCTGGGCTGATCGATACGCTCGACCCGATCGAGGCGATCGGCGTGACGCGCGCCGAGGACGCCATCGCCGCAGCCGACATCATGTTGTGGCTCGCCGACACGCCACCACCGCGGACCGATGCCATCTGGATCCATGCGCGCGCGGACCTGCCGGGGCGGGCGGATATGCCCGCAGGGCGCGTGCTCGCGATTGCGCAATCCGATCGCGGTTCGCTCGATCGGCTTTGGGCGGAGGTGCACCAGCGGGCGATGACCATGCTTCCGCGCAGCGACGGGATCGCGCTCAAGCAGCACCAGCGGCGGCAGTGCGGAATGGCCGCCGACGCGCTGCGCTACCGCAGTTCAGACGCGCTTATCGTCGCCGAACATCTCCGTCAGGCGCGCGCTATCCTCGCCGGTGTCCTCGGTCTCGATGCGACCGGTGAAATGCTCGACGCGCTGTTCGGGCGATTCTGCATCGGCAAATGATGTTCCACGTGGAACATCTTTGACGCATCCGCCACGCCGCACTAGGGCGATGGCATGTTCGATGTAGTGGTGGTTGGCGGTGGCCATGCCGGAACCGAAGCCGCAGCCGCGGCGGCGCGTAGGGGCGCGCGCACTGCGCTCGTGTCGTTCGACGCGCAGCACATTGGCGCAATGTCGTGCAATCCAGCGATCGGTGGATTGGGCAAGGGGCATATGGTCCGCGAGGTCGACGCCTTCGACGGCCTGATCGGACGCGCTGCCGATGCGGCGGCGATCCACTACCGGATGCTCAATCGCAGCAAGGGATCGGCGGTGCAGGGTCCCCGCATCCAGGCTGACCGCCGCCTCTATTCGGCAGCGATCCAGACGATGCTGGCCGCGACCGCAGGGCTCGCGATCGTCGAGGGCGAAGCGACCGCGCTGCATTTCGACGACGATCGCCTAGCTGGCGTCGTCCTCGCGGATGGCTCGATCGTCGCAGCTCGCGCGGTAGTCCTCGCTACCGGCACATTCCTCGGCGGCCGCATCTTTCGGGGCGATGATCGCGAGGAAGGTGGCCGGATCGGCGAGCGTGCGGCCAAGCCGTTGGCCGACCAGTTGCGCGCCCGCGACTTGCCGATGGCGCGACTGAAGACCGGCACACCGCCCCGCCTCGATGGCCGGACGATCGACTGGGGCGCGTTGGCCGAGCAGCCGTCGGACCTCGATCCCTGGACGATGTCGCCGATGACTCGCGCGCGTCCGCTCCCCCAGATCGCCTGCGCCATCACGCGCACGACCGACCGAACGCATGCAATCATCCGCGAGGCGTTCCACCGGTCGCCCCTGTTCACCGGCGCGATCGAGGCCGCCGGCCCGCGCTATTGTCCGTCGATCGAGGACAAGGTCCACCGCTTCGGCGACCGCGACGGGCACCAGGTGTTTCTCGAACCCGAGGGGCTGGATGACGCGACGGTCTATCCCAACGGCTTGTCCACGTCGCTCCCGGTCGAAGTCCAGGCGGCAATGCTGGCCAGCATTCCCGGCCTCGAACGCGTGCGGATGACGATGCCGGGCTATGCGGTCGAGTATGATTACATCGATCCGCGGGCGCTCGATACGCGGCTCGCGCTCGGCGCGATCGAGGGCGTGTTCTGCGCCGGCCAGATCAATGGCACGACCGGCTATGAGGAAGCGGCAGGGCAGGGGCTCGTCGCGGGCCTCAATGCCGCTGCCTATGCGTGCGACCTCGCTCCCGTCATTCTTGACCGCGCGTCCAGTTATCTCGGCGTCATGATCGACGATCTCACGCTGCAAGGCGTGACCGAGCCCTATCGCATGCTGACGGCGCGCGCCGAGTTTCGCCTGTCGCTGCGTGCCGACAATGCGGAGACGCGGCTTGGTGGCATCGCCGAAGCGGCTGGGTGTCTTGGACCGGAGCGGCTCGCGCATCAGCACGCGCTGGCCGAAGACCGTGCCCGGTTCCGCGCGTCGCTCGATGGCGAACGCACCGCGACCGAGGTCGCCGATCAGGGCGTGGCCATCGGCCGCGATGGCGCGCGCCGGACCGCGTTCGACTGGCTCCGGTTCGAAGGCGTGACGCTCGCGCATGTTGCGCCGGATGCTGCGACGGGCATCCCGACGTCGGTCGTTGACGAAGTGTTAGAGGACGCGCGCTACGCCCCGTATATCGAACGCCAGGCGCACGAGGTTGCGCGCCTGCGTGCCGACGAGGCGATCCGCTTACCCGAGGACCTGGCCTATGATCGCATACCCGGCCTGTCGAACGAGATGATCAATCGCCTGACGACCGCGCGACCGACCTCGCTCGCGGCGGCGGCGCGCGTACGGGGGATCACCCCGGCTGCGTTGTCGGCAGTCTTATTGCATACGAAACGAGTGCCAGCATGACCGAAGACGACGCACAGGCCTGGGTCACCGAGCGGTTCGGGCCTGAGGCAACCGCGCGCTTGGCCGCGTTCGTCGCGATGGTCGTCGAGGAAGCGCCGCACCAGAATTTGATCGCGCCGTCGACGGTCCCGACGATCTGGGACCGGCATGTCGTCGACTCGCTCCAGCTCGTACCGCTCGCCGGGGCGGATACCTCGGCGGCGCGCTGGCTCGATATTGGCACCGGCGGTGGTTTCCCCGGCATGGTCGTCGCGCTGGTTCGCGAGGGGCCGGTCGATCTGGTCGAGCCCCGGAGACGGCGCGCGGACTTCCTACAGCTCTGCGTCGCGCGTCTCGGCCTCGGCGATCAGGTCCGTGTCCACGCGTCCAAGGTCGAGAATGCGACCGCCGATGCGTCGATCATTTCCGCCCGTGCGGTCGCATCGTTGCAAAACCTTTTGCGTGGCGCGGCACACTGCGCCACAATGGAGACGCGGTGGTTGCTTCCTCGGGGGCGTTTCGACGAGGAAGAGCTGGCCGCGCTCAAGCAGCATTGGCGGTTTATGTTCCACGTGGAACAAAGCGTCACGAACCCGGAGTCGTCGATCGTGGTTCTGGATCGGGTAAGCGCGCGATGATCACCATCGCGGTCGCCAATCAGAAGGGCGGGGTGGGCAAGACCACCAGCGCCATCAACCTCGCGACCGCGCTCGCGGCGACGGGCATGCGCGTGCTGCTGGTCGATCTCGATCCGCAGGGCAACGCGTCGACCGGGCTTGGCATCGGTCATTCGCAACGCGAACGGTCGAGCTACGACGTGCTGGTCGGCGAGACGTCGATCGCAGACGCGGTGGTGCATACGCGCGTGCCGCGACTCGATATCGTGCCAGCGACGGTCGACCTGTCGGGCGCCGAGATCGAGCTGGTCGATTTCGATGCGCGCACCCACCGACTCGATCGCGCGGTGAAGGCGGCGCAGGGGCCGTGGGATATCGCGCTGATCGATTGTCCGCCGTCGCTCGGGTTGCTGACGATCAACGCGATGGTCGCAGCAGACTCGCTGCTCGTGCCGCTGCAATGCGAGTTTTTCGCGCTTGAAGGGTTGTCCCAGTTGCTCAGTACGGTCGAGCGCATCCGCCAGCGGTTCAATCCCGGCCTGTCGATTCTCGGTGTCGCGCTGACGATGTTCGACCGCCGCAACCGGCTTACCGACCAGGTCTCCGCGGATGTCCGTGCGGTGTTGGGGAAAGTGGTGTTCGAGACGGTGATTCCGCGCAATGTGCGGCTGTCGGAGGCGCCGAGCCACGGTCTGCCCGCGCTGATCTACGACCATCGCTGTTCGGGCTCGCAGGCGTATATCGCGCTGGCGCGGGAACTTATCGGTCGGCTTCCGGCAACAGCGCAGGCGGCGGCATGAGCGACGGGAACAAACGTGGGCGTCCGGGGCTGGGCAGGGGGCTCAACGCACTGCTCGGCGAGATGGCGCGCGAGACTCCGGTATCGGGCGATGGTGCGGCGCAGCAATCGTCGGGCGTACGGATGCTGCCGGTCAGTTCGCTATCGCCGCATCCCGATCAGCCGCGCCGCCATTTCGACGAGGCGATGCTCGACGAACTGGCCGCCTCGATCGCCTCGCGCGGGTTGATCCAGCCGATCGTCGTCCGCCCGCATGGTCACGACTACCAGATCGTCGCGGGCGAGCGCCGCTGGCGGGCTGCACAGCGGGCGCGGCTGCACGAGGTGCCGGTTGTTGTCCGCGACTTCAACGATGCCGAGACGCTCGAGATCGCGCTGATCGAGAACATCCAGCGCGAGGACCTCAACGCGATCGAAGAGGCACAGGCGTATCAGCGGCTGGCCGGCGAATATGGCCATACGCAGGAAGTGCTCGCCAAGATCGTCCACAAATCGCGCAGCCATGTCGCGAATCTGCTGCGGTTGCTGGAACTGCCGGCGCAGGTGCAGTCGCAGGTGGTGGATGGGTCGCTGTCGATGGGGCATGCTCGGGCTTTGCTGGGCTCGCCCGACGTCGAAACGCTGGCCGATCAGGTCGTGTCGCGCGGGCTGTCGGTGCGCGAGACCGAGAAGCTGGCGCGGGATGCGAAGCCTGGGCGGAGCCGTAGCGGCAAGCGAGCCGAGCCTCGGATCCCCGACGCGGATATTGCGGCGCTGGAGCGGCAGTTGGCGGATTTGCTTGGGTTGCAGGTCCGGGTCGCGCATACCGAGACGGGGGGGACGTTGACGCTCAATTATTCGACGTTGGACCAGCTCGATATGGTTTGTCAGCGGTTGACCGGTGGGGCGATCTAGGCCGCGTCGTCACCCGACCCGGTTACTCTCCTTCCGTTCGTGCTGAGCGAAGTCGAAGAACCTGCGTACTGGACTATCCTTCGACTTCGCTCAGGACGAACGGGTGATGGGGGAGGGAGGACCACTAATCTCCGTCATCCCGGCGGAAGCCGGGACCCACGGTTGCGGCCCGCTTCGTTAGTGATCGCACCCTATCCATGGGTCCCGGCGTGCGCCGGGATGACGGAGGGGGGGATGGTTATCAGAAGAGCATGCGCGACGAAGCGCGCTCAAGATTAATTTCGCCGTGCGATCGCCTGCGACAGCGCCACTACCGCCGCTTTCGCGACAACCCCACCAGCGTTCCCCGACGCCATGATCGCCCGCTCCGCCGTCCGCACGCGCTGGATCGCGGTGGCGAGCATTACCGGCGACCAGCGGCGCAACGATCGTGCGGTGCTGGCCTCTTCCTTGTAGAACACGCGGTGGCGTTTCATCACAGCGTCGACCGTGTCGCCGCGGTCGATCTCGCCGCGCATGTCGGCCAGCGCGATCAGGCGGCGGACGAGTTGGCGGAGCCACGGGATCGGCGAGGTGCCCGCCTCTTCGAGCACCGCGAGTTCGGCGCCGAGGTCATCGACCCGGCCCTCGATCACCGCATCGATCGCGCGGCTCACTTCCGCATCGCCTAGGTCCGCGCCGACCGCGTCGAGTGCTTGGTGATCGAGGTCCGCGGGACGGTCCGGCGCCGCGTCGAGATACAGTGCAAGCTTCTCGATCTCGCGGGTGATGACGGCACGGTCGCCGCCGGTCGTATCGACGAGGCGGCGTGCGACGCCGGGGGCTGGGCGGAGGCCGTTCTCGGCGGCGATCGTCGTCGCGAGGCGCTCGGCATCCTGCGCGGTCGGCGCATAGCACGCGAACGCCATCGCGCGCGGGGAGTCGATCGCGAGTTTGACGATCTTTGCAGTCGATTTGACCGTTGGCGCGATCGCAACGACCGGGTTGCCGACTCGTTCGGCCGCCAGCAGGTTGGTGAACGCCTCCAGGCTTTCCTCGCCGGCCGACGCAACGCGGACGAACCTTGCGCCTGCGAACAGCGAGAGCGAGGCGGCTTCGTCGGTCAGCCGGCCGGGATCGCCCTTGAGCGTCGACCCGTCGAGATCGACGCGTTCGGCGTCCGCGCCCATCGCCTTGGCGAGCACGCGCGCGAGGTCGCTCGCGCCGGCCTCGTCGGGACCGTGGAGCAGGTACAGGCGGATGTCGCCGCCTGGCTTGGCCAGCGCGCCGCGGATCTGGCCGGCGCTGGCCTTCACTTTGCTGGCGTAGCGCCCTGCGCCGCCGCGACCGCGGGCGTATTCCGCGCGTACAAGGCGACGCGCGCGACGATCTGGTCGGCGACGATCTGCGACAGGCGTTCGAGTGCGGTGTTCTCGGCTGCGATCGTCGCATATTCGGAGCGGACGACGTCGATACCGGCATCCGAGCCCGCGGTCGCGTCGAGCAGCACCGAGCCATCACCGATCCGGACAAGTTGATAGCGCGCGCGGAGGGTCCGCCGTTCGCGCGAGACGCTGTCGTCGGTGCGAACACCGAGCCCGCTGATCGCGTCGTCGAGGCGGATGTCGATCCGGTAGAGCGGCGGCGCGCCGTTCGACGGCAGGCGATCACGCAAGGCGGTCGCCATCAGCCAGCCATTCTTGCCCGCGATCGGCGCGATCTCGACTTGGCCGAGCGCCCCCGCGACCGGACCGCTACTGCCGCCCGCATAGAGCGGGTGCAGGCCGCAACCAGACAGCGTTATCGATAGCACGAGTGCACCGGCGAGGGTCGCAAGACGCTTCATACGACGATGTTCACGAGACGGTCGGGCACGACGATCACTTTCCGGGGCGGCTTGCCCTCAAGCAGGCGGACGATCTTCTCGGAGGCGAGCGCGGCGGCTTCGACCGCGTCCTTCGGCGCGCCCTTGGGGAAGACGAGCGTGTCGCGCAGCTTGCCGTTGACCTGCACCGCGATCGTGACCTCGTCGTCGACCAGCATCGCCGGATCGACGATCGGCCACGCGGCGTCGGCGATCAGGCCGTCATTGCCTGCCGTCGCCCAGGCTTCCTCGGCGACGTGCGGGACCATCGGGCTGACGAGCAGCAGCAGCGTGCGTACCGCCTCGTCGCGGTCGGCGGACGGCGGTGCCTTCTCGATCGCGGTGCACAACGAGTAGAGCCGCGCGACAGCCTTGTTGAACTGCAAGGCGTTGATATCGCTCTCGATACCGATTGTCGTCCGGTGGCAGAGCTTGCGTAGCGCGATGTCTTCGCCCTCGGCCTTTGCCGCATCGTCCGACTCGATCAGCCGCCAGAGACGCTGGACGAACCGCCACGCGCCTTCGATACCCGACTCGCTCCACGGCAGATCGCGCTCGGGGGGCGAGTCGGAGAGCACGAACCAGCGCACCGCGTCTGCGCCATACTGGTCGACGATCGGTTCGGGATCGACGGTGTTCTTCTTCGACTTCGACATCTTCTCGACGCGACCGACGGTAACTTCGTCGGTCGTTCCGCGGAGAAACACCTTACCGTCACGCTTGTCGATATCATCAGGCGACAGCCAGCGACGAGTATGAACCTGAGCTTCCAGAAAATCGTCCAAAGACTCGGACGCAGGCTTGGACTGTTCCATTGTCCAGTACGTCTCGTGCGTCACCATGCCCTGCGTGAAAAGCCCGGCGAACGGCTCGGCGATGTCGAGCATGCCGATATGCTTCAGCGCGCGCGTCCAGAACCGCGCGTAGAGTAGATGCAGGATCGCATGCTCGACGCCGCCGATATACTGGTTGACCGGCAGCCACTTCTCCGCGCCCGTCCGGTCGAACGGTTTCGCGTCCGGCTGGCTGGCGAAGCGGATGAAATACCACGACGAATCGACAAACGTGTCGAGCGTATCGGTCTCGCGCCGCGCATCGCCACCGCAGGACGGGCAGGGGACGTGCTTCCAGGTCGGATGGCGATCGAGCGGGTTGCCGGGGATGTCGAACGACACGTCCTCGGGCAGCACGATCGGCAACTGGTCCTTGGGCACAGGCACCGCGCCGCACGCGTCGCAGTGGATGATCGGGATCGGCGTGCCCCAGTAACGCTGGCGGCTGACGCCCCAGTCGCGCAGGCGGAACACAGTGGTACCCTTGCCCCAGCCTTCGCCCTCGGCGCGCTCGATCACGACGCGCTTGGCGTCCTCGATGTCCATGCCGTCGAGGAAGTGCGAGTTCACGATGGTCCCGGCGCCCGTCCAGGCGGTGTCGCCGACGAACACCGGGGCCTCGTCATCGCCTTCGCTGACGACGCGCTTGACGGGCAGGTCGTATTTGCGCGCGAAATCGAGATCGCGCTGGTCATGCGCGGGGACGCCGAAGACCGCGCCGGTGCCATATTCCATCAGTACGAAGTTGGCGATGTAGACCGGGAGTTCCCAAGCCTTGTCGAGCGGATGCACCGCGCGCAGGCCGGTGTCGAAGCCGAGCTTCTCCTGCGTGTCGAGTTCCGCCGCGGTGGTGCCGCCGCGCTTGCAGAGTTCGATGAAGGCGGCGGCGTCGGGGTTCGTCTCGGCGATCGCGCGCGCGATCGGATGATCGGCTGCGACCGCGACGAAGCTGGAGCCGAACATCGTGTCGGGACGGGTGGTGAACACCTCGACGCTCTCTATTCCCATCCCTGGAAGGGAGGGGTTAGGGGTGGGTTGCTCTCGTGGGACTGCCGCGTCCGCCTCTGGCCGACCCACCCCCGGCCCCTCCCTTCCAGGGAGGGGGGAAGAGAGCAGGAACTTGAACTGCAACCCCTGGCTGCGGCCGATCCAGTTTTCCTGCATCAGCTTGACCTTGTCGGGCCAATGCTCAAGCGCACCCAGACCATCGACCAGCTCGTCGGCGAAGTCGGTGATCTTCAGGAACCACTGCGACAGTTTCCGCCGCTCGACCAGCGCACCCGAGCGCCAGCCGCGCCCGTCGATCACCTGCTCGTTGGCGAGCACGGTCATGTCGACCGGATCCCAGTTTACCGCCGATTCCTTGCGGTAGACGAGCCCCGCCGCGAACAGATCGAGGAACAGCGCCTGCTCATGCCCGTAATAGTCGGGCTCGCACGTCGCCAGTTCGCGCGTCCAGTCGAGGGCGAAGCCGAGCCGCTTCAACTGGGCCTTCATCGTCGCGATGTTGGCGCGCGTCCAGGTACCCGGATGCACGCCCTTTTCCATCGCCGCATTCTCGGCGGGCATGCCGAACGCGTCCCAGCCCATCGGATGGAGCACTTCCATGCCCTTCATCCGACGGAACCGCGCGAGCACGTCGCCCATCGTGTAGTTCCGGACATGCCCCATATGGATGCGCCCCGACGGATAGGGGAACATCTCGAGCACGTACGAGCGCGGCTTGGTCGACAGGTCGTCGGCGGCGAACGTCTTGCGCTCGTCCCAGACCTTCTGCCACGCCGCGTCCGCCTTCAACGCATTGAAACGCGACGCCATTATGTCGTCCTCAGCCCGCGATCGAGGCGCGGCGCAGGTCGCGGGCCTTGGTCAGGATGATGTCCTCGAGCTTCTGCGTGGTCGCGGCCTGGACCGGGGACGACACCCACTGGCCGTTGCGATTGACTTCGCGGAGCGCGGCCACGCGCAGCGCATCGGCGCGCAGATCCTGGTCGAGGATCGACACGGTCACCTTCATGCGCTCGGTCGGGGTCTGCGGGTTGGTGTACCAGTCGGTGACGATCACGCCGCCATTCGAGTCGGTCTGGAGCAACGGCATGAAGCCCAGCGTGTCGAGGCTCGCGCGCCACAGATAGCTGTTCACGCCGATCGTCGTGATCTTCGACGCGGCGAGATCCGCCTGGGGACGAGCGGAACCGCCGCCGCAAGCGACGAGAGGCAGGGCAAACAGCACGACTGCGATACGCGAGCGGCGGAACATGGGCATCATCCTGGCAAGAAAATCTGCCTCATGCTCTACAGGCCAGCCCGCGCGCCCGCAAGCAGACGCCCGCATGTGCGAGCGGCGGCGCGCCGAGCAGGCGATTCGCATTCGGATACGTCCGATTCGGTAGCGCTATCGCGGCGATATGTGTGCTGATTGCAACACTGTCCGACAATTCGGCGACGAAGGGGCAAATACGCCGGTTCTGCGGCCTTTGCTCTGGATCAATTCATGTTAGATGCTGTTTAACAGGATCCGATTACGGGATTCGAAGGACAGATTCGTTGTGATGACGCGTGGGGGAATATTCGGGGTGGTTGCCGGGGCGCTTGTCGCCACCGCCGCAATCGTCGCGCCCGCGTTCGGTGCCAGCGAACAGTCCGCGCGCATCGCCAAGCACAACGTCGCTTCTGTTCGCGGGATCGGGTCGTTCACCCCCGCCGCCGCCGATCCCCGCCTTGCTGCGATGTTCGCGCGTGGTGGCTTCGACGCCGGCAGCTTCCGCTTCACGCCCGCCGAGACCCGGCAGGACAATCGCGCGGTGACCGTCGCGGTCCGTGCGCAGACCAACCGCGGCATCGCGAACACGGCCAGCCTCGCATCGACGACGCCGACCGTCGGCATCGCGCCGATCGCCTACAACCTCGGCATGTCGGTCGGCTGGAAGCGGTTCGCGATCTCGGGCGACGTGAACAAGCTCGATCTGGGTGGCCTGCCGGGCAGCCGTCAGGCGGCCGACCTGGCAATCAGCTACAGCGCCAAGCGTTTCAGCGGCACCGTCAAGGCGGCCGCGGATCGTCCGCTGGCAAACACGCCGAACCTGATCGAGGAAACGCCGAGCTATTCGGTCGATCTGGGCGGCTCCTACTCGCTGACGCGTAACCTGGCGGTAACGGCGGGCGTCCGGTATCGCTCGGACCGCGAGCGTTTCGTCAAGGTCGACGACGATCGCCGCGACAGCCAAGCCGTGTATCTGGGCACCGCCTTCCGCTTCTGATCGACCGAGTAGCGGCGGTTCGTCGTAGTGCTCGACCGGATCTCGCCATTTACGGGTGAAACCCGAACCCTCACCCATCGCCGCCTTCCGCGTCTTTCCGCATCTGCTCTCCAACAGGTCGCCGCATCTCCACCACCCCGTCACCCCAGCGAAAGCTGGGGTATCCCTCGATACAGGTGAAGCGTGCCACATGATCAGATCCCAGCTTTCGCTGGGATGACGGATGGGGCTGGGCAGCGTGGTGCCCGAAATTTCCTGGCACTGTTGGGTCGAGCAGCTTGGCAAAGCGGGTGGAGAAGTTAGCAGAGCGCGAGGCAGCCAGGCACCAAGTCTAACAGGCGCCGAAGTCTACCAAATCTAGCGGACCCATGCGTCGATCGCGGCCCAGCCGTGAAACCCGAACCGCCGGATCCGCCGCCAGCGCGACTCGTCCATCCCGCCCAGCGCAACTACCGGTATCCCGAGCCCGCGCCCGATCCGCATCGCCCGCGCCGGCCCAAGCCCGGACGCATCCATATGCGACCGCGTGGCATGAACCGGCGACACGAACAGCGCATCCGCCCCCGCGCGTCGCCCGGCCAGGGCCTCCGCGCGATCGTGCGCCGGCCACGTCCTGATCCGCCAAATTGCCCGAGTCCGCACCCGACCATGCACCCCGTCCGCCGCGATCGACGACTCTCCGGCCACGACCACGACCAGTCCGCGCGCGGATGCGACTCGCTTTACCCGCCGCAGCATCGCCCGCCGCTCGCCTGCAGGCGTGGCATAATGGCGAAACACTATCCCGGATCCCGGTGGCACCCTGCGCAAAGCCGGCCACAATGCGTCCCCCATCCGCTCATCGGTCATCAACCAGCGCTCGGGGATGGGCTTTCGAACCGTCACGCCGCTGCCTATAGCGCCCGGCATGACATCTGACGACATCACGCCGCTCGCGTCCATCCACACCCGGATCGCCAAGGCCGCCGAGATCGCCGATCGCCGCGTGACCGACGTCACGCTGATCGCGGTCTCCAAGACGCACCCGGTCGAGGCGATCGAACCGCTGCTCGTCGAGGGCCAGCGCGTTTTCGGCGAGAATCGCGTTCAGGAAGCCTCGGAGAAGTGGCCGGCCTTGCGCGAGAAATATCCCGCCGTCGAACTGCACCTGATCGGCCAACTCCAGTCCAACAAGGCGGCCGAGGCCGTCGCGCTGTTCGACTGCATCCACGCGGTCGACCGCCCGTCGCTGGTCGACGCGCTGGCTAAGGCGATGAGCACGTCTGAGCGCCGCCCGGACTGCTTCCTCCAGGTCAACATCGGCGACGAACCGCAAAAGGGCGGTTGCGCGATCGCGGACCTGCCTGCGCTGATCGAGAAGGCGCGCGCCGCCGGACTGCCGGTCGCCGGGCTGATGTGCCTGCCGCCTGCCGATATCGAACCGGCGCCGTATTTCGCGCTGCTGGCGAAACTCGCGCGCGATCACGGGCTGATCGGCCTCAGCATGGGCATGTCCGACGATTTCGAGACGGCGGTGACGATCGGCGCGACCCACGTCCGGATCGGTAGCGCGTTGTTCGGTGCGCGGGGGACGGGCGCATGAAGTTCGATGCACTGTTGTTCGACTTCGACGGCGTGCTGATCGACAGCGAAGCCGTAGGTAACCGCCACATCGCGGAGTGGCTTACCGCCGCCGGGCATCCGACGACCGCCGACGAATCGATGGCGAACTTCATGGGACTCGCGGGGCCGCAGTTCATCGACGCGGTCGAACGCTGGATCGACCGGCCGCTGACCGATGACTTCTACGCCGCGCGCAAGGCCGAGGACGAGCGCGTGATGGCGGCGGGCGTCGACGCGATCGAGGGCGCGGTGGCGTTCGTCCGGTCGCTTCCCGCCGATTTGCCCAAGGCGATCGTCTCGTCGAGCCCGGTCAGCTGGATCGCACGGCATCTGGAGCATATCGGCCTGCGCGACGCGTTCGGCGACCACCTTTATAGCGGGCGCGAACACGTGACGAACGGCAAGCCGGCGCCAGATCTGTACCTGTTCGGGGCGCGGCAGCTTGGGGTCGACATCGCGCGGACGGCGATCCTCGAGGATTCGCCGGTGGGGGCGACCGGGGCTGTGGCCTCGGGCGGGTATGTTATCGGCCTGTCGGCGGGCTCGCATTGCAATGCCGAGCATGGCGCGCGGCTGAAGGCGATCGGCGTGGATGCGCTGGCGGACAGCTTCGACGACGTCGCGCGACTGCTGGCTTAGACGGGGCAACATTCATTCGGCCTATTCCGAAAGGTGCAGGCTCCCCTCCCTGAAAGGGAGGGGCAGGGGGTGGGTAGGCCGGCTTTGGCCGCGACAGTACGGTGATACGGAAGCCTACCCACCCCCGACCCCTCCCTTCCAGGGAGGGGGGAAGTCGTGGACATTTCGATGCTGGCCCCTGCGCTGGCAGGATACGATCAGCCCCGCTTCCGCCAGATGGCACCGATCCCCGCAACCAGATCATACGGGATCGCCGCCGCCTCCCGCGTCCGCATCTTGAGCTGGTAGCGCCGGCTCCCGCCATGCGGGACGTGGATCGCGCTCGCGGGCATGCCGAGCATCGCGAACAGCATGCGGATACGCGGCTGGTGATAGCCGTCGGTGCAGATCATGCACTGAGCGTACTTGCCCGCACGCGCGAACGCGGTCGCGGCGACGACGCTCTGCAACGTATCCACGCTGGCTTCGTCGAGATGGATTCGCGATCGGTCGACCGTTTCCGCCAGCACATCCGCCATGACGGACGCCTCCGAAGGTCCATGCGTCCCCTTCGCGCCCGAGCAGAACAGGTCCGCATCGACATACCGCGCCGCCGCCGCCGCCGCGAAGGCGATGCGCCGCCCGAGCGTCGGGCTCGGGCTGCCATCGGGACGAACGGCCGCACCGAACACCACGATCAGGCGCCGGGAGGGTGGAATGTCGGTCAGAACTGATGCCCCGTACGATCGCGCTTGGTCGCGAGATACTGCGCGTTGTGCGGGTTCGAGGGCAGGAAATGCGGTACGCGCTCGATCACCGTCACGCCCGCCGCCTCCAGCCCCGCAACCTTGGCCGGATTGTTCGTCAGCAAGCGTATCTCGCGCTGCCCGAGCAAATTCAGCATCCGCGCCGCCACCCCGAAATCACGCGCATCGACCGCAAAGCCCAGCCGCGTGTTCGCGTCGACCGTGTCGAACCCCTGGTCCTGCAACGCATAGGCGCGCAGCTTGTTGACCAGCCCGATTCCGCGCCCCTCCTGCCGGAGATACAGCAGGATACCCCAGCCGCTGTGCTGGATCGCGTGGATCGCAGCGTGCAGTTGCGGCCCGCAATCGCATTTCAGGCTCCCAAGCACGTCGCCCGTCAGGCATTCGCTGTGCAAGCGGACCAGCGGCGGCTGGCCGTTGGGCTGGCCGATCAACAGCGCGATATGCTCGTCGGCGCTTTCCGGTGATCGGAAGGCAACGATCTCCGCGTCCTCGGCACCTTCGACTGGCAACCGTGCGCGCGCCGCCAGCGTCAGCCGGTTCGCATCCTCATGCGCGTCGATATCGGCGTGCGTGATCGACACCTCGGGTTCGCCGGTACCCAGGAAGAAGGCCGGCAACAGCCCGGCGATCCGCGCCAGCCGCAACGCGGCCGTCGCCGCCTCGGGATCGGCCAACGCGACCGTATGGAACGGCCCCTTCATCGGAGTCGCCAGGTCGAACTGCGGATCGGCCAGCGCGGTCGCCGCGGCGAAATCGATCCACGGCGCGCGATCGACCAGTACCGGCTCGGTCGGATCGGCCGCCGCAAGTTGGTTCGCCAGCTTCAACGTCGCCGCGCGTCCCGACGAGATCAAAACGCCGCCATTCGCGTCCGGATCGAACGCCGCCAACCTATCCGCATCCGCCGTCTCGACCGCGAGCAGCACCAGCCCGTCGATCGCGATCGGCCAGCCGCGGCGCAACGCATCGACCGCACGCGCCGCTGCGCGCGGGTTCAAAACGCGAACTCGGTCATGATCGGGACGTGATCGGACGGCTTCAGCCAACTCCGGCAGCGTTCATAGACATGATGCGACACCGCGGCTTCGGCGGCAGCACCGGTCGCCCACATATGATCGAGCCGCCGGCCGCGGTCCGACGCTTCCCAGTCCTTCGCGCGGTAACTCCACCAGGTGAACAGCCGCGCGGGCGCAGGATGAAAGCGGCGGCCGAGATCGACCCAGTCGCCCGCCGCCTGCAACCGGCCGAGCGCCTCGACCTCGATCGGCGTGTGGCTGACGACGTCGAGCAACTGCTTGTGGCTCCAGACGTCCGATTCGAGCGGCGCGATGTTGAAGTCGCCGACGAGAATGGTGGGTCCGGCGAGCGTTTCCGACCAGGTCGTCATGCGGTCGATGAAGTCGAGCTTCTGGCCGAACTTGGGGTTCACCTCGCGGTCGGGCACGTCGCCGCCGGCCGGGACATAGACGTTCTCGAGGCGTACGCCGTTTTCCAGCCGGACGCCGATATGACGCGCCTCGCTGTTCGCCTGCCAGTCGAACCGGTCGTCCTCGACCAACGGCACGCGGCTGAGGATCGCGACGCCGTGGTGCATGCGCTGGCCGTGAAGCACGATGTGCTCGTAGCCGAGCGCGCGGAACGCCTCCAACGGGAAGTCGCCGTCGATGACCTTGGTCTCCTGCAGGCACAGGATGTCGGGTTGCTCGTCACGCAGGAACTGCTCGACGATGGCGATCCGGAAACGGACCGAGTTGATGTTCCAGGAGACGATCTTCACGGGCGCGATGTAGCGCTGCGTGGGGGTGGGGACAAGGAAGCGCGCAACGGTCTCCCCTCCCTGAAAGGGGGGGGCAGGGGGTGGGTCGGTTTCCACGGGTTTGATGCGTTGGTTTAGAAGATCAGAAGGCGCCACGGGCAAAGCCCATGTCGTCGATCGAGCTATCGCTCGTCGGCCGCGCTTGAGCGAGTCGGGCAAACGTGTTTGCCTGCCGCGCTACGCGAATGACCCCCGCTCCGGGGGCATGGAGCGAGGGCCGACTCAGCGTTCGTCACGCAGGCAGACTGTGGAGAAACCATCCGGGCAACAGGGGGAAAAATCCCGAATGCCCCACATCCGCGAGCCACTCTCTAGGAGGCGGAACCTGTCGCTTGCATGAATGACGCGAAAGTTATGTTACTTTCTTCCACCCGTCCGCCGCGGATCGTTCCAGCGGAAGGTGTTGTCGCTCACCGGGACGCCGAATTTCTGGTTGGTCAGGCGGATCGTCGTCCGGTTGTTCTGGCTGTCGAGCGCGACCCAGCCCTGCAGCATCAGCCCGCCCGGCGCGCCTGCGTTGCGCACGAACACCAGCGTGATCCGGCCATATTCCGGATGCTTGGGATCGTTCGCCTCGACCGATACGATCCGCTGGTCGTACCCGGGGACGAGCTTGGCATAGCGCGTGATGTCGCGGGTCGGGTCGAGCAGCACGCCCAGTGGCGAGTTCTTGATCGGCCAGCGCTGCACCTGCTTCACCGAATAATCGATGAAGGTCAGCGCGCCGCCCTCCGCGACGATCAGGATCGGCACGCCCTTTTCGTACTGGAAGCGCAGCTTGCCGGGCTTCTTCAGCGTCAGCACGCCGGTCAGCACCTTGCCGTTGCGATCGGCCTGCGAGAAATTCGCGGTCATCGTCTCGACCGATTGCAGATGCTTCTGCACGGCCGCGAGGTCGCCGGTGGCCTGTGCGGCGATCGGCGCCGGTACGGCAGCGACCGATAGGGCGGCGATCGTCGCGATCACCGCGGGGCGGGTATTGAACATCGAAATCTCCTTGGAACGCGGACGATTGCCGCCCCGCGCTTGAACCGCCACTGAATTCGACGAGTTCCGTTACAGGGTAATCGCCGCCTTCATCCCGAGCACGCCGACGTCGTTGGCGTCATGCACGCCGCCCGGGTTGTGGATGAACTGCACATTGGGCCGCAATTCCAGCCATCGCGTCGGATGGACGCTGTAGTAGATCTCCGACGCGTACTCGGCATCCTGCACCGCGGGGCGCGTCGGATCGAGCGCCTGCCCCTTCGCGACGCGTCCGTTCACATTGGTGCGCGCCACGCCGAAGCCGAGGATGTCGCCCGGCCGCCACGGCACCAGCCCCTTGTAGAACAGCCCGGCCGCGACCTGGTTGTCGGTGGTCGAGGTCGCGCGATCGGCCTGAGTCGCGTTGAGGAACACGCTGAGCCCGGTGACCGACTTGCCGTCCTTCGAGGTGCCCGTGATCTGCTGCTGGAGATTGAAATACACGCCGTAGCGGGCGTTGCTGCGGAGCGGTGCGAGCCCGGTGATCGCGATCGGCTGGCGGTTGACGTCGTAGAACACGTCGTCGCCGTCCGACGTGTTGACCCAGCCGCCGACCTTGAACGCGCCGACCCGGCCGTCGTCATTGCCGCGATGCCATTCGGCCTCGACCGGGATCAGCGCGCCGGTCGCGCCATGGAAATGCCCGATCACGAAATCGTTATCGAGATTGCGCGGGTTCACTTCATAAACCCCGGCCTTGAATGTCAGCTGCTCGTTCCGGTCGTAGCGAAGCCGCGCGCCCCATTGCCCGACCGGCCAATTCTGCCAGTAATCGCCGACCAGATTGCCCGGCTGCGCGCCGCAGAAACTGAGGTTCTGGAAATAGCAGGAGAAGACCGCGAAATCCTCGCCTGGATTGGTCCGGCCGATCTTCAGTTCGAGTTTCTCACCCAGTTTCTGCTCGTACCAGAATTGCGTCAGGCGCAGCGTCTGGCCGCGGCCATAGACTTCCTGCACCTGTTGCAGCACGCCTAGATTGGCATCCGCACCCAGATCGCGTCCGCGCCGATAGGTGAGGGTGGCCTGGAATGCGCCACCCTGCAGCCCGATCACCTTGTCGAGATCGAGCAGCACGCCGACGTCGAACTGTCCGGTTTCGCGCAGCAGCTTCCGGTCGCCGCCTGCGAAATTATACCCGCTTTCAGAGGCATAGCGGGCACTGACGCCGATCCCGCGCTCGGTCAGGCGTTTGCGGATGTCGAACCAGTCGGCGAACAATCCCGGTGGCGGGGTGCGCTGCGTATCGGCGGTCAGTGCCGAGGGCGAGAGATCGCTGTCGCGGCGGACGCCGGCGCGGGGGCGGTGCTGGGTGTCGGTGGTGGAGCTACCGGGGGTTTGCTTAGCGGCGTCCTCCTTTTGGGTCGCCGGGCGCTGGGTATCCGCACGCGCGGCGTTCTGGTCGATGTCATCGTCAGGTGCCGCATGCGCCGCCGCAGGAACCAGCGCCAACGCCGCTGCCAAACCCCACCCGTATTTCATATATGATCCACCCTTTGCCGAGCAAAACCGCGATCATGCGATTTTGTGCCGCGCATCTGTCAGTCGTCTTATCTCCCCTCCCTGGAAGGGAAGGGTCGGGGGTGGGTCGGTTTCAGCAACAGGCAACCGTTGCGGCTCGAGCCAACCTACCCACCCCCAGCCCTCCCTTTCAGGGAGGGGGGGAAGGCAAGGAAGGCGCGCTGGCCCAACCTCAGATCGCATGCCCCTCGGTATCGCGCAGCACCTCGCGCCGCCCGACATGATCCGGCCGACCGACGATCCCGTCCTTCTCCATCCGCTCGATCAACCGCGCGGCCGAGTTATACCCGATCCGCAACTGCCGCTGCAGCCACGAGGTCGACGCTTTCTGCGACTCGCACACCAACTGGATCGCCTGGCGATATTGCTGGTCCTCCGCCGAATCCTCACCCGTCGGCGAACCCTCCAGCGCGAAGCTCTCCTCAGGCTCCTCGGTCACCGACGAGATGTAATCCGGCAGCCCCTGCGAGCGCCAGTGATCCGCCACCAGCCGCACTTCGTCGTCGGTCACGAACGGCCCGTGGACGCGGACGATCCCCTTGCCGCCCGGCATGTACAGCATGTCGCCCTTGCCGAGCAGCTGCTCCGCGCCCTGCTCACCGAGGATGGTGCGCGAATCGATCTTCGATGTGACGTGGAAGCTGATCCGCGTCGGCAGATTGGCCTTGATGACGCCGGTGATGACGTCGACCGACGGGCGCTGCGTCGCCATGATCAGGTGGATGCCCGCCGCGCGTGCCTTCTGCGCGAGCCGCTGGATGAGGAATTCGACCTCCTTGCCGGCGGTCATCATCAGGTCGGCCAGCTCGTCGACGATCACCACGATCTGCGGCAGCACGTCGTATTCGAGCTTCTCCTCCTCGTACATCGGCGCGCCCGTATCGGGATGATACCCAGTCTGCACCTTCCGCCCGAGCGGTTGCCCCTTGGCCTTCGCGCCGCGCACCTTGTCGTTGAAGCCCGCAAGGCTGCGCACGCCGACGGACGACATCTGGCGATAGCGATCCTCCATCGTCTCGACCGCCCATTTCAGCGCGCGCACCGCCTTTGCAGGATCGGTCACGACCGGCGACAACAGATGCGGAATGTCGTCGTACATGCTCAGTTCGAGCATCTTCGGATCGATCATGATCATCCGGCACTGGTTCGGCGTCAGCTTGTACAGCAGCGACAGGATCATGCTGTTCAGCCCGACCGACTTGCCCGAGCCGGTGGTACCCGCGACCAGCAGATGCGGCATCGGCGCGAGATCGGCGATCACCGAATCGCCCGCGATGTTCTTCCCCAGGATGATCGGCAACTGCGCCGACTGGTCCTCGAACGTCTGGCTGCCAACGAGTTCGTGCAAGCTCACCGCCTCGCGCCGCGCATTCGGCAGCTCGATGCCGATCACGTTGCGCCCCGGGATCACCGCCACGCGCGCGGAGATCGCGGACATGTTGCGCGCGATATCGTCGGCCAGCGCGATCACCCGGCTCGCCTTGACGC
This sequence comes from Sphingomonas faeni, assembly GCF_024273235.1. Taxonomy (GTDB): domain Bacteria; phylum Pseudomonadota; class Alphaproteobacteria; order Sphingomonadales; family Sphingomonadaceae; genus Sphingomonas; species Sphingomonas faeni_A. Next base: position 23,970 of record NZ_JANBVH010000027.1, on the reverse strand, counting down.
CGGGGGCGGGCTCCAGCTCGTACATCGTCACGACCGGACCCGGCCGCACCTCGATGATCGACCCGGTCACCTTGAAATCGTCGAGCACGTTCTCGAGCAGCCGTGCATTGCGTTCCAGCCCCGCCTTGTCGATCACATTGCCCTGGCTCGGCGGTGACGGCGTCAGCAGGTCGAGGCTCGGCAGCGTGAAATTGTCACGCAGGTCGAGCGACGACTGGCGCTCCTTGGGCTTGGCCTGCGACGGCGCGCTCTGGCGGTCGGCGATGACGGGGGCAGGGCGCGGGTCCGGCTCGGCAATCGCGCGTGGTTCGACCGGCTTGCGCGTCAGCGTCAGCGGCTCGTCGTCCTCGTCGATCTCCGCAAAGCCGTCATAGCCGAGCGCCTCGGTCCGATTGCGGCGGGGGAAGCGCCATTTGCGCTCGCCGAGATCGATCTCGATGCTCTTGCCCCACACGATCGCGCCCGCGATCGCCGCGAGCAGACCGACCGCGCGGCCGGACCAGAGCTCGGCGACCGGCTGGCCGATGAAGCTCAGCCCCCAATGCACCGCGCTCGCCACCGACAGGCCGATCACGCCGCCCCAACCGGCCGGCAGCGCCAGCACCGAAGACCCGGACACGAACGCCAGCGCGCTCGCCATCAACGCGACGCCGATCGCGGCCCCGCGCAACATCCGCCCCCAGCGTCCCAGCGGCATGTCGCGCCACAGCCGCATCCCCAGGATCGGCCCGATCGGCAGCAGCAAGGCGACCGCCGGCCCGAACAGGGTGAGCGCGATATCGGCGAACCAGGCGCCCGGCGGACCGACCAGATTGTCCGGATAGCCGCCCGATGCGGTGTTCAACGCGGCGTCGCTCGGGTGATAGCTCGCCAGCGCGAGCGCCATCAGCAGCGTGCCGACGAACAACGCGATCGCCGCGATCAGCGCGCCGCTGCGCACCGCACCCGCCTTCACCGTCTCACGCCACAAGGCTGGCTGCGCGCGGCTGGCCATGACCCGTAATCTCCAGTTGCAGTATAATGCGGAAATGCATCGTCCTCGACAGGCGCAACGTCAAGGTAACCACGCGACAACACGGGTTAAGCTGCGCCCGGATCGTCGTTGGCAGCGACCGGCTGGCGGGATAAAGCGGCCGTATGGACACAGATGTAATCATCCTCGGTGGCGGGCTGGTCGGCGCGACGCTCGCCGTGGCGCTCGACGTGCACGGCATCTCGACGATCGTGATCGACCCCGCGGACCCGGCGGTTACGCTGGCGCCGGGCTTCGACGGCCGCGCCTCCGCGGTGGCGAGCGCAAGCCACCGCATGCTCGACGCGATCGGCATCGGCGCGACGCTGGCGGGGCAGGGCTGTGCGATCCGCCAGATCCGCGTCAGCGACGGGCTGGAGCCGGGCAAGCTCGATTTCGTCCCCGATGCCGACGATGGCGCGCTCGGCACGATGTACGAGAACAAGCTGCTCCGTCGCACGCTGTTCGACGCCGCGACCGCCGCGCCGCACGTCGACCTCCGCATGAAGACTCGCGCGACATCGGTCGACCGCGCCGAATCGGGCGTCACCGTCACGCTCGAGTCCGGCGATAGTGTCCGCGCACCGCTGCTGATCGCGGCGGAGGGCCGCAACTCGCTGACCCGCGAGGCTGCCGGCATCACGATCGCGCGCTGGTCGTACGAGCACACCGCGATCATCGCCGCGTTCCACCACGAACGCCCGCACGAGGACGTCGCGTACGAGATCTTCTATGCGAGCGGCCCGTTCGCGCTGCTCCCGCTGCCCGACGATGCCGACGGCCACCGCTCCGCGATCGTCTGGACGGTCGACGCGAAGAACGCCCCCGGCATGCTCAAGCTCGGCGACCGCGCGTTCCTCGCCGAAGCGGAAAAGCGCATGGGCGGCTTCCTCGGCAAACTCTCGATGGCGACGCCGCGCTCGTCCTATCCGCTCGGCTTCCACCACGCCGCCCGCATCACCGACACGCGCCTCGCGCTGGTCGGCGACGCCGGCCACGGCATCCACCCGATCGCCGGACAGGGCCTCAACCTCGGCTTCCGCGACGTCGCGACGCTCGTCGAAGTGCTGGTCGAGGGCAAGCGCCTCGGCCTCGACCTCGGCGACGCGGCGTTGCTCGCGCGCTACCAGCGCTGGCGCGGGCTCGACACGTTCATGACCGCGGCGGCCACCGACACGCTCACCCGCCTGTTCGGCCTCCCCGGCAAGACCGCCAGCGCCGTCCGCCGGTTCGGCATCAGCGCGGTGAATGCGATCCCGCCGCTCAAGGACCGCTTCATGGCCGAGGCGCGGGGCGAGTCGGGCGATTTGCCGAAGCTGCTTCAGGGGATGACGGTTTAAGGCGGTTCGACATTCGCGATTGTCGTCCGCGATTGTCGTCACTCCGGAATGAGTCGAAGCTGGCTCGCGCCAACAATGACGCCTCCCCGGCGAAGGCCGGGGTCCAGGTGGAAAGGCCGATATAACCAGGGACTGTCCGTCGTTACCTCCGCTCCCCACCTGGACCCCGGCCTCCGCCGGGGAGGTAGTTGCGCAAAGCATAAGTGCCGAAAACATCTGAGGTGCCGGAAGGTCGGCAAAATCTCGATCGAGACGAGCGAGAACGCAACGCCGAGCCGTGTTAGTGAAAGCGTGATGACCACCATGTCGGCCTCTGAACACCACACCCCCCCCATACCCGCATTCGAAACCTTCCAGCACCAACTCGCCGCGCTGATCCGCTGGCGCCGCGACGTCCGGCATTTCCGGCGCGATCCGATCGACCCCACGCTACTGTCCAAACTGCTCGATCTGGCGAACCTCGCGCCGTCGGTAGGCCTCAGCCAGCCATGGCGCTTCGTCACGGTCGACGATCCCGACCGTCGCGCCGCGGTCCGCGCAACCTTCGCCGCCTGCAACGCGCAGGCACTCGCGGCGCAGTCGCCGACGCGCGCCGACCGGTACGCGCGGTTGAAGCTCGCGGGCCTCGACGACGCACCCTGCCATCTCGCGGTCTTCGTCGACCCCGACCCGCAACAGGGCCATGGCCTGGGACGACAGACGATGCCCGAAACAGCAGCCTATTCGGCGGTCATGGCGCTGCACACCTTATGGCTGGCGGCGCGCTGCGTAGGCCTCGGGCTCGGCTGGGTCTCGATCCTCGACGCCGACCGCGTCCGTGTCGCGCTCGACGTGCCCGCTCATTGGCAGCTGATCGGCTATGTCTGCATCGGCTATCCGGCGGTCGACAGCGACACACCCGAACTGGAACGCGAAGGCTGGGAGTGCCGGCAACCGGTCGAGGTCACCCGGCGCTAGGCGAAATCATGCAGCGTTGAGCCTTGAGTCGTTCGATCTGCCGGTCGTGAACGCGCGATAATACGATCAGCGCGAGCGATGCACCGACAAGGCACATCAGCATATCCCACTGTGTATCCCATGCGTCGCCTTGCGTTCCCAGGAAAGCATCCGCGCCCTGGCCCAGCGACACTGCGGCACCAAACTCGATCAATTCGTACAGCGCGCTGACGCTGAGACAATAGGCCAGCACGGTAACGGCCAATAGTCGCGGCGCGACGATCGCCCCGGTCCGCACCAGAACTTCCCGCAACACGATCGCGGGCACGAAGCCCTGCATCAAATGGCCGAACCGATCATACGGATTGCGCGTGAGATGCAGCATGTCCTGGACCGCAAAACCAATCGGTACGCGAGCGTAGGTGTACGCGCCGCCCAGCATCAGGACGAGGCCATGCAGCGCGATCATCAGCAGCACCAAGTCGGTGAAGACGAACCGGCGTCGCAGGGCGACCAGTATCGGAAATGCGATCAGGACGGGCGCGATCTCCATCCACCACGTCGCGCGATCGAACGGCGTCCAGCCCGACGCGACCAGCCCAACTCCCCAAACCGCGCCGAGACCCCAGAGGCGGCGGTCGGTCGATGGCATCAATCGGCTACGCGTCCGTCGATCCGCCGTGCTTCCTCCACCAGCATCACCGGGATGCCGTCCTTGATCGGATAGGCCAGGCCCACCGCGTCCGAGACGAGTTCCTGCGCGGCTTCGTCATAGCGCAGCGGTGTGCGGGTCATCGGGCATACCAGGCGTTCGAGCAGCCAGGGATCGATCGAGGTGCCGGGCGTGCTCACTGCAACGTCACCGATTCATCGCCGTCGTGCCGTCCGAAGAACTGCATCAGCTGGATGATCAGTTCGGCGCGCTGTTCGATATCCGGTGCCTCCAGCAACGCCTGTTTGGCGGCCGCATCGAACGGCGCAATCTGGGCGATGCCATTGACCAGGCTCTCGTCGTCGAGCCGTCCGACCGCATCCCAATCGACCGCATAGCCCTGCATGTCCGCGAACCGGCGCGATTCAAGCTCCAGCGACGACCGCCGCCCCAGCGACAGCGAATCATCCTCGATCAACGGCAGCAATTCCGCCTCGACCTGGCGAAACGCGGTCGTCACGTCGAGCTCGCGGACGATCCGGAACAGCGCCATGCCTTCCAGCACGACGTTGTACCGCCCATCATCGAGCGCCTCGACCTCGGCGATCTTGCCGACGCAGCCGATGTCGTACAGCGCGTCGGCATCGTCGTTCGGTCCGCCTCGCGGCTGGATCATCCCGATCCGCCGGTCGCGCGCCATCGCATCGCTGATCATCGCCCGATAGCGCGGCTCGAACATGTGCAGCGGCAAATGCATGCCCGGGAACAACAGCGCCCCCGGCAGCGGGAAGATCGACAGACGCGTGGTAGCGCGCGGGGGGGCGGACTCGGTGGTCATCCGAACAGGATCGCAGACAGGCGGCGGCGTTGTCCAGAGACCCAGGGGTCTTCGAGCCCGACGACCTCGAACAATTTCAGCAACTGCGCGCGTGCCGCGCCCTCGTTCCAGTCGCGCTCGGTGGCGATGATGCCGAGGAACGTGTCGGCGGCGGCATCGCGGTCGTTCGCCGCCATCTGGCCGTTGGCGAGCGCGAACCGGGCCTGCAGGTCGTCGGGGTTCGCCTCGACCGCGGCGATCAACGGCGACAGGTCGGCGACCGGGGGCGCCGACTGCGCGAGCGCGAGCGCGGCCTGCGCGCGGGTGATCGCCGGATCCTTGGCGATCGCCGGATCGAGGTTCGCCAGCCAGTCGCTCGCCTCGTCGAACTGCCCGGTCGCGACCAGCGCGCGGACGAACCCGGCATGGACCGCGGGATGCTCGGGTGCGATCTCGGCGATCTCGCGGAAAATCCCGAGCGCGCGCTCGCCGTCTCCCTCGGCCAACGCCGCTTCGCCCACCGCGATCAACGGCTCGATATCGGGCACCGCGTCCGTCGCGTCCGCCTCGATCGGCAGCTGCTTGAGCAACTGGTCGAGGATCACGCGCAACTGCGATTCGGTCCGCGCGCTGGTCATGTCGGCGACCAGCTGGCCCTGGAACATCGCATAGACGGTCGGGATCGACTTGATCTGGAATTGCGCGGCGATGAACTGGTTCTTGTCGGTATCGACCTTGGCCAGCACGACGCCCTTGTCGGCATAGTCGGCGGCGACCTTCTCCAGCGTCGGCGTCAGCGCCTTGCACGGCCCGCACCATTCCGCCCAGAAATCGATGATCACGAGCTTCGTCATCGACGGTTCGACGGCATCGCGACGGAACGCCTCGACGGCGTCCTTCTCCGCGGGGGACATTCCAAGCGTGGCCAAGTTCAACTCCCGTATTGCACTGCGCGCTATCTGGGGCGGGCGGGCAGCGAATGCCACCTCTGGAAGCCATCGTAGAGCATCGCGTTCGAAATTCCACGTGGCGACGCCGCCGTTGAAGCAGCCCGTCGATCCTTGGTCCGTCACCGTCGGTACACCCCCATCAGCCCGTCCGCTTCAGGTCCGACTCCTTCAAGCCCGTCACCCTCAAGTCCGTCACCCTCAAGTCCGTCACCCTCAAGTCCGTCACCCCAGCGAAAGCTGGGGTATCCCCGTGAGGCGCTGGTCGCGTGCCACGTGAGATACCCCAGCTTTCGCTGGGGTGACGGGCGTATGACTCGAGACGGTCTGGGATTCGAGACAGTCTAGGATTCGACACATGCCTGGGATCCGAGACGGGATCGGGATCCGTGACGGGCAAGGAATTAATGAAAGTCGCGTGACTTGGGGAGGACGCGCACATCGCGGGGATGCATCGCGCGCGGCGTGCGTCCGTCCGGGCCGCGCGTCAGCACCGGACGGATCACCTCGTCCACCCGCGCGAGCGGCGGCTCCAGCGCATGATCCTCCGACAACAGCCGCAGCATCTCGGTGCGGTCCTGCACCCGCGCGGTCATCAGGTGCGTCACGCCTTCCTCGCTGCGCTGGATCACGCCCTCCAGCACCATCAGCCGCGACGCCATCACCGCGCGGCGGTTCGCCTCGAAATCGCGCGCCCACATCAGCCCGTTGGTGATCCCGGTCTCGTCCTCGATCGTCACGAAGATCGCATTGCCCTTGCCCGGCCGCTGGCGGACCAGCACGACCCCCGCGACCTTCGCGCGCCGCCCGTCCTTGGTCGCATTGGCCTGCGCGCTCGACAGGATCCCCTCGGCCGCGAAGCGTTCGCGCAGGAACGCCATCGGATGCCCCTTCAACGACAGTCGCGTCGTCTGGTAATCCGCCGCTACCTGTTCCGACAGCGGCATCGCCGGCAGATGCGCGTCGGGCTCCACGCCCAATTCGGGCACCTCCGCGGCGGCGAACAGCGCGAGCTGCTTGGGCGGCGTCCGGCGCACATCCCACAACGCCCCGCGGCGTTCCTTCGCGACCGATCGAAACGCATCCGCATCGGCGAGCAGGTTCATCGCCCGCTGCGGCAAGGTCGCCTGCCGCGCGAGATCCTCGATGCTGGCGAACGGAGTAGTTCGAACGCGAACGATCTCGTCGGCCCAGTCCTGTCGAAACCCGTCCACCTGCCGAAACCCGAGCCGCAGATCAGTCCCCGAAGCCTCGAGCGAGTTATCCCACCCGCTCGCATTCACATCGACCGGCAGTACCTTCACCCCATGCTCCACCGCATCGCGCACCAGTTGCGCCGGCGCATAAAACCCCATCGGCTGAGAATTGAGCAACGCGCAGCAGAACACCGCCGGGTGGAAGCATTTGATCCACGACGACACATACACCAGCCGCGCGAACGACAGCGCATGGCTCTCCGGGAAACCGTAGGACCCAAACCCCTCGATCTGCTTGAAACAGCGTTCCGCGAACTCCGCCTCATATCCCCGCGCGACCATCCCACCGATCAGCTTGGCCTGGAAATTATTCATTCCCCCGACCTTGCGAAACGTCGCCATCGACTTTCGCAGTTCATTGGCCTCGTCAGGGGTAAACTTCGCCGCGACGATCGCCAGCTTCATGGCCTGTTCCTGGAACAGCGGCACGCCGTACGTCTCTCCCAGCAGAACCTCGAGTTCGTCGCTTCGGCCATGCTCGGGCGATGGCGAGGGATACACTACCACCTCCTTTTTCGCCCTCCGCCGAAGATACGGATGCACCATGTCGCCTTCGATCGGCCCGGGCCGGACGATCGCCACCTGGACCACCAGATCGTACAGTTTCCGCGGTCGCAATCGCGGCAGCATGTTGATCTGTGCGCGGCTCTCGACCTGGAACACGCCAATGCTGTCGCCATCGCACAGCATGTCATAGACCTTCGAATTCTCGTCGTTGGCGATGGTCTTCAATTCATGGTCGCCAAGCCCGTGCTGCCGCATCAGGTCGAAGCTCTTTCGGATGCACGTCAGCATACCGAGCGCGAGAATGTCGACCTTCATCAGGCCGAGGCAATCGATATCGTCCTTGTCCCATTCGATGAACGTACGGTCCTCCATCGCGCCGTTATGGATCGGCACAATCTCGTCGAGCCGACCTTGCGTGAGCACAAAACCGCCAACATGCTGCGATAGGTGACGCGGAAATTCGAGCAGTCGTTCGACCATGTCCTGCAACCGGGCAACTTCCGGATTGGCCACGTCAAACCCCGTTTCGGCAAAGCGGCGTTCCGGGAAACGGTTCGAAAAGCTGCCCCAAACCGTGCTGGTCAGGCGTTGTGTGACGTCTTCGGTAAAGCCCAGCGCCTTGCCGACCTCGCGCACGGTGCTGCGCGAGCGGAAGTGGATGACGGTGGCGGCGATCGCTGCGCGTTCCCGACCGTAGCGGCGGTAGATATACTGCATCACCTCTTCGCGCCGCTCATGCTCGAAATCGACGTCGATATCGGGCGGTTCGCTACGTTCGGCGGAGACGAAGCGCGAGAAGAGCAGGTCGTGCTTCATCGGATCCACCGACGTAACGCCGAGCACGTAGCATACCACTGAGTTGGCGGCGGAACCGCGTCCCTGGCACAGGATCGGCGGATCGACGCTGCGTGCGAACCGGACGACGTCATGGACCGTCAGGAAATAATAGGCGTATCCGCATTGCCGGATCAGCGCGAACTCGTCGCGCAACGACGCGATCAGCTTGTCGGGGACGTAGCCCTCATAATGATCGATCGCCGATTGCCAGGCGAGATGCTCAAGCCACTCCTGCGGTTTCCAACCTTCGGGCACGGGCTCGTGCGGATATTCGTATTTGAGTTCGTCGAGTGTGAAGTCGATCCGCGCGAGGAACTTCGCCGTTTCGTCGATCGCGTGTGGCCTATCGCGGTAAAGATGCGCGATGTCGTCGACCCCCTTCAGATGGCGCTCGCCATTGGCACCGAGGCGTTTGCCGGCATGCTGGATCGTCGTTCCCTCGCGGATGCAGGTGACGACGTCATGAAGCGAGCGATCGTCCGCTACGGCATAGCGAACGTCGTTGGTCGCCAGGATCGGGACGCGCGCCTTGGCCGCGATCCGGGCAAGCCGGGTCTGACGCCGCCGATCGCGACCGCCGTGCGGCATCGTTACGCCAAGCCACACCGATCGCCGCGCCAGCGGGCGGAGCGCGACAAGTGTGGCATCAAGACTGGCATCGTTGCGCTTGGGAAGTACGAAATCCTTGTGCGCGACCACCGGGCGGGCGGTGCATTCCGGCATGACGATCAACAAAATCTCACCCAGATGCGCGATCAGATCGTCGAAGCCGAGGATGCAGCCACCTTTCTCGGCGCGCCGGTTGCCTAGTGTCAGCAGTCGCGTCAGCCGTCCCCATCCAGCCCGGGTTGCGGGATAAGCGACGATGTCCGGCGTACCGTCGGCGAATACGAGACGCGCGCCGACCACCAGTTTGAAATCGAACGGCGGCAGCTTTGCGCCGAGCTGACCCCGTTTTGCGCGTCCCAGTGCATCATAAGCGCGGACCACGCCAGCAACCGTATTGCGATCGGCGATGCCGATACCGGCCAGTTTCAATTCGATTGCGCGACCGACGATGTCACTCGGATGGCTGGCACCGTCGAGGAACGAGTAGTTGGTCGCGGCGACGAGTTCGGCGAACTCGGTCATGACGCAGGCAGGGTCATGCGAAGACGCCGTGGAGGTACCAGCGCGGCGTCTCCATCTCGGAATACAGGCCGTGGCGGAAGATCCAGAAGCGGCGGCCGCGGCGGTCTTCGATGCGGTAGTAATCGCGCGTCGGGATGTCCTGCCGCCGCCACCATTCGCCGGCGATCCGCTCCGGGCCCTCGCTATGCGCCACGTCGTGCACGGTCCGGCGCCAGCGGAACCGGTGCGGCGGGCCGTCGGGGACCTCGGCCATCATCGATTCGATCGGCTGCGGCGGATCGAACAGATAGATCGGGCGGAGCGGCGGCTCACCGGTTTCGGGCGCGGTCCACGGAGTCGGGGCAGGGGCCTCGGCGGCGGGCAGCATCAGCTCGGCCTGTTCGGGGATGTGACTGTCGCGCGCCGAGAACCGGCGGACGCGCGCCCGGCCCAGCCGCGTGCCGAGCTGGTCGACCAACTGCGCAACCTCTCCCTTCTGCGCCTCGCCGCCTTCCAGCTTCAACTGCGACGCATCGAGACGTTCGGCGAGCGCCACGTCCAACCGGATCAGGTCATAGCCGAACCCCGGATCGAGCGGGTCGGCGAGGCTGTCGATCCGCTCGCGGAACAGGCGCATCAACAGCGCGACGTCGCGTATCGGCTGACCGGTCTCGATCCTGAGGCGCTGGACCAGCCCGTCGGCACGGAACAGCCGTACTTCCCACCGCCGCCCGCCTTCGTGCCGTTGGGCCAGTTGCTCGGCGGCTTCGGCGGCAAGCTCCGCGATCACTTCCAGCGCGTATTCGGTGCGCGCGATCGGCTCCGCGAAGCGGCGTTCGACACCGATCTTCGGCACGCTGCGCCGCGCGACGATCGGCCCTTTGACCGATCCGTCGAGCCGGCGGATCATCATCGCCGCCTCCTCGCCGAACCGCGCGGCGATCGTCGCCAGCGGCCGCGCCATCACGTCGCCGACCGTCTTCAGGCCCGCGCGCGACAAGGCGGTGGTCGCATCCTCGTCGAGCCCCAGCGCGGCCACCGGCAACCGCTTCACGGCCCGCTTCTCATCCGGCGCAGGTGCCCCCGCAAACCGGGCCAGCGCGCGCGCCGTGTCGGGCGTGTCGCCGAACGCGTGGCGCACCAGCAGCCCGCGCCGCGCGAGGCGCTCCTCCAGGTCGGCGGCAAGGCGACGCTCGCCCTCGAACTCATGCACGCACCCGGCGATATCGAGGATCAGCCCATCGGGCTCGTCGAGCGCGACCGACGGCGTGTAGCGCTGGCATCCATCGGCTAGTCGCTCGAGCCATTCGTGATCGGCATGCGCGTCATGCTCGTAAACCTCCAGTTCCGGCACCTGCGCGCGCGCATCCGCCAGCGTAAGTCCCGGGACGAGTCCCGCCCGCATCGCCTCGCGGTCGAGCGCCTTCAGCCGCACCCCACCCGAGACCGTCTCGACGAACGCGATCGGCGTTTCAGCCCGTCCGACGAACAGATGCGGCCGCATTGTCCGCAGCCGCTCGATCGGCAGCCACGGAAACACCAGCGCCAGATAGCGCCGCGGTATCACCGCCTGGGTCTTCGATAATGACGGTTTCGAAGGCGATTTGGTCGAAGAAATACGCGTCACGGTCCCACTCCACACGCCAGCGAAGCCCGGCCTGGCCTCCGCGTCGACGCAGCAATTCGATGTCGAAGGCAGGTTTGCCCGGTGCGTCGGCCTCCAGCGGGCGCGAACGACACGCCGCCACCTGCCAGCGCGATGCCGCCGCACTCGGCACGGGCTCTGCGCCGATCCGCAGGCTGAGGATGGTCACGCCCGAGGCTTCGGCCGCCAGCATCAGCCGCCGCGTCGCGGTCAGGTCGATCCTTGGCGCACGCCCCCAGGATTCGATCAGCAATGTCCCAAGCCCGTGACACCGCGCGGCATCGGCGGCGGCGCGCAACAAGTCCGCCTCGTCCTCGACCAGCCCCAACACCAGCGACGTCACGTCGAGCCCCATCTCGACCAGCCCGGTCGCATGCAGCCGGCCACCCTGGCGCTCGCTCGCCTCGGTCCGCAACCACATCACCGGCGCCGCACGCGCCGCCAGAACCGACGCCACCGCGAACCCTGCGCCACTCGCCGCATCGTCGACGGTCGCGAAAACCTCGTGGAGTTGCGCCTTGGCCATCCCCTGCGTCAGCCATGCATCATCGGCGCGCCCATCACCCTGGGTCGGCATTCCCGTCGTGGCGATCCGCTTCAGGCGGGCAATCAGGGCGGACGACTCGTTCACAACTGTTCTTGTAATGTTCCAAAGGGTGAGTCGCCAAGCGGAATCTCGCAGGGTTGATCGCTTTGTGCGGCGCACAACAATCCGGATGATTTTCGCGCGAAAGTGGAAAAGGCGCTTGCCGTTCCCGAAACCCCGGGCTAACAGCGCGCCTCACCCAGTCACCGTGTCGCTTCAGACCGGAGACATAGGCGCCAGAGCGGGCGTAGCTCAGGGGTAGAGCACAACCTTGCCAAGGTTGGGGTCGAGGGTTCGAATCCCTTCGCCCGCTCCAGTTTTCTACAGTTAAAGCACTGACGTAGAGGCTGGCCGCCGAGGCCGAGGGTATTCCATACATTTCGAATGCGCGCCGAATGCGCTCCGTGACCCGGTTGATCCGTGAGCTTCGACCAAAGCCAACGCGCGACTCCGGAACGCTGCGTGTCCATCCGCACTGGTCCCGCCATCCCCCTCAGCCCTGCTGTCGCCCGCGCCGCGCGCCGCGCGCCGCGTCGCGCCGCCTCGCCCCGCTCCGGGCCGCCAGCGACGGCGATTGTGAATGCCGCGTAACACGCCGCGTAACACGGGGACATTTCGCGGAAATGCGGGACGACTAAGTGATCCGCCCGAGTGGCGTACGGCATGTCGCCACCAGCTCGGGGTATCAAAGTGGGTAAAACTCTTCTGACGCGCAGTCTTTTCGGCTGCACTTTGTGTCTGATCGCGTCTCCTGCAATCGCGCAGTCGACCGGAACCAAGGATTTCGAAGACATCGTCGTCACCGGCAAAAACGGCGATCCCGCGGTCGGCGGCGTCGTCCTGCCGGCGACATCGAAGGCCAAGGTCGGCCTGAACGCGGAATTCATCCAGCACGAGACGCCAGGCCAGTCGATCAACGACACGATCAACATGCTGCCAGGCGTCAGCTTCCAGAACAACGATCCCTACGGCTCGGCCGGCGGCACGCTGAGCATCCGCGGCTTCGACGGCAGCCGCGTGTCGCAGATGTGGGACGGTTTTCCGCTCAACGACACCGGCAGCTATGCGATCTATTCCAACCAGCAGCTTGATCCCGAACTGATCGGCCAGGTTACGGTCAGCCTCGGTTCGACCGACGTCGACAGCCCCAGCGCGTCCGCGACCGGATCGACGATCAACTACACCACGCGCAACCCGTCCGAGGACTTCCACGTCCGGATGGCGGGATCGGTCGGCCAGTATGACTTCTTCCGCGTGTTCGGTGCGGTCGATACCGGCGTCTTCACCCCGTTCGGCACGCGCGCGTTCTTCTCCGCGAGCAAATCGACCAACAACGTCGTGTTCACCGATGCGGGCAAGATCGACAAGACGCAGGTCAACGCCAAGATCTATCAGCCGATCGGCAACAACGGCGATTTCATCTCGGTTGCCGGCCATTACAACCGCAACATCAACAACTTCTTCGGCTCGGTGCCGCTCAGCAACGTCGGCGCCAGCGTCGGTACGGGATCGGGCAACCGCTTCCCGCAGACGCGCGACGAGCGCTTCTACGATGTCGGCAATTGCGTCAGCAGCGCCGGTGCCGCGTGTGGCGCGGGCGCGTATGACTATCGCTACAACCCGTCCAAGACCGCCAATATCCGCGTCAATTCGCGCTTCACGCTCACCGACAAGCTCGTCTTCACCGCCGATGCGGCCTATTCCTATACGCTGGCGAACGGCGGCGGCACGGCGACCGCATCGGAAGGCTTCGCGACGATCGGTGGCCATGCGGTCGCGGGCTATGTCGGCAGCACGCCCTATTTCGGCGGCGTCGATCTGAACGGCGACGGCGACACCAGGGACAGCGTGCTGGTCAGTGCGCCGAGCACCACCGAGACCAACCGCTACCTGCTCAACCTCGGTCTGCGCTACGATCTCAGCCCGACTCAGACGGTGCGCGTCGGCTATAGCCTGGACTATGGCCGCCATCGCCAGACCGGCGAGCTGACCACGATCAACGGCTATAATCTCGCGTCGACGCCGTTCCCGAGCGAGGCACCGCTGCTCGATTCGACCGGCACCGCGCTCCAGAAGCGCGATCGCTTCTCGAAGGCGATCCTGAACCAGGCGTTCGGCGAATATCGCGGGCGCTTCTTCGACAGTAAGCTGACGATCAATGCCGGCATCCGTGCGCCGTTCTTCACCCGCGACCTGACCAATTACTGCTTCACCACCAGCGCGACGGGCGGCCTGATCTGCTCGGGCCAGAACGCGGCGACCGATGCGATCATCGCCGCCGCCTATCCCAACTACCAGGGGCCGCAGCAGCGCAAGTTCAACTATAACCGCGTGCTGCCGAGTGCCGGGCTGGTCTATCAACTCGCCGAGCCGCTCGCCGTCTTCGCGAATTATTCGAAGGGCATGCAGGTTCCGGGCACCGACAATCTCTACAACAGCTTCTACTACGCCGAGGGTACGACCGGTTCCGAGGGCGCCAAGCCTGAGACGACCGACAATTTCGACGCCGGACTGCGCTACCAGATGGGTCGCCTGCAGGCGCAGGTGTCGGGCTGGTACACGGTGTTCCACGACCGGTTGGCCTCGTCCTACGACCTGGAAACCAACACGACGATCTATCGCAACCTCGGCACCGTCCACAAATACGGCATCGACGGCAGCGTCAGCTATCGTCCGATCGACCTGGTGACGTTGTATGCGTTCGGATCGTATCTGAAGTCGAAGATCCTCGACGACGTCCAGGCATCCGCCACCTCCACCTATTACACAGCGGGCAAGCGCGAGGCGGGCGCCCCGACCTACACGTTCGGCGGCCGGGTCGAGGGCAATGCCGGACCGATTCGCGTCGGTATCGAGGCCAAGCGGACCGGCGATCGCTACGTCAACGACCAGAACCTGCCGGTCGTGATCTCGGGCGTGCAAGTCTATGGTGCGAAGGCCCCGGCCTACACGCTGTTCAACCTCGATGCGCGGATCGCGCTACAGGGGCTGGGCTCGGACGGTCAGACCTTCCTGCAGCTGAACGTGACCAACCTGTTCGACAAGCTCTACGTCGGCGGGTTCAGCGGGACGAGCGCGACCAATTCGCTCACCTACGCCCAGATCGGCGCACCGCGCGCCGTGTCGGCGACCTTGAACGTCGGCTTCTGATGACGCCGTGGCGGACGCGTGAACCGCGTCCGCCATCGCGCGACGATCTTCGTTCCACCTCGGCCCTTACTGTAGTAGCATCTGCGCCGAGATGCAGATTGGTAAGTACGATGGTCACGCCCGCACGCGATAACCCGATTTTCGCAGCCGGCGAGTATCGTGCGCCTGCGAACGAGCGCCTGTACCAGCGGCTGGCGCGCCGATTGTTCGAGGAACTGGTTTCCGGGACGTTCGGCATCGGCGATCGCCTGCCCGCGGAGCGCGAACTCGCGATCGAATATGGCGCGAGCCGCCCGGCAGTGCGCGAGGCGCTCATCGCGCTGGAGGTGCAGGGCTTCATCGAGGTGCGTGTCGGTTCGGGGGCCTATGTGGTCCGGTTGCCGGGGCAGGGCGAGGAACCCGGTTTCGCCATCACCGCGTTCGAGCTCACCGAAGCGCGCATCATGTTCGAGGGCGAATCGGCCGCACTGGCCGCGGTCCAGATCACCGACGAGGAAGTGGACCTGCTCGACCGGCTGGTCGAGGCGATGACGACCGAAAACCTGCTCGCCGAGGTGACCGAAAACGCCGATCGGGATTTCCACATGGCGATTGCGAGAGCGACCCGGAACGCTGGCGTCGTCAGGACGATCGAGGATCTGTGGCATCTGCGCTCGACGTCGCCCGAATGTGCGCTTCTGCATGCCAAGGCGCGCAATGCGAAGGTCCGGCCGGTCGTGGCGGAACACGCGGCGATCGTCGAGGCCCTGCGCGCCCGCGATGCGACCGCGGCACGATCGGCGATGCGGGTCCATCTGACGTCGGTGATGGACCATCTGCTCTTCAGGACCGAGGAAATCGCGATCGAGGAGGCACGGCGTGCCCTCGCGACGACCCGGCAGCGCTACGGCGGATCCGGCTCGTAGCGGAGGGCGCGCGCGCGTATGGTCTTGTAACCCCGTCGGGCAAGCCTTGCACCGGGATAGTCATTTGAATAAGACCCCGATGCACACCGCGTCACTATGTTGGAATTCCAGCAGGACGGACTCGGACGCAGGCTTGGAAATCTAACGATTTCAAGGCGATGCGGGTATAGTACAATGGTAGTACAGCAGCCTTCCAAGCTGAATACACGGGTTCGATTCCCGTTACCCGCTCCACGCCCAGCGTCTCGAATTGCAGGCACGCGGTGACCATGATGTCGCCGCCGGTCTATCCGGCCTTTGCAATAACGCCGATCTCCCAAGCCTTTGCAATAGAGTGCGCCTGAACGGGCTCCGCAACGACGACCCGCGATCCGCGATCCGCGATCCGCGCCCAAGGCGATTGCCTGATCCTGTGCTAGGCGTAGGCCAGCGCAGTCCTGCAAGCGGAGCCGTATCATCGTCGCGCCAAGTGTGATCCTCGCCATCCTCGGCTATGGCATCCTGCTGTTCGGGATCGCGTGGGTGGTCGATCGGCGGGGCATGTCGCAGCGGCTCGGGCGGATCGCGTATCCGCTGTCGCTGGCGGTGTATTGCAGCAGCTGGACGTTCTTCGGCGGGGTCGGCACCGCGGCGACGCGGGGGTGGGATTACCTCGCAATCTATCTCGGGCCGGCTTTGGTGTTCCTGCTCGCGCCGAAGTTTCTCGCGCGGCTGGTGCGGCTGGCGCGCGAGGAAGGGTCGAGTTCGATCTCGGACTTCATCTCGGCGCGCTATGGTCGCAGTCGGGGCACCGCCGCCATCGTCGCGGGGACGGCGTTGCTCGCGTCGGTGCCGTATATCGCGCTCCAGTTGCGGTCGGTGACGTTGAGCTTCGGCGCGATCGCGGGCGTCGGGAGTTCGGCGGAGGTCGGCACGTTCGTCGCGCTGCTGCTGGCGGTGTTCGCGATCCTGTTCGGCGCGCGGCGGTACGAGGTGGCGGGGCGCAATCCCGGCGTGGTCGCGGCGATCGCGGCGGAGTCGCTGATCAAGCTGTTGTGCTTCGTCGTGCTCGGCGTGGTGACCGTGGCGCTGCTCGCCGATGTTCCGGCGGAGACGCTGGCGGCACCGCTCTCGCGGCTCGAGTCGGGCTTCACCTGGGGGGCGCTGACCTCCGACTTCTGGGTGCGGACGCTGCTGTCGGCGCTGGCGATCCTGTGCCTGCCGCGGCAATTCTATGTCGGGGTGATCGAGGCGCGCGGCCCCGATGCGGTGGCGCGCGCCCGCTGGCCGTTCATCGCCTATATGGTTCTGATCTCGGTGCTCGTCTTGCCGCTGGCGCTGGCGGGGATGACGCTGTTGCCGGGCGATGCCGAGCCCGACCTGTACGTGCTGGCGGTGCCGTTGCAGCAGGGTGAGCATCTGGTCGCGCTGATCGCGTTTCTCGGCGGGTTCTCGGCGGCGACGGCAATGGTGGTGGTCGAGACGATCGCGCTGTCGACGATGGCGACCAACGACCTGCTCGCGCCATTGCTGCTCCGGCGGCACGGCGAGGCGGGCGAGGGCGAGCTTGGCCGGCGGATGCTGCGCGTGCGGCGGGTCATCATCGCCGCGATCGTCGCGGTCGCGCTGTTGTATGGCCGGAGCCTCGGCGCGGACCTGCCGCTGGCCTCGATCGGGCTGATCGCGTTTGCGGGCGTCGCGCAGTTCGCGCCTGCGCTGATCGCGACGGTCGGCTGGAATTTTTCGAATCATACTGCGGCACGTGCCGGGCTGATCGGTGGGGTGGTCGTCTGGATCTACTGCCTGTTGCTGCCGTCGATCGGCGAGAGCATCGGCCCGATGCTGGCGCAGTTCACACGCGGCTGGCTCGATCCCGATGCATTGCTCGGCTGGCGGATCGGCTCGCCGCTGGTGAATGGCACGGTGTGGAGCCTGGGTGTCAACGTCGCGCTGATGGCGGGCTTGCACCTGCGCGAGCGGCATCGGGGGAACGCCGCGCTCGACCACGTCACGACGCTGGGCGAGTTGCGGATGCTGGTCGCGCGGTTCGTCGGCGACGGCGAGGCGGAGGCGATCGGCGTGGCGTCGCCCGATCTGCGTGCGCCGATCGACGGGCCAGCCGCGCGCACCGCCGAGCGACTGATCGCGGGCGTGATCGGCGCACCGTCGGCGCGGAAGATCGTCGCGTCGAGCATTGCCGGGTCGGCGATCGACGTCAGCGACGTGGTACGGCTGCTCGACCAGCGCGGGCGCTCGCTGCGGTTCTCGCGGACGTTGCTGTCGGCGACGCTGGAAACGATCGATCCGGGGGTAAGCGTGATCGATGCAGACTTGCGGCTGGTCGCGTGGAATCCGCGCTATGTCGAGATGTTCGACTATCCCGAGGGGTATGTCGTGGTCGGGCGCTCGATCGCCGACCTGATCCGCTACAATGCCGAGCGCGAGGGGGTTGGCGATATCGCGGCGCATGTCGGGCGCCGGGTGGCGCATCTCGCGCGCGGCACGCCGCATAGCTTTGAGCGGCAGCGGCCGTCGGGGCGCTGGATCAAGATGGTCGGGCGGCCGATGCCGGGCGGCGGGTATGTCCAGAGCTTTACCGACATCACCGCGGAGAAGGAGGCGCAGGCCGATCTGGAGGCGCGGGTCGCCGCGCGGACGCAGGATCTGGCGCAGTCGAACGCGATGCTGGACGAGGCGCGGGCGGTGGCGGAGACTGCCACGCGCGACAAGACGCGGTTCCTGGCGGCGGCGAGCCACGACCTGTTGCAGCCGTTGCACGCGGCGCGGCTGTTCTGCGCTGCACTGGACGAAGGCCTCGACGACGATAGGGCGCCGCATCAGGGCGATCTGGTGCGCGCGATCGATGGCGCGATCGGATCGGCGGACACGTTGCTGCGCGCGTTGCTCGACGTGTCGCGGCTCGATGCGGGGGGCGTCGTGCCGAAGGTCGAGCGGTTCGCGCTGGGGGCGCTGATCGAGGAACTGGCGGCGCAGTTCCGGCCACTGGCGGGCGAGCGTGGGCTGTCGCTGGCATCCCATCCCGGCGCGTTCAGCGTGGCGACCGATCGGTCTTTGCTGCGCTCGATCCTGCAGAATTTCCTGTCGAACGCGGTGCGCTATTCGGCGGATGGGCGGATCTGGATCGGGGCGCGGCGGCGGGGTGGCGACGTGCTGATCGAGGTGCGGGATAACGGGCCGGGAATCGCGGCGGCGGACCGCGAGCGGATCTTCGAGGAGTTCGAGCGGCTGGAGAGCAAGGGCAGCGCGGGCGGTGGCGTCGGGCTGGGGCTGGCGATCGTCCGGCGGATCGCGCGGTTGCTCGGGGCGGCGGTGGAGTTGCGGTCGGAGCCGGGGCGGGGGACGACGTTTGCCGTGCGGGTGCCGCTGGCGCCTGACGGGCTTGACGTGCCGCTGCCGACGCCCTCGGCGGCGCGCGCGCTGGTGCCTGGTTTGCGGGTGCTGTGTCTCGACAACGACGCGACGATCCTCGCGGCGCTCGACGCGGCGCTGCGGGCGCGGCGGTGCGTGCCGTTGCTGGCGGCGACGATCTCCGAGGCCATGGAACTGGCGGCGGACGAGGAGCCGGACGTGGCGCTGATCGACTATCATCTGGACGAGGTGGAGGACGGGCTCGACGTGGTCGCGCGGTTGCGGGCGATGACTCCGGCACCGGCGATCGCGCTGGTAACGGCGGACCGTGCGGTGGTGGAGGATGTGCGGTGTGCGGGGCTGGTCGTGCTGACGAAACCGGTCGAGCCCGCGGATCTGTGGCGGTTCATCGAGGAGGCGTCGGCGGCCGCGGCGCGGGGGAGTTGACCCTTCTCTGCAATCCTCCCCCGCCAGGGGGAGGTGGCTGGCTCTTGCCAGACGGAGGGGGAGGTAAGGGCAAACGGGCGTTGCGTGTTCCTCCCCCTCCGTCGCCTCCGGCGCCACCTCCCCCTGGCGGGGGAGGATTGAAATGGGGGCGGCATTCAGCTCGAACGCCAACTCTCGAAACCAGTCGGTACTCTTACCGATCGAGCAAGGCATGTTTCCCCGCGAAAGCGGGGATCCAGACTGGGCTCCCGCCTTCGCGGGAGAACAAGGACCGATGTGCTGCCGGTGGATTGCGGACTGGCTCTTGTCCGAGCGGCATGGTCCGCCTCAATCGGCGAAGTGGATGTCCATCGCTCGTGCCGCGAGCACAGCTTGGGTCCGGTTCTGAACCCCCAGTTTGCGCAGAATCGCAGTCATGTGGCCCTTCACCGTACCCTCCGAGATACCGAGGTCGAAGGCGACCTGCTTGTTCAGGCGGCCTGCAAGCACGCCGAGCAGCACCTTCAGTTCGGTCGGCGTGAGGCTGGCGACGCGGGTGGACATTTCGTCGACCGGGGCGCCTTCGGTTGGCGCGTCGCGTTCGCCGGCGAGGGCTCGAGCGACCGCGTTTTCGAGCGTGGCGAGGTCGGCGGTTTTCGAGACGAAGCCGATTGCGCCATAAGCCCGGGCACGCGGTGCCGCCTCGGCCTCGTCAGCCGAGGAGATCACCATGATCGGCGTGTCCGGACGTTCGGCGTGGAGCAGCGCGACACCGGCAAATCCTTCCGAGCCCGGCATCCGCAGGTCGAGCAGGATCAGGTCGAGCCGCTCAGCACTACGCACCGCGTCGACCGCCTCGCAGAGCTGCCCCGCCTCGATCACCACCGCGTCTGGCGCGGCCCGGCTGACCGCCAGCTTGAGTGCCTGACGGAACAGCGGGTGATCGTCGGCGATGAGGATCGTGCGGGTCATGCCGGAACGGGAATGGCCTCCTCGCGTCCTGCGATCAAGGCGTCGACCACCGCGGGATCGGCCAGCGTCGAGGTGTCGCCGAGCTGGTCGAGCTGGTTCTCCGCGATTTTCCGCAGGATGCGGCGCATGATTTTCCCCGAGCGCGTCTTGGGCAGCGCGGGCGCGAACTGGAGGATGTCGGGCGTAGCGATAGGCCCGATCTCGCGGCGAACCCACTGGACGAGCTCTTTGCGCAGCTCCTCGCTCGGCTCGGCGTTGGCGTTCAAGGTAACGTAGGCGTAGATGCCCTGGCCCTTCACGTCGTGCGGCATGCCGACGACCGCGGCTTCGGCGACCTTCGAATGCGCGACCAGAGCGCTCTCGACTTCGGCGGTGCCCATGCGGTGGCCGCTGACGTTGATGACGTCGTCGACGCGGCCGGTGATCCAGTAATAGCCGTCATCGTCGCGGCGGCAGCCGTCGCCGGTGAAATACTTGCCGGGATAGGTCGAGAAATACGTCTGGAAGAAGCGTTCGTGGTCGTTCCACACGGTGCGCATCTGGCCTGGCCAGCTGTCGGCGATGACGAGGTTGCCCTCGACCGCGCCCTCCAGCACCTTGCCGTCCGCGTCGACCAGCTCGGGGAGCACGCCGAACAGCGGCTTGGTCGCGCTGCCGGGTTTTAGCGCGGTTGCGCCGGGCAGGGGGCTGATCATGTGGCCGCCGGTCTCGGTCTGCCACCAGGTGTCGACGATCGGGCACCGGCCGTCGCCGACGACATTGTGATACCAGTTCCATGCTTCCGGATTGATCGGTTCGCCGACCGAGCCGAGCAGCCGCAGCGACTTGCGGCTGGTGCGCGTCACCCAGTCGTCCCCCTCGCGCATCAGCGAGCGCAGCGCGGTCGGTGCGGTGTAGAGGATGTTGACCTGGTATTTGTCGACGATCTGCCAGAACCGGCTGTGATCGGGATAGTTCGGCACGCCCTCGAACATCACGGTGGTCGCACCGTTCGCGAGCGCACCGTACAGCGAATAGGTGTGGCCGGTGACCCAGCCGACATCGGCGGCGCACCAGAAGATCTCGCCGGGGCGGTAGTTGAAGACGTATTCATGCGTCATCGACGCCCACACCAGATAGCCGCCGGTCGAGTGGAGCACGCCCTTGGGCTGGCCCGTCGAGCCGCTGGTGTAGAGGATGAACAGCGGGTCCTCGGCGTTCATCGGCTCGGGTGCGCAGTCGGTCGACTGGCCCTCGACGCATTCATGATACCAATAGTCGCGGCCTTCGGTCATCGTGACCGTGCCACCGGTGCGGCGGACGACGATGACCGCCTCGACCGCGAGATCGCCGTGGTCGAGTGCGGCATCGACATTGGCCTTGAGCGGCACGGTCTTGCCCCCGCGCAGGCCCTCGTCGGCGGTGATGACGATGCGGCTGTCGCAGTCGTGGATGCGGTTGCACAGGCTCTCGGGCGAGAAGCCGCCGAACACCACCGAATGGATCGCGCCGATCCGCGCGCAGGCGAGCATCGCAAACGCCGCCTCGGGGATCATCGGCAGGTAGATGGTGACGCGGTCGCCCTTCTCGACGCCGCGCGCCTTCAGGCAGTTGGCGAGCTTCGACACTTCGTCGCGCAGTTCGGCATAGCTGATCTTGCGGGATTCGTCGGGATTGTCGCCTTCCCACAGGATCGCGGTCGCGTCCGGTCGCGCATCGGCGTGGCGATCGACGCAGTTGGCGGCGACGTTGAGCTGCCCGTCCTCGAACCAGCGGATGTGGAAGTCGCTCTCGTCGAACGACGTGTCCTTGATCTTGGTCGGCGGCACGATCCAGTCGAGGCGCTTGGCCTCCTTCGCCCAGAACGCGTCGGGATCGGTCGCGGCCTCGGCATACATCCGGTCATAGGCGGCGGCGTCGATCAGGGCGTCCTTCGCCCAATCTGCGGGGACGGGATAGCTGGCCTCGGTCATCTGGCTCTCCTTTTGCCGCGCTGTACGCGGTCGCGTCGGCACGATCATCCCTAACCAAAGTAAGGGATGGCCCAGCGTTCGCAATGCGCCATGATCACAACGCTCATTCCACGCGTAAGACCAGTGGAAGAGCGCGGAGACGGGGATGACACGGATGGCGTTCAGGACGCGACTGGCTTTCACGGCGTTGCTTGGCGGTACCGCGCTGGTACCAGGCATGGTGCAAGCCCAGACGGCGCGTGAGATCGAGCTCGAGACACGGTTGAAGGCGCTCGAAGCGGCAGTGCAGGATCTGCGCGGCGAGTTGACCGCGGCGCGCGCCACGGCTGCGGCGTCGATCGCCCCGGCTCCCATGAGCGCGTCTCCCCCAAGCGCGACTCCCACGAGCACCGCTTCCGTGAGCGCGGCACCCGCGTCGCCCGGCAGATCGCCCGGCGCGACCAATGTGGCCGAGGCCAGGCCTGTCGCGGCCAACTCGGCACCGACCGACGGTTTTCGCGTCGGGAACACCACGGTCAAGCTGGGCGGCTTCGTTCGCCTCAACGTCATCGCCAGCCGCTACAGCGATGGCGAGGTCGCGGTCGGCGGGCTGGGCAAGGAGTTCTTCCTGCCGCAGCAGATTCCGGTCGGCGGCGGGTTTTCCAGCCAGGACCTGCTGCTTTCCGCGCGCCAGACCCGTCTGCAGTTCAGCACCGCGACCCCGATGAACGGCACCGACATCAAGACGCTGGTGGAGTTCGATTTCGCGCTCGCGACGGCACCGGTCGGCGCGCAGCGCGCGACCAATCCCTACACGCCCACCTTCCGCCGTGGCTTCATCGAATATGGCAATTTGCTGGTCGGGCAGGAATGGTCGACCTTCCAGAACATCGCGGTGTTGCCGGAGACGACCGATTTCGTCGGTCCGCTGGATGGCACGGTGTTCAACCGGCAGGCGTTGGTCCGTTATTCCATCCCCTTGCGACCCGGGCTGACGTTGCAGATCGCGGCCGAGAACCCCGAGACGGAAACCGCGCTGCCGGCCAATGCGGCGCTGGTCGACACGGATGACGATCGCCTGCCCGACGTGGTGGCACGCGTGAACTGGAAGCCGGCATTCGGCGATTTCGCGCTGGCCGGCATCGCGCGCGAGCTGCGCACCGATACGCTGGGCAGCGGCGATACCGCCTTCGGCTGGGGCGTTTCCGGGTCGGGCAAGATTCCCATCGGCAAGCGTCACGACCTGCGCTTCATGGCGACCTACGGGCAAGGCATCGGCCGGTACCTGGGATTGGGATACGTCCCCGACGCGATCTACGGCGGCACCGCGACCCGGCTCGAGCGGATCGACAATTTCGCGGCCTTCGCGGCGTTCCGTATCGGCTGGACCGATGCGATCCACTCGACGGTCATGGGCAGCTACCAGTCGGCCGATTATCCGGCCGGCATGATCGTCACGGGGCTGGCCAATGCCAAGTCCTATGGCGGCGCCGCCAACCTGTTCTGGTCGCCGGGCAAGGGCTTCGACATCGGCATGGAGTACCGCCACGCCGTCCGCGAGCTCGTCTCGGGTGACACCGGCGCGCTCGACCG
>NZ_JANBVH010000026.1 GCF_024273235.1 Sphingomonas faeni | reverse complement strand
GTTGGGCTTGCAGGTGGACGGGGCGTGGGGCGAACTGGCGAACTGGCGAACTGGTGAACTGGTGAACTGGTGAACTGCGGCAACATCCATCCCACCGATCGAACTCAACCTTTGCCCCCTTGCCTCCGCCCTCAACTCTCGCGCTGCAAACGCAGAGGGGGCGCCGGTGGATTACCACCGACGCCCCCTCAAACTTACTTCACTCGCAGATGCGAAGCCCTGCTTGGCCGGACAGGGGCAAAGCCCCTGTCGTCGGACGGCGCTGGAGCGCCGCCGGCCGGGCAAGCCCTTTGGATACGCATTTAGCTTTTGCTAAATGTGTATGGGCTTGCCTTGCACCGCCATCGCCGCTTCCTTGATCGCCTCGGCATGCGTCGGATGCGCGTGGCACGTGTAGGCGATGTCCTCGCTGGTCGCGCCGAATTCCATCGCGATGGCGGCTTCGGCGATCAGCGTTCCCGCCAGCGACGAGACGATCCAGACGCCGAGGACACGGTCGGTCTTGGCGTCGGCGATAATCTTCACGAAGCCGTCGGTGTCGCGGTTGGTCTTGGCGCGGCTGTTGGCGGCGAACGGGAACTTGCCGACCTTGATCTCCGTCTTTTCCTTCGCGGCCTCTTCCGTCAAGCCGACGCCGGCGATCTCGGGCATCGTGTAGACGACGCTCGGGATGACGTCCTCGTTGACGATGCCGGTCTGGCCGGCGATGTTTTCCGCGACCGCGACGCCCTCGTCCTCGGCCTTGTGCGCGAGCATCAGGCCGGGGATGCAGTCGCCGATCGCCCAGACGCCGTCGACCTTCGTGCGGAAGCTGTGATCGGTCTCGATCTGGCCGCGCTTGTTGAGTTCCAGGCCGATAGCTTCGAGGTTGAGACCGTCGACGTTGGCCTTGCGCCCGATCGAGACGAGCACCGCGTCGGCGGTCAGCGTCTCGGATGCACCGCCGGCGGCGGGCTCGACGGTGACGGTCGCGACGCCGTCGGCGACGGTCACGCCGGTGACCTTGGTCGAGAGTTTCAGCTCCATGCCCTGCTTCTTGAAAAGCTTGGCGGTCTCGCGGCGGACTTCGCCGTCGAAGCCGGGGAGGATCTGGTCGACGAACTCGACGACCGTGACCTTCGCGCCGAGACGACGCCAGACGCTGCCGAGTTCAAGACCGATCACGCCGCCGCCGATGACGACCATGTGCTCGGGGACCTTGGGGATCTCGAGCGCGCCGGTGCTGTCGACGACGGTCTTCTGGTCGACCTCGACGCCGGGGAGCGGCATGACGCTGGAGCCGGTGGCGATGACGATGTTCTTCGCGGTGACCTTCTGGCCGTTCACGTCGACCGTGTGCGCGTCCTGGAACGCGGCCTTGCCCTTGAGCCAGGTGACCTTGTTCTTCTTGAACAGGAATTCGACGCCGCCGGTCAGTTCCTTGACGGCCTTGGCCTTTTCGGCGTGCATCTGGCCCAGGTTCAGCGTGACGCCCTGGAAATCGATGCCGAACTTGGTGAGGTGGCCGCCCTTGGCCTCCTCGTAGATTTCCGACGCGTGGAGCAGCGCCTTGGACGGAATGCAGCCGACGTTGAGGCAGGTGCCGCCGAGCGTCTCGCGGGACTCGGCGCAAGCGGTGCGCAGGCCGAGTTGCGCGGCGCGGATCGCCGCGACGTAACCGCCGGGGCCCGCACCGATCACGAGAACATCATAGTCGTAGTCAGCCATTCTTCATCTCCGTCGTTCTCCTGCGAACGCAGGAGCCCAGGGTTACGGGAGGCGCCGCTTGTTATCCTGGACTCCTGCGTTCGCAGGAGAACGGATTAGAAGAGCGTCTCGTACAAATCCTTCCAGTGCGGGTTGGTCTGTTCGATCAGGTCGATCTTCCAGGCCCGCTTCCATTTCTTCATCCGCAGCTCGCGCTGTCGTGCAGATTGTATGTCGTCACTGGCTTCGAACCAGACAAGGATGACGCAACCGTATTCCTTGGAGAAGCCGTCGATCAGGCGATTGCGGTGTTGGTAGGCTCTGGCGAGCAGGTCGCTGGTGACGCCGAGGTAGAGCGTTCCGTTGCGGCTGCTCGCCATCAGGTAGATGTAGCCGGGCCTCATGTTTTCCTGCTTACGCAGGAATCCAGGGTTACGGAGCGTGGTGTCCGTGACCCTGGGCTCCTGCGTTCGCAGGAGAACGAGACGCCGGTAAGAGTCAGAGGTCGATCAGGATGCGGGTGGGGTCTTCGATCGCGTTCTTGAGCGCGACGAGGAACGTCACGGCTTCGCGGCCGTCGATCAGGCGGTGGTCGTAGCTGAGCGCCAAGTACATCATCGGGCGGATGACGATCTCGCCGTTCACGACGACCGGGCGTTCCTCGATGCGGTGAAGGCCGAGCACGGCGGACTGCGGCGGGTTGATGATCGGGGTCGACATCAGCGAGCCGAACACGCCGCCGTTCGAGATCGTGAACGTGCCGCCCTTCATCTCGTCCATCTTGAGCGCACCTTCCTTGGCGCGCTTGCCGAAGTCGCCGATCGTCTTCTCGATCGTCGCGACCGACATCTGGTCGGCATCGCGGATCACGGGTACGACGAGTCCGCCCGGCGACGAGACCGCGACCGAGATGTCGGCGTAATCATGATAGACGATGTCGTCGCCGTCGATCGACGCGTTGACCGACGGGATGTCGCGGAGCGCCATGGTCGCGGCCTTCACGAAGAAGCCCATGAAGCCGAGGCGGACGCCGTGCTTCTTCTCGAACAGGTCCTTGTACTTGGCGCGCGCCTCGATCACCGCGGTCATGTCGACGTCGTTGAACGTCGTCAGCATCGCGGCGGTGTTCTGCGCTTCCTTGAGGCGCTTGGCGATCGTCTGGCGGAGGCGCGTCATGCGCACGCGTTCCTCGCCGCGACCCGATGCGGCGGCGGGGGCTGCGGCCGGTGCGGGGGCTGCGGCGGGCGCAGGCGCGGGCTTGCTCGACGCTGCGGCGGTCACGTCTTCCTTGGTGATGCGACCGTCGCGGCCGGTGCCCTTTACGGTGCCGGGATCGACGCCGTGCTCGAGCACCGCGCGGCGGACCGACGGGGAGAGTGCGGCGGGCGAGTCGCTGGTGCCGGCGCCGGGCTGGTCGCCGTACCCTGCGCCGGACTCGTCCTTGGCGGGCGCGGACGGCGTTGCGGTTGCAGCGGGCTCGGGAGCCTTGGCGGGCGCAGCGGCGGCGCCGTCACCGGCGTCGATCGTGGCGAGCATCGCGCCGACCTGCACGGTGTCGCCGACCGCGACCGCGTGCTGGCCCATGACGCCGGCGACCGGCGACGGGACCTCGACCGAGACCTTGTCGGTCTCGAGGCTGGCGATCGGCTCGTCGACCGCGACGGGGTCGCCGGGCTGCTTCAGCCACTCGCCGAGGGTGGCTTCGGTGATCGATTCACCCAGGACGGGGACGGTGACTTCGGTTGCCATTTTCTCGGTTCCTCCACCCCAGCGTAGGCCGGGGTCCAGTTACGAAACGCTGATTGGCCGGCGTTTCGCTCAATTACATCTACCATCCCAACTGGGCCCCGGCCTACGCCGGGGTGGTAGAAAGGTTCAATTCGCGCGGGTACGCCGGATTTCGTCGCGGACGGAGTGGCCGAGCGCGTCGGCGACGAGCGCGCCCTGCTCGGCCTGGTGACGCTTCATCAGGCCGGTCGCGGGCGAGGCCGAGGCGTTGCGGCCCGCATAGCGCGCGCGCTTCACGGGCGAGTTCACCGTGGCCAGCGCCTCCTCGATCAACGGCTCGACGAAGAACCAATAGCCGTTGTTCTTCGGCTCCTCCTGCGCCCAGACAATCTCTTCCAGGTTCGGCATCTTGGCGACGCGCTCGGCGATCGGGTTGCCGGGGAAGGGATAGAGCTGTTCGACGCGGACGATCTGCGTGTCGGTATCGCCCGCCGCGTCGCGTGCCTCGATCAGGTCGTACGCGACCTTGCCGGTGCACAGCACGAGCCGCTTCGTATCGACGTCGGCGGCCGGATTGGTATCCGACAACAGGCGGCGGAAGTGGCTGTCGCCCTGGAAATCCTCGGCGTTCGAGACCGCCAGCTTGTGCCGCAGCAACGACTTCGGCGTCATCACGATCAGGGGTTTACGGAAATTGCGATGCATCTGCCGGCGGAGCAGGTGGAAATAGTTCGCCGGGCTGGTGCAGTTCGCGACCTGGATGTTGTCGTCGGCGCACGACTGGAGGAAGCGCTCGGGACGCGCCGAGCTATGCTCTGGCCCCTGCCCTTCATAGCCGTGCGGAAGCAGCATCACGAGGCCGTTGGCGCGAAGCCACTTCGACTCGCCGGACGTGATGAACTGGTCGATCATGATCTGCGCGCCGTTGACGAAATCGCCGAACTGCGCCTCCCAGAGGACGAGCGTCTTCGGGTCGGCGAGAGCATAGCCATATTCGAATCCGAGCACGCCGTATTCGCTGAGCGGGCTGTCGAGCACTTCGAAGCGGCCGTGTTCGATTTCCTGCAACGGCACGTATTTGTGCTCGTCGGTCTGGTCGACCCAGACCGCGTGGCGCTGCGAGAAGGTGCCGCGACCCGAATCCTGGCCGGACAGGCGGACGCCATACCCTTCCGAAAGCAGCCCGCCGAACGCCAGCGCTTCGCCGGTCGCCCAGTCGAAGCCCTTGCCGGACTTGAACATCTCGCGCTTCGCATCGATCACCCGCGCCAGCGTCTTGTGGATCTTCACGCTGTCGGGAACCGTGGTCAGCGTGCGGCCGAGCGAGTCGAACAGCTTCTGGCTGAGCCCGGTCTCGACGTTGCGCCGTGCCGACGCGCCATCCGTGGGCGCGCTGAGGCCGGTCCAGCGACCGCCGAACCAGTCGGCCTTGTTGGGCTTGTACGACGCGCCGGCTTCGAATTCGCCTTCGAGACGGAGCGTGAACTGCTTCACATTCTCGTCGATCCAGGCCTGGTCGATCACGCCTTCCTTGATCAGGCGGTTGCCGTACACCGACGAGACGCCGGGGTGCTTGCGGATGATGTCGTACATCAGCGGCTGCGTGAAGCTTGGCTCGTCGCCCTCGTTGTGGCCGAAGCGGCGATAGCACCACATGTCGATGACGATGTCGCGGTGGAACTTCTGGCGGAATTCCATCGCCATCTTGGTCGCGAAGGTGACCGCCTCGGGATCGTCGCCGTTGACGTGGAAGACCGGCGCCTGAACGCCCTTGGCGACGTCCGACGGGTAGGGCGAGGAGCGCGCGAACTGTGGCGAGGTCGTGAAGCCGACCTGGTTGTTGATGATGAAGTGGACGCAGCCGCCGGTGTTGTAGCCGCGGATGCCGGAGAAGCCGAGGCACTCCCAGACGATCCCCTGCCCCGCGAACGCCGCGTCGCCGTGGATCAGCACGGGCAGCGACGCCGTGTGATCCTTGAGATCGTTGTTGAGCGTCTGGATCGCGCGCGTCTTGCCGAGCACGACGGGGTCGGCGGCTTCGAGATGCGACGGGTTGGCGACCAGGCTCATATGAACCTTGTGGCCGTCGAACTCGCGATCGGTGCTGGTGCCGAGGTGATACTTCACGTCGCCCGAGCCGCCGATGTCGTCGGGGTTGGCCGAACCGCCGGCGAATTCGTGGAAGATCACGCGCAACGGCTTGGCCATCACGTTGGCGAGCACGTTGAGGCGACCGCGATGCGCCATGCCGATGACGAGCTCGCGCACGCCCATCTGGCCGCCATACTTGATCACGCTCTCGAGTGCGGGGATCATCGATTCACCGCCGTCGAGCCCGAAGCGCTTCGTGCCGACATACTTCTTGCCGAGGAATTTCTCCCACTGCTCGGCTTCGATGACCTTGTTGAGGATCGCCTTCTTGCCGTCGGTGGAGAATTCGATCGCCTTGTCCTGGCCCTCCATGCGCTCCTGGAGGAAGCGCCGCTCCTCGACGTCGGAGATGTGCATGTATTCGAGGCCGACATTGCCGCAGTAATTCTTGCGCAACGTGTCGACGAGCTCGCGGATCGAGACCCATTCGAAGCCCATCGTGCCGCCGAGATAGACCTTCCGGTCGATGTCGGCGTCGGAGAAGCCGTGATATTCGGTCTTCAGATCCTCGGGCATCTCGCGCTTGGAGAGGCCGAGCGGATCGAGATTGGCGGCGAGGTGGCCGCGGACGCGGTAGGTGCGGACGAGCAACTGCGCGCGGATCGCGTCGGCCGCGGCCTTGGCGATCTCTTCCTTCGAGACAGGGGCTGGCGCCGCGGCCGCGGGGGCGGGCTTGCCACCCTTGGCGGGCTTGGGCGCGGGCTCCATCTGGGTCGGATCGAGCGCTGCGGTCAGGTCGTCCGTGGTGGTGAGCGGCCAGCGGGCGCTCTCCCAGCTCGGGCCCTGCGCGGAGCCTTCGAGACCCTCGAAGAACGCGCGCCAACCGGATTCGACCGAGGCCGGGTCCGCGTTGAACTTGGCGTAGAGCGTCTCCACGAACGCCGGGCTGACGCCGGCTGCGATATCGCTGAAATCCTGGCCTTCGTAGCCCATCGTTCTCGTCCTCAGTGTCCCTCTCCCCGCGAGGGAGAGGGAGGGGCCCACTCGCACTTGCGGGTGGGAGGGTGAGGGCACGGGCTGTCACGTGCCCTCACCCTTCCGCTGCCAAGAGGCAGCTCCTTCCCTCTCCCCTGAAGGGAGAGGGGTAGTAGTTCAGCCCTTCAACACGCTCAGCAGCGTCTCGCCGAGCAGGCTGGGGCTTTCCGAGACCTTGATCCCGGCCGCTTCCATCGCCGCGATCTTGCTCTCCGCGTCGCCCTTGCCGCCGGACACGATCGCGCCGGCATGGCCCATGCGACGGCCCGGAGGCGCCGTACGACCGGCGATGAAACCTGCCATCGGCTTCGACCGACCGCGCTTGGCTTCGTCGCGGAGGAACTGTGCCGCCTGCTCCTCGGCGTCGCCGCCGATTTCGCCGATCATGATGATCGACTGGGTCTCGTCGTCGGCGAGGAACAGCTCGAGCACGTCGATGAAGTTCGTGCCGTTGACCGGATCGCCACCGATGCCGACCGCGGTCGTCTGACCAAGGCCTGCGTTCGAGGTCTGGAACACCGCCTCATAGGTGAGCGTGCCTGAACGGCTGACAACGCCGACCGAACCCTTCTTGAAGATCGAGCCGGGCATGATGCCGATCTTGCACTCGCCGGGGGTCAGCACGCCGGGGCAGTTCGGGCCGATGAGCCGCGACTTGGAACCCGACAGCGCGCGCTTGACCTTGACCATGTCGAGCACGGGAATGCCCTCGGTGATTGCGACGATCAGCTCGATCTCGGCGTCGATCGCCTCGAGGATCGAATCGGCGGCGAAGGGAGGCGGCACGTAGATCACGGACGCGGTCGCGCCGGTCATCGCCTTGGCTTCGGCGACGGTGTTGTAGACGGGAAGGTCGAGGTGCGTGGTACCACCTTTGCCGGGCGTGACGCCGCCAACCATCTGCGTGCCGTATTCCAGCGCCATCTTGGTGTGGAAGCTGCCGGTTTCGCCGGTCATGCCCTGGGTGATGACCTTGGTGTTCTTGTCGACGAGGATGCTCATTCTATCTCCAGTCCGGTCCGCCCCGGCGAAGGCCGGGGTCCAGTTGGGAAGGCGGTCATGGTAACGCGATACGATCGTACAGGTCATCCCAAGCAGGATTAAACCCTTCGATCTCACGCACTTTCCAGGCCCGCTTCCACTCCTTCATTTGCAGCTCGCGCTGCCGTGCCGCTTCCCATTCGCCGCATGCCTCGTACCAGACGAGGATCTTGCAGCCGTAACGCTTGGTGAAACCGCCGAAACCGTTGCGGTGCTCCCACACACGCTTTGGCAGGTTCACGGTCGAACCGAGGTAAATCGCACCGTTGGGGAAGTTGGCCATGATGTAGACGAACGCTTGTTCTTCCATCATTTCGGCTTTCCCAACTGGACCCCGGCCTTCGCCGGGGTGGTGGTTACTCCTTTCGGTTCGCTACCTCACCTCAAATCAGTTCAGGCTACCATCGATACCCTTGCAGGCCACGATCAATTCCTTGACCGCGTCGACCGAGACCTGGAGGTTGCCCTTGGCTTCGTCGTCGAGCTTGATCTCGACGATCTTCTCGACGCCGCCGGCACCGATCACCACCGGCACGCCGACGTACAGATCGGTAAGGCCGTACTCGCCCGAAACATACGCCGCCGCCGGCAACACGCGCTTCTGGTCGTAGAGATACGCTTCGGCCATCGCGATGCCGCTGGTCGCCGGCGCGTAATAAGCCGAGCCCGTCTTCAGCAGCGCGACGATCTCGCCACCGCCGCCGCGCGTGCGCTTGACGATCGCGTCGATCTTTTCCTGGCTCGACATGCCCATCGCGATGAGATCCGGCACCGGGATCCCCGACACGGTCGAGTAGCTGATGACCGGGACCATCGTGTCGCCGTGGCCGCCGAGCACGAAGCTGGTGACATCCTTGACCGAGACCTTGAACTCGTCGGCGAGGAAGTGGCTGAAGCGCGAGCTATCGAGCACGCCGGCCATGCCGACGACCATGTGGTGCGGCAGCCCGGAGAACTCACGGAGTGCCCACACCATCGCGTCGAGCGGGTTGGTGATGCAGATCACGAACGCGTCGGGTGCGTTGGCCTTGATGCCCTCGCCGACCGCCTTCATGACCTTCAAATTGATGCCGAGCAGGTCGTCGCGGCTCATGCCGGGCTTGCGTGCGACACCGGCGGTGACGATGATGACGTCCGCGCCGGCGATGTCGGCGTAATCGTTCGAGCCGGTGATCGTCGAGTCGAAGCCTTCTACGGGTCCGCACTGCGACAGGTCGAGCGCCTTGCCCTGGGGGATGCCCTCGGCGACGTCGAACAGGACGATATCGCCCAGGCCCTTGAGTGCTGCGAGGTGCGCGAGCGTACCGCCGATGTTACCGGCGCCGATCAGCGCGATCTTCTTGCGAGCCATTCCAATCCGTCTCCGTCTGTATGTGCGGGGTGATTGGTGACGCCGGTTACGCGCATTATGGCGCTACGGCAACCGTTAAAGCGGAAAAGTGACGTGGTTATTGCGAGTGGTTCGCATGTGCAATAAGGCGAAGTCATCTAAACCGAACCACCCCGGCGGAGGCCGGGGCCCAATTGGGGAACGTTGCTAACTGAGCACTGGACGCTGTTACTGCGACCTTTCCAATTGGGCCCCGGCCTTCGCCGGGGTGGTGTTTTGGACAGTTAGAGGTGGCCTTCAGCGAGATAGTCCTCGGACCGCATCTCCTCCAGCCGGCTGATCGTGCGGTCGAACTCGAACCGTCCATCACCGCTTTCGTAGAGGTCGCCGGGTTGCGCATCCGCTGCCGCCAGCAGCTTCACCTTGTGCTCGTAAAGCGCATCGATCAGCGCCACGAACCGCGCGGCTTCGTTGCGGTTCTCGGGGCCGAGTTTGGGGATGCCGACCAGGATGACGGTGTGGAACTTCCGCGCGATGGCGAGATAGTCGGCCACGCCCCTCGCCTCGCCGCACAGCTTCTTGAAGCTGAACACCGCGACTCCCTTGAGCGACTTCGGCACCCGGAGCGTGCGGCCCTGGACGATCAGGTCTTCGGCCGGGACGTGCTCGCTGTCGTCGGTCGAGAAGTCGGTGAGGCGGAAGAACGCGGCGGAGAGCTGCGCGGTCGCTTCGGGGCCGTTGGGGACGAGCCAGGTGTCCTGCGTGCCGAGACGGTCGCGACGATAGTCGACCGGGCCGTTGAGCGGGAGGACGTCTAGGCGCTGCTCGATGGTCGCGATGAAGGGGAGGAAATGCTCGCGGTTGAGGCCGTTCTTATAGAGGTCGGACGGTGGGCGGTTCGAGGTGGTGACGATCGTCACGCCGGAATCGAGCAGCGACGTCACCAGCCGCGACAGGATCATCGCGTCGGGGCTGTTGGTGACCATCATCTCGTCGAACGCGAGCAGGCGGGTCTCGTCGGCGATCGCGGTGGCGACGGGGACGATCGGGTCGCCGACTTCCTTGCGGCGCTCGGCGGCGATGCGCGCGTGGACCTCGAGCATGAACTCGCCGAAATGCACGCGGCGTTTTTTGTCGACGGGGGCGTTGGCGAAGAACAGGTCCATCAGCATCGACTTGCCGCGGCCGACACCGCCCCAGAGGTAGACTCCGCGGGGATCGGGCTGTTTGGAGAAGCGCGCGAAGAAGCCGGTCGACTTGGGGGTGGCGAGTTCGGTGGCGAGGGTGTTGAGGCGCGCGGCGGCTGCGGCCTGTTCCGGGTCGGGGCGGAGTTCGCCCGAGGCTACGAGGGCTTCGTAGGCCTTGAGGACGGTCACGCCGCCACCCTCACACCACCCCGGCGCAGGCCGGGGCCCAATTGGGAAGGTTTCGATAACGGAGCGGGACGCTTCAACACTGATCGTTTCCCAATTGGGCCCCGGCCTTCGCCGGGGTGGTGTTAGGTGGCGGGGTCAGCCCGTGGAGGCTTGCCGGACGGCTTGCGGATCGTGGCCGAGAAGGCGGCGATCTTGGTTTCGTCGTCCCCTTGCACCACGAGGCCCCGGAGGAACAAGAGGCGGCCGGTTTCCTTGAGCACCTCGACCTGCGCCTCGATCGGCTCGCCGACCCGGCCACCGCCGATGAACTGCGTGTTGAGATCGAGCGTCACCGCGGTGCCGGCGGTGATCAGGCCGAAACCTCGTGCAGCTGCGAACAGGGCCACGTCGATGAAGGCGAGCAGCGCACCGCCGTGGACGTTGTTCTGGAGGTTCGAGTGGCGATGCTCGGGGGTGATGCGGACGCGGACGGTGTGGCCGTCGACGCGGTAGAGCATGGGCCCGAGGAGGGTGTTGAAGCGGGTTGGGTCGGAGAGCGACCAACTGCGCCAGCCGGGGTTGGCGGGGTCTTCGGCTTCGAGGAAATGGGGTTGGGGAGCGGCGGTGGTCAAGAACCTGTCCTTCGATCCCCACACCGTTCGCCCTGAGCGAAGTCGAAGGGCATTGGGGAATTCCATCCCCCGCCCCCAGCGTATGCTTCGACTTCGCTCAGCACGAACGGGGGGGAGCGGGTCCGGAGAGAGGAAGAGGAAGAGGATCGAGCTGGGGAAGAGGGTTAAAACACGCCCCCTCCCCAACAGGATCAGACGATCCGTTCGGCTTCCATCTTCTTGATCTCGGCGATCGCCTTGGCGGGGTTGAGGCCCTTGGGGCACGCGTTCGCGCAGTTCATGATGGTGTGGCAGCGGTACAGGCGGAACGGATCCTCGAGTTCGTCGAGGCGCTCGCCGGTCATCTCGTCGCGGCTGTCGGCGAGCCAGCGATAGGCCTGCAACAGGATCGCCGGCCCCAAGAACTTGTCGGCGTTCCACCAATAGCTCGGGCACGAGGTCGAGCAGCACGCGCACAGGATGCACTCGTACAGGCCGTCGAGCTTCGAGCGGTCTTCCGGCGACTGGAGGCGCTCCTTGCCCGAGGGCGGCGGGGTGACGGTCTGCAGCCACGGCTTGATCGACGAATATTGCGCGTAGAAATGCGTGAAATCGGGAACGAGGTCCTTGATCACGTCCATGTGCGGCAGCGGCGTGATCTGGACCTCGCCCTTGCAATCCTCGATCGCGGTGGTGCAGGCGAGGCCGTTCTTGCCGTTGATGTTCATCGAGCACGAGCCGCAGATGCCCTCGCGGCACGACCGGCGGAAGGTGAGCGAGGAGTCATGCTCGCTCTTCATCTTGATCAGCGCGTCGAGCACCATCGGGCCGGTGTCGTCGAGATCGAGCGCGAACGTGTCGTAGCGCGGGTTCTCGCCCGAGTCCGGATCGTAGCGATAGACCTTGAACGATTTCAGACGCTTGCTGTCCCCCGAACCCTGGCTCGTAGAGGCGTGCTTGACGCCCTTCTTGACGACGCTGTTTTTCGGGAGCGAGAATTCGGCCATTGCGAGCGGTCCGTCCGTGGTGTGATTATAGGTTATGGGAGCCGATACATGACAGCGGCCCTCCCCGCAAATGCTTAGCTTCGCGGGTGCAACATGGGTCACCACCGCTGTCGCGTCGCCTTTCGTGGCCTGTCAGATGATATCGAGGATGAGGCCGAGGTCGCGCGCCTCTTCCGCCTCGATGTACCAGTTGGAGGGGGCCTTCTTCTTCAACTCCTCGAGCGACACCTTCGAGCCTTCGACGATCGCGCGGAAGCCTTCCTCCTGGATTTTGATCGAGTCCTCGATCTCGTGGAGCTTGGCCTTGAGCGCGTAGGATAGCGTGTTGAGCGGGCCGTTGAGTTCGATCGTGCTCTGCATCTGGCGCTCGTGGATCATGATGCGGCTGCCGCGCGTCAGGAACCGGCTGTCGACCGGGAAGGCGGCCATGAACGTCGCGCCGGCGGAGTAGACCGCGACCTTGCCGAGGAAGAGCGTCTCGCGGCCGGTATATTCGCGGAGCAGGCGGATGTTGTCGCCCATTGCGCGCGCGACTTCGGGGTCGCCGCCGAGCGTGGTGATCGAGACGACGAGCGGGCCATCGGTGGGCGCGGCAACGAGTTGCGACTTGAAAGTGTCGTACATCGCGTCGTCGACGGGGCCGTGGAGGTGGATATGGGGGGGCGGCCAGCAGCGGGTAGTTGCGGGCGTTCGAAGCGGGGGATGTGTCGGTCATGCCGCGGCTAACTTTTGCGGGGGGAGTGGGTTCCGAGGTGGTTGCTGCATATCAACATCGTCAGAGCTGAGTTATAACATTGTTGGTACGGACTGTTCATGGTATCGGTCGGTAAAAGGAATTTACGATGCGGACGTCATTGCGGAAGATGGGCAATTCGACCGGGATGATCGTGCCGCGGTCGATCCTAGGGGCGATCGGTGTCACCACGGGGACGGCAATGGATTTGCGCGTGGAGGACGGCAAGCTGATCGCGACGCCGGCGGAGCGGATCGCGCGGGATGGTTGGGCCGAGGCTGCGGCCGGGCTTGCTGCGACCGGCGAGGAACAGGAATGGCTCGGCGTCGGCGTTGCTGACGACGCGACATTGACGTGGTGAGCGGCGCGTGAAGCGGGGTGAGATCTGGCTGGCGGCGCTCGATGCTACGGTTGGGAGCGAGATCCAGAAGACGCGGCCGTGCCTGGTCGTTTCGCCCGACGAGATGAACGATCATCTGCGGACGGCGATCGTCGCGCCGTTGACGACGGGGAGCCATCCGGCGCCGTTTCGGGTGGCTGTGACGTTCAAGGGGACGAGCGGGTTGGTGCTGCCGGATCAGATGCGGACGATCGACCGCGGGCGGTTGATCAAGCGGTTGGGGCGGATCGATGCGCGGACTCTCCGCGCGGTGTTGGACGTTTTGGGAGAGATGTTTGCGGTTTAGGCGCGCGACACTGCCGTTCTCCTGCGAACGCAGGAGTCCAGGGTTACGGAGCGCGGCGTTTGTGATCCTGGGCTCCTGCGTTCGCAGGAGAACAGCAACCGGTTAGCCAGCCTGCCTGGTGAGGCGCTTGTGCTGGAGGATCCAGCCTACCAGGCCGCCCGGTACTCCGCCTACGAGCGAGAATAGCGCGTAGAAGGTTATTGCGATCTTCTGGGGTTCTTCGCCGAGGGCGCGGGTTTCTATCCCGAAGACGTAGATCGCGGTCAGGATCGCGACGACCGCCGGCCACAAAAACCCGGCGATCATCGGTTGGAAGCGCGTCAGGAGCCCCACCGCGACGGGCACCAGGAACCCGATCGCGATGATGGCCCAAATCATCAGTGTAGCCGCTTCATCAATATACCCGCTTCTTGGGCTTGATGTAGTCGACGTCGTCGGTGAGCGTGTAGTCGTGGACCGGGCGGTAATCGATCTTGGTCTCGCCGCCCTTGCCGCCCCAGCCGTCGAAGGTGGTGATGGTGTGCTTCATCCAGTTCGCGTCGTCGCGCTCGGGGAAGTCCTCGTGCATGTGCGCGCCGCGCGACTCGGTGCGGTTGGCCGCCGAGTTCATCGTGACGACCGCCTGGCCGATCAGATTGTCGAGCTCCATCGTCTCGACCAGATCGGTGTTCCAGATCATGCTGCGATCCTTCACGCCGACGTCGGTCATCCGGTTGTAGATCCCGGCCATTTTCTCGACGCCCTGGTTCAGCAACTCGGTGTCGCGGAACACGGCGCAATGCTTCTGCATGGTCTGCTGCATGTCGAGACGGATCTGCGCGGTGGGCGAGCCGCCGGACGCATTGCGGAACGTGTCGAGACGCGTGAGCGCCAGTTCCTCGGAACCCTTGGGCAGCGGCGCGTGGGCCGTGCCGGGCTTCAGCGTGTCGCGGATGCGCAGGCCGGTCGCGCGGCCGAACACCACGAGATCGATCAGGCTGTTCGAGCCGAGGCGGTTGGCACCGTGGACCGACACGCAGGCCGCCTCGCCGACCGCGAACAGGCCGGGGACGACCGCGTCGGGGTTGCCGTCGACGAGGTTGACGACCTCGCCGTGGAAGTTGGTCGGGATGCCGCCCATGTTGTAATGCACCGTCGGCGTGACCGGCAGCGGCTGGCGCGTGAGATCGACGCCGGCGAAGACTTTCCCGGTCTCGGTGATGCCCGGCAGGCGCTCGGCGAGCACCTTGGGATCGATGTGATCGAGGTGCAGGAAGATGTGGTCGCCGTTCTTGCCGACGCCGCGGCCTTCGCGCATTTCGAGCGCCATCGAGCGGCTGACGACGTCGCGCGAGGCGAGGTCCTTCGCCGACGGGGCATAGCGCTCCATGAAGCGCTCGCCCTCGGAGTTGGTCAGGTAACCGCCCTCACCGCGCGCGCCCTCGGTGATGAGCACGCCCGCGCCGTAGATGCCGGTCGGGTGGAACTGGACGAACTCCATGTCCTGCAACGGAAGCCCGGCGCGGAGCACCATCGCATTGCCGTCGCCGGTGCAGGTGTGCGCAGACGTCGCCGAGAAATAGACGCGGCCGTAACCGCCGGTCGCGAGCACGGTCTGGTGGCTGCGGAAGCGGTGGATCGAGCCGTCCTCCATGCACAGCGCGATGACACCGCGGCAAACGCCGTTTTCCATGATCAGGTCGAGCGCGAAATACTCGACGAAGAAGTCCGTGTTGTACTTCAGGCTCTGCTGATACAGTGCGTGGAGCATGGCGTGACCCGTGCGGTCGGCGGCAGCGGCAGTGCGCTGGACCGGGGGGCCCTCGCCCATGTTCTGCATGTGGCCACCGAACGGACGCTGATAGATCGTGCCGTTTTCGTTACGGCTGAACGGCATGCCGGCGTGTTCCAGCTCGTAGACCGCCTGCGGGGCCTCGCGGCACAGATATTCGATCGCGTCCTGGTCGCCGAGCCAGTCCGAGCCCTTGACGGTGTCGAACATGTGCCAGGTCCAGTGATCCGGCGAGTTGTTGCCAAGCGACGCGGCGATGCCGCCCTGCGCGGCGACGGTGTGCGAGCGGGTCGGGAAGACCTTGGTGATGCACGCGGTCTTCAGGCCGCTCTCGGCGATGCCCATCGTGGCGCGCAGGCCGGAACCGCCGGCACCGACGACGACCGCATCATAGGTATGATCGATGATCTTGTAGGCAGCTGACATTACGCAGGGGCTCCGGAGAAGGCGACCTTCAGGATCGCGAACAGGGCGATGCCGCCCAGCGTGAAGGTGAACAGGTTGAGGAGGATCATCGACGCGACGCGGCTTTCGCCGTGCAGGTAATCCTCGATCGCGACCTGCAGACCGAGACGGAAGTGATAGAAGACCGACAGGATGAGCAGCGCCATCGGCACCGCAGCCCAGGCCGATTGCAGCCACAGATGGACCGCGGCGTAGTCATAGCCGGGCATCCGCGCGACCGAGATCATCAGCCACAGCATGAGGAACAGGTTCGCGCCCGCCGTCAGGCGTTGCTGCCACCAGTGATGCGCGCCGTGTTTCGCGCTGCCGAGGCCGCGGACGCGACCGATTGCCGTACCCGAACCCATTACTTGATCCCCATGTAGAGCCAGAACACGACCGTAAGAGCGACCGACACGACCATCGTCGCGATCGCGCCGACACGATTGCGCTTCAGTTCGTAGCCGGCGCCGATATCGAGCACGAAGTGGCGGATGCCGGTCATCATGTGCTGGAACAGCGACAGCGTCAGGCCAACGGCGATGACGTAGCCGAGGACGTTGAGGCCACCGGTGTCGGTGGTGAACACGTCGACGAAGGTCGCATAGGCCTGATCGCCCGACGCGATCGCGGCGAGCCACCAGACGAGCAGCAGGCTGCCGACGGTCGCCATCCCGCTGCCGGTCACGCGGTGCAGGATCGAGACCAGCATGTGCGGGCCCCATTTATAGACCTGCAGATGGGGAGAAAGCGGGCGTGCCGGGTTGCGCGATGCCAAGGGCGGAGTCCTCGAACCAGAAGATGACGAACCAAAATTATCTTGGTTCACAATATATAGATCGGGCGACCTATTAGCCACCGCGTGCTGCGATGCAACCCATTGGGAGCGGTCCGATAACCCATGACACCGCGAACCATGCCGCCGCCGGAGCCACGATGCCCGACGGAATTACCGGACGGGCCGGATGCGAAATGATTTTGCACGGAGGCCGCGGTGCGACCGATCCCTAACCCGGCCTTAAGACATACGCTGTAGCGCCAGATGCGCATACCCGATCCGGAGTCCATCGTCTTGACCACCACCGACCTGCCGGTTCCCGGCGCGATTGCGGCCTCTGTCGACCTCGCTGCACGGCTGCGGGTTTTCGACTTCGACGGATCGCTCAGCAGCGCGAGCCGCGAAGTCTGGGCGGCGCTGGCTCCCGAGATCACGCATGTCTCGAAGGCGTATTGGGAACAATGGCTGCGCTGTTTCTCCGACGAGCGGATCTGGGCACCGCACGAGACCGAGCAGATGATCGAGGTCGGCTGCACCTTCCTGCGCAATCGCTTCCTCGATACGAGCGGGCGCGCCTGGGTCGAGTCGGTCGAGCGCTCCGTCGCGGCGGCCTATGTCGCGGGTGTGTCGCCGATGGCGCTGCTGTCGATGATCAGCGCGAGTGACCGTGCCGCGCTGGAGGTGCTGATGCGGCGGGTCGACCGGTCGGACGCCAAGCTGCCGGTCTATATCGACACGCTGATGCGGCTGTCCGCGCTGGAAGGCGAGATTACCGTCGCGATCTATAATGCGTACAGCACGCACTCGGCGCGGGTCGCGCGCGACACGCTGGCGGCGGAATTTCGCGACGGGATCGCGGCGATGGTCGAGACCGCGACCGACGAGGGCCACATGCTCCGCGAACAGGCGATGCGGAGTTCGGCATCGACCCGCGCGGTGCTGGGCAAGGCGAGCGAAGTCGCCGCCGCCGCCGAGCAATCCGCGGTGGCGATGCGCGAGGCGGCACAGACCGCCGCCGGGCTGATCCGGGCGATCGAGGATGCGCGCACCGAAGTCGAAGCCGCCGCCGAGATCGCCAACCGCGCGTCGGCACAGGCGGGCCAGGCGGTCGGCATGTCCGAGACGCTCAGCGATCATGCGAAGTCGATCGAATCGATCCTGGGGCTGATCCGGGACATTGCCGGGCAGACCAACCTGCTCGCGCTGAACGCGACGATCGAGGCCGCGCGGGCGGGCGACGCCGGCCGCGGCTTCGCGGTGGTGGCGCAGGAGGTGAAGAGCCTCGCCAACCAGACCGCGCGGGCGACCGACGACATCGCCGCGAAGATCGCCGCGATCCAGTCCGCGACGCGATCGACCGTCGATACCAACGCCTCGATCAAGGCGACCGTGGCGGAGGTGCAGGAAAGCGCCGACCGTATCCGCTATGCGATGGAGGCACAGGCGCAGACGGTGACCGCGATCACCGCGGCGGTCGACGAGACCGCGCTGGCGGCGGACTCGATGTCGACCACGATCGCCGCGATCCGCGAGGATACCGAGACGGTCGCGACCGAGATCGACGGCGTCGGTCGCGGCTTCGACGTACTGGATACGCGGCTGGGCAACCTCAAGAACAGCGCAGGCGATTTCGTCGCGAAGGTCGCTGCATAACGGACCCTCAGGAGGGGGCGATGATCGAGCATCAGGAGAGGATTTCCAGCCCATCCGTCCAAGACGGGGGGCAGCCTGGCGGTTCCGAGGGGACACGTGAAGGCGCGCGCACGCCGGTCCGGAACTGGGGCGGCGACCAGCGGCCGCTGCGCGAACGCGTTCATGACTATGACTGGGACGGACTGATCGAGCCGGCCTGCGCGACGATCAGCGTATTGCTCGAACCGGCCGATCGCCGCGAAATCGCCGAGACCTTCTGGCGGCATTACCTGTCGCTGGAATCGGCGCGGCATATCCAGCAGCATTTCACGCCCGCGCTGCTCGAACAGCGGATCGCGTCGAGCGCGCAATATGTCCGGCTGAAATATATCTCGCCCAACGACGATGCGTGGAAGGCGATGGCGATCCGCCATGCCGAGGATTCGCATCGCTCCGGCATCCCCCTGCCCGCGCTGCTGTCGTCGCTGGCGTTTGCGCATAGCGTGACGCTGAACCTGCTCGCCGACCGATTGGGCGCGGACATGTCGGCGATGCGGACGCTCAGCGACGTGGTGCAGCGGCTGGCGCTGATCGAGGCGGACATCATGGCGTCGCATCTCGGCGCGAGCGATGCCGAGGCGGCGCGGGTCGAACGACAGACGCGCGCGACCGAGTTCCGGGGCAGCATCGC
Organism: Sphingomonas faeni; assembly: GCF_024273235.1. Lineage (GTDB taxonomy): Bacteria > Pseudomonadota > Alphaproteobacteria > Sphingomonadales > Sphingomonadaceae > Sphingomonas > Sphingomonas faeni_A. The sequence goes on along the minus strand of NZ_JANBVH010000026.1, from coordinate 48,935 downwards.
GGCGTCGATCGAGCACACCGCGGCGCTGGGGGCACGGATCCGGGTGCAGGCGGCGGGGGCATCGGCGTCGACCCGCGGCATGCTCTGCAAGGCGAGCGAGGTCGCGCAGACGGCGGAACAGTCCGCGGTGGCGATGCGCGAGGCGGCGCAGACCACCGCCGGGCTGATCCGCGCGATCGAGGATGCGCGCACCGAAGTCGAGGCGGCGGCGGCCATCGCCGACCGGGCCTGTACGCAGACCGGCGAGGCGGTCGGGGTGTCGGAGGCGCTGAGCGAGCATGCCAAGTCGATCGAATCGATCCTCGGGCTGATCCGCAGCATCGCCGGGCAGACCAACCTGCTGGCGCTGAACGCGACGATCGAGGCGGCGCGGGCGGGCGATGCCGGGCGCGGCTTCGCGGTGGTGGCGCAGGAGGTGAAATCGCTTGCCAGCCAGACCGCGCGGGCGACCGACGACATCGCCGCGAAGATCGCCGCGATCCAGTCGGCGACCGCGGCGACGGTCGCGACCAATGCGGGGATCAAGGCGACGGTGACCGAGGTGCAGCACAGCGCCGACCGGATCCGCCACGCGATGGAGGTGCAGGCGCACACCGTCACCGCGATCACCGCTGCGGTCGACGAGACGGCGCTGGCGGCGGATTCGATGTCGACGACGATCGCGACGATTCGAGCGGATACCGAGGCGGTGGCGGCGGAGATCGACCAGCTGGGGCACGCGTTCGGCGACGTCGACGACCAGCTTGGCGTGCTGCGCGGGGCGGCGGACGGGTTCTCGGCTAGTGTGGCTTGAGGGGGGGCCTTTAATCTGGGACGCGAGCGGAGAATGTTTCGCGCGGAGGCGCAGAGGACGCAGAGCATTGGGGGCTCGGAGAGGGAGCCACGGGTTCCGCAGTCAAGCCCGTCGCCCCAGCGAAAGCTGGGGTATCCATGTTTGAGCCGGGTGCCCGCCACGGGGATACCCCAGCTTTCGCTGGGGTGACGGACCGGGTTGGGTGACGGATACGGCCTGCGGCGCTAGAGCATTGGGATGACCATTCTTCTTACCGGCTCAAGCCGCGGTATCGGCGCGGCTATTCAGGCGGCGCTGACCGACGCGGGCGCTTCCGTTATCGGGCATGGGACCGCTAGCGGTATCCCGGCCGACTTCAGCGATCCCGCAGGACCGACTGCGTTGTGGAACGCGGCGCTGGAGCAGGCTGATGGCGCGATCGATGTGCTGATCAATAATGCGGGGGTGTTCGAGGCATCGCCCCTCGCCGACGACGACTGGACCGCGCAGTGGGAGCGGACGATGCGGATCAACCTGACCGCGTCCGCCGAGCTTTGCCGGTTGGCGGTGCTGCATTGGCAGGCGCGCGGGGTTGGTGGTCGGATCGTCAATATCGCGAGCCGGGCGGCGTATCGCGGGGATTCGCCGGCGCATTGGCATTATGCCGCGTCGAAGGCGGGGATGGTGGCGATGACCAAGACGATCGCTCGGGGGTATGCTCGGGAGGGGATTTTGGCGTTTGCGGTGTGCCCGGGGTTCACGATGACCGGGATGGCAGAGGACTACCTGTCGAGCAGGGGCGGCGATGCGCTGCTCGCCGACATTCCGCTCGGCAAGGTTGCCGATCCGGCGGAGGTCGCGTCGGTCGCACGCTATTGCGCGCTGGAGGCGCCGGCTTCGATGACGGGGTCGGTGATCGACGTGAACGGAGCGAGCTATGTCCGATAGTTGGAAACTCACCCTCCCCTGTACGCGGGCCGAGGCCGAGGCGATCGATGCGAGTGGCGAACTCACGATCGACGCAGTGTTGATGACGACCGAGGAGATCGAGGACGACGTCGAATCCTGGCGGCTCGACGCGTATTTCGAGCATGAGCCGGCGGCGGACACCGTGGCGGCGGTGCGCGCGCTGGTGCCGAGTGCGGCGGGGGCCGAGATCGCGGTCGAGCGGTTGGGCGATGCGGACTGGGTGACGATGAGCCAGGCTGGGCTCGAGCCTTTGTCGGTCGGGCGGTTCTTCGTGCATACGGGGGCGCATGCGGGCGCGGTGCCGGCGGACAAGCGGGCGTTCCTGATCGAGGCTAGCCGCGCGTTCGGGACGGGGCATCACGAGACGACCAGCGGGTGTCTGGCTATGCTCGACGGGTTGGCTGGCGAGACTTTCGCCAACGTGATCGATATCGGGACGGGGACCGGGCTGCTGGCGTTTGCGGCGGCGCATCTTTGGCCCGGGGCCAGGGTGATGGGGACGGATATCGATCCGGTCTCGATCGATGTTACGGCGGAGAATGCGGCGCTGAACGGGGTCTCGGGGATCGATCTGGTGGTCGCGGATGGGACGCTGGACGATGCGATCGTGGCGCGGGCGCCGTATGACCTGGTGATCGCGAATATTCTGGCGGGGCCGCTGGTGTCGATGGCGCCGGAGATCGCTTCGATTTCGGATGTGGGGGCGACGATCGTGCTGGCCGGGTTGCTGGAGACTCAGCGGGCTGGGGTTGTCGCGGCGTATGAGGCTTGCGGATGTTCGCTGGAGGCGGTCGATCGGCGGGGGGATTGGAGTGTGCTTCAGTTGCGGGCTGGGGCGGTGAGGTTCGTGGCGGAGGGGCCGTTCGATCCCAAGGGGCGCGATGGGTGGGCGCTGGATATCTAGTGTAGAAGTATGTTCCCCCGCGAAGGCGGGGGTCCAGTCTGGGCCCCCGCCTTCGCGGGGGAACAAGGTTGGAGGGGTTGCCCTCTACCCACTTCCGGCTCCACCCCGGCGGAGGCCGGGGCCCAGTTGGGTGAAGCCTTGAGATAGAACCGCGCCGCTATCCCAACTGGGCCCCGGCCTTCGCCGGGGTGGTAGCCTCTCGGGGGTGGCTTATGCGGGCTGGGCGGCCACCTTCGCGGTCGCATAGTCCTGCGTACCCTCAGTGATCACCACATCCCCCGGCTCGATCCGCGCCACCGGGATATCCGGGAGCGCCTTCAGTTCCTCGTAGAGCGGTGCGAAATCCGTCTCTACCGTCAGCCGCAGCAATTCGTCGAAGCTGGGGATCACGAAGTAGTTCTGCTGGAAATCGTCGATCCGGTACTCGGTCCGCATCACCCGGGCGAGGTCCAGCGCGATGCGGTTTGGGCTTGGATCGTCGAGCGCGAAGCGGGTCTCGGCGAAGCTGGAGACGATCCCGGAGCCGTAGATGCGCAGGCCTTCGGGTTCCGCGATCAGGCCGAACTCGACCGTGTACCAGTAGAGCCGGCCGAGATATTTCAGCGCGTCGAGCCCCAGCGCGCGCTGGCCGCCGCGACCGTACGCGGCGAGGTAATCCGCGAACACCGGGTCGGCGAGCATCGGCACGTGACCGAACACGTCGTGGAAGACGTCCGGCTCTTGCAGGTAGTCGAGCTGATCGGGCCGGCGGATGAAATTGCCGGCGACGAACCGGCGGTTGGCCATGTGGTCGAAGAACACGTCGTCGGGGACGAGGCCGGGGACCGCGACCACCGACCAGCCGGTCAGCTTCATGAGGCGCTCGGACAGTTCCTCGAAATCGGGGATGCCGGGCTTCGACAGCTTCAGCACGTCGAGCCCGCGCAGCCACGCGTTGGAGGCGCGGCCGGGGAGCAGTTTCGACTGGCGCGCGAACAGCGTGTCCCAGGTCGCGTGGTCCTCCGCGGTGTAGGCCGCCCAATTCTGCGGGATCGTCCAGTCGGGGGCGCCTTCGGGCGGGGTGCTCAGTACGTGCGTGTCATTGGCCATGCGGCTGGTCTAGCATGACGGCATGAAGACGGAAACGCGCTGGGTGCGGTGGATTTTAGGGGCCGTTACGGCGGTGTTCGGGGTGGTCGCGAGCTATGCGGTGGCGGGGCTGATCGGCGGGTCGATTCCCAGCAATCGCGACTGGCGGGCGCCTGCCGAGGGCGTGCATATCTTCGTCGAGAGCAACGGCGTGCATACCGGGATCATCGTGCCGAAGGTCGCCGCTGGGGTGGATTGGCGCGGGGTGGCTCGGGCGGAGGATCTAAGTGATCCGCGGTATGGCGCGTTCGATCATGTGTCGTTCGGATGGGGGGAGAAGGCGTTCTATCTGGAGACGCCGACCTGGGCGGACGTGAAGCTTCGGACGGTGGTTGCTTCGGCGGTGGGGAGCACGCGGACGTTGATGCATGTCGACCATCTGCCGAGGCCGCGGGCGGGGGATGGCGCTCGGGAGATCGTCGTGACGCCGGCGCAGTATCGGCGGCTGGCGGCGTATATCCGGGCGAGCTTTCGCGACGGGGGTGCGCGGTATCGGGGGTATGCCGGGTATGATGCGTTTTATGAGGCCAACGGGCGGTATAGCGCGGTTCGGACGTGTAATGCGTGGACGGGGGATGCGCTGCGGTTTGCCGGGGTGCGGGTTGGGTGGTGGACGCCGTTTCCGGTTACGGTGATGGGGTGGTTTTGAGGGCTGTTGCAAACCCCACGGCTTGTTCTCCTGCTTCCTTGTTCTCCCGCGAAGGCGGGAGTCCAGACTGGGCTCCCGCCTTCGCGGGAGAACAAGAAGGGGCGGGATTCGGTATCCCAATTCCTGAGCCTACCTCCCCGGCGGAGGCCGGGGTCCAGTTGGGGGACGTTGCTGACAGAGGGCAGCGCCCAGTTACTTCCGTTCGCCCAACTGGGCCCCGGCCTTCGGGGTGACGGTAGCTTGGTGGTTCGGAGGAGCCGCTCAGTTCCCCGCGCGATACCCTTGGTACTGCCCGCATTCCGGGCGCTGTGGGTCCTTCTTGCAGCGCTTCGCCAGTTCCTTGCGCTGCTTGCCCTCTTCGGCTTCCTGCTTGCGCATCTTCTTGCCGTAATTGCGGTCCGATTCTTCCTGGCTGGTGGTGGTCCAGTCGACCGCCTTGCCGGCGACCTGGAACGGCGCCTTCACGATCGAGGCCGCGGTGCTGATGCAGCCGCTTACGAGGAACGGCAGGACCGCGAGTACGGGAAGAACCTTACGCATTTACTTCACTCCTGCGCGCGACCGATCACGCGCCTGGGCCCCGTATAGCGGAAAATCGGTGAAGAAACCGTCGATACCTTGTGCAAGCCCTGCGTCGATCTCCGCGGCGATGTCGCCGTGGGCGGCGGGGTCGGTGCCGTGGCGGAAGCGGGTCGGTTCGAAATAGTTTTCGGCGCGGTAGGTCCAGGGGTGGACCCGCAGGCCTGCGGCGTGCGCGTCGGCGACCAGCGTCGTTGGGGTAGCGTCGGTCCAGAGCATCGCCTTGTCGGGGCCGATTCCGTAAGCGTAGGCGGCGACCGCCTTGAGGCCGGCGGGGGTGATCATAGCCGCATAGCTCGGCTCCGCACCATCGGCGGGGGCCCCCTCGCCGGCCATCAGCTGGATCAGGCGGACCTTCGTCAGCTTGTGGAGCCGCTGGAGGTTCTTCACCTCGAACGACTGGATGAACACCGGCGCTTTGGCCGAATCCCAGCCGGCTTCGCGCAGTTCGGCGACCAGTTTCGCGTCGGTCGGATGGCCGATCTTCGCGAAATAGGTCGGATGCTTGGTCTCGGGATAGATGCCGATCGTCCGGCCCGTGTCGGTCGTGCGGCGCTTGGCGAGCGCGATGATCTCGGCGAGCGTCGGGATCTGGAACTGGCCGTCATAGGCGGTGTTCGCCGGGCGGAGCTTGGGCAGGCGTTCCTTCGCGCGCAGCGTCTTCAGTTCGGCGAGCGTGAAGTCCTCGACGAACCAGCCGGTCATCGTCTGGCCGTCGATCGTCTTGGTGGTTTTCCGGCTGGCGAACTCGGGATGGTCGGCGACGTTGGTCGTGTCCGCGATGTTGTTCTCGTGGCGCGCGACGAGGACGTCGTCCTTGGTCGGCACCAGATCGGGCTCGATGAAGTCCGCGCCCTGGTCGATCGCGAGGGAGTAGGCCGCCAGCGTATGCTCGGGCCGGAGCCCGCTCGCACCGCGGTGCGCAATGACAATTGGAGGCGACAATCGGGGCGAAGCTGGGGTCATCGCGGCAGCTTGCCCGCTTGCTGCGACGAGCGCCAGCGCACCGATGTGTGAGAGCTTGTCGCAATAGGAAACGATCGGTCGCATCGGCGTTGAGTCCTCGAAATCCGTACATTCCCGGCACATTCAACCAGGGGCACCGCCATGCATTTCACGATCAATGGTCAATCATATGACGTCGAGCCCGATATTCGCACGTCGGTACTTGATCTATGTCGCGAACATCTTGGGCTGACAGGTTCGAAGAAGGGCTGCGATCATGGCCAGTGCGGGGCTTGCACGGTGCTGATCAATGGGCGGCGCGTCAATTCCTGCCTGACGCTCGCGGTGATGCATCAGGACGACGAGATCACGACGATCGAGGGGATCGGCCAGCCGGGCAATCTCCACGCGTTGCAGGAAGCATTCGTGCGGCATGACGGCTATCAGTGCGGATACTGCACGCCGGGGCAGATCTGCTCGGCAGTCGGCATGCTCGACGAGGTCAAGAAGGGCTGGGCCAGCCATGCGTCGGGCGACCTGACCGATCCGAAGTTCGACGATGCCGAGATTTCCGAGCGGATGAGCGGCAATCTGTGCCGCTGCGCCGCGTATCCGAACATCGTCGATGCGATCCGCGAAGTCGGTGGTGCCGAGCCCGCCGGCCGGACCGCGGACGAGAAGGACGCGGCGATGGAAGCCAATGCGCGTGGGGAGCTGGTGGCATGAAGACCTTCACCTATGAGAAGGCCGCGACCCCCGAGGCTGCGGTCAAGGATATCGATACGAGCGGCGCCAAGTTCATCGCTGGCGGCACCAATTTGCTCGACCTGATGAAGTTGCAGGTCGAGACGCCGGACAAGCTGGTCGACATCTCGCGGCTCGATCTGGCCAAGATCGAGGAGCGTGAGGATGGCGGGCTGACGATCGGTGCGCTCGTGCCGAACAGCGACCTCGCCGCCGATCGTCGTGTCGTCGCGAAGTACGAGGTGCTGAGCCGCGCATTACTCGCTGGCGCGTCGGGGCAGTTGCGCAACAAGGCGACTACCGGGGGCAATTTGCTCCAGCGGACGCGGTGCTATTATTTTTACGACACGGCGGCCGCGTGCAACAAGCGCGAGCCGGGTAGCGGCTGTTCGGCGATCGGCGGCTTCAACCGCATCCTCGCCGTGCTGGGGACGAGCGAGCATTGCATCGCGACGCACCCGAGCGACATGGCGGTGGCGATGCGCGCGCTCGACGCGACGATCGTGACCCTCAAGGCGGACGGCGATCGGCGGCGGATCTCGATCCACGATTTCTATCGCCTGCCGGGCGATACGCCGCAGATCGAGAACGCGCTCGAAGCGGGTGAACTGATCACGCACATCGAGTTGCCGGCGCCGCCGAAGGGCAAGCAGGAATACCGCAAGGTTCGCGATCGTGCGTCGTATGCGTTCGCGCTCGTGTCCGTCGCGGCCGTGGTCGACGTGCAGAATGGCGTGATCGCGTCGGCCTCGCTCGCGTTCGGTGGCCTTGGGCCGATGCCGTGGCGGAACCCCGCGGTCGAGGCCGCGCTGGTCGGCAAGGCGCCGTCCGATGCCGTGTTCGAAGCTGCGGCGACCGCGCTGCTGGCCGATGCCAAGGGCTATGGCTCGAACGACTTCAAGATCCCCCTCGCCCGTCGCACGCTGATCGCGACGCTGCGCAACGTTACGGGAGCGTGAGCATGTTTGGTCTTGGCACCACGAACAGCCTGACGATGGACAAGCCGCATCCGGACAGTCTTCTGGATACGGGCGTCCAGGGCGTCATCGGCAAGCCGCTCGACCGGATCGACGGGCCGCTCAAGGTTACCGGTACGGCGACTTACGCCGCGGAATACCAGTTCGCGAACATGGCGTATGGCGTACTGGTCGGCACGAAGATCTCGGCGGGGAAAGTCGTCTCGATCGACGTCGACGCGGTGAAATCGATCCCCGGCGTGATCGACGTCGTGACGGATTTCGACCGGTTCATCCGCGTCGCGGCGCAGGGTGGCGCGACCGATGCACCGACGCAGGGCGTAAAGGACATCGCGTTCTTCGGCCAGATCGTCGCGATCGTGCTCGCGGAAAGCTTCGAGGTCGCGCGCGATGCGGCGGCGCGGCTGCCGATCGTGTATGACGAGGCCAAGGGCCAGTACGACTTCGCCGCGCACCGCGACGAGACGCGGACGCCGCCGGACGACGCTACGCCCGCGCATTTCAAGCAGGGCGACGTCGACAAGGCTATGGCCGAGGCGGCGGTGACGATCGACTCGACCTATGTCACGCCGAGCCAGAACTCGGCGGCGATGGAGTCGCATGCTTCGACTGCGGTGTGGGAAGAGGACGGCTCGCTGTCGCTCTACGGCGCGTACCAGATGCCGACGTCGGATGCGCAGCAGCTCGCGAAGTCGCTGGGGCTGTCCGAGAAGAAGGTGCGGATCATCGCGCGGTATATCGGCGGCGGGTTCGGGTCGAAGCTCGGCATCGCGCCCGAGAGCGTCGCGGCGGCGATCGCGGCGAAGCAGCTTGGCCGGCCGGTCAAGGCGGTGATGTCGCGGCCGCAGGTGTTCGAGGCGACCGTGCGGCGGTCGAATACCGAGCAGCGCGTGCGGCTGGCGGCGGATGCGTCCGGCAAGCTGTCGGCGATCGGTCACGAGACGCTGGCGTCGAACCAGTCGACCGAGGATTATTTCGAGCCGGCCGGGATCGGCACGCACATGCTGTACGGCGGTGAGAACCGGCTGATCACGCATGAGCTGGTCGATATGAACTTCGTCGTGTCGGGCTCGATGCGCGCGCCGGGCGAGGCGGTCGGGATGCTCGCGCTCGAGGGCGCGATGGACGAGCTGGCCGAAAAGCTGGACATGGATCCGATCGAGCTGCGCAAGCGCAACGATCCGAAGATCGACCCCGAGAAGGACGTGCCCTATTCGTCGCGCAACCTGACGCGCGCGCTCGACGAGGGCGCGAAGAAGTTCGGATGGGACAAGCGGCAGAAGGCCGGGACGCGGCGCGAGGGCGAGTGGCTGATCGGCATGGGCGTCGCCGGTGCGGTGCGCGGCAACATGCTGATGGAATCGTCCGCCAAGGTCGAGATCCACCCGGATGGCTCCGCGACCGTATCGTCGGCGATGACCGATATCGGCACCGGCAGCTACACGATCCTGGCGCAGATCGCGTCGGAAATCCTGGGAATCCCGGTCGCGAACATCACGATGGCGCTGGGGGATACCAACGATCCTCCGGCGGCTGGGTCGGGCGGGTCCTGGGGTGCGGCGTCTTCGGGGACGGCCGTGTATCTGGCGTGCGAGATGCTGCGCGGGAAGCTGGCCAAGGCGATGGGCGTCGACGAGGGCAGCCTGACGCTGAAGGACGGCAAGGCGATCGGCGACAACCGCTCGACGCCGATCGGCGAGCTGGTCGGCCAGGGGCTGGAAGCGACCGGGCACGTCAAGCCGGGCAAGCAGGAGAAGGAAACGACGCAGGCCGGGTTCGGCGCGCATTTCGCGGAGGTCGCGGTCAACGTGGTCACCGGCGAGACGCGGGTGCGGCGGATGCTCGGGTCGTTCGCGGCGGGGCGTGTGCTCAACGCGAAGACCGCGCGGTCGCAGTGCCTTGGCGGGATGACCTTCGGGATCGGCACCGCGCTGACCGAGGACCTCGTCCACGACACGCGGACCGGCAAGCTGGTGAACCACGATCTCGGCGAATATCACGTGCCGGCCAATGCGGACGTGCCGCAGATGGACGTCCACTTCGTCGACGAGCGCGATATCCATGCGAACCCGATCCACGCCAAGGGGATCGGCGAGCTGGGGATCTCGGGAGCGGGCGCTGCGGTGGCGAACGCGGTGTATAATGCGACGGGGATCCGGGTGCGCGAGTTCCCGATCACGCTAGACAAGCTGCTGGATCAGTTGCCGGCTGTTTGAGGGGCTTAGGATACCATAATCGGCTACCTCCCCGGCGAAGGCCGGGGCCCAGTCGGGGGACGAAGATAACGAAGGATTGTCTTTCGTTATCAAGACCTTCCCAACTGGGCCCCGGCCTTCGCCGGGGTGGCGGCTAGGGTTGAGGTGAGTCAAGCTCCAACCCTCGTCAAACGTACCCGCCCTACCCATATCCTTCCCTCCACCCCGAGGACCGCAGAATGAACGAACACGTGATGGATGCGGCGTTTCGACCGGCTGGTCTTGATCGCGCGAAACAGGGCGTTCTCGGGCTCGGGCTGGACCGAATCGAGGGGCCGGCGAAGGTCACCGGCGTGGCAGACTATGCGTATGAAGGCACGCCCGACGGCATCGCCTACGCCGCGATCGTCGGCACGCCCGTAGGCAGCGGGCGCATCCTCGGTATCGACGTCAGCGCGGCCGAGGCTCTGCCCGGCGTCATCGCCGTCATCCACGACGATCCGCGCATACCCGCCGGCGAGTCCAATTCGCGGGCGATGCCAAAGTTGAACACCGACATCATCCTCCACCTCGGCCAGCCGGTCGCGATCGTCGTTGCGGAGGATCAGGCGATCGCGCGCGATGCCGCCGCGCTGGTCGTGGTCCGCACCGAAGCCGGCGAGGACCGGTTCGACGTCGACGCGCAGCCGGTCGATACCGCGCCGAAGATCGGCTTCCTGCCACCGATCGATAACGGCGATCTCGACGCAGTGATGGCGGATGCGGCGGTGACGCTCGACCGGACCTACACGACGCCGGTGCATTTCCCCGCCGCGCTGGAGCCGCACGCGACCACCGCGTGGTGGGACGGCGACAGGCTTACCGTCCGCACCAGCAACCAGGTGATCGGCGGCGCGCGGAAGACGATCGCCAAGGCGCTCAAGATCGATCCCGACAAGGTGCGCGCGCTCGCTCCGTATGTCGGCGGCGGGTTCGGCGGGAAGACCGGCGTCGGCGCGGAGGCGATGCTCGCGGCGATCGCGGCGGAGGTCGTCGGGCGGCCGGTGAAGATCGCGCTGCCCCGCCGCCAGACCGCGTACATGGTCCACCACCGCTCGCACACGACGCAGCGGATCCGCATCGCCGCCGACGAGCACGGCGTGATCCTCGGCATGGGGCATGAGAGCGTCGTCGCGCAGAACGACGATGGCGAATTTCTCGAGCCGGTGCCGTTCGGGACGTTGCCGCTGTACCGGTGCGATGCGCGGCGGTTCAAGACCGGCCTCGTCCGCGTCGACCTGCCCGAGACGGGCGCGGTGCGCGCGCCGGGCGAGGCGGTCGGCACGTTCGGGATCGAGTGCGCGATGGACGAACTGGCCGAGCAACTGGGGATCGACCCGATCGAACTGCGGCGGCGCAACGAGCCCGAGACCGATCCGGTGAGTGGCAAGCCGTTCTCCACGCGGCGGATGCTGGATTGCTACACGCAAGGGGCGGAGCGGTTCGGCTGGCCTGCGAAGGTGCCGACGCCGGGCTCGGTGCGCGAGGGCGAGTGGCTGGTCGGGATCGGGATGGCGGCGAGCCTGCGTGGCAACTTCACCGTCGAGGCGCAGGCGCGCGTGCGGCTGGAGGCGGACGGCCGCGCGACGGTCGAGTGCGACATGACGGATATCGGTACGGGGACGTACACTATTCTCGCGCAGACCGCGGGCGAGATGTTGGGGCTGCCGGTGGCGGACGTGACCGTGCGGCTCGGCGATAGCGACCTTCCGGCGAGTGCGGGGTCGGGCGGATCGTTCGGGGCTGGCAGCGCGTGTTCGGCGGTGGTGCTGGCGTGCGAGGATATCCTTGGCGAACTGGCGCTCAGGATGAACGCGGCGCCCGAGGATCTGAGCCTGCGCGACGGGTGCGTCAGCGCCGGTGGGCGATCGGTGAGGCTCGCCGATCTGGTCCGCGGCGAGGCGATCGTCGCGATGGGCAAGACCGGGCCGGGTGCCGAGAGCAAGCGCACCAGCCAGGCGAGCCACGGTGCGCACTTCGTCGAGGTCGCGGTGAACGCGGTGACGGGCGAGACGCGGGTGCGGCGGATGCTCGGGGTGTTCGACGTTGGCCGCGTGCTCAATCGCAAGACGGCGACCAGCCAGATCACCGGCGGGATGGCGTGGGGGATCGCCTATGCGTTGAGCGAGGAGGGCATCGTCGACACGCGGACGGGGGCGTTCGTGAACCCCGATTTCGGCGAGTATCATGTGGCGGTGAATGCCGACATTCCGCAGCTGGAGGTGCATTTCATCGAGGAGATCGACACGTCGGCGAACCCGGTGGGGGCGAAGGGCGTTGGTGAGCTTGGGATTTCCGGCGCGGGGGCTGCGGTGGCGAATGCTATCTATAATGCGACGGGGGTGAGGGTTCGGGACTTTCCGGTGACGCTCGACAAGCTGCTCGAAGGTTTGCCCGCCATCTAATCCTCCCCGGCACGGGGAGGGGGACCGCGCCTCTTGGCGTGGTGGAGGGGGCTCCCCCCAAGCGTAACGTTTGCGGCTGGCCCCCTCCACCAGCTGCGCTGGTCCCCCTCCCCGCATGCGGGGAGGATTAGAAAGAAAACGAAGACATGGCCGAAAACGACAGCGTGATTGCCGCCGCCAGGAGCTGGAAGGGTGAACCGATGGCGATCGCCACGGTCGTCTCGACCTGGGGATCCGCGCCGCGCCCAAAGGGGAGCCATATGCTCGTCCATGCCGATGGGCGGTTCGAAGGCTCCGTCTCCGGCGGGTGCGTCGAGAGCGACATCCTAGCCACCGCCGCGGAGGTGATCGCTGGTGCGCCGTTCCAGCTGCGCAACTACGGCGTGGCGGATGCGGCGGCCTGGGAAGTAGGCCTGCCGTGCGGCGGCGAGATCGCGGTGATGGTGCAGCCGGTGTCGGCCGAGGGGTTCGATCCCGAGCTGTTCGACCGGATCGCCGAGGCGCGCGACCAGGGCGATGCGCTGACCGTGACGACCGACCTCAAGACCGGGCACAGCGACGCGCGGCCGATCGAGACCGGCGAGGTGTTCGTCAATCGCTACGATCCGCCGCGCCGGTTGCTGATCGTCGGCGCGGTGCAGATCGCGCAGGCCTTGGCGGGCCTCGCGCGCGAACTCGGGATCGAGACGGTGGTGATCGATCCGCGCGCGCGCTTTCTCACCGAGGAACGCTTCCCCGGCGTGACGCTCGACGATCGCTGGCCGGACGAGGCGATTGCCGCTTATCGCCCTGGTCCGTCGACCGCGGTCGTGACGCTGAGCCACGACATCAAGATCGACGACCCCGCGCTGATCGCGGCGCTCGCGTCCGATGCCGCGTATGTCGGCGCGCTCGGCAGCCGCAAGAGCCACGCGGCGCGGAGGGAGCGGCTTGCCTCGGAGGGCGTTACGCCTGAGAACATCGACCGGATCGATGCGCCGGTCGGGCTCGACATCGGCGCGATCGGACCCTCGGAGATTGCGCTGTCGGTCGCGGCGGCGATGATAGGAGCGTTCAATGATCGCCGCTGAAGACGTCTTCCTCATCCTGCTCGCCGCGGGCCGTTCGGAGCGGTTCGGGATTCCGAACAAGCTCGAGGTGCCATTCCTCAACAAGCCGCTCGGGATGCACGTCGTCACCGCGTTCGAGAACATCCCGTTCAAGCGGCGGCTGGTGGTCACCGACGGATGCAAGCTCGACTTCCTCAGCCATCATTTCGAGGTGGTGCATAACGACGATCCGTCGTCGGGGATGTCGCAGTCGGTAAAACTGGGCGTGCAGCGCGCGAAGGACGAGGGGGCGCAGGCGGTACTGATCGCGCTTGCGGACATGCCGCGCGTAACCGCGGCGCATATCTACCGGATGCTAGATGCGGCCGACAGTGCCGATGCCGTCGTCGCGTCGAGCGATGGCGAGAAGCCGAGCCCCCCTGCCCTGTTCGGACGCGATCGGTTCGATTTCCTGCTGACGCTGGACGGCGATGCGGGCGCGCGCGACCTGGTGAAGGCGGGGCGGCACGTCGTGACCGCACCCGCCGAACTGATCGATATCGACACGCCCGAGGATCTGGACCGGCTGCAGGCGCTGGTCCACGATCCCAAGGCGGCGATCACTCGTGCCTTAACGCGTCGATAGGGTTCATTGCGGCGGCGCGGCGGGCGGGGAAATAGCCGAACACCACGCCGATCACCGCCGAGATGACGAACGCGAAGATGTTGATTTCGGGCACGAAGATCCACTGAACCTTGATCAATGGCGCGATGATCGCAATCGCCAACTGCGCGATGACGAGGCCGATGACGCCGCCGAGGCATGACAGCGCGATCGCCTCGACCAGAAACTGCATCAGCACCTCGCGCGCGACTGCGCCGATCGCGAGGCGGATGCCGATCTCGCGCGTGCGCTCGGTCACCGACACCAGCATGATGTTCATGATGCCGATCCCGCCGACCACCAGGCTGATCCCGGCGACCGCGGCAACGATGCCGGTCAGTCGCGTCGTGGTGCCGGTCAGCGTATCCGAGATCTGCTTGGTATCGAAGATGTTGAAGTCGTCTTCCTTGCCCGCGGTGATCGTGCGGCGTTCGCGGAGCAGGTCGGTGATCGAGGCCTGGACGGTCGCGGTCGAGAATTTCTGGTCGACGCCGACGAGCATCAGGCGGATATCGCGGCTCCCCGTGAAACGCCTTTGGACCGCCTTGATCGGCATGATGACGACATCGTCCTGATCGCCGCCGAACCCGGCCTGGCCGCGGGCGGAGAGGACGCCGACCACATCGCAGCTGATCGCGCCGATCCGCATCCGTAGGCCGACCGCGTCGCCGCCGCGGAAGAGGTTGGTGCGGACGGTGTTGCCGATGATGCAGACGGCCTTGCCCGCGGCTTCCTCGACCGGCGAGAAGATGCGGCCCGCGGCGAGCGGCCAGGGCTGGACCTGGAAATAGGCCGACGTGGTGCCGTTGATCGTGGTCGACCAGTTCGCGCCTTCGTAGATCGCGGTGGCGGTGGCCTGTGCCTGTGGTGCGACCGCGGTGACGCCGGCGATCTGGTTGGCGATCGCCTCGACGTCCTCGGGCTTGAAGTCGGGCGGACGCGGCCCGCCGCCGCCGCGGCCGAAGCCCTGGCCGGGGCGGACCTGGAGGATGTTGGTGCCCAGCGCGGAGATCGACTGCTGGACCGCCGCCGTCGTTGCCTTGCCGAGCGTGACCATCGTCACGACCGCGCCGACGCCGATGACGATGCCGAGGATGGTGAGGAACGACCGCAAGAGATGGCGGCGGATCGAGCGGAGCGCGAGGGATAGGGTGGTGCCGAACATTAGACTGGTTCCCCGCGCGAGACTTCTGCCCCCCCGCCCGCTTGCGGGAGGGGGTTGGGGGGTGGGCTCGCGGGTTCGGCCCATGCTGTCGTCGAGATGCGGGCGCGTGCTACGGCTGGCGTTGCGCTTGACGTGAGCGCGAGCCCACCCCCGGCCCCTCCCGCTTGCGGGAGGGGGGAAGAAAGCGCGCTCACGACTCCACCCTCTCGCCCTGACGGTGCTGGCTTTCGATGCGTTCGACCAGGCCGTCCTTGAAGTGGACCACCGTCCTAGCGAATGCGGCCATGTCGGGTTCGTGCGTGACCATCAGGACCGTGATGTTCTTCTCCGCATTCAATCGCGTGAGCAATTGCATGATCTCGACGGAACGTTCGCTGTCGAGGTTGCCGGTCGGTTCGTCGGCCAGCAGCACGTCCGGACTGGTCACCAGCGCGCGGGCGATCGCGACGCGCTGTTGCTGGCCACCGGAGAGTTCGGCGGGGGTGTGATCCCACCAGTCGGCGAGGCCTACGGTGTCGAGGCTCGCCATCGCCGCATCCCGGCGCGCGCGCTTCTCGTCACCGCGGTAGAGCAAGGGGAGTTCGACATTCTCCAGCGCGGAGGTGCGCGAAAGGAGGTTGAAGCCCTGGAACACGAAGCCGAGATATTTCCGCCGGAGCAGCGCGCGCTGGTCGCGGTCAAGCGTCTCGACATGGTAGCCGCGGAACAGGAAAGTGCCGTCGGTCGGCACGTCGAGGCAGCCGAGGATGTTCATCGTCGTCGACTTGCCCGACCCCGACGGCCCCATCACCGCGACGAAATCGCCCGCGGCGATGTCGAGGTCGACGCCCTTGAGCGCCTGGAACATCGTCGCGCCCTGCCCGTAGGTCTTGGTGACTCCCCTCAGGGAGATGAGGGGGTCGTTACTGGCCACCGCCCCCACCCTTGCTCGCGCCGCCCGAGCGGCGAGCGCCGCCGCCGCTGCGCTTGGTGTCGTCCGACCCGCTCGCCAGCTGTCCGGTGATGACCTGCGCGCCGGGCTGGAGATTGCCCGACAGGACTTCTGTCATCGTGCCGTTGGTGTCGCCGGTGGTGATCTGCACGGCTTGCGGCGTGCCGTCCGCACCCTTGACGTAGATCGTCTGCTGCGCGCCGCGGCCGAGCGTCGCGGTCCGCTCGGCCCCGCCGCCGCCACGACGTGGCCGGAAGGTCAGCGAGCCGGCGATGCCGCCACCCGCATCGCCGGTCGCCGCGGTCGGCTTGAAGCGCAGCGCGGCGTTGGGGACGAGCATCACGTTGCGCTTGTCCGACGTGACGATGTCCGCGGTCGCGGTCATGCCCGGACGCAGCGTCAGCGACGGGTTCGCGACGGTGAGGTCGGCCGCGTAGGACACGACCTGCCCAGTGGTCGACGTCGTGGTTGTGGTGCTCGACGAGGTCGCCGAACTGACCGTCAGGTTCGAGCCGAGATCGACGCGACTGATCGTCGCCGGGAAGGTCTGGCCGGGGAACGCGTCGACCGTGAAGCTGGCCTTCTGGCCGATCTTGACCTCGCCCACGTCCGCCTCGTCGATCGCGACCTCGAGCTTCATCTTGGTGAGGTCTTCGGCGATCACGAACAAAGTCGGCGTGTTGAACGACGAGGCGACGGTCTGGCCGGGATCGATCTGGCGCGCGAGCACCACGCCGGTGACGGGCGAGCGGATGATCGCGCGCGCACGTTGCGTCTGGTTCTGCGCGAGGAGCGCACGGCTGGCGGCTACGTTGGCCTCCGCGACCTTCTGAGCGGCGATGGCGCGCGCGTAGTCGGCGCGGCCGGTCTGGAGTTCGGTCTTCGAGGGGACACGACCACCCGAGAGGCGCGAGACTTCCTCGAGGCGGTTCAACTGCGCGCGCGCCTCGGCGACGGTGGCCTGTGCCTGCGCGACCTGCGCCTGGTTGGCGGCGAGCTGTGCGCTGGTCTGGCGGATCTGGTCGTCGAGCTGCTCGGGATCGATCAGCGCAAGCGGCTGGCCCGCGACGACGCGGTCGTTGACGTCGACGACGACCTTGGTGACGAGGCCCGACAGCTGCGAACCGACCGTGACCTGCGTGGTCGGCGCGAGCTTGCCGGTAGCCGAAACCGTGACCGTCAGATTGCCGCGCTGGGCGGCCTGCGTCGAATATTGCGTCTGCTCCTTCGCGCCGAAGCACTTGGCGAGCAGCAGGCAGAGCAGGACCACGCCGACCGCGATCACCACCCACTTTATGGAGCGTTTCCAGGGAGCCTGCGGCTTTACGCCGAGGAAGTCGTCGATCGATGCGTCGGCCATCAGCGTGCCTCTGGATTGGATATGGGCGCTTGCGGGATCACGGTGGAATCCCAGCCGCCGCCGAGCGCGGCATAAAGTGCGATCAACGCGGTCGCGGCATCGGCGCGCGCCTGCGTCGCCCCGTTGCGCGCGGACAGGAGCGCGGTTTCCTGCTGGTTGAGCGTGGTGAAATCGGTGAGGCCGGTGCGGTACTGGCTCCGGCTGAGGATCGCGGAATTGTTCGACGCGTCGAGCGCGATGGCGAACTGGCGCTCGCGTTCCTGCGCGGCCTGGAGCGCGACGACGGCGTTCTCGACGTCTTCGAGCGATGTGAGGACGGTCGACTTGTAGAGGGCCAGCGCACCGTCGGCGGCGGCTTCGCTGGCACGGACCTGCGAGCGCAGCCGGCCCCCGTTGAAGATCGCCTGCGTCAGGCCGGCGAACAGGCTGCCGGTGATCGCGTCGCCGATGCTGCCGATCGAGGTCGCGTTGGTGTTCAGGTTGCCGGTGATCGCGAGCGCCGGGTAAAGCTGCGCCTTGGCCACGCCGATCCGCGCGGTGGCGGCAGCGAGCGCGCGTTCGGCGGAGCGGATGTCGGGGCGCTGGCGCAGCGTGTCGGCGGGGATGCCGACGCCGACCGCGGCGGGGCCGGTCGGGATCGCCTTGACCGGCGCCATCAGCGGACGCAGCGCGCCGGGGGCCTGGCCGGTAAGGATGCCGATCCGCGCGACCGCGGCGGCATATTGCTGGTCGAGGCTGGGGATCGTCGCGGCGGTCTGCGCACGCTGGGCGCGGGCCTGTTCGGCGTCGACGCTGGAGACGAGCCCGGCCTGGACGCGGAAGCCGGCGATTTCGAGATTGTCGTCCTGGATCGCGAGCGACGCGCGGGCGTTGGCGAGCTGCTGCTGGTAGAGGCGCGCGAGGACGTAGTTGCGGGCGACCTCGCTTTCGACGGAAATGAGCACGGTGGCGTAGTCGTAGCCCGACGCGGCGTAATCCGCGCGGCTGGCCTCGACGGTGCGGCGGATCTCGCCGAACACGCCGACCTGGTAGCTGGCGCTGGCGCCAAGCGTGAAGCTGTTGGCGCCACCGCCGCCGGTGTCGACGACGGTGCCGTCGGGCAGCGTGAACGACCGCCCGCCGCCGCGAACGTTCTCGTTGCGCTGATAGCCGGCCGAACCGCTGAGCGTGGGGAGCAGCGACGCACGGTTCTGGAGAAGGCTCTCGCGGGCTTGGCGGAGGCGGGCGACGGATTGCGCGATGTCGAGGTTCGAGGCGGCAGCCTGCTCGACGAGCTGGCCGAGGACCGGGTCGTCGAACTTCTGCCACCAGCGGGTGAGGTCTTCGGGCTTGGTTTCGGGGGTGACCGAATAGGCGTCGGGAACGCCGAGTTCGGCCGCCGCCTTGGGGCGGTAGTCCGGGCCGACGGTGCAGCCGGCGAGCAGGACGCCTGCCGATAGGACGGGTGCGAGGAGGAAGGCGCTGACGCGGGACATGGGCGGCAGGCATGACCAACGGGCGTTTGCTAGTCCAGCGGTTTTGTGTCGCGAGGTGTCGCAGGTGGGGTGGATTGGAGGGGGTGTGGGGCGCCAAGCGATGCGTCGGCGTCGTTGGTTACTATCCTATCGCGGGGGTTGGAAGACGGGATCGGGGGAAGACGGGGCCCGTCTTTCTCCCCTCCCTGGAAGGGAGGGGCTGGGGGTGGGTCGGCCCGCTCGTGCCACTGGCGTTCCGTGACGCGGAAGCCGACCCACCCCCTACCCCTCCCTTCCAGGGAGGGGAGAAGATTCCCGAAGGTGGGCCGGCGCCGGATGTCGCTCCGCCCCAGTCATCCCGTCTACAGCCCCCCCGGCGAAGGTCGGGGTCCAGTTGGAACGTCTGGTGCAACGGGGCGCAGCGTGGATCATTAGCGCGCCCCAACTGGGCCCCGGCCTTCGCCGGGGTGGTGCCAGTGAGGTTGGTGGTGTCAGTGAGGTTGGTGAGGTTGGTGGGGTTGGTGGGGTTGGTGGGCTTGTCATGTCATTCATCCCATACACCGTTCTCCCGCGAAAGCGGGAGCCCAGGGTTAGGGGCGTATCGCTGCTTGATCCTGGGCTCCCGCCTTCGCGGGAGAACGGTAGAGGTGCGAGCCACGCCCTTTCCCCTTCCCCTTCCCCCCAAACCCCGACCAAAAATAATCGAACCGGCTCCGTTACAATTTTGCAGTGCAGCGGAACGTAGCGGCACCTCTGCGGGTTGGGGGTTCATGCTAGCCGAACGCCAGCCCGCGACTGATGTCCTCGCGCCGCCGCTTGCCGTGCTCGATCCGCCACCCGTGGCCCTCGACAATGTCAGTCTGTTCTTCGATTTCGACGGGACGCTCGTCGATCTCGCACCGACCCCCGATGCGGTCCTGGTCGATCAGCGCCTGCTCGACCGGCTCGATACGCTCGCCGAGCGCTTCCCCGGACGCGTCGCGATCATCAGCGGGCGCTCGATCGCACAGCTCGATGCGATGCTCGGCCGCCACGCACAGCTGTTCGCGGTCGCCGGGAGCCATGGCGCCGAACGTCGCACCCCCGACGACGGTCATGTCGCCGCCGACCGCCCCGCCTCGCTCGAAGCCGCCGCCGAGGCGTTGCGTGCCTTCGCCGACGCCAACGGCCTCGTCTACGAAGCCAAGAGCCTCGGCGCCGGGCTGCACTACCGCATGGCGCCCGCGTTCGAACCCGACGCCGTCCGCCTCGCCGAGGATCTTGCCGCCACCCACGGCCTCACGCTCCAGCGCGGCAAGATGATGGTCGAGCTGCGGACCCCCGGCGACAAGGGCGCGGCCTTGCGCGAATTGATCGCAGCGCCGACAATGACAGGAACCATGCCGTACTTCTTCGGCGACGACGTCACCGACGAAGACGGCTTCGAGGCCGCGCGCGCGCTTGGTGGCGCGGGCATTCTCATCGGCGAGCCGCGCGCGACTGCAGCCGCCTACCGCCTGAACGACGTTGCCGCGCTCCGTGACTGGATCGCCGCCATATTGGAAACACGATGACCGCACCCACGCTCAAAGCCGACATGAACCTTTGGCCGATCGGCAATTGTCAGGTCTCCGCGCTGATCGACAAGACCGGCACGTTCGTCTGGGGCTGCGTACCGCGCGTCGATGGCGACCCGGCATTCTGCGCGCTGCTCGGCGGCGATGCGCCCAAGACCGGGTTCTGGGCGATCGAACTCGAAGGCGGCGCGAAGACGACGCAGGCCTATATCCGCAACACGCCGATCCTCGTGACGCGGCACGAGGACGAGGCCGGCAACGCGGTCGAGGTGATCGATTTCTGCCCGCGCTTCGTCCGCGAAGGCCGCACCTATCGCCCGACCAGCTTCGTCCGGATCGTCAAGCCCGTCGCCGGATCGCCGCGCATTCGCATCCGGATGCGCGTCGCGACCAATTGGGGGAAGCCGACCGAGCATACGCAGGGGTCGAACCACATTCGCTTCCTGATGGACGACCAGACGCTGCGGCTCACCACCGATGCGCCGGTCGGGCATATCGTCGGCGAGAACTGGTTCCGGCTCGAGCGCCAGATGCACCTGTTCCTCGGGCCGGACGAGAGTTTCGCGGGCGTGCTGCACGAAGCTGCTGAAGCGATGCTGTCGCGGACCAAGGACGAGTGGCGGCACTGGGTGCGCGGGCTGGCGACTCCGGTCGAGTGGCAGGACGTCGTCATCCGTGCGGCGATCACGCTGAAGCTGTGCCAGCACGAGGAGACCGGCGCGATCGTCGCCGCGCTCACCACCTCGATCCCCGAGCATGAAGGGTCGGAGCGCAACTGGGACTATCGCTACTGCTGGATCCGCGACGCGTATTATACGGTGCAGGCGTTGAACCGCTTGGGTGCGCTTGACGTGCTGGAGGGCTATCTCGAATATCTGCGCAACATCGTCGATGCGTCGAAGGGTGGCCATGTCCAGCCGCTCTACGGCGTCGGCGGCGAGGCGACCCTGATCGAGCGGATCGAGAGCGACCTGCCCGGCTATCGCGGGATGGGCCCGGTACGCGTCGGCAACCAGGCATACGAGCAGATCCAGCACGACGCGTACGGCCAGATCATCCTGTCCGACGTGCAGGCGTTCTTCGACAAGCGGCTGTTCCGGATGTCGAGCGAGGAGGATTTCAAGAGCCTGGAACTGGTCGGCGACCGCGCGTGGGAGACGTACGATAAGCCCGACGCCGGGCTGTGGGAGCTGCGCACAAAGGCGCACGTCCACACCTATTCGGCGGCGATGTGCTGGGCCGCGTGCGATCGGCTGGCCAATGCCGCCGGAGTTCTCGGGCTCGAGGATCGCCGGACGTTCTGGGAAGAGCGCGCGAACACGATCCGCAACGTGATCGAGCAGTCGGCATGGCGCGAGGATACGCAGCGTATCTCGGCCACATTCGGCGGCGACGATCTCGATGCGAGCCTGATCCAGCTGCTCGACCTGCGATTCTTCGCGCCCGACGATCCGCGCTTCCAGTCGACGCTGAAGGCGGTCGAGGAAGGTCTGCGGCGCGGCAGCCACATGCTGCGCTATGCGACCGAGGATGATTTCGGCCTACCGCACACCGCGTTCAACGTGTGCACCTTCTGGTTGATCGAGGCGCTGCATGCGACCGGCCGGACCACGGACGCGCGCGAGCTGTTCTGCGAGATGGTCGCGCGGCGCACGCCGGCCGGGCTGCTGTCGGAGGATATCGATCCGAACACCGGCGAGCTGTGGGGAAATTATCCGCAGACCTATTCGCTGGTCGGGCTGATCAACTGCGCGGTCCTGCTCAGCAAGCCGTGGAGTGCCGTGCGATGAGCCGCCTCGTCGTCATCTCGAACCGAGTCCAGTCGGTCGATGCGCCTTCGGGCAACCAGGGCGGCCTTGCCGTCGCGCTGCTCGCCGCATTGCGAGAAAAGGGCGGCGTGTGGTTCGGCTGGTCGGGCGAGACCACCGAGACCTTCACCGGGCACATCAATTTCCAGCAGGGCAAGGGCGTTACCACCGCGACGATCGACCTCGAAGAGCAGGATTTCGACGAATATTATAACGGCTATGCGAACCGCACCTTGTGGCCGCTGTTCCATTACCGGATCGACCTGACCGAGTTCGAGCGCGATTTCTCCAGCGGCTACGCGCGCGTGAACAAGCGGTTCGCGGAGACGGTGCTGCCGTTGATCGAGCCCGACGATCTGGTGTGGGTCCACGATTATCACCACGTCCCGCTGGGACAGGAACTGCGCAAGCTCGGCGTCGAGAACAAGATCGGGTTCTTCCTGCACATTCCGTGGCCGCCGATGGCGATGCTGCTGTCGCTGCCGAGCCACCGCGCGCTGGTCGAATCGATGTTCGCGTACGACGTGATCGGCTTCCAGACGCAGGACTGGCTCGACAGCTTCCTGCATTACGTCACGAGCCAGCTCGACGGCGTGGTCGGCGAGGATGGCTGGGTGACGGTCGGCGACCGCACGATCAAGGCAATCACGACGCCGATCGGGATCGAGACTGCGGACTTCGAGAAGTCGGCGAACAGCGACGCGGCGCGGCATGCCAAGGAGCGGATGTACATGTCCGCGACCGGGCGCAGCCTGATCGTCGGGGTGGATCGTCTCGATTACTCGAAGGGTCTGGCCGAGCGGTTCGCGGGATACGAGCGCTTCCTCGGGTCGCATCCGGATCGGCGCGGGCTGGTCTACATGCTCCAGATCGCGCCGCCTTCGCGCGAGAAGGTCGATACGTATCAAGAGATCCGGGCGAACCTCGATTCGATGTCGGGACGGATCAACGGTGAGTATTCGGACATCGACTGGACGCCGATCCGCTACGTGAACCAGGGCTTTCCGCGGGATGTGCTGGCCGGGATTTATCGCGCCGCTCGCGTGGGCTTGGTGACGCCGTTGCGCGACGGGATGAACCTGGTCGCGAAGGAATATGTCGCGGCGCAGGATCCCGAGGATCCGGGCGTGCTGGTGCTGTCGCACTTTGCGGGCGCGGCGACGCAGCTGAAGGACGCGGTGCTGGTCAATCCGTACAGCCCCGAGGAAATGTCCGACGCGATCGACCGGGCGCTCAAGATGCCGCTGGCCGAGCGCAAGGCGCGCTGGGAGAAGCTGATCGACAACGTCCGGAAAGAGGACGTGATGTGGTGGTGCGAGCTGTTCATCACCGCGCTCGAGGCTGTGCCGGAGCATGTCGAGGCCTGACGTGATCCAACCCTGACTTCTTGCCCCCCTCCCTTCTTGCCCCCCTCCCTGGAAGGGAGGGGTTGGGGGTGGGTCGGTCTGGAACTGCCGGCTCGCTCGCCAAGCAGCCGACCCACCCCCGGCCCCTCCCTTTCAGGGAGGGGGGAAGTTAGGGGCGGCTTACCGGGTCGGGCGCCATCAGCAGGCGGTTGCGCGGGATGGCTTCGGGCATGTCCTCGCGAATATACTTCAGCAACGCCTCGCGCACATCGCAGCGCAGGTCGAACGCGATCGCCGCGTCCTTCGCGGTCATCAGCCCGCGCAGTTCGATGCAGTCGGTCTTCACGTCCGTCACCTGGAGGTTGTAGAACCGCTTGTCCCAGCGCGGGTTCGCGGTGACGATCTCGCCGAGTTTCTCGCGCAGCCGCGGCACGTCCGCCGACGGATCGAGATACCAGAACACCGACCCCATCAGCTGGCTCGTCTCGCGCGTCCAGTTCTGGAAACTCTGCTCGAGGAACTTGGACACCGGCACGACGAGGCGGCGCTCGTCCCAGATCTTGATGACCACGAACGTCAGGTTGATCTGCTCGACGCGGCCCCATTCGCCGTCGACGATCAGCACGTCGTCGATCCGGATCGGCTCGGTGAACGCCATCTGCACGCCGGCGATCAGGTTCTTGAGTGCAGGCTGCGCGGCGGCACCGACGACGAGGCCGGCGATACCCGCCGACGCCATCAGCGTAACGCCGATCGAGCGGATGCCGGGGACGCTCAGCAGCATCAGGCAGACGCTGATGAAGATGATGAAGAACGTCCCGATGCGGCCAAGGATCGCCGCCCGCGTACGCTTGCGGCGGGCGCGGAGGTTGTCCTCGACCGAGATGTCGGCGCGGATCTCGATCACGTCCTGGAATGCGCGCAACGCCGCGACCGCAAGCCAGCCGAGCAAGGCGGGTACGAGGAAACCGAGCAGCTGCTTCCACAGATCCTCGATGTCGTTGTCCATCGGCAGGATCCGCGCGACGAACGCGACCGACACCGAGACGAACACCGCGCGTAAGGGGCGGCGGACGCGAGCGAGGACGAGGCCGTCGGTCTTGGCGGTCGAGCGCCGCTGCGCATGGCCGCCGATCCGCATCGTCAGCCAATGCGCGACCAGCGCGACGAGGACGGCGGCCGAGACGACGGCGACACTCTCCAGCCAGACCCATTCGGGGGGTATGTGGAGCGATCTGAATATGCGCATACTGGCGCAACGGTCGGGGAAAGCGGGATGTTCCGCTGCAGTGCAGCATTTTGGTCGGGGCGGGCCTCGGGTTGAACGGGAAAGGCTAAATTTGGCGCAGCCACTCCGCGGCGAAGGCCACCACCCCGGCGAAGGCCGGGGCCCAATTGGAGGACGGCTATAACGATGCGCAGTCCGCCGTTACTGCGACCTTTCCAATTGGGCCCCGGCTTTCGCCGGGGTGGTGCGCGCTTTCGAATTCCGGTTGCGCATGATCGCCACTGTTAAGCCATGACGTCTCCCCCCGATCATGCCAGAACCACCCGACCATGATCGCCCAGAGAATCAGACATTTCCTGAGCGAAGAGGACTGGCAGTTCGCCGATCACGAACGCCCGATCCTCCCCGGCTCTCCGGGCTCCCCCGCGCATCCGAGGCACCGCCAGATCGCCTATGCGCTGATCGGCATATTGCTCGGGCTGACGGTCGGGTTCGGCAACGCGCTGATCAGCGCCAACACCTACACGCTCCAGGGCGCGCTCGGGCTCGATCCGGCGGAGATCGCGTGGCTGCCGACGGTCTATGTGATGACCAACGTCAGCATAAACCTGCTGATGATCAAGTTCCGCGCGCAATTCGGGCTGCGGCCGTTCGCGATGATCTTCCTGATCCTCTACGTGCTGATCACGCTCGCGCATCTGTTCGTCCACGGCTTCGCAACCGCGATCGCGGTGCGGGCGATCAGCGGGATGGCGGGCGCGGCGCTGAGCAGCCTGTGCCTCTATTACGTGATGCAGTCGCTGCCTGCGAAATGGCGATTGAAGGCGGTCGTGCTCGGCATCGGCATTCCGCAATGCGCGACGCCGCTGGCGCGGCTGTTCTCGCCGGACCTGCTGGCGATGTCGCAGTGGCGCACGCTCTATCTGTTCGAACTGGGGCTCGCCTTGCTGTCGCTCGCCGCGGTCGCCGCGCTGCGCCTGCCGCCGACGACGCGGAGCAAGGCGTTCGAGCCGCTCGATTTCCTGACGTTCGTGCTGTTCGCCGGATCGACCGCGCTGTTCGCGGCCGTACTCGGGCTCGGGCGGATCGTCTGGTGGACCAATGCGCCGTGGATCGGCTGGGCGCTGATCGTCGCGATCCCGATGTTCGCTGCGGCGATCGTCGTCGAGCACCATCGCGCCAACCCGCTGCTCAACACGCGCTGGCTGGGCAGCGCCGACATCGTCCGCTTCACGATCGTGATCGTCATGGCGCGGATCGTGCTGTCGGAGCAGACCTATGCGTCGGTCGGGCTGCTGACCGTGCTGGGCCAGAACAACGACCAGCTCGTGCCGTTCTTCCTGATCATCTTCGTCGCGTCGGTCGCGGGCGTGATCGCGAGCGCGGTGACCTTGGACGTCGAGCGGCTCGGGCATCCGATCATGCTCGCCATCGGGCTGGTCGCGGTGGCGGCGTGGTTCGATTCCTACGCAACCAGCCTGACACGCGCGCCACAGATGTACGTGACGCAGGCGATCATCGGCTTCTCCGCGACGTTCTTCCTCGGGCCGGCCCTGCTGTTCGGGATGACCCGCGCGCTGAAGGAAGGCGCGGGCCACATCATCAGCTTCATCGCGCTGTTCGGGATCATCAATTCGCTCGGCGGGCTCGGCGGCACCGCGTTGCTCGGGAGCTACCAGGTGATCCGCGAGAAGGCGAACAGTGCGGCGCTAGTCCAGCAGATCTCGCCGACCGACCCGATCGTGACCCAGCGCATCGCCGCGGGTGGCGCCGCGGTCGGCCGGGTGATCGTCGACCCGACCCTCCGCAACGCCGAGGGCGCCGCGATCCTGTCGCAAACCACGACGCGCGAGGCGAACGTGCTTGCGTATGCCGACGTCTTCCGGTTGATCGCCGTTCTTGCTGGCGCGACGTTCGGGTATCTGCTGTTCCTGCTGGCGAGACGGGCGCGACGCGAACGACGCGCGCGGCTGGAGGGCCCGGCTGAGGGGATGACATGAGCGACGCACGCAGCCCGGTGGCCGATGGGCCGGCAACCGAAGAGAAGCAGGCGGAGGCGACTGCGACGACCGCTGCACCCGCCGCCCCGGTCACGCCGGTCGGATCGGGCTGGCGTCCGCAACCACCCAGCCGCACCGTCATCGTCGTCATCGTGCTGTTGGCGATCGCCGGCGTGTGCGCAGTGCTGGCGGCGTGGCGGCTGCCTCCGTTCGCGACGAGCTATCAGTCGACCGACAACGCCTATGTTCGCGGGCGGACGACGGTGATCAGCCCGCAGGTCAGCGGCTATGTGACGCAGGTGCTGGTGCGCGATTTCGCCGATGTGAAGCAGGGCGATCCGCTGGTGAAGATCGACGATCGCATCTACCGCCAGCGCGTCGATCAGGCACAGGCGCAGGTCGATGCGCAGGCCGCGACGCTCGCCAACAGCCGGCAGACGGCGGCCAGCCGCCAGGCGACGTTCGCGGCGCAGGATGCGGCGGTCGCCAATGCCGAGGCGCAGCTGATGCGCGCGCAGGCCGACATGGCGCGCGTCAACGACCTGGTAGTCGACGGATCCGTGTCGTTGCGGGAGCGCGACCAGACGCTGGCGGCGTTGCGGCAGGCCCAGGCGCAGGTCCAGCAGGCGAAGGCGGCGCGGGAGATCGCCCGGCAGGATATCCGCACGGTGGAAGTCGGTCGTGGTGGCCAGCAGGCGGGGGTTTCCGGGGCGGAGGCCGCACGGCAACTCGCCCGGATCGACCTCGCCAACACCGTGATCCGCGCGCCCGAGACGGGGCGGTTGAGCGAAGTCGGCGTGCGGCTCGGGCAATATGTCACGGCGGGGTCGCAGTTGATGTTCCTGGTGCCGCCGGAGACGTGGGTGATCGCGAACTTCAAGGAGGCGCAGACCGCGCGGATGATGGTCGGCCAGCCTGCGTCGTTCACCGTCGACGGATTGGCGAACGCGCGGCTGACCGGGCGGGTCGAGCGGATCTCGCCGGCGGCGGGGTCGGAGTTCGCGGTCCTGAAGGCGGACAACGCGACGGGCAACTTCACCAAGGTTCCGCAGCGGATCGCGGTGCGGATCCGGGTGGACGCGGGGCAACCGCTGAGCGCGCGGTTGCGGCCGGGGATGTCGGTGCAGGCGCGGGTGGATACCGCCGGCGGGCCGAGGGTTCGGTGATGGGCCATGGTCGTCGCGGACTTCCCCCCTCCCTGGAAGGGAGGGGTTGGGGGTGGGTCGTGCTCGAGGGAGTGCTGTCTCCAACCCCAAGCCTAGCCACCCCCGACCCCTCCCTTTCAGGGAGGGGAGAAGTTCAGCAGATCGTGCACGCGAGCGCTCCGGCAAAAGCGTCCACCGTCGCAAATGGCGGTACGCCGGCAGATAGCGGTACGCTGTTAGAAAACGGTACGCTGTTAGAAAACGGTACGCTGTTAGAAAACGGTACGCTTACAAACCGGTCCACCCCGGCGAAGGCCGGGGCCCAATTGGGGGACGGTTATAACGGAGCGCAGTCCAGAATTATCGAGACCTTTCCAATTGGGCCCCGGCCTTCGCCGGGGTGGAAGCACTCTCCGGAATCTTCGTCTTCGCGAGAATGGTCGCCACCAATGGGAGCGCGATCAGCGAGGACTCTTGCCGCCCTCACCCTCGCCTTCCTAACCGCCGCCTGTATCGGCCCCCGCCCCGAAGCCCCCGTGACAACCGCCGTCGCCCCACCCCCCGCCTGGCGCACGGCACTCGGCACCGGCGCGCCGATCCGTGCGGACTGGTGGAGCGCGTTCGGCGATCCGGTCCTCACCGGCCTCGTCGCGCGCGCGCTCGCCAACAGCCCGGACCTCGGCTCAGCTGCCGCGCGCATTGACGAAGCGCGCGCCGCGGCCCGCCTCGCCCGCGCGCAACAGACGCCCCTCGTCAACGGCTCGGCGCCGAGTACCACCGGCCAGACCGTCAGCCCGTTCGGGACACCCTCCGATGCGATCGGCGCGCAGCCGGCGGTGTCGATCAGCTACGACCTCGACCTGTTCGGCCGCCTCCGCCTCGCAAGCCAAGCCGCCCGTGCGCAGTTGCTCGCCAGCGAAGCCGCGCGCGACACCGTCCGGCTCGGCATCGCGAGCAGCGTCGCAACCGGCTACATCACGCTCCGCGCACTCGACCAGCGCCTCGCCGTCGCGCGCCAGACGCTGGCGGCCCGTGCAGAAGGCCTGCGTATCGCACGCCGGCGCGCCGAGACCGGCTACACCTCGAACCTCGAACTGCGGCAGTCGGAGGCGGAATTCCACGCTACCGAACAGCTCGTCCCCGCCGCCCAGCTCGCGATCAGCCGGCAGGAGAATGCGCTGAGCCTGTTGCTCGGCGACAACCCCGGCCCGATTGCGCGCGGACGGACGCTCGACCAACTCGCCGCACCGGCGATCCCCGACGGCCTGCCCGCCGACCTGCTCCGCCGCCGCCCCGATCTCTATCAGGCCGAGCAGACCCTGGTCGCCACCGACCGCTCGCTCGACAGCGCGCGGGCGGCGATGCTGCCGAACCTCGCGCTGACCGGCTCGGCCGGCGTGGTGCTGTCGACTGCGCTGGCGAACCCGATCGCGGTGTTTTCGATCGGCGCCAGCGTGCTCAGCCCGATCTTCGATGGCGGGCGGCTGGGCGCGCAGGCCGATGCCGCGACCGCGCGCCGCGATCAGGCCGCGTTCGCGTATCGCCGGACTGCGCTCCAGGCGTTCCGCGAGGTCGACGACAGTCTGGCAGGGGTGCAGCGCTCGGGCCAGCAGGCGGTCGCGCTCGCCGGGCAACGCGATGCGCTGGCGGGGGCGCTGCGCAATGCCTCGAACCGGTACCGGGCGGGGTATTCGGCGTATATCGACCAGCTCGATGCGCAGCGCGGGTTGCTGACCGCGGAGCTGTCGCTGGTGCAGGCGCGGGCGGATCGGCTGACGGCATATGTGACGCTGTACCAGGCGATGGGCGGCGGCTGGTCTCGCGCGGATGCCGAGGCGGTGCAGCGATAGTGTTCCCCCGCGAAGGCGGGGGCCCAGGATCAAGCAGCGTAGCGTTCGTTACCCTGGGCTCCCGCCTCCGCGGGAGAACACGCAGCAGGTAGAAGGTCGCGCGACGATGCATTTTCCTGCCACACTTACCCCCTACAGCCTCACGCCATGAAGGCCATCATCCTTGCCGCGGGTCACGGATCGCGGTTGCTGCCGCTCACGCTCACCACGCCGAAGTGCCTGGTCGAGGTCGGCGGTCGCGCGATCCTCGATCACCAGCTCGACGCGGTCGCCGCGGCCGGGTTCGACGGTGCGGTGGTGGTCGGCGGCTACCGGATCGACCAGATCGCCGCGCATCTGAGCGCGCGCGACGGCGGTTTGCCGACCGAGCTCGTCTTCAACCCGTTCTGGTCAATCGCCAACAGCATCGGCAGCGTCTGGGCGGCGCGCGCGTATCTCGACGCGCCGTTCGCGCTGATGAACGGCGACACGGTGTTCGATGCACCGATCCTGCGCGCTGCAGTCGCCGATCCGGTCACGGGCGTGAAGCTGGTGATCGAGCCGCTCGTCGAACCCGGCCTCGACGACATGCTGGTCGAGGCGGACGGCGACCGGATCGTCGCGGTCGGCAAGCATCTGGTCGGACACAGCGCGACCGCGCGTTCGCTCGGGCTGATCGTGTCCACCGGCGGGACGACCTATGCCGATGCGTTGCGCGCGGTGATCGGCGAGGAGGACGGCATCCATGCCTATCACCACGCCGTCGTCCGCCGCGCCGCCGAGACGGTCGGCGTCCACGCACTGCGGATCGCCCCCGACGCGCGCTGGCAGGAGATCGACCGGCCCGAGGACATCGCGCAATGGCAGCACGATCATGATGCGCTCGCCGGAGACGGATCGGGCGCATGACGCGGAAGGTCGCGTTCCTGTTTCTCGGCGAGACGCTGCTGATCCCGCATCTGTATCCGATCGTCGAGGCGCTCGCCGCGACCTCCGACGTGCCGATCGAACTCTGGGTGAGCACGTCGGTGCACGAGACGTTGCTGGCGCGGTGGACGGCACCCTTCCCCACCGTCCGCATCCGGCGCGCGCCGGGGTTTCGCGCGGTTGCCGACGATGGCAGCGGGCGCAATCCGGTGCTGCCGGCGAAGATGCCGATGCTGCTCCGGCTGCTGCCGTATCTGCGCAGCGCCGCGGTCGTGGTGTGTGCGGAGCAGACGAGCCTGTGGCTCCCGCGGTTGTTTCCGATGCGCGCGAAGTTCGTGAAGACCTCGCACGGGGTGGGCTCGATGAGCGCGCGTGACGATCCGCGGCGGCGCGCGGCGGCGTTGACGCTGGTGCCGAGCGAGCTGGAGCGGCGGACGTATCTCGATCGCGGGTTCGCGCCCGAGCGGTTCGTCGCGACGGGCTATGTGAAGGCGGATTTCACGCACCGCACGCACGCCGCGCCGCCGTTCGCGGATACGCGGCCGGTCGTGCTGTACGCGCCGCATTGGCAGCAGCATCGCTCGTCGTGGTGGCGCTGGGGGGCGGACGTGGTGCGGCGGATCGTCGCGGACGGGTGCTACAACCTGATCTTCGCGCCGCATCAGCGACTGATCGAGAAGGCGCCGGAGGTCGCGGATCTGATGCGCGAGATCGGCGGGTTGCCGCATGTCCATTGCGACATCGACGGGTTCGCGATGGTCGACGGGAGCTATACCGGGGTGGCGGACGTGTATCTCGGCGATACGTCGAGCCAGGTGATCGAGTTCCTGATGCGGCCGCGGCCCTGCGTGTTCCTCAATGCCGGGGGTGCCGCGTGGGAGGGGGATCCGAACTACGCGATGTGGGTTTGCGGCGAGGTGGTCGAGGACGTTGCGGATGTGGTGACGGCGTTGGACCGGGCGGCGTTGGCGCATGGCGAGTATGCGGCGGTTCAGGCGGAGTTTGCTGGGCAGTCGCTCGGGGCGGTCGAGGGTGGTGCAGCGCGCGCGGCGCGGGAAGTCCTTCGACTGCTGAAAGCCACGCCGGTCTGACAAACAGCTGTTCCCCCGCGGAAGCGGGGGTCCAGGATACCAACCGCAGCGCTGCTTGATCCTGGGCCCCCGCCTTCGCGGGGGAACACGAAGCGATCTAGGACCGCTCGCCGTCGCCACCCCCTCTCGCTTTCACGACCAGATCGGGTAACGGGTGCGGGATGGTAGATTCGACAGCCCCTTCGCCAACGCTCCGGACCGTCCGGGCGAACGACACGCTGCTCTGGGGCATGACCAATGCCGAGCGGATCCGGCGGATCGGCGTCGCGCAGGGGTTGGCCCCGGATACCGACGACAGCACCGGCCCCGTCATCCTCGCCAACCTCGCCTACGCCTTCGATCCGGTATGGATCGCGCATCTTAAGTCACGGCCCGGGACCGTCGTCACGCGCACCGGCGTGCCCGTGCTGGCGCATGTCCGCGACGCCGGCGAACGCGATCGCATGACCGCGGCGATGCTCGGCGAAGCGCCGCTGGTGACTGGTCTCACCGTGATCGCCGCCGAGGCCGAGGAGGGCATCCTCAACGAAGCGCTCCGGAAGCGCGAACGGCCGTTCGCCGAACTGCTCACCCCCGCCGCGGTGCCGGCGATCGAGCGGGCGAGCTATGTCGGCGCGTACAAGGGCGTCACCGACCTGCTGACCAAATATCTGTGGCCGGAATGGGCGCTGGCGATCACGCGGGTCTGCGCGCGCGCCGGGATCACGCCGAACCAGGTGACGGCGCTCGGATCGGTGCTGTGCATCGTCGCGACGGTGGCGTTCTGGCATGGCTGGTTCTGGACGGGGCTTGCCACGGGCCTGTTCTTCATGGTGCTCGACACCGTCGACGGGAAGCTGGCGCGGTGTACGATCACGTCGTCGAAGCTCGGCAATGCGTGGGATCACGGGGTGGACCTGGTGCATCCGCCCTTCTGGTGGTGGGCCTGGGCGGCGGGGTGTGCGCCGTACGGGCGACCGCTGGAGGACCGTATGTTCTGGGCGGTGATCGGGACGATGCTGTTCGGCTATGTCGCGCAGCGGTTGATCGAGGGGGCGTTCATCGTCCGGTTCGGGATGCACATCCATGTGTGGGAGCGGTTCGACAGCTGGTTCCGGCTGATCACCGCGCGACGCAATCCGAACATGGTGATCCTGTTCGCGGGGCTGCTGGTGACGCGGCCGGACTGGGGGATCATCGGGGTTGCGGCGTGGACGGCGATCTCGCTGGTGGTGCATCTGGTGCGGCTGGTGCAGGCGATGCTGCGCAAGGCGCGGGGCGAGACGTTGGTGAGTTGGCTGGCGTAACAATCCTCCCCCGCCAGGGGGAGGTGGCACCGCAGGTGACGAAGGGGGAGGACACGCAACCCCGGTGATCGCCTGCCTCCCCCTCCGTCTGGCAAGGGCCAGCCACCTCCCCCTTGCGGGGGAGGATCAGGGGATGTGCAGCGCCTTGGGCCGGCCGATCCACCACAGGCAGTAGATCGCCAGCGCGTACAGGAACCGGCTGTAATCCCGCTTCCCCGCACGGTGATCGGCGAACACCTTGTCGACGGCGCCGGCGCGCCACATCCCCTGCTCGCGCACGCCACTGTCGCGCCAGAGCTGCTCCGCATACGCCCCGAAATCGCCCGCGAACCAAGCAGCGAGCGGCATCTGGAAGCCCTGTTTTCGCCGGTCGAGGATCCCCTCCGGCAGCCACGGTGCGATCGCCTGCCGGATCACGTATTTGCCGACCTTGCCGTGCAGCTTCATGTCGGCGGGCATCGACAGCGCGAGGTCGACCATGCCCTGCCCCAGCATCGGCACGCGCACTTCGAGCGAATGCGCCATGCTCGCGCGGTCGACCTTGGTCAGCATCGCGCCGGGCAGGTTGAGCGCGAGGTCGGCGAGCCCGAACTGCTCCAGCGTGTCGGTGGAGATCGCGTCGGGATCGGGGAAATATTCCGCGACCAGCGCGGCGATCCCGCCCTCCTCCTCGGCGATGAACTCGGCCGAGAATATCTCGCGGCGGAAGGCTTCGTTCGTGATCTGCGTCTTGGCGAAGAACCGCGCGATGCCGTTCGGGAGTGCGGCGCTGCCGGTGGTCTTCCGCCAGCGCTGCAACACCGCGTTCGCATGGCGCGACGGCAAGGTCGGCACCGCGTCCAGCGCGCGCGCGAGCCGGCGCAACGGGGCCGGCAGCGCGCCGATCCGCCGCTCGGTCGCATGGCGCTTATACCCGAAGAACAGTTCGTCGCCGCCATCGCCCGACAGCGCGACCTTCACCTCCTGCGCGGCGATCTGGCTGACATACCAGGTCGGCACTGCGGACGGATCGGCGAACGGCTCGTCATAACAATGCTGGACCTCGGGCAGCATCGCCTGCGCATCCGCGAGCTCCAGCGTGCGCGTGACGTGGTGGCAGCCGAGATGCCGCGCGATCGCCTCGGCGTGCGGCGATTCGTCGAAACGCGGGTCGGGAAAGCCGATCGTGAAGGTACGAACCGGGCGGTCCGACACCTGCGCCATCGCCGCGACCACCGCGGACGAATCGACGCCGCCCGACAGGAACGCGCCGACATCGACGTCCGCGACCATCTGCTGGCCGATCGTGTCGAGCCATTCGTCGCGGAACCGCTCGATCCACTGCGCTTCCGACAAGGGCTCGGCGGGACGATAGGCGGGCGTCCAATAGGCGCGCAGCGTCGGCGGTCCGCTCGCCTCGACGGTCATCACGTGACCCGGCGGCAGCGTCCTCACCTGCGCGTAGATCGATCGCGGGGTGCGGACATGGCCGAAGCTGAAATAATCGTGGAGCGCACGGCGGTCGACGTCGAACACCATGCCGGGCAACAGCGTCAGCGTCTTGAGTTCGGAGCCGAATGCGAAGCCGGCGGCCTGGTCGGTATAATATAGCGGCTTGATGCCGATCGGATCGCGCGCGAGGATCAGGCGCCGGGCGTGCGTATCCCACACCGCGACCGCGAACATCCCATCGAGCCGCGCCCAGACGTCGTCGCCCCAGCGTTCGTAGCCGGCCAGGATGACCTCGGTATCGCCCGCGCTGTCGAACACCCGCCCCAGCGCCTGCAATTCACGCCGCAATTCGCGGAAATTGTAGATCTCGCCATTGAAGACGAGCGCATAGCGGCCGTCGGGCGAATGGAACGGCTGGTGGCCACCCTCGATGTCGATGATGCTCAGTCGGCGCATGCCGAACCCGAAATCGCCATCGGTCATCACGCCCTGGTCGTCGGGCCCGCGGTGGAGGATCGCGTCGCACTGCGCCGTAATGAGGGGCGCGGTCACGAGGCGGGGCGAGGCCGCAGCGCCACCTCGCGCATAAAGGCCGGCAATTCCGCAGATGACGAACGATCCCTCGCATGACGGCAGCACCGCCGCCCGAACGCGCGCGGTCTAGGAGCCGCCCGGCGCTTTGTCACCTTTGGGCGCCCCGGCCCCTTCTTCACACCTCGCCGGCCCCCGAAACCTTGCCGCACCCGCCGTCGCGCTCTAGGGGCCGGTCGCAGATGGTTCAGGACCCCGCTCCTTCTCCGGCCCCGGCAGATGCGCCGGCACGCGCCGGCACGACCGGGATATTCCGGGCGGCGGCGCGCAACCTCGGCTGGCTGCTCGCCAGTCGCAGCGTGCTGGCGATCCTGTCGCTCTTCTATCTCGGGTTCGCGACGCGCACGCTGGGCGTGGTCGACTTCGGCCGGTTCGCGCTGATCTCGGGTGCGGCACAGGCGCTGGCGACCTTTGTCGGCTTCCAGACGTGGCAGATCATCGTCCAATACGGCGTCGAGCCGATCCAGCAGGGCGACACGCCGCGGCTTGCGCGCCTGCTCCGGCTGTCGGCGATCCTCGATTTGTGCAGTGCGCTGGTCGGTGCCGTGCTGACCGTGGCGATCCTGTTCGCGTGGAGCGACGGGTTCGGCATCCCGCCCGACCTGATGCGCGACACGCTGATGTTCGCGGTGGTGCAGCTGATCACGATCCGCTCGACCCCGCTCGGTATCCTGCGGCTGCGCGACAAATTCTCGTTGTCGGCGGTGGCGGACAGCATGACGCCGATCATGCGGTTCGTCGGTGCGGGCGCGGCGATGATCTTCGAACCGACGATCCGCGGCTTCATGCTCGCCTGGGCGGTCGCCGAGATCGTCACCGCCGCGACCTATTGGATCATGGTCGCGCGCAGTGGCGACCTGCGCCTGCTCGCGAGCGGCCGGGGGACGTGGCGGCAGGTCCGCGACGAGAATCCCGGCATCGTCCGCTTTTCGCTCAGCACCAACGCCAGCGCGACGCTGGGCCTGTCGAGCAAGCAGATCCCTCTGCTGCTGGTCGGCGCGTCCATCGGTCCGGCGGCGGCGGGTGCGTTCCGGCTGGCGACTCAGCTGGCACAGGCGCTCGCGAAACTGTCGCAGATGCTGTCGCGCGCCGCCTTCCCCGAGATCGTCCGCGCGGTCCGCACCGCCGAGCCCTCGCGCCTCCGCCGCATCCTCGTGCGGACGATGCTGGCCAGCACGGCGGCGGCGCTCGTCATCCTCGCGATCGTCGCGCTGGTCGGCGAGCCGATCCTGAAGCTGGTCGGCGGCAAGTCGTTCGTCGGCGCCTATCCGGTGCTGTTGTGGCTGGCTGCCGCCGGGTGCTTCGACCTCGCCACGGTCAGCCTCGACACGGTGATGACCGCACTGCACCGCGCCGGCACGGTGTTCGCGATCCGTGCGGTCGGCGTCGGCCTGCTGTTCGTCGCGGCATTCTTGCTGATGCCCGCTTATGGATCGGCGGGTATCGCCGCGGCGGTCGCCACCGGATCGGTCGCGGTGGCGATCCTGCTGGGGTTCGCGGCGGCCCGGATGACCCGCACGCCGGACGAAGCGCAGCCTGCATAGAGCCCCCGGCAAGCTCCGGGCGGGGGCGATAAACGCCCTGTTCACGTCGCAAATGTCATCTGCGCGCCGCTCTATCGCCACTATTTTCGGGTCTTAGTCTGCCGATGAACCATGTAATCCTTATGGCGCTGGGCGCGGCCGCCGCGCTTGCGCCGGTCCAGGCGCGCGCCGCCGAGACCTGCGAGGGCACGCCGGGCAATGGCAACGCCAAGCTGATCCTCGAGGCGACGACGATGCACAACCATGTCGGCGAAGTCGCCTTCACGGTCTATCCCGACGACAAGAAGCGGTTCCTGGCGAAGGGCGCGAAGCTGGCGCGCGCGCGCGTGTCGGCGGCGAACCCGCGCGCCTGTTTCTGGCTCAAGCCCGGTTATTACGCGATCGCGCAATATCACGACGAGAATAGCGATCATGATTTCAACCGGACGCTGTTCATGCCGAAGGAGGGCTTCGGCTTCTCCAATGACGCGCCGACCTCGATCGGGCTGCCGTCGTTCGAATCGGCCCGTACGGCCCTGCCCGCCTCCGGCACCGTCGTACGGATGAAGATGCGGTACCGCCGATAATATGCGTCCGGACTGCGCCTGACGCGGAACGGAAATCTTGCTGACACAAATTTGTAGCGGTTCTGTGCCGTGACGGGTATCTCTATATCGTGGCTGATGCTGTTTCGAACTTCGACGCCTTTGGCAGGCAATCGCTCTCCCCTCCAGTCGCGCCCGCGTGGCTGCCTGAGGGGATGTTCGATTCGGCTGCGTCCGAACGCGCCAGCGTGAACCCGCGCGAGGCAGCCGCGAAGATTCGCACCGGCATCATCTGCAACCCGAAGAGCCATCGCAACCGCAGCAGCGTCGAGGCGACCAAGCCGTTCCTGTCCGGCACCGTCCTCGCCGTCACGCCGCGCACCCAGGCCGAGCTGGCCGAGGTGCTGACCGATTTCGCACGTCACGGCATCGAACTGCTCGTGATCGACGGTGGCGACGGCACGATCCGCGACGTGATGACCGCCGCCGCGCGCGTCTGGACTGGCGCCGCACCCCGCGTCGCAATCGTCCCGTCGGGCAAGACCAACGCGCTCGCGCTCGATCTCGGCATCCCCGATACCTGGACGCTCGATCAGGCACTGACCGCGGCCCGCCATGGTCGCGTGAAGCTGCGCAGCCCGGTCGAGGTGATCCGCAAGGATAGCGGCGCGAAACTGTGCGGCTTCCTGTTCGGCGCGGGCGCGTTCGTCGATGCCACCGCTCTGGCGCAACGCACGCACCGCGCCGGCGCGTTCAACGGCGTCGCGGTCGGGCTCGCGCTGTGCTGGGCGATCCTGCAGACGCTGTTCGGTGGCGCCAACAGCGCGTGGCGCGCCGGCAACCGGATGCGGATCCGCTTCCAGTCGCGCGGTGACGAGGGCGTGCACGCCGCCGGCAAGCATGCCGACACCGATCGCGCGCGCTACATCCTGCTCGCCTCGACGCTGAAGCGCATGCCGATCGGCATCCGTCCGTTCGGCGTACCGCGCGCCGGGTTGAAGACGCTGGTGGTCGATGCGCCGCCGCGCTGGCTCGCCGCCGCGACGCCGCTGATCGTCGCCGGCTCGCCCGCCGCCTGGCTCGATCGCGCGGGCTATCACCGGATCGATACGCCGAGCTTCGACCTGTCGATCGACTCGGGCTTCATCCTCGACGGCGAAGTCTATCCCGGCGGCGACCTGACCGTCCGCGAAGCGCGCCAGCTCAGTTTCGTCGTCCCGTGATAACGCTCGGCGACGTCGTCCGCCGCCAGTTGCACGTCCCCACTATCCCCGCGGTCCGCGACGTCTCTGCGATACTCGCCGAGAGCGCGGCCGGGACCGTGGCGGTGCTATTCTACGGCTCGAACCTGCGCACCGGCGAAACCGAAGGCGTGCTCGATTTCTACGTGCTGACCGCAGGCCCGCCCGAGCGCGGCATGTGGCCGACCGTCAGCTACCGAGAGTTCGACCTGCACGGCGAGACGCTGCGCGCGAAGATCGCCACCATGCGGTTAGCGACCTTTGCCAAGGCGGCGGCGGCGCGGACGCTCGACACGACGATCTGGACCCGGTTCGTACAACCCTCCGCGCTGGTCTGGGTGCGCGATCCGGATACCGCGACGCAGGTCGCCGAGGCGATCGCCGACGCGGCCAAGTCCGCCGCGCGCTTTGCCGCTGCGCTCGGCCCCGAGACGGGCACCGCCGACGAGTATTGGCGCGCGCTGTTCCGCCAGACCTATGCCGCCGAACTCCGCGTCGAACGCAAAGGCCGCGAGGGGCATATCCTCGGCTTCGACCCAGGCCGGTATGCCGAACTCCTCCCGCTCGCCTGGACTGCGGACGGCATCGCCTTCCGCGACGAGGCCGGGATGCTGAAACCCGACCTGGCGCCGGCACGACGTGAGGTGCTGCTCAAGGCCTGGGCACGCCGCCGCCGCGCCGGCAAGCCGATCAACGTCGCCCGCCTGGTGCGCGCCGCCTTCACCTTCGAGGGCGCCGCCCGCTACGGCATCTGGAAGGTCGAGCGCCACACCGGCGTCGCCGTGCCGCTGACCCCGTGGCGCGAGAAGCATCCGATCCTCGCGGCCCCCGGCGTGTTCTGGCGGGTCTGGCGCGCGCGCACCGGAGCCAAGACGGTATGAGCGCCTCTGCTGACCAAGGTTTCAGCGCGCTGATCCTCGCCGGATCGCGCGGCGGCATCGACCCCGTCGCGGCCTATGCCGGCGTCTCGCACAAGGCGCTGATCGAACTCGACGGCCAGACCCTGCTCGCCCGCGTCGCCCAGGCGTTGCGCGAGGCCGGTGCGACGCGGATCGCGGTCTCGGTGTCCGACGATGCGGTCCGCGCTGCCGCCGTCGCGCTCGGCCTCACCGTCCTGACCGCCGCTTCCGGTCCCAGCCACAGCGTCCGCGACGGCATCGAGGCACTCGGCACGCCGCTGCTCGTGACCACCGCGGATCACGCGCTGCTCCGGCCCGAATGGATCACCCGCTTCCTCACCGATGCCCCCGCGCACGCCGACGTCGCCGCGTTGCTCGCACGCCAGGACGTGATCGAAGCCGCCGCGCCGGGCACGCGCCGCACCTATCTCCGCTTTGCCGATGGCGCCTGGTCGGGCTGCAACCTGTTCCACTTCGCCACCCCCCGATCGGTCGCCGCACTCGATCTATGGGCGCAGGTCGAGGCGGATCGCAAGCGGCCCTGGCGGATCGTCCGCCGGCTCGGGATCGGCACGCTGGTCCGGTACATGTCCGGTCGCCTGACGCTGGTCGCCGCGCTCGCGCATCTGGGACGTCTCGCCGGCCTCGACGCCGCCGCGGTCGCGACCCCGTTCGGCCTCGCGGCGGTCGATGTCGACAAGCCAGCCGACCTCGACCTCGTGCGGGACCTGATCGCCCGCCGCTGAGGTCCGTACACCGCGAACGGCAGCGCCGTCTTTCGCGGAGAAATTGCCTCAGGCTACCGCTCCCCCCTGTCCCCGCACCGCCGCTTGGTGCAAAGCGCGACGCATGCAGACGCTCGCGCCCCACCCCGCCCCGACCGCCACCAGTTCGCCCGCGATCGGCATCTACGGCAGCGCCGGACGCATGGGCCGCGCGATCGTCGATGCGATCGAGGCGGCGGGCGCGTCGCTCGCCGGCGGCGTCGATGCCGGCGAAGACCCCGCCCCGCTCGCACGGACCGCCAACGTGCTGGTCGATTTCTCGACGCCCTCCGCCGTCGAGGCCCATCTCGCCGCCGCGCGCGCCGCTGGTACCGCTATCGTGATCGGTACGACCGGCCTGTCGCCGCAGCACCAGTCGATGATCGACGCCGCAGCGGCCGACATCGCGATCCTCCAGACCGGCAACACCTCGCTCGGCGTGACCCTGCTCGGCATCCTCGTCCGCGAGGCCGCCGCGAGGCTCGGCGCCGACTGGGACGTCGAGATCGTCGAGATGCACCACAAGCACAAGGTCGACGCGCCGTCGGGCACCGCGCTCCTGCTCGGCGACGCCGCCGCCAAGGGTCGCGGATCGTCGCTCGCCGAACTCCGCGTCGACAGCCGCGCCGGCCTGGTCGGCGCGCGCACCGAAGGCACGATCGGTTTTGCCTCGTTGCGCGGCGGCTCGGTGATCGGCGACCACAGCGTGATCTTCGCAGGCGAAGGCGAGCGGATCGAGCTCAACCACCGCGGCGACGATCGCTCGATCTTCGCGCGCGGCGCGGTGCGGGCGGCGATCTGGCTCGCGGGGCAGCCTGCCGGGCGCTACCGGATGGGCGACGTGCTCGGACTGTGACGCGGTGAAAAAGGCCGACGTCATCGAGTTCTACGCGCGTCTCGCCGAAGCCGACCCGCACCCCGAGACCGAGCTGGAATTCGTCAATCCCTACACGCTCGTCGTGGCGGTCGCGCTGTCCGCGCAAGCCACCGACATCGGCGTCAACAAGGCGACGCGCGCCCTGTTCCGCGAGGTCGACACGCCCGAGAAGATGGTCGCGCTCGGGCTCGACGAACTGAAGCGCCACATCAAGACGATCGGGCTGTTCAACACCAAGGCGAAGAACGTCATCGCGCTCTCGCAGATGCTGATCGACGACTACGGCGGCGAAGTACCCAATGATCGCGCCGCACTGGAGCGACTGCCCGGCGTCGGCCGCAAGACCGCGAACGTGGTGCTCAACGTCGCGTTCGGCGCGGAGACGTTCGCGGTCGACACGCACATCTTCCGCGTCGGCAACCGCACCGGCCTCGCCCGCGGCAAGACCCCGCTCGCGGTCGAACTGAAACTCGACAAGGCCACCCCCCAGCCGTT
Source organism: Sphingomonas faeni (assembly GCF_024273235.1). Classification (GTDB taxonomy): domain Bacteria; phylum Pseudomonadota; class Alphaproteobacteria; order Sphingomonadales; family Sphingomonadaceae; genus Sphingomonas; species Sphingomonas faeni_A. The sequence goes on along the minus strand of NZ_JANBVH010000026.1, from coordinate 7,445 downwards.
CCGCCTGCACGCGCATCACTGGCTGATCCTGCACGGGCGTTACGTCTGCAAGGCGCGCACGCCCGAATGCTGGCGCTGCATCGTCAGCGATCTCTGCGCCTACAAGCCGAAGACCCCGCCGCCGAAGAGCAAATCGGCAGCGCCGGTATCACCGCCAGCGCTCGCCGATCCGACACCCGGGGAACCGTGAACACGAAAACGTCTGGCGCACCCCGTTTCGCTTTGCTAGGCGAGCCATCCGGCACCCGTAGCTCAGCTGGATAGAGCGCTGCCCTCCGAAGGCAGAGGCCACTGGTTCGAATCCAGTCGGGTGCACCAAAGTTTCCAGAATATGATTTAAGCCGATGATCTCGGCGGAGACTGGCTTGAAGTGGCAGTCGTTGAGCAATGTCGCATCGACGGCGCGGCTCGCGGTGGCGATTAGACAAGCGCTGCGATCAGCTAGCTTGACCGACCATCCACAGCGTCGGCTCGGAAAATTACCGGGGTGGCGCACGCGCGACACCCCGGTACGTCATTCAGTTGCTGTCCGAATCATCGTCCTCATGGTCGATGATGAGGTAGGTGACACCCGCCAGGATGCCAGCGCCGATCACGATCGGCGCGATGCTGGCACCAGCAAGCTTGCTCGACTTCTTCGTTGGCGTGCCCGCGCGCACCGACGGGGACAGCGAGAGCGACTGAGCCGAGGCTCCTGCTGCCGGTGCGGCATTTGCCGCGACTGGCAAGGCGGTCATCGCAAGCGCCGATGCGCCGAGGATCCATGTCTTAATCATAACTCACTCCCGTACATGTCAGCCGGTACGACTGCCCCGCCACAACGGATTTGGGCGGTTAGAGTTCCTCCCGGTGCATATCGAGGAACGGCAAGCCACCGGCAGAACCGGCATAATAGAACGGGCGCGCCGCTCGGTAAGGGCGCCCAGCCCCAGTGATCGCAACGCCGCTTTCGGCTGGTCCTGTCCGATCGGGCCCGCGCGCATACCCCATGCTGTTGGGCCCAATGCCGATCTGGTCGTGACGCGTCCCAGGATCGCGCGGCCTGCCGGCGCGACACAATGCCGCCATCGTTTAGCCGGTATATCCAGCGCGGAACCGGCTATGGCCCGGTCGCACGATTGACGGAGACCGACGATCTTTCACCTTATCTTCGCGACCCCCTGCCTGTTCGTCCTGGTGCGCTGGCTGTGGCCGCTGGCGTTGCCGTTCTGGGTGAAGGCCAGCGTGGGCGTGCTGCTGGTGGTGGCGTCGCAATTTCATTTCTGGAGCCGGCTGTCCTCGGGATCGGTGTTCGCGCCGGAAATGCCGCGCGCCGTCGTCATCCTCTTCAACTGGGCGTTCGGCGCGATCCTGCTGCTCGCCGTCCTGCAAATCCTGCTCGATGTCGGGACGGTGGCGACGCGGCTGGTCCTCCGCGGCGCCAGTGGTGACGGAAGCGGGGGCGTGCCGGACGGCGTGCGCTATGCGATCGGCGGGGTGGCCGCGATACTCGCCGCGATCGGCGTCGGCGCCGCGTTGCGCGTGCCGCCGGTCAAGGACGTCGCGGTGGCGATCCGCAACCTGCCGCCGGCGTTCGAGGGATACCGGGTCCTGCAACTCACCGACCTGCATATCAGCCGCCTTTTCCCCGCATGGTGGACCCGACACGTGGTCGACCGGGCCAACGCCTCCGGGGTCGATCTGGTGGTCGTCACCGGCGACTTCATCGACGGCTCGGTCGCGATGCGGCGCGACGACATCGCCCCCCTTCGCGATCTGCACGCGCCCGACGGGGTCTATGCCATTCCCGGCAACCACGAATATTTCTTCGAGTATCCGGCGTGGATGCAGCATCTGGAGGGTCTGGGCTTCCGGATGCTGCCGAATGCGCACGCCGTCCTGGCCCGCGGCAACGCCAAGGTGACGCTGGCCGGCGTCACCGATCTCTCCGCGCCACAGGTGGGACAGGCCGGACCGGACCTCGCCGCCGCACTGGCTGGCGCGCCGGAGGGGGCGCCGATCCTGCTGCTGGATCATCAGCCGAAGAACGCCGGGCGGTCCGCCGACCGCGGCGTCGCGCTGCAACTGTCGGGGCACACGCATGGCGGTATGATCGCCGGTCTCGACCGGCTGGTGGCGCGCGCCAATGCCGGGTTCGTCTCGGGGCGCTATGCGGTCGGCGACATGACCTTGTACGTCAGCAATGGAACGGGCTTGTGGCCCGGCTTCGCGCTGCGCCTCGGTCCTCAGTCGGAAATGACGCGGTTCACGCTGCACATGGCGCAATAGTCGTTCGGCCAAGCGGACATCAGGCGAAAGCAGAACGACGCGGACGTTGCCGCCCGCGTCGCCTCAGTTCAGCCTTGGGCTTCCAAAGCTAGGCGTTCAGCCCTTCAGCTTGGCCGCCGTCTCGGCGATCCGCTTGCCCTGATAGCGGGCGCCATCGAGTTCGTCCTTGCTCGGCTGGCGGCTGCCGTCGCCGTCCGACAGCGTCGTCGCGCCGTAAGGCGAGCCACCCTTGACCGCATCGACGCCCATCTGCGCCTGGAAGCCATAGTCGAGCCCGACGATCGTCAGTCCGTGATGCAGCAGGTTGGTGATGATCGAGAACAACGTGGTTTCCTGGCCGCCATGCTGGCTCGCGGTCGAGGTGAACGCACCGCCGACCTTGCCGATCAGCGCGCCGGAGAACCACTGGCCGCCGGTCGTGTCCCAGAACTGCGCCATCTGCGCGGGCATCCGGCCGAAGCGGGTCGGCGCACCGACGATGATCGCGTCATACTGTTCGAGCGCGGCGGGGCCTTCGATCTCGGCATGCGCGCTGTCGGTCTTGAAATGCGCGGCCTCGACGACCGATTGCGGCGCGGTCTCGGCGACGCGGCGGATATCGACCTCCGCACCACCGGCGCGCGCGCCCTCGGCGACGGCGTCCGCCATCTGCTCGATATGGCCGTAGGACGAGTAATAGAGCACGAGAACCTTGGTCATGGGTTGTTTCCTTCTTGGCTCCCCCTCCCGCAAGCGGGAGGGGGCGTTTCCTTGTTGGGCTCCCCCTCCCGCAAGCGGGAGGGGGCTGGGGGGTGGGCACCCGGCTGCGGCAAACGAGCCGGATCGAAGTGCGTATCTTCAACGATGGTCACGCCGGAGGTGAGCGCGAGCCCACCCCCTGCCCCCTCCCGCAAGCGGGAAGGGAAAGAAGTTTACTCCGAGTCCACCAGAACGATCTCGGCATCATCCTGTGCCGTAATCGTCACCGTCTGGCCGCCCAGCAGCGCCGCTCCGTCGCGCGCACCGAAGGCTTCGTCACCGATCGTGATCGCACCGGTCGCCGGCACCAGATACACGTGGCGGCCGTCGTCGATCGCATAGTCGACGCTGTCGCCGGCCTTAAGCGTCGCCGCCAGCACCCGCGCATTCGCACGGATCGGCAATGCATCGACGTCGCCCTCAAACCCGCTGGCCAGCGTCACGAACTGGCCGGAGCGCTCGCCCTTTGGAAACGGCTTGGCACCCCAACTCGGCGCACCACCCTTGCGCGAAGGCTCGATCCAGATCTGGAAGATCGTCGTCGTCTCCGGCTCCAGGTTATACTCGGCATGCCGAACCCCGGTCCCGGCGCTCATCACCTGGACGTCGCCCGCCTCGGTGCGGCCCTTGTTGCCGAGCGAATCCTGGTGCGTGATCGCGCCGCTGCGGACATAGGTGATGATCTCCATGTCCTGATGCGGATGCGGCGGGAAGCCCGAGTTCGCGGCGATCTGGTCGTCGTTCCACACGCGGATCGCGCCCCAGCCCATCCGGGCGGGATCGTAATAACTCGCGAACGAGAAATGATGCCGGGCTTTCAGCCAGCCATGATCGGCATGGCCGAGGCTTTCGAAGGGGCGGCGGTCAACTTTGGAAAGGGCAACTTTGGAAAGGGTCGTGGTCGTCATGAGATGTCTCCACTGGTTGGAGCCAAGATAAGCGCTACGATCACACCGTAAATAGAAACGCTGGAAACCGATCGTTTCGGTTGGTAACGTACGCCATCTTACCCCCCTCCCTGGAAGGGAGGGGTCGGGGGTGGGTCGGCCGCTTGGCGAACGCGACATTCCCTCGATAGCGACCCACCCCAGCCCCTCCCTTCCAGGGAGGGGAGAAGATCCGGAGTCCCCCATGCGCCTGCCCGATCTCGAAGCCTGGGCGATCTTCGCCAGCGTCGTCGAGCACCGCTCGTTCAGCGCCGCCGCCGACGCGGTCGGGCTCAGCAAGGCAACCGTGTCGAAGGCGATCACCCGCCTCGAAGCCCATCTCGGCCAGTCGCTCTTCCACCGCACCTCGCGCCGGCTCGCGCTCACCGAAGCCGGCAAGCCACTCGCCGAGCACGCCGCGCGCATCCTCGCCGAAGCCCGCGCCGCGGAAGAATCCGCGCACGACGCCGCCAGCGCGCATACCGGGCGCGTCCGCCTCGCCGCCCCGATGAGCTTCGGCATCACCAACGTCGCGCCGATCCTCGCCGAGTTCCTCGTCGCGCACCCGGGGATCGAGGTCGACTTCCACCTTTCCGATGCGCGCGTCGACATCGTCGCGGAAGGCTTCGACGTCGCGCTGCGGATCGCCGAGCTGCCCGACAGTTCGCTCCGCGCCCGCCGCTTGTGCAGCATCCAGGCGCACACCGTCGCCGCACCCAGCTACCTCGCGAAGCACGGCACGCCGACGCACCCGGCTCAGCTCGGCGAGCACCAATTGGTCGGCTATTCGAACGTCGTCGGCCCGTGGCGCTTCCACGGCCCCGGCGGCGCCGACGTCTCGGTGCGACTACAGGGCCAGCTCACCGCCAACAGCGGCGAGGCGATCGTACCCGCGTTGATCGCCGGCCTCGGGATCGCGCGCCTGCCCGACTTCATCGTCGACCGGCACATCGCCTCGGGCGCGCTGGTCACCATCCTCGACGATTGGGCGCCCGCGAAGATCGGGCTCCACCTGCTCACGCCGCCCAGCCCGCTCCGCCCGGCCCGGGTCGAGGCACTGATCGAGTTCCTCGCCAACCGGCTGCGTGACCCGAGCTGAAGGCCCAAGCTGACTGCCCTAGCTGACGGCCAACCAGAACGCGCCCCGTTCAAGGGGTTGCGGGCTGCGACCTTGCATCCGCAGCGTCCGGATGCCATGTACGGGGTGGATTAAGCGCCTGCCCGAGCGGTGGCCTTGTCCCAACAAACACCCGATATCTTGGGACGAGGACTTTGAGCAGCGGCCGCGCTCAGTCGGTAGTTCGAGCATCGATCCCGTCATTTCCGCGTGGCTGAAACCGATAATCCGGTCATGGATTCTCGTCGTCATCGGCCTTTGTCGGGACAGCGGGCCATGCCGAAACGAAAAGGCATGACCATGCGGTTTGACGCTAACGACGAGGTGAATTCCCCAACTTCGCGCACTCCAGAACCGCGTACCGGAGAATCGCGTACAGGCGTGACCCGCCGCAACCTGCTCGGCTCGGCGATCGTCGCCGGCGGTGCAGCGGCGCTCCCGCTCGCACACGCCGATGCGGCGACGACCGAGCGGACCGTCGACGTCCTGCTGATCGGCGGCGGCATCATGAGCGCCACACTCGCCGTCCTGCTCCGCGAACTCGAGCCGACCTGGACGATCGAGATGGTCGAGCGCCTCGACAAGGTCGCGGACGAAAGCTCCAACGGCTGGAACAACGCCGGCACCGGCCACTCCGCGCTGTGCGAGCTGAACTACACGCCGGTCAACAAAGCCGACGGCAAGGTCGAGATCGCCAAGGCGGTGGAGATCAACGAGCAGTTCCAGGTCACCCGCCAGTTCCTGAGCCACCAGGTCGATTCCGGCATCCTCGGCAATCCACGCTCGTTCATCAATTCGACGCCGCACATGAATCTGGTCTGGGGCGATGCCAACGTCGCCTTCCTGCAAAAGCGCCATGCCGCGCTCCAGGCGAGCCCGCTCTTCTCGGGCATGGAATTCACCACCGACCCGAAGCAGATCGCACAATGGGTGCCGGTGATGATGGAGGGCCGCGCGCCCGGCACGAAGCTCGCCGCGACGCGCTCGCCGCTCGGCACCGATTGCGACTGGGGCGAAGTCACGCGCCAGTACATCGCCTCGCTCGCCAAGCAGGACAATTTCACGCTGACCACCGGGCATGAGGTCCGCTCACTCGAACGCGAGACGATCGGCGGCAAGAAGGCGCGCTGGCGCGTCACCGCGCGCGACATGAAGACCGACGAGAAGCAGGTCATCAAGGCGCGCTTCGTGTTCGCAGGTGCAGGCGGCGGCGCGCTGCCTATCCTGCAAAAGTCCGGCATCCCCGAGGCCGACGATTATGCCGGTTTCCCGGTCGGCGGCTCGTTCCTGGTCGCGGACAAGCCCGAGATCACGCATCGTCATCTCGCCAAGGTCTACGGCAAGGCAGCCGTCGGCTCGCCGCCTATGTCGGTGCCGCATCTCGATACGCGCTTCCTCGACGGCAAGCAGGCGCTGCTGTTCGGCCCGTTCGCGACCTTCTCGACCAAGTTCCTGAAGGAAGGCTCGTATTTCGATCTTCCGGCGTCGGTCACGCTCGACAATTTCCGGCCGATGCTCGCGGTCGGCTGGGACGATTTCGACCTCGTCGAATATCTCGCAGGCCAGCTCATCATGTCCGACAGCGACCGGATGGATGCCCTGCGCGAGTATTTCCCGGGCGCGAAGGACGGCGACTGGCGCCTGTGGCAGGCGGGCCAGCGCGTCCAGATCATCAAGCGCGATCCTGAAAAGGGCGGCGTACTGCGGCTCGGCACCGAGATCGTCGCGTCGAAGGACGGCTCGATCGCCGCGCTGCTGGGCGCTTCGCCGGGTGCCTCGACCGCGCCGTCGATCATGCTCAACCTGCTGAAGAAAGTGTTCCCGAACCACCTCGCCACCGCCGGGTGGCAGGCCAAGATCCGGGAGATCGTGCCGACCTACGGCGTGATGCTCAACGAGACCCCCGACGTCCTCGCCGAACATTGGGCCTCGACCGCGGACACGCTGCAACTCGCGATCCCCTCGCCCACGGTACAGGTATCGACTGGACCGCGTCCGGCCGCGATGCGCGTAAAGCCCAACCGCAGCCCCGACCTCGCGCTGTAATCCATACCAAACATCACCGCACGATCCTCCCCCGCCAGGGGGAGGTGTCGCCGAAGGTGACGGAGGGGGAGGATACGAAACGACGGTTGGCGCGTGCCTCCCCCTCCGTCTGGCAAGCGCCAGCCACCTCCCCCTGGCGGGGGAGGATTTACGGGCGCCACGTCCGACCATACCTCAGTCCTTGGCCCGGCTGTCCTACATCACGACGATCTGCCACGGTCGATCGATGAGCGATCCGCCCTTCCAAACCCTGCAATTCCAAACCGACCGCAAACTCCCCGCATCGAGCGATCGAACGGCGCCTGCAAATACTCTCCCAGCGTCTATACTTTCTATACTTCACTCGGTTT
>NZ_JANBVH010000025.1 GCF_024273235.1 Sphingomonas faeni | reverse complement strand
CAAAAGCCGACACTGCCCGCTAAGGACCGCCGGTTCTTTAGCCCTATCGCGGATCGCTGAGCTCGAGACGTCGCGATGGCCGGTCATTCGTCTCGACGGGCCGCGTTATCCGGCCGGGGCAGCGCGGGTCATCATCGCATCGATCTTGGCTTTCGGCAGGTTGATCAGCAAGCCGGTCTTGTTGCGCGCGAACGACCCCACGTCCACTTCCACGGTTCCGACCCCGCTCGCGCTCGCCACCACGGCAAAGCCGTTGGCGACTTTTGCGATCGTGCCGACGACGAGGCCCTCTGCGTCGCGAACCTCCAAGCCTTGCTCGATATCCTTGAGCCTCGCGGGGAACTGACGCAGGAGCCGGCTGGATCCCGCGACTTCGTCATCCAGTCGGCGATAGTTGGTTTGCCGATCGAGCGACGTATCGGAAAAATCGCTCGGCGACGTGCTGATCGACGGCTGGCCCGATGGCGCGGACGAACCAGCGGTCTGCGCCTGCGCCATGCTCGCGGACAATGCTGCCAATGTTGCGGCCGCGAATATGATCCTGCGCATGGTATTTCCCCTATGCCTAATCTCTGCAGCCACGAAATTTCGCTTATAGCGCGCTTTGTTGTATTAGCATAATACCCGTAGTCTGACGAACGCAACTATAAAATATTGATCGTAATCAAGTGCGGTAATCGCACTTGTTATCGACCGTGCCTAAAGAAACTATAGCGGTTTCGAGACATCGCCTGTCCGCAATCCTCTCACGACCGGCTATAATGATTTCGCCAATAGTCGGGCACCCCGGTGCGAAATTCGCGCTCCGCGAAAGCGGACATATGTTCGCCGCGATGATTCCCGATTTTCCATCTCCGAGCGGGCGTTTTGGGAACCGGCAAACGGCCAAAGATTTCCGGAAAGCGGATAAACCCGACGGCTGTCAGCGCCACCAGGCCGTATCGCTGCCCTGCCAGGTTCCCTTTCGGGAAGATCAGATGGCATTTAGACGCACGACATCATGCGCGCGCGAGGCAGGTTGCCGGGTAAGCATCTATTTGCCCCTTACGGTTTGAAGAAGGCGGTGGGGGAGCCACTCAGTTATTAGATCGAGGGTGGCCGGATCAGATATAGGCCATCCTTGATAGTCCCTCTTTCCGGATGCCGTTGAAACAAGCGGTTTGAAACCGTGTTCGACGTTGGGCATCACGACGATTGTAGCATCCTTGTTCTTGCTCAAGGCGCGCCTCGCCTCCGGTATGCTGAGTGCGCTGGATACGACCGTGTCGTCTGCCGCATAAATCGCCAGAACTGGTGCGCGAACCTGCGAAAGGACTTGACTGGCGGCAACGGTGTATAGGGAGGACGTTGCCGGATCGGCCAATGTTTTCACCGCACCTTCGGCCTGATCCGGCTTCCATCCACCGGCGACAAACGACTGGACCAATGCCATGCGACCACCAGCGATCGTTGCACGAGGGGCATTTGTCGTCAGTGCATTGAGATAGAAGCGCGTAGCGCCGACGACGTGCTCGACAGCCTTCGCCTCCATCCCAGACGCCGCCAGTTTCAGCCGCATCGCATCGAGGAACATCACCCCGCGCTCTCCCGCCGGGGCGGCCAGCGCGACAACAGCGGCAATAGGCGGGTTCTCGACAGCAAGCGCCGGCCCGATCACTGCCCCCTGGCTCAACCCCAATATCGCAATGCGATCCTTGTCGACGAGGTCATCGCGCGATCGCAGATAGGCAAGCGCCGCGCGGGCATCGCGTTGCGCGGGTTCCATCGCATCATCGAACGTACCCGTCGATTGGCCTACACCTCGTTTGTCGAAGCTGAGCGTCACTATTCCCTTTGCATGTAGCCTTGCCTCCAACAGCGGATAAATGCCGTGAGGTGAAGCGCCGCCTCCACCCAGCAGCAGCACCGCAGGCTTGCGCGTCTCGCCGGAACGCGGGACATGCAATTCGCCAGCAAGCATGACACCCGGTTCGGATTTGATCCGCACCTGCTCCGCTTGTATTGAAGCCGCTCGGGAGGCATCGGGGTGTGCGTGCACCGGGCCGGAAAGCATCAGGTATACACTGGCAAAAGCGAAGCTGTGCGTGCGTCCTTTGCTGGTCATGATGGCTCCCCGCCTATTCTACTGTGGTCGCCATGATACGACGCGACCGGCCATTCCCTAAACATCATCCTCGCGAGAAAGCCGGCTCGGACAAGAACGCCCATTCGTTGCGCCTTCAGGCGAGGGACGACGTTTCCCGATTGCGGACCTTCATGTCCTCCTACATCGTGTCACAATGACATGGATCGCCGAGATAATCGTCGAAGGCTTCTGGGAAGGTATGGTCGAAGTTGCTTACCGTAAATGGGGGTGGGTTGGCGGTGCGGCGGCTCTGTTGGGGCCTTTCCTAGTTGGCGGAGTGGCATTGTGGATCTTCTTCGGATGACCGCAGACGCTCAATGACGGCGATTCAGGATGAGCCTCTGATCGCCCGTAAGCGGACGCTTCAGACGGACTGCTTGTTCTCCTCGAACGCCGGCCGTAGGACAACGCCATCGGTAACAGGGAGAAGTCATTGGCACTCGAACTTCGGCCAAACTGCGAGTTTTGCGACCGCGATCTTCCACCTCAAGCAACCGAAGCTCGAATCTGTACTTATGAATGCACGTTTTGCTCAGACTGTGTCGACAACAGATTACAGGATGTCTGCCCCAACTGCGGCGGTGGGTTTACCCCCAGGCCGATCCGCCCAGCAACCGAGTGGCGGCCCGGATTGTCAGTCGCGAAGCGCCCCCCTTCTTCACAACGGCGTTTTCTCAATTACGATCTAGCTGACATTGAGGCATTGTCTGTTCGGGTGCGGCACATCTCGCCCGAGGAGCGGTAATCAGTTCGGTGGCTATTGCCATCTGGCTTCCCAAGAGCAGACGGTCCGCTCTCCTCTTCATTCCGGCCATTCCGCTTACGCCCGATTGTGGTCAATTCCTATGAGGTGCTCATGCAGGAGCGAGGCGTTCAACCGTCGCTGTATCGAGATGCTTCCCCGCCGTGAGAAAATCCGCATCGGTGCCCGTCGGATCAAGCCCCAAGGCAAGCAGCAGTTCGTTCAAGCCAAAGCGTCGGTTTACACCGCTGCCTATCAACGTAGCTGTGCGACCTAAGTTGTCCTGCCTGTCTTGGACGCAATGAAAGGTGACACTATCGACGACGGTCTCACCATATTGATGAGTTTTAACGATCTGCTCCGAATACTGGGGAGGACCGTTGGCGGCCTGATAGCTCAAGGCATATCCATACTCTGCTACGAGGATGGCAAACGCAAGATTGTAAGGTTTCATCACGTGGAACCTTACTCCGATCACTGCCCTGCGGCTATAGCGGTTCATACAACGAACGGCAGCTAACCTTCCCATTCGAGACATCGGCTTGGTGCTCGAGGCAAGCGGCCGTGCGTGCGGTGGGAGCTCTGTTTGGGGGGCTGCTGCCGCGTTGGTCGTTCAGCCGGGCGGGGATTGTTTGGCGATGCCCCACCCCGGCCCTCCCCTGAAGGGGAGGGGGTTAGCGGACCACTTTCGCGCGCCACGTGGTGATGTAGTCGATGTTGCCGCGGCATTCGCCCATTTCGGATTGTTCGGACAGGCGCAGGCGGGTGCCGTCCCAGACGAAGCCCTGGATCACGCCGCAGTCGCCCAGGCCGCGGGCCTTGGCGTAGCTGGTCAGGATGCCGTTCTCGAAAGAGCCGTTCACGACGCTCCTTACCCGCGTGCCGGAGTCGGCGCCGGTTTCCTCGAAGCCGGACGGGGCGTCGGTCTCGGCTGGCGTGATCTTCGCGCCGTCGATGATGAAGAGCGCGCCGATCAGATTGTAGGCGCCGGTCGAGCAGGGGAGGATCGCGAGCGACTTGCCGCCGCCCAGCGCGTGGACTTCGGGGGCGAACAGTTCCGGGTCCGCGCCGGGGGGGAAGTTGCCGAGATCGCAGGTGCCGCGTTTGCGCATCGTCGCGATCTGCGCGGGGGTGAGTTTTGCGGCGCTGCCCGACGGTGCGACCGCGGCGATGACGGGGAGGGCGGGGGTCGGTGCGCGCGAGGGGGCGGGGCCCTTTGCGACGATCGCGTCGGTGCTGCCGGCGCGGCCCTGTTGCGCGTCGATGTAGCGGAGCGCGGCGGCGGCGCCCTTTAGCGAAACGGTGGCGAGCGTGGCGCCGTTCGCGTCGAGGATCTTCAGCGACTGGGCGTTGGCGATCGCGGCGGCGAGGGCGGCGGCGTCGCGCAGGGCTATGGGTTTGCCGTCGACGGTGAAGCTGGCGGGCGGGCGCTTGGTGGCGGCCTGGTCGTTGCGGGTTTCGATCGCCAGCGAGACTGTGCCGCCGCCGCTTGCGACCGAGCCGGGATCTCGGGTGAGGTTGAGCGTGATCGTGTCCTCGCCGATGCTCGCGTCGGGGAGGAGCGAGCCGAGCGTGCAGCGTAAGCCGTTGTCGCAGCCTACGGTCCAGTCGGTGAAGGTCTTGGTCGTGCCGGGCTTTGGCGGCGCGTGCGTGTCGGTCGTGGGGGGCGGCTGGGGTGCCGTCGGAGTGGCGGGCGCGGGCTCGGTGCTGGCCCCGGGCGCGGAGTCGGCCTTGGGCTGCGGCGTGGGCTGGCTTGGCGAACAGGCCGTCGTCAGCGGGAGCATGACGAGGGGCGCGAGGGCGGAAAAGATCGGTTTGCTCAGCATGATTGCAGCCTAGCGCGCTGGCAGCGCGGGGAAAAGCGGCTAGGGAGGGGGCAACAAATCAGGAGAGAGATGTGCAGACGATCGGTGTGATTGGTGCAGGCCAGATGGGCGCGGGCATCGCGCAGGTTTCGGCACAGGCGGGGTACCGCGTGCTGCTGGCGGACGTGTCGCTGGAGGCGGCCGAGAAAGGCAAGGCGGGGATCGCCAAGGCGCTTGGCCGGCTGGTCGAGAAGGAGAAGATCGCGGGCGAGGCGCGCGATGCGGCGCTGGCGGGAATCGAGCCGGTCGCGAGTGTGGCGGACATGGGCGACTGTGCGATCGTCGTCGAGGCGGCGACCGAGCGCGAGGCGGTGAAGCGCCAGATCTTCGCGGAGGTCGGCAAGGTGCTGGGGCCGGATGCGATCCTGGCGTCGAACACGTCGTCGATCCCGATCACGCGGCTGGCACAGGCGGCGCCCGATGCGGCGCGGTTCATGGGGGTGCATTTCTTCAACCCGGTGCCGGTGATGCGGCCGATCGAGCTGATCCGGGGGCTGGCGACGTCGGACGCGACGGTGGCGGCGGTCGAGGCGTTCGCGGAAAAGCTCGGCAAGCAGGTGGTGCATGCGAACGACGCGCCGGGCTTCATCGTCAACCGCGTGCTGATGCCGATGATCAACGAGGCGTGCTTCGCGCTGGGCGAGGGCGTGGCGAGCGTGCGCGACATCGATCTCGCGTGCCAGCTCGGGCTGAACCATCCGATGGGGCCGCTGACGCTGGCGGACTTCATCGGGCTGGATACGTGCCTGGAGATTACGCGCGTGCTGTTCGAGGGGACGGGCGATCCGAAGTTCCGGCCGGCGCCGGTGCTGGTGAAATATGTCGAGGCCGGGTGGTTCGGGCGGAAGACGGGCCGCGGGTTCTATGACTATTCGGGGGCGGAGCCTGTGCCTACGCGGTGAGGGGTGCTGCACTTCCCTGTTCTCCCGCGAAGGCGGGAGTCCAGTCTGGGTCCCCGCCTTCGCGGGGAAACAGGGGCGTGCGGGTGAGGGTGCGCAACCGGCACTTGTGGTTTGGGGAGGCTACGCGATGATTGTCGCTTGCCTCCCCTGGCGGGAAAGGGGTGGATCGATCCGCCCTAGAACTGCCCGCCGATGTTGAAGGTGATGAGCTTGTCGTCGTCGCCGGGGGCCTTGAGCAGGGCCTTGGCGACATCGATGCGGAGCGGCCCGAACGGGGAGGTCCAGTTGACGCCGACGCCGACCGACAGGCGCGGGCTGGCGGTGTTGCCCGAATAGGTCTCTTTATAGGTGCCGAGCGAATAGGTGTAGGGCGTGCCGGTGTTGGTCGTCGTGCTCGAGCCTGCCGAATCGAGGTACAGCAGTTCGCCCGAGCCGTTGGTGTATTGGCGGGTGCCGGCGACGCATGCGGTCGAGGCGGCGTTGGCGGCGGCGCAGGTGTCGGTGAGCGTCGGGGTCTTGCCGCCGAACACCGCGCCGACGTCCATGTAGATCGACGGACGCAGGCCAAGCTCGCGCGCGCCCGACCCCATCGGCAGTTCGAGTTCCAGGCGGGCCTGGTAATAAGCGGTGCCGCCGAGCGCGGTCTGGGTGTTCGAGCTGCTGGTGCTCGACAGCGTCGCGGGGATCGTCGAGGTGTCGTAATAGGTGCGCGTCACGCGCGGGCCGACGCCGCGGATGTCGAAGCCGCGCATCTGCGGATCGCCGAGATAGAAGCGGTCGGTGAGCCGGACGTCCTGGCCCAGGCCCTTGATATACCCGCCCTCGGCATGCGCCGACAGGATGAAGCTCGATCCGAGGTTCATGTACTTGGTGTAGTTGGCGGTGCTGCGGATGTATTTGGTGTCGCCGCCGAGGCCGGCGAAGTCCTGGCTGATGCTGAGCTTGCTGCCCTTGGTCGGGCGGACGCGGCTGTTGGTGTTGTCGAACACCAGCGAATAGCCGACCGACGAGGTCCAGCGATTGCCGACCGCGTCGCACAGATACGTGCCCGCGATCCCGGGATCGCACACGCCGTTGGTGTAGTAGGTGTCCTCGTCGAGCGTGACCTGGTCGTAGGACAGCCCGTAGCGCGCGGTGGCGGACCAATATTCGGTGAGCGGGACGGCGGCGCGGACCTGGAAGCCGGTCGAGACCTGTCGGTAGGTCGTGTCGTCGCTGTCGCCGGTGGTGCTGGACGAACTATAGTCGCGACGGAAGATATCGCCGCCGAGCGCCACGTTGGTATCGAACAAATAGGGTTCGGTGAAGCCCAGGCTGACCGACTTCGAATAGCTCGAGATGCTGGCGTTGGCGCGCAGTTCCTGGCCCATGCCGCGGAAGTTGCGCTGCGTGATGCTGGCCGAGGCGATGAAGTTCTCCAGGCTGGAATAGCCGGCGGAGAGTTGCAGTTCGCCGCTGGATTTCTCCTCGAGGTTGGTTTCCAGGATCACGCGGTCGGGGGCGGAGCCCGGCAGCTGCTTGATCGTCATCTTGTCCTGGAAATAGCCGAGCGAGTTGATCCGGTCCTCCGAGCGTTTGACCTGGAAGCTGTTGAACGCGTCGCCCTCCGCGAGGCGGATCTCGCGGCGGACGACCTTGTCCTTGGTCTGCGTATTGCCGTTGATCTCGATGCGCTCGACGTACGTGCGCTTGGCCTCGGCGATGTTGAAGTTGATCCCCATCGTCAGCGTGTCGGCGTCCTTCGCGAACTCGGGGTTCACTTCGGAAAAGGCGTAGCCGAACAGGCCTGCGGTCTGGCTCAAATTGTCGACCGAATCCTCGACGAGCTTGGCATTGTACCAGTCGCCCTTTTTCAGCGGGAGCGTGGCGGCCAGCTTCTTGCCGTCGAAGTCGCGGATCTGGCTGTCGACGGTGACGTCGCCGAATTTATAGCGTTTACCCTCCTCCACCACATAGGTGATGATGAAGTCCTTCTTGTCGGGCGTCAGTTCCGCCACGGCCGAGGTCACGCGGAAATCGGCATAGCCTTGCGTCAGGTAGAATTGGCGGAGCTTCTGCTGGTCGTAGCTGAGACGATCCTGATCGTAGCTGGTCGCCGACGAGAGGAGCCGTTTGAAGCGGGCCTGCTTGGTCGCCATCTGCGCGCGGATCTGGTCCTGCGAGAAGACGGTGTTGCCGAGGATGTTGATCTGGCGGACCTTCGACTTGGGGCCCTCGCTGATCTCGAACACGACGTCGACGCGGTTCTGGTCGAGGTTGACCATCTTGGGATCGATGACCGCCCCGAACCGGCCCTGGCGGCGATAGAGTTCGATGATCCGGGCGATATCCTGGCGAACCGCGGTGCGGGTGAAGATCTGGCGGGGGGCGAGCTTGATCTCCTTGGTGATCTTGTCGCTCTTGAGCGCCTTGTTGCCCTCGATCACGATGCGGTTGACGATCGGGTTCTCGCGCACGCGCAACACGATGTTGCCATCGGCGACGCCGGCGATCGAATAATCGGCGAACAGGTCGCTGGCCTGGAGATCCTTCAGCGCCTGGTCGAGCGTCTCGGTGGTGTAGGGCTTGCCGACGCGCAGCTTGGTATAGCTGAGGACGGTCTCGGGCTCGATCCGCTGCGAGCCCTCGACGCGCAGGGTCCTGATGGTGCCGGCGGCAACCGCGGCGGGCGTAGGTCCGGGCGCGGGTGCGGGTGCGGGGGGCACCCGGGTTTGTGCCGTCGCCGGTGCGGCCATCGTCCCGGCGAGTATCAAAGCCAGGGAACCGGCGCCTAAATCCAACATCATGCCTGCGTCTCCGGGGGTGAAGGGCGGCGCTGTGGGGGGCATGTTTCCCCGGGATGTTCCGGTGTGACGGGAGATCGCAGACGTGCAACATGGCCGGGCGAGCGCATCCGGGCGCGCGTGCGATCGGGGCACGATCGGGCGCGTGGCCTACGCTATGTCGCAGTCCTGTCACGCGGTGCGGCAGGGGGACATTCACCGGACACCCGCGGCCCCTAGCGACGGCGATGCAGGACGACCCCTCGCCTGCGTCACGAAAAGGCCGATCATGCGCGTTGCCATCAAAGGCGTGTCGACACCCGAACCCATCCGCCCCGGCGCATCGCCGCCGATCGTCGACAACCCGTTCGCCCCCGAGATCTTCGCGACCGGCTTCACCGGGCTCGCCAACCTTAGCGGCGTGATCGTGCTGACGCTGGAGAGCGCGCGCTGCGACCATACCCGCCAGCCGGCAGGGATCGACCGGGTCGTCGTCGGCCGGATCGCGCTGACCAGCAGCGCGGCGCAGGATCTGGTGGCGGGGCTGAACCAGTTCCTCGAACAGCAGGGCCTGAGCCCGTCCAAGGCGATCGCGGCCGGGGCGACCTTCCAATGAGCGCGGCCGGAGGACGGGTCAGCATGCCGGGGATGATCAGCGCGGCGGGAACGGTCGGCGCGGCGGGATATCCGTCGATCAGCCACAGCGTGCGGTTCGCGATCGCGCGGGCCAGGAATGCCGCGGGGGGCGGTATCCTGTGGACCAGAGCGACGCTGGCACCGATCCGCATATCGCGGATAGTCTTCGCCCGGCGAAACGCGGCGAGGACGGGGGCGGCAAGTTACGGACCTGTCGCAGAACAGGCTTCGTGACGGTCACGGCTTTTCATGTCCAATGTAAGGATAATTCTTATTGATTCAGGTTGGTGAAGATCGGGACGATCGACGATCCCGCATGTGGACTGTTGTAGATAGCGATGCCTGAAGTGCCGCAGGCCGACTATTTCACAGGCGGTCGAGCAGCATAGGGATCGTATTCGATCGACAGCCGTTCCGTCGAACGCTTGGCTGGCATTGCAGTGGCACAGGCCATTGATTAGATGTCAGCCACTTAGCGTTTATCGACGAATGGGCGGCTGTGACTGACATACTCGATGGCGCCCTCGAACGCGCCCCAAGACCAATGCCGACTTTGACGGCCGATGCCGAGCGCATTGCCGCCGAACTGATCGGGCAGGATAGCGGCACCGACCCGTTCGTCGCCGCGGTGCGCGCCACGCGCATGCCGATGATCATCTCGAACCCGCGGCTGCCCGACAATCCGGTGGTGTTCGCCAACAATGCGTTCTGCCTGCTGAGCGGCTATTCCCGCGAGGAGATATTGGGGCGCAATTGCCGGTTCCTGCAGGGGCCGGGGACCGACCCCGAGACCGTGGCGAAGATCCGCGAGGCGGTGCGGCGGGTCGAATCGATCGAGATCGACATCCAGAATTTCCGCAAGGACGGCGAGCCGTTCTGGAACCGGCTGTTGATGGCGCCGGTCTACGACACCGAGGGCGCGCTGGCGTATTTCTTCGCGAGCCAGGTCGACGTGACGATCGAGCGCGAACGGCTGAAGGGGCTGGAGACCAGCAATGCCTCGCTGATGGCGGAGCTAACCGACCGGTTGCGCATCCAGCAGGAGCAGGAGCGCGAGCTGGCCTTCACGCTGAGGGCGGCGCGGTTCGGGACGTGGAGCCTGGAGATCGCCACGCTGCAGCTGACCGCGTCGGAAACCTGCAAGGAGATCTTCGGTCGACCCGCCGACGAACCGTTTTCGTACGAGGACCGGCTGGCGGCGATCCACCCCGACGACCGCGAGAACAGCGTCGCGGAGGTGCAACGCTGCATCACCGACGGGACGGATTATGACGTGGTGTACCGCATCCATCGCCGCGACGGCGAAATGCGGTGGATCGGATCGCGCGGGCAGCCTTTCTTCAATGCCGACGGCGAGGCACTGCGGATCGCAGGCGTATCGACCGACATCACCGACCAGCGCCGAAGCGAGAACATGCGGTCCGCGCTGGTCGAGCTGGGCGACGTGTTCCGCGATACCGAGGACCCGGACGACATCTCGTTCGAGGCCGCGCGGATCATCGGCCGGACGATCGACGTCAGCCGCGCGGGATACGGCGAGATCGATGCCGCGTCGGAGACGATCGGAATCGTCCGCGACTGGAACGCGGCCGGCGTCGCGCCGCTCGCGGGGCGCTTCGCGCTGCGCCGGTTCGGATCGTATATCGACGATCTCGCCAAGGGTGAGGAAGTGTGTATCGGCGATGCGCGCACCGATCCCCGGACGCAGGCGACCGCCGACGCGCTCGAATCGGTCGATGCCCGCGCGATCATCAACATGCCGGTCATGGAGAACGGCCAGCTGGTGGCGATGCTGTACCTGGGCAACGCCGAGGCGCGACGCTGGCGGGCCGACGAGGTGACGTTCGTGCGCGAGGCGGCCGAGCGGACCCGGATCGCGACCGAGCGGCGGCGCACCGAACAGGCGCTGGCGACGCTTGCCGAATCGCTGGAGCAACAGGTCGCGGCGCGGACCGACGAGCTGCAGCATGCCGAGGATGCGCTGCGCCAGTCGCAGAAGATGGAGGCGGTGGGCCAGCTGACCGGCGGCGTCGCGCATGATTTCAACAATTTGCTGACCGTCATCCGATCGGCGACCGACCTGTTGAAGCGGCCCGATCTGAGTCCCGAACGACGGGAGCGCTATGTCGATGCGATCTCCGACACGGCCGACCGTGCGGCCAAACTGACCGGGCAGCTGCTCGCGTTCGCACGGCGACAGGCGTTGCAGCCCGAGGTGATCGACATCGGCCAGAGCCTGCGGGTGATTGCCGACATGCTGGGGACGCTGACCGGATCGCGGATCGTGGTCGCGATCGACCTGCCCGAGATGCCGTGCTTCGCCAGCGTCGACCCGAGCCAGCTCGACACCGCGCTGGTGAACATGGCGGTCAACGCGCGCGATGCGATGGACGGCGCCGGGCGGATCGACATCGCGGTGCGGCCGGCATCGTTCATCCCCCCGGTCCGCTCGCACCCCGCGGTCGAGGGGCGGTACGTGGCGATCGCGATGACCGATACCGGATCCGGGATCGCGGCGGACAAGCTGGAGCGGATATTCGAGCCGTTCTTCACGACCAAGGGCGTCGGGCAGGGCACCGGGCTGGGCCTGAGCCAGGTGTTCGGGTTCGCCAAGCAATCGGGTGGCGACATCATCGTCGACAGCGAACTGGGCCGTGGCACGACGTTCACGCTGTACCTGCCGCGGGTCGACGAGCGGGTCGCGACGGCGGGCGACGATGCGCTCGAAACCCTGGCGGACGGGCATGGGACGTGCGTGCTGGTGGTCGAGGACAATAGCGAGGTGGGAACGTTCACGACCCAGTCGCTGGCGGAACTCGGCTATGTCACGGTGTGGGCGGCGGATGCGCAGGAGGCGCTCGCCGAACTGGCCAGGGACGCGACGCGGTTCGACATCGTGTTCTCGGACGTGGTGATGCCGGGGATGAACGGCATCGAACTCGGCAAGGTGATCCGGTCGAAGTATCCGGACCTGCCGGTGGTGCTGACGTCGGGGTATAGCAGCGTGCTGGCGCAGGACGGGACGCATGGCTTCGAACTGCTGCACAAGCCGTATTCGGTGGAGCAATTGTCGCGGGTGCTGCGCAAGGTTGCTGGGTAGGGAGCGTCCTGGGCCTCGGGCGCTGCGATGGGGGCAAGTGTTCGCTTGAGAGCTGGCAGGCGGTATTTGCCGCTGGTCGTGGTTGTCGTCGAGGTGTATCCTCCTGCCCATGATCCGCGAGCGTGCCCTGTTCGATACGAGCGATCCGGCCGCAGAGGCCAAGGCCGATGCGCGGGCGGACGCAGACGTGCAGAATGGGCGTTTGATAAGTCACGATGCGGTGAAGCGCTGGCTATCGTCATGGGGCTCGCCCGAGCCTCTACCCCGCCCCCGCGTCGGCGAGTAGTTGCGCATCGTCTGGACGGACGATGCCGTCGCCAATCTAGAGGCGATCGTTACCTATGTCTCGGCGTTCAATCCCGTTGCTGCCAGTGCACTGGGCGCTCGGCTTATCGCGGTCGCCGATAGCCTTACGAGTTTTCCAGATCGCGGCCGCGATGTGGGCGGCGGACGGCGTGAACGTACGACGGTCTGGCCGTATATTCTTCGCTATCGCGTGGTCGGCGACTGCGTGATCATCTTGCGCGTCAGGCATGGTGCACGAGACGAGGAGCGGGCGCATGATCCAAGCGAATGAGTCGGAGCAGTTGGCTCGGCGCGACTATGATGCGTGGAAACGTGCCAAGATCGAACGCGGGATGGCGCAAGCGCGCGACCGCTCGGTGATGATCCCGATCGAACAGGTGCTGCGCGAACTGATGGTCTGAATGTGGCAGGGCGTAAGGACCGTTCGCTGCAAGCCGAGGTGCAATCGTCAGGTTAGCCGGCGATGAAGACTGTCGGCTGACTGTTCGAACCCGTTCGGCCAAGCGAGCGCGCCGCGTTCGATGAATGCGCGGGCGAAGTAGGCGGGGTCGGCAAGAGGGCGCGTCATGACCGTGTCGCGTGCGATGAGATCGGCGCCGGACCAGAGCGCGGCTGCGCCGTCCGAGAATGCGAGTTGCAGGACGTCGTCACCAACCATGGCGAGGCGGACGAGCTTGATCATCGAGATCTGCATCGGCGATCATCTCCAGCGGCAACAGGGCGACGCCGCATTGGCATCGGATCACGCTGCTTTCGCGGTCAGTTCGAGGCCCAGGGCCTTGAGCGTTCGAATGACCGAGTCGAGCGGAATGTCGGGCCGGGGCTTGGGCTGTTCGGCGATACCGCGGACCTTCGCTACGTCGGCCAGCGCGGCGGCGATCAACGCGGGGTCGCCGTCTTCGAAGACCGCTTCGAGATAGGCGAGGATCGCGGTATCGCTGTCGAGGTGGTCGGTGGCGTTCCAGCCGGTCGTTTCGACGGCCATCAGTTGGACTCCCAAGCCTTGGCGATGTCGCGGGCCTGGTGAATATCGGCGCTTTGCCGGGATTTGTCACCTCCCGTCAGCAGGAGGACCAGTGTGGCGCCGCGTTGCGCGATATAGATGCGGTAGCCGGGGCCATAGTCGATGCGGAGTTCGCCGATGCCGCCACCAAGCGATTTTACTTCACCGAACTGACCGAGCGACAAGCGGCGGATTCGGACCGTGATCCGAGCCTTGGCGCGTATGTCGCGTAGGCCTGCGAACCAGCGGGTGAAGATTACCGTCTGGCGGATTTCGATGGGGAGCGGTTCGCTCATGGTTTACCGGTCCCGCCGATATTTTCGGCCGGCGGGACCGTGATCACTAAGTCGATCAGCTAGTATGGCACGCAGTCGAACACGTCGCGCAGCCGTTCGATTGCGAATAGGTTTTCTTGGCTTCGGTCACGGCTGGTGAACATGATGTGTAATCACCAAGATATTTCTTGTCGTTCGGCAGGTAGCGGCATGATGTCTCATGGACTTCATGGTCGCCGTTCGCTTGCGCGTTGTTGTTCACATAGTAGCTCGCCATGGTTTTTTCCCTGTTAACGATAAAAACCGTAACAGATCCATTGCAGGTAAAAGGATGAACATGGTCGGTATTGGACTGATCGACATGGGCAAAGCCCATGCCGTCGGTCGGCGCTCGCAGCGCCGCCGGCCGGTCGCGCCGCCGGAAGCGGGGCTTAGCTTTCGCTAAACCCTCGCGCGGTGCGACTTACTCAGCCGCAACAGAATCGCTGAACATGTCCCGAACTTCGCTCAGGTCCACATTCGCAATAGGCCCCTTCTTCGCGGTCTGGCGCTTGTCGAAGCTGTCCCAGACGTCGTTCCACTGGCCCTTGGTCGCGGCCTTCGAATACTCCGTCGCGCGCTGTTCGAAGAAGTTGGCGTGCTCGACGCCGTTGAGCATCGGGGCGAGCCAGGGCAGCGGGTGCTCGTCGATCATGTAGATCGGCTTCAGCCCGAGCTGGGTCATGCGCCAGTCGGCGATAAAGCGGATGTACTTCTTGATCTCCTTGGGGGTCATGCCGTTGACCGGGCCCATCTCGAAGGCGAGGTCGATGAAATTGTCCTCGAGGCGGATCGTCGTCTGGCAGACGTCGGCGATGTCGTCCTTGACCGCCTTGGTCAGGCACTGGCGCTCCTGACAGAAGGTGTGGAACATCTTGATGATGCCCTCGCAGTGGAGGCTCTCGTCGCGGATCGACCAGGTGACGATCTGGCCCATGCCCTTCATCTTGTTGAAGCGCGGGAAGTTCATCAGCATCGCGAACGAGGCGAACAGCTGGACGCCCTCGGTGAAGCCACCGAACATGGCGAGCGTGCGGGCGATGTCCTCGTCGTTGTCGACGGTGAACTTCTGCATGTAATCATGCTTTTCCTTCAT
This sequence comes from Sphingomonas faeni, assembly GCF_024273235.1. Classification (GTDB taxonomy): domain Bacteria; phylum Pseudomonadota; class Alphaproteobacteria; order Sphingomonadales; family Sphingomonadaceae; genus Sphingomonas; species Sphingomonas faeni_A. The sequence continues at coordinate 54,255 of NZ_JANBVH010000025.1, read as the reverse complement.
CTCGGCATATTCGAGGAAGGCGCCATACTCGCTCTCGGGCATGCCGATGGTGTCGAGCAGATGGCTGTAGGCGGCGATGTGGACCGTCTCCATGTTGCTGAACGAGGTCAGCATCATCTTGATCTCGGTCGGCTTGAAGACGCGGCCATACTTTTCGTGGTAGCAATCCTGAACCTCGACATCGGCCTGCGTGAAGAAGCGGAAGATCTGCGTGAGCAGGTTGCGCTCGTGATCGCTGAGCTTCTGCGCCCAGTCGCGGCAATCCTCGCCGAGCGGCACTTCCTCGGGGAGCCAGTGGAGCTGCTGCTGGCGCTTCCAGAACTCGAACGCCCAGGGGTATTCGAACGGCTTGTACTGCTTGGAGGCGTGAAGGAGGGACATGGGGTAAGCCTTTCGGGGAATTGGTTTTATATCGGGAAACCGGGGGAATCAGGTCGCGCGTTTCATGTTTCCGTGCTCCATTGCCACATCGCGGCGGCGGACATGGCGAGGACGATCGCGCCCGAGGTGAGCATGATGCCGATCATGCGGAACGCGTAGGTCTGTTGCTCGGTGACGCTCGGGCTGCGCAGACGGAGCAGCATCGCGGTGCCGACGATTCCGAGCACGCCCGCGACCACGAACATGATAGCTGAACCATATGTCATGCGGCGAACTCGCATGCCATGCGTTGAGATGCCGAGCCCCGTATCGGGGAACCCAAAACAGGAGAACGACCATGGTCGATGCAACCCAGATCCAGGAACATGCCGAAGTCATCGGCGCGGACGGCGTCCATGTCGGTACCGTCGACAAGGTCGAAGGCAACCGCATCAAGCTGACCAAGAAGGACTCGGGCGCGCAGGTCGTCGAGGGCAAGGGTCGCCATGAAGGGCATCATCACTTCATCTCGCTCGGGCTGGTCGCGGATATCGAGGACGGCAAGGTCCGCCTGTCCGCCAACGCCGACGTGGCGGTGACGTTCGAAGAAGAGGCCTGAACTCTCGGCGGCGCGTTCGACACGCGCCGCCGAGTCTGCCCGAACCCCGGTCCGTGATTCACGGGCCGGGGTTTGTTGCGTCAGGCCGCAGCGAGGCGCCTTACTGGCAGGCAAGGCACTCATCGTAATCCTTCGACTCGACGTCGATCTGGCGGAGGTCGATCGTGTTGTCGGCCTCGACGCCACCGGCGAAGCCTGCGCGCTGGACCGACTTCGAGCGGAGGTAATAGAGCGACTTGATGCCGAGCTCCCAGGCGCGGAAGTGGAGCATCAGCAGGTCCCACTTCTCGACGTCGGCGGGGATGAACAGGTTCAGCGACTGCGCCTGGTCGATGTAGGGGGTGCGATCCGCCGCGAGTTCGAGCAGCCAGCGCTGGTCGATCTCGAACGACGTCTTGTAGCAGTCCTTTTCCTCGGTCGAGAGGAAGTCGAGATGCTGGACCGAACCGCCCTGTTCGAGGATCGAGTTCCAGACCGCGTCGCTGTTCTTCGACTTCTCGCTCAGCATCTTTTCGAGATACGGGTTCTTGATCGAGAAGCTGCCCGACAACGTCTTGTGCGTGTAGATGTTCGCCGGGATCGGCTCGATGCACGCCGAGGTGCCGCCGCAGATGATCGAGATCGACGCCGTGGGGGCGATCGCCATCTTGCAGCTGAAGCGCTCCATCGCGCCGACGTCGGCGGCGTCGGGGCAGGGGCCGCGCTCGATCGCGAGCTGCATCGAGGCTTCGTTGGCCTGGCTGCTGATGTGCTTGAACATGCGCAGGTTCCACGACTTCGCCATCGCGCCCTCGAACGGGATGCCGCGCGCCTGGAGGAACGAGTGGAAGCCCATCACGCCGAGGCCGACCGAGCGCTCGCGGCCCGCGCTGTAGGCGGCGCGTTCCATGCCCGGCTCGTGGCGGTCGATGTAATCCTGCAGGACGTTGTCGAGGAAGCGCATGACGTCCTCGATCAGGCCCTTCTCGTCCTTCCACTGATCCCACGTCTCGAGGTTCAGCGACGACAGGCAGCAGACCGCGGTCCGCTCGTTGCCGAGGTGATCCTTGCCGGTCGGCAGCGTGATCTCCGAGCACAGGTTCGAGGTCGAGACCTTGAGGCCGAGTTCGCGGTGATGCTTGGGCATCGCCTTGTTCACGTGATCGGCGAAGACGATGTACGGCTCGCCGGTCTGGAGACGGGTCTCGACGAGCTTCTGGAACAGCGAGCGTGCGTCGACGGTGGCGCGGATCGCCTGGTCCTTCGGCGAACGCAGATGCCATTCGTCGCCGTTGCGCACGGCTTCCATGAAGGCGTCGGTGATCAGCACGCCGTGGTGGAGGTTCAGCGCCTTGCGGTTGAAATCGCCCGAGGGTTTGCGGATTTCGAGGAATTCCTCGATCTCGGGGTGCGAGACGTCGAGATAGACCGCGGCCGAGCCACGGCGCAGCGAGCCCTGGCTGATCGCGAGCGTCAGCGAATCCATGACGCGGACGAACGGGATGATGCCGCTGGTCTTGCCGTTGAGGCCGACCGGCTCGCCGATGCCGCGGACGTTGCCCCAATAGGTGCCGATGCCGCCGCCGCGCGAGGCGAGCCAGACATTCTCGTTCCAGGTATCGACGATCCCGCCGAGGCTGTCGGGGACCGAGTTGAGGTAGCACGAGATCGGCAGACCGCGACCGGTGCCGCCGTTCGAGAGAACGGGGGTGGCGGGCATGAACCAGAGCTTCGAGATGGCGTCGTACAGCCGCTGCGCGTGGCCGGCGTCGTCTGCGTAGGCCGACGCAACGCGGACGAACAGGTCCTGATAGCTTTCACCCGGGAGCAGGTAGCGATCCCGGAGCGTGTCCTTGCCGAATTCGGTCAGGAGCGCGTCGCGGCTGTGATCGACCTCGACCGGGTAGATCTGCGCGCGCACGGAGTGGCTGTCCTGCGCCTGGCGGGGCGCCTTGGGAGCCTCGGCTTCAGGCGTTGCGATGGTCTGTTCGATCGTGTTCGTGGTCATGTCGCTATCCCGGCTGCTGTCTCTGAAATCCATCGAAACCGCTCCTAGTGTTCTGTATTCGTTCGAATCGGTCGCCTGTCGCCATGCTACCATCGGGCGAGCGCAAACGGGAGAACAAAAAGTGACCATCGCGGCGGTGGAAGGCGCGCTTACGGTCATATCGCATAGGACTATGCGAGGGTTGTTCTACCAGCGATTGGGTCCGCCCCCGAACGCAACCCCAAGAGATTGTGCCAAAGCGCGAAGAGACGCAAGGGGGTGCGGGGGGTGGCCGGGGCTCGGTTCGTCGCGTTCGTCGCGGGGTTGGGCGAGCAGGGGATTCGCGACGCGTGGACTTCTGCGGGGTTCGCGATGCGCAAGGGGACGAAGCGGGAACGAAAAATTATTTACGCGGGGAAGGTAGCAAATGTTGCTCGGGTCCGGGGTGGCGGATGTGGGAGCTAGATATGGGGTGATCCTTTACAATCCTCCCCCGCCAGGGGGGGGCGCCGAAGGCGACGGAGGGGGCGGACACGCAACGTCCGTGATCCCTTTCCTCCCCCTCCGTCTGGCAAGCGCCAGCCACCTCCCCCTGGCGTGGGAGGATCGAAATGTGGTTGGCGATTCAATCGAGGCTTGCTCGACGGCACTGCCCCGGCGGAGGCCGGGGTCCAGTTGGGGGATGTTGCCGACCGAGCGGGGTGGGTCGTTACTGCGGCCTTGCCAATTGGGCCCCGGCCTCCGCCGGGGTGGAGGTAAGGGGGCGGGGACGGGTGGGGTTTGGAGCCCGGGGTTGGGGCCGTAGTTGGGGCTGGGGCCGGGGGAAGTTACGATTGGAGCGAGTGGGGGCGCGGGGCTCGACGTTCCATTGAGCCTACTTCCCTTCTAGTTCCCCCGCGGAGGCGGGGGGCCAGGCGCCACGAACGTCATCCTGCTTGATTCCTGGGCCCCCGCCTTCGCGGGGGAACGGGAGGGGGCGTTCGTCCTCTTCCAAAACGATCGCACCACCCCGCCAAGTCTTTCCACCCCGGCGGAGGCCGGGGTCCAGTTGGGGGACGTCGCTGGCCGAGGACAACGCGTTGTTACTGCGACCTTGCCAACTGGGCCCCGGCCTTCGCCGGGGTGGAGGAGAGTGGGGCGACCCGGACGGGCGGAGGCACGAATGGACGACCGGACGACCGGACGACCGGACGTACGGGACAACGGGAGTGCACGAACGGAAGTTGTCCAAATGGGTTAAAGCGCTTGACATCGTCACGCTCTTTTGGTACATAACAGGAACGATGAAGAATTGCGGGTCGGGCTGGTGTCCGATCGGAGGCCGGGATGGTCGGGGCGCGAGCCTCGGGCGTCGCCGGCCTCTTTGCGTTGGTGGCGGGACGATGCTGGGGGGCGGTATGGCTGATGCGATGCAGGGTGAACCGACGTGCGGGTCGGCGAAGAGAGAGCGGGCGAAGAAGGGGCCGATCGGGGACGTGTCGACCGGGACGGTGCCGACCGGGACGGTGCCGACCGGGACGGTGCCGGCCGGGACGGTGCCGACGGGGACAGTTATCGCCGGCGGAAGCCATCATGTCGTGCAGGTGCGCGCGGTGCGTCGCGACGGGTGGACGGCGGCGCGGCGAACGGCGTTCCTCGCGGTGCTGGCGACGACCTGCAACGTGACGATGTCGGCAGCGAAGGTCGGCATGAGCCGGACGACCGCGCAGGCGCTGCGACAGCGTGATCCGGCCTTTGCGGCGCGGTGGGCCGCAGCGCTGGCGAGTGGGTACGACCGGCTGGAGGAAGGCCTGCTGGCCGTGACGATCGCCGGGTTGCAGGGGGCTGGGGCGGGAGGGGCTGGGGCGGGAGGCGATGACCAGGGCGACGACGTCGTCGGCGCGCCTGTGGAGTTCGACGCCAGCGAGAAGGGCGGGGAGAAGGGCGGCGGGCTGTCGCCGTCGCCGCTGCTGTCGCCATCGTCGGTGGATCGTCTGGGCATGGGATCGGGAATCGTCCCGCTGGCCAGCATGCAGGCGGTACAGGTGGCGCTGGCGCTGCTGAACCGGCACCGAGCGGGTGCGGGGCAAGCCGGTGCCAAGCGCGGCGCGCATCGGCGGGCGACGCCGTCGGAGACCAATGCGGCAATCGCCAAGAAGCTGGATTCGCTGGCACGACGGCTGCGTGCCGCGTCGAAGGGGGGCGACGCATGAGCGAGGTCGATGGAACGCAGCATGGCGGTTGCGACCAAGCCTCGGCCGGTGAGCAAGCCGCCAATGAGCAAGCCGCCAATGAGCAAGCCGCCAATGAGCAAGCCGCCAGTGAGCAAGCCGGCAGTGAGCAAGCCGGCAGTGAGCAAGTCGGCAGCGAGCAAGTCGGCAGCGATAGGGGCTTGGGTACGCCATCGTTCGATGATCCGGCGGGCGATGCTGCCCCGATAGCGGACGCCCCGATAGCGGACGCCCCGATAGCGGATGGCGGGGCGGCCAGCGATGCGGGCGACCCGCCTTCGGGCGAGCCGCGCGACGTGCTGGCGGAACTGGCGCTGCTGCCAGCGGCGCAACGGGCGATCCTGATAGGGTCGCTGACCGCGGCGGAACGGCATGAGCTGCACGATCGGTGGGAGGTCTGGGCGCATCCGGGGCAGCATCTCGGGGCGGGCGATGCGCGCGACGACTGGCGGGTCTGGGTGATCCTGGCGGGGCGGGGGTTCGGCAAGACTCGCGCTGGGGCGGAGTGGGTCAGTCAGGTGGCGCGGGATAACCCGGGGGCCCGGATCGCGCTGGTCGGGGCGACGATCGAGGACGTGCGGCGGGTGATGATCGAGGGGACGAGCGGGCTGCTCGCCGTCGCGCGGGAGGACGAGGATCCGGTGTGGCGCGCGGGGCTGGGCGAGCTGCGGTTTGCGAACGGGGCCTTGGCTTCGGCCTATTCCGCGGAGGCGCCGGAGGGGTTGCGTGGGCCCGAGCATCACGTGGCGTGGTGCGACGAGGTGGCCAAGTGGCGCAACGGCGATGCGACGTGGGACAATCTGATGATGGGGCTTCGGCTGGGGACGCTGCCGCGGATCGTGGTGACGACGACGCCTCGGCCGGTGGCGTTGCTGCGGCGGATACTGGCGTTGCCGGGGGTGGTGCGGTCGCAGGGGCGGACGGTCGACAACGTGCATCTGCCGTTGAGCTTCGTGGAGTCGATGACGGCATCCTATGCGGGGACGCGGTTGGGGCGGCAGGAGCTGGATGGCGAGCTGATCGAGGATGTGATCGGCGCCTTGTGGACGCGGGCGCTGGTGGAGTCTCGGCGGGTCGCTTTTGCGCCCGAGGTGGCGCGGGTCGTGGTTGGGGTGGATCCGCCGGCCGGCAGTGTTTCCGGGGGGCCGGGGGATGCTTGCGGGATCGTTGTGGTGGCGCTCGGGGTCGATGGGTTTGCGTATGTGCTGGAGGATGCGAGCGTGTCGGGGGCCAGTCCCGAGGGGTGGGCTCGGGCTGTCGCGGAGTGCGCCGAGCGGCATGGCGCGGACCGGGTGATCGCGGAGGCCAACCAGGGAGGTAAGATGGTGGGGAGCGTCCTGTCCGGCGCGGACCGGGCGATGCCGGTGAAGCTGGTGCATGCGGCGCTGGGGAAGGTGGCGCGGGCGGAGCCGGTGGTGGCCTTGTATGAGGCTGGGCGGGCCTGGCATGTGGGGGCGTTTCCGGCGCTGGAGGACGAGCTTTGCGGGCTGATCGCGGGGGGCGGGTATGAGGGGCCGGGGCGGTCGCCGGATCGGGCCGATGCGCTGGTTTGGGCGATGACCGAGGTGATGCTGGGGCCTCGGCCGCGGGTTTCCGTGCGGGTTTTGTAGGTGGCCTCCTGAAGCGAGGCGCGACGGCTCATTTTTTCCCCTCCCTGGAAGGGAGGGGCTGGGGGTGGGTTGGCTGGTTTTTGCCGCGGGCGTCTGGATATGCGGACGCCGACCCACCCCCGACCCCTCCCTTCCAGGGAGGGGGGAAGAGGAGTTTTGGCCCTCTCCCCTCGGGGGAGAGGGAAGGAGGAGCCTTGGGCGACGGGAGGTGAGGGCGTTTTTCTTGGTGAGCGTGCCCTCACCCTCCCACGCTTCGCGCGGGCCCCTCCCTCTCCCCTGAAGGGAGAGGGGTTTTCGTTACAGGAGATCATCCATGAAATTGTTCGGGTGGAAATCCGGGCGCGAAGAGTCGCGGCCGGTGTTGTCTCGCGCGCTCAGTGCGCCTGGGTTCCAGGGGGCGTTTGGGGATGTGCCGTATTCCTATGAGGCGCAGGTGCGGGCTGGGTATCTGGGGAATGCGATCGTCCAGCGGGCGGTGAAGCTGGTGGTGGAGTGCGTTGGGTCGGCGCCTTTGATGGCGTCCGATCCGGCGCTCGTGGCGCTCGTGACCGCGCGGTCCGGGGGGCAGTCTCTGGTCGAGACGGTGGCGGCGCAGATGCTGCTCCACGGCAATGCGTATGTGCAGGTGTTGCGTGACGTCGATGGGGGCGCGGCGGAGTTGTTTGCGCTTCGGCCCGAGCGGGTGGCCGTCGAGGCGGATGCCAGCGGTTGGCCGGCGGCCTACCGGTACCGGGTCGGGGAGCGGGTTACGCGGCTGCACGCGGATGCGGTTCGGCCGGAGGTGATCCACCTGAAGAGCTTCAATCCGGTGGATGACCATTATGGGTTGGGGTGCCTGGGGGCCGCGTCGAGCGCGGTGGCGATCCACAATGCGGCGGCGCGGTGGAACAAGGCGCTGCTGGATAACGCGGCGCGGCCTTCGGGGGCGCTGATGTACGATCCGAAGGATGGCGCGGTGCTGTCGACCGAGCAGTTCGAGCGGTTGCGGGGCGAGCTGGAGGCTTCGTTCTCGGGGGCGGGGAATGCCGGGCGGCCGATGCTGCTGGAGGGCGGGCTCAGGTGGCAGGCGTTGAGTCTGTCGCCGGCGGATATGGATTTCGTCGGGACGAAGGCGGCGGCGGCGCGGGAGATCGCGCTGGCGTTCGGGGTGCCGCCGATGCTGCTCGGGCTGCCGGGGGATAATTCCTATGCGAACTACCGGGAGGCTAATCGGGCGCTTTGGCGGCTGGGGGTGCTGCCGTTGGCGTCTTCGGTTTTGACGGGGATCGCGCAGGGGTTGGCCGGGTGGTTCGAGGGGGCGGCGATTTCGGTCGATCTCGATCGGGTGCCGGCGCTGGTCGAGGATCGGGAGCGGCTTTGGGGGATGGTGAGCGGGGCTTCGTTTCTTAGCGATGCGGAGAAGCGGGCGCTCTTGGACATATCGGAGGTGGTGTGATGGATGGGGCGGTTTTGGCGCAGTTGATGCGGCAGGGGGCTGAGCGGGGTGTCGACCTCGTGACGCTGCGGGCGATCGTGGAGGAGGCTGGGGAATTGGGGGCGGCTCGGGCTTTGGCGCGGGTGGCGTTGAGCGACGAGCGGGCTCGGGAGGATGTGGCGGAGTTGCGGGAGCTGTTGGCGGCGTGGCGGGATGCGAAGCGGTCGGTCTGGAAGGCGGTTGTCGGGTGGATCGCTCGGCTGGCGATGGCGCTGATGCTGGCGGGGCTGGCGGTGAAGCTGGGGTTTGCCGCGTGGTTGAAGTGATCCCGGTGGCTTTCGCGGGGTATGCGGCGGTGTTCGATGTCGTCGATCGCGCGGGGGATGTGGTGCGGCGGGGGGCCTTTGCCGACGCTCGGGTGGTGCCGTTGTTGTGGCAGCATCGTGGGGGGGCGGTTGGTTCTCTGTCCGTGGTCATGGAGGATGCTCGGGGGTTGCGGGTCGAGGGGGTGGTTGCGGATCCGGAGTTGGCTCGGCTGGTGCGGGGTGGGGCGGTGGCTGGGTTGTCTGTGGGGTATCGGGCTTTGCGCGTGCGGCAGGGGGTGCGGCGGGAGTTGCTGTCGGTCGAGTTGGTGGAGGTTAGTCTGGTGGCGGTCCCGATGCAGGCTTTGGCGCGGGTTGAGGTGGTCGACATCGTGGCGTGATCGTTTTCCTGCGGACGCAGGAATCCAGGGTCGAGGGGTGAGACGCGTGTGACCCTGGGCTCCTGCGTTCGCAGGAGAACGGTGATTGGCGCGGGCGTTGCGAGCCTCACTCCCCCTCACCCTCACCCTCCCACACGCAAGCGCGTGCGGGCCCCTCCCTCTCCCCTGAGGGAGAGGGATTCAGAAGTTTCATGAGGCGTCCTGCGGGGCGCCTTTTTCGTTTCATGCGAGGAGATGGACATGAGTGTTGTTGACCGGCCGGTTTTGGAGGGGGCGGCTCCTCTCGGGGTGAATGCGGCGTTTGCGGGGTTTGTGCGGACCGGCGCTACGCTGGAGATGAAGGCGTTTACCGGGGTGACCGGCGACGCAGGCGGATTTGCGGTGCCGCGGGAGATCGATGCTCAGATCGATACTTTGCTGAAGGGGATCTCGCCGATCCGGGCGATTGCCAATGTGGTGAAGGTTGGCTCGGCTGGGTATCGCAAGCTGGTGACCACGGGCGGCACGCCGTCCGGGTGGGCGGCGGAGAATGCGGCTCGGCCGGAGACGGCGTCGCCGGTGTTCGTGGAGATCGCGCCGCCTACGGGGGAGCTGTATGCGAACCCTTCGGCTAGCCAGGCGATGCTGGATGATGCCGCCTTCGATGTGGAGGAGTGGCTGGCGGGCGAGATCGCGATGGAGTTTGCGAAGGCCGAGGGGGCGGCTTTCGTGTCGGGTTCCGGTGTGTCGCGGCCTAAGGGGTTTTTGACTTCGGCTACTGCTGCGACGGCGGATGGGGTGCGGGCGTTCGGGACTTTGCAGTATCTGGCGAGCGGGACCGCTGGGGACTTTTCGGCGAACCCGCAGGAGCGGTTGATCGATCTCGTTCAGTCTTTGCGGGGGCCGTATCGCCAGGGGGCCAGCTTCGTGATGAATGCGGCGACCTTGGCGCGGATCCGGAAGTTCAAGACGACGGATGGCGCGTTCGTCTGGGCGCCGAGCCTGGCGGCGGGGCAGCCGGCTACGCTGCTCGGCTATCCGGTGGTGGAGGCCGAGGACATGCCAGATATCGCCGCCAATGCGCTGGCGATCGCGTTCGGCAACTTCAAGGCGGGCTACATCATCGCCGAGCGGACCGAGACGGGGATCCTGCGCGATCCGTATTCGAACAAGCCGTTTGTGAACTTCTACGCGACCAAGCGGGTCGGTGGGTGTGTGACGAACTCCGAGGCGATCAAGCTGATGAAGTTCTCGGTGGCTTGAGCTTCGGGGGAGGGGTTTGGGTCGAGGGGTGCTCGTCCCAACGCCCCTCTCCCTCCCACGCGCAAGGGCGCGCGGGCCCCTCCCTCTCCCCGGAGGGGCGAGGGAAATAGGAGACGTTGCATGGGTGGGTCGGCGATTTCTGCCGGGGTGATCGCTGAGGTGGTCGTCGCGGCGCGGGCTTTGTTGCGGGTGGAGACGGGCGAGGACGCCGTGCTGGCGCGATTGGCGCAGACCGCGCTGTTGCTGGGGGAGGCGTTCCTGGGGGCGGCGGTGATCGTGCGGCCGTTCGAGGACGTCGTCACCAGTGCGGCGGGGTGGCGGCGGTTGTTGGTCGCGCCGGTCAGCGTCATTGCCGGGGTTACCGGGTTGCCGAGCGAGGGGGCGCCGTTCGTGTTGGCGGTCGGGGCTTATGCGGTCGATATCGATGCGGATGGGGTTGGGTGGGTTCGTATCCTGGCCGCCGGATCTGCGGGGCGGGTGGCGGTGGCGTATTCGGCTGGGATCGCGATGACGTTCGAGGCGGTGCCGGCGCCGATCGCGCAGGGGGTGGCGATGCTGGTCGCGCACCTCTTTGACCACCGGGAGAGCGATGTGGCGCCGCCGGCTGCGGTGGCGGCGCTTTGGCGGCCTTATCGGCGGATGCGGCTTTCTGCGGGAGTGCATTCGTGAGTGCGCGGGTGGTTTTGCAGGCGGCGATCGTAGCGCGGCTGAACGCGGTGCTGGACGTCAGTGTGTTCGATGCGCCGCCGGTGCGGGGGGGGCTGCCGTATGCGGTGGTCGACGAGCCGGTGCTGTCGGACTGGAGCACCAAGACCTGGGTCGGGCGGGAGGGGCGCGTTCTGCTGACGCTGTTCGATGGGGGTGAGCGGCCGGTTCGGGTTCGCGCGCTGCTGGCGGTGGCGGAGGAGGGGTTGGAGTTACTCGCCCCTGATCTTGGCGAGGAGTGGCGGGTGGTTCGGCTGGCGCTGGTTCGGTCTCGGGTGCTGCGGGTTGGGGATCGGTGGCGGGGGACGGCTGAGTTTCTGGTGCGGATGTACCGGGAGAGTTGAGATTTTGCGCCGCGAAGACGCGGTGCAGGCTGGGTCCCCGCCTTCGCGGGGAAACATGGAGGGAGCTGACATGGCGGTGGAGAAGGGGAGTGCGTTCCTGCTGAAGGTGGGGAACGGGGCGGCGCCGGTGGTCTACGCGACCGTGGCGGGGCTGCGGACGACGCAGATGTCGGTGAACGGGGAGGCTATCGTTGTTACCACCAAGGATTCCGGGGGGTGGCGGCAGTTGCTGTCGGGGGCCGGGGTGCGGAGTGTTTCGGTGTCGGGGGCTGGGGTTTTTACCGGGTCGGTGGCGGAGTTGCGGGTGAAGGCCAGCGCGCTGACGGGGGTGCTGGATGATTATCGGCTGGCGTTCGAGGGGGGGGATATGATGACGGGGAAGTTCCTGGTGTCGCGGCTGGACTATGCCGGGGATTTCAATGGGGAGCGGTCTTATACGCTGAGTTTGGAGAGTTCTGGGGCGGTGGTGGTGGGTTAGCGGCTTTCCCTCGCCCCTTTGGGGAGAGGGAAGGAGGAGCCGCAGGCGACGGGAGGGTGAGGGCACGTGCTTTGGTGAGCCGTGCCCTCACCCTCCCACGCTTCGCGCGGGCCCCTCCCTCTCCCCTGAAGGGAGAGGGGGTTTTTAAGGACATTCTTATGAACGATCTGGCGAATTCGGTTCGGGGGGAGGGGGCTCTTCGGGTTGGGGGGGAGACTCTTGTCTTGCGGCCTAGCTTTGCGGCTTTGGTGGCCGCCGAGAGCGAGTTGGGGCCTTTGTTTGCGCTGGTGGAGCGCGCGGCGGAGGGGAAACTCGGGATCGGGGAGATGGTGGGGCTGTTCTGGCATTGCCTGCGCGAGTGTCCCGAGGGGGTTACTCGGGAGCGGCTGGGGGAGGCTGTCGTCGAGGCTGGGCTCGCCGCGGTGACGCCGGTGTTGCGGGTGCTGCTGCGGCAGATCCTGGCGGGGAAGTGACGTTTTCCGACAGCGCTGCGCGGCTCGCCGGGTTTGCGGGGGCGATGTTGGGGTGGGCGCCGGAGGTGTTCTGGCGGGCTACGCCGGCGGAATTGGCGGGGGTCGTGGGGGCTTTGGTGGGGGACGTGCAAACGCCGCCGGATGCTTCGACGATCGCGCGGTTGAGGGAGGCTTTTCCTGATGGATGATCTTGATGCGGCGCTGGTGAGCGTGCGGGCGGATACGAACGGGTTCTCGCGTGATGTGGAGGCGATGCGGGGGGAGTTGGAGGGCGTGCTCGGGGCTGGGGCGGAGCGGGCTGCGCTTCGGCTGGAGGCGGGGCTGTTGCGGGCGGTTCGGTCGGGGAAATTGGGGTTCGAGGAGTTGAAGGGGGTCGCGTTGTCGGCGCTGGATGCGATTGCTTCGGCGGCTTTGAAGGCTGGGGTGCAGTCTGTTTTGAGTGGTGGGGGTTTGAGTGGGGCGCTGGCCGGGTTGGTTGGCGGGTTGCCGGGGCGGGCTACCGGTGGGCCCGTGTCTCCGGGGCGGGCTTATGTCGTGGGGGAGCGGGGGGCGGAGGTGTTCGTGCCTACTTCCAGCGGGCGGGTCGAGACTGGTTCCGGTGGTGGAGTTCGCGAGGTTCGGGTGGCGATTACCGTGAATGCCGCCGGGGGGAGTGCTCCGGGGGTGTTGGCGCAGTCCGGGCGGCAGGTGGCGCGGGCGGTGAAGGCGGCTTTGGCGGTGGAATGATGGCTTACCCTCTCCCCTCGGGGGAGAGGGAAGGAGGAGCACTTGCGACGGGAGGGTGAGGGGCTTTGGGATTGATGTTCCTAGCCTCACGCCCCTCTCCCTCCCACGCGCAAGGGCGCGCGGGCCCCTCCCTCTCCCCGGAGGGGCGAGGGACAGTAGGAGAACATCTATGGCGCATTGGCTTTGCTCGGCTCGGACTGTGCAGGTCGAGGGGCTGGTCTCGCGGTTCGATCCTCGGTTTTGGACGGTGGATTTTCCGCGGCCGATGATGGCTTCGGTGGTGACGACCGGCCCGGCGTCCCTTCGGGTGGATGCCGTCTTCTATAAGGCGGATGATCTGGCGGGGGTGATCTGGGCGGCTGAGGATCGGTTCGATCATCCTTTGCTGCGGTACGAGACGTCGCGGGATTTTCGGGACTGTCGGCTGCGGTTTCGGTGGCGGTCTTCGGGGGTGATGGCGCTGGACGCGATCAATGGCCCGACGCTTACGATCGAGGGGCGGGATGCGGCGGGGGTGGCGCGGTCCTGGTATGTGCGGTTGTGGAATTATGCGGTGGGGACGCCGGAGGATGCGGTCGTCTCGCTCGATTTCGCGGCGATGGTCGGCGGGTATGAGCTGCCCGAGGATAGCGATCCGGTGTGGGCGGGGGATATCGACCGGATGTTCGTGTCGGTGGTGCCGCCGGATTATACCGGGTCGGACGTTCCGCTGGCTGCGCCGCGCGAGGGGTGGGTCGAGTGGACCGATCTCGTCTGCGAGGGGCCGGGGGCGGTGCTGGCGATCGGCGATGCGGTGGTGCCCGAGCACGGGGTTCGGATCGCGGGCGGGTATGACGATAGCTATAACCTGACGCCGGCGCGGTTGCTGCGCAATGCGCTGCATCTCGGGTACCGCGGGAGCATCGTGCAGTATGTCGGGATGAGCCATTATTTCCGGCTCGAGGCGGCAGGCGGCGGGTTTTACGTGTCGGCGGCGGGGGGCGTCTTGAATGTCGCGTGTGCGGCCTGGCATCGGGATTTCGCGGCGCGGGCGAAGGCGCTTGGCTTCGATGTGATCTGGTCGCTGAGTTACGAGCTGTTCGATGCGCATTGCTGGGGCGACTGGAAACAGCGGGCTGCCGATGGCGCGCCCGCGCTGACGGGATGGGAGCCGCCTTCGACGTTGCTGTCGCCGGCGCATGCTGGGGCGATGGGGTATCTGCAGGCCGTGGCTCGGGCGTTCATGGGGATTGCGGTGGCGGCGGGGCTCGCGGCCAAGTTCCAGGTGGGCGAGCCGTGGTGGTGGGTGATGCCGGATGGGCGGCCGTGCTTCTATGACGCGAGCGCGGTGGCGGCGTTTGCGCCGGTCGAGATGGCGAGCATTCGGCGGTCGAAGACGCTTGCGCAGATCGCGACGCTGGATGCTGCGGGGGTTTGCCTGGCGGCGTCTACGGCGGCGCTGGTGGCGGCAGCGAAGGGGGCCGCGCTTTCGTTGGGCGCGGGGGGATGCGTGTCCCACCTGCTGACGTATCTGCCGACCGTGCTGGAGGCGAAGGCGCCGGAGGCGAAGCGGGCGAACATGCCGGTGGGGTGGGCGAGCCCTGCCTTCGATGTGCTGCAGCTGGAGGATTACGACTGGGTGACGGCGGGGGATACCGCGTCGTCGGCCGAGGGCGTGGCGGTGGCGTTCGCGCGGCTGGGGTATCCTGCGGACCGGCAGCATTATCTGTCGGGGTTCGTGTTGCAGCCGGACCAGGGGCCCGATCAGGTGGCGGAATGGGGGCTGATCGAGGCGGCGGCCGAGGTCGCTCGGGCGCGTGGGGTGGCGGAGACGTTCCTGTGGGCGCTGCCGCAGGTGATGCGGGATGGGTTCGTGCATTTCGATAATTCCGGGGGAGACGAGGTCGTGGACGCGTTCGATGACGTGCTGTTTCCGTTGGCGCTGGGGCGTGAGGCCGAGGTTGCGCCTGAGTTCTCGACCGCGATCCTGACGAGTGCGGGGGGGCGGGAGGCACGCAATGCCGCCTGGGCGGAGGCGCGGACGGCGTATGACGTGGGGCCCGGGCTTAGGAGCGAGGCGGATATCGGGGTTTTGCTGGCGTTCTTTCGGGCGCGGATGGGGGCGGCGCGGGGGTTTCGGTTGCGGGATCCTTTCGATTTCGACGCGGTGGGCGAGGTCGTCGGGGTCGGCGACGATTTTACGCGGCGGTTCGCCTTGGTGAAATCTTATGGCGCGGCGGAGCGGCGGATCACCCGGCCTGTTGCTGGCAGTGTCTCGGTGGCGGTGGGGGGCGTGGGGACTTCGGCGTTTTCGGTGGAGGCAGGCGGGTGGGTGGTGCTGGATCTGGCGCCGCTTGCCGGGGCGTTGGTGACGGCGGGGTTTGTGTTCGATGTGCCGGTGCGGTTTGCCGAGGATCGGTTGAGCGTGGCGCGGGCTACGTTTCTGGCTGGGGTGGCCGCGAGTGTGCCGCTGGTCGAGGTGCGGGAATAACCCCTCTCCCGTTGGGGAGAGGGAAGGAGGAGCACTTGCGACGGGAGGGTGAGGGCACGTTTTTTGGTTAGCGTGCCCTCACCCTCCCACGCTTCGCGCGGGTCCCTCCCTCTCCCCTTAAGGGAGAGGGGTTTTCAGAGGAGACTTCCATGTTTCTGGATGCTGAGCTGGCGACGATCGCGCTGTGTTGGCGGATCGAGCGGCGGGATGGGGTGGCTGTGGGCCTGACCGCGCATGACCGGGATTTGGTGGTGGACGGGCTGGTGCACCGGGCGGCGCCGGGGATGACGCCTTCAGCTATCCAGCGGAGTGAGGGGCTGGAGGCGGATACGATGGATGTCGCCGGCGCGCTGACCTCCGCTGCAATCGGCGAGCGGGATTTGCTCGGCGGGCGCTGGGATGGGGCTCGGGTGGTGCTGTTTGCGGTGGACTGGAGCGATCCGACTGCTCGGGTCGAGCTGGGGGAGGGCGTGATCGGGGCGGTCGAGCTGGGGGATGCGGGGTTCACTGCGGAGTTGCGGGGGGCGAGTGCTGCGCTGGATCGGGCGGTTGTCGAGGAGACGTCGCCGGAGTGTCGGGCGGAGCTGGGGGATCGGCGGTGTCGGGTGGCGATGGCGGGGCGGCGGCGGTTTGCTCGGGTCGTCGCGTGCGAGGGGGCGGTGGTGACGCTGGATGCTGGCGCGGAGGGGCTTGGGGGCGGGCTGTTGCGGTGGTTCGGGGGGGCGAATTGTGGGTTGGAGAGTGCTGTCGCGCGGGGTGCCGGGGTGGTGGTCACGTTGCGCGCGGTGCCGGCGTTCGTGGTCGAGGCAGGGGTGCTGGTCGAGGTCGTCGAGGGCTGTGACAAGAGTCTTGCCACTTGTGCGGGGCGGTTCGGGAATGCGGTGAACTTTCGGGGGGAGCCGTTTCTGCCGGGGATCGATCTGCTTACCCGGTATCCGGGGGCTTGAGCGCGGTTGCGGAGGCTGCCCTGCGCGCGGTGGGGACGCGGTTTCGGTTGCATGGGCGGGGGGCGGATGGGCTCGATTGTGTCGGGCTGGTCGCGCTGGCCTTGCGGGCTGGGGGTTATCTCGGCGCGGTTCCGAGCGGGTATTCGTTGCGGGGTAGCGATTGGGGTTTGCTCGATCGGGTGCTGGTGCGGGTTGCCGAGGCCGAGCCGGGCGACGTGCTGGTGATGGCGGTGGGGCCGGGGCAGATTCATCTGGGGATCAGGACGGCGGGCGGGTTCGTGCATGCGGACTCGGGTCTGCGGCGCGTGGTGGAGCGGCCGGGGCTGCCGCCTTGGCCGCTGATCGGTGTTTGGCGGGTGGGGGTGTGACATGGCGACCTTGGTATTGACCGCGGTGGGGAGCGCGGTGGGCGGGCCGATCGGCGGCGCGATCGGCGCGCTGATCGGGCAGTCGGTGGATCATGCGCTCTTCGGCACGCGGAAGGAGGGGCCTCGGCTGGTCGAGCTGGCGGTGCAGACGTCGTCTTACGGCAGCCAGATTCCGAAGTTGTTCGGGACGATGCGGGTGGCGGGGACGGTGATCTGGGCGACTGACCTGATCGAGAACCGGACCGTCTCGGGCACCGGCAAGGGGCAGGCGGGGACGGCGACCTATTCCTATGCGGCGTCGTTCGCGGTGCTGGTGTCGGCGCGGGCGGTGCTGGGCATCGGGCGGATCTGGGCCGAGGGGAAGCTGCTGCGGGGGGCGGCTGGGGACTTCAAGACGGCGACCGGGTTTCGGTTGCATCGGGGGGGCGAGGATCAGGCTGTGGATCCGTTGATCGCGTCCGCGGAGGGGGCGGGGACGCCGGCGTATCGCGGGTGCGCCTACGCCGTGTTCGAGATGTTGCAGCTGGCGGATTTCGGGAATCGGATCCCGTCGCTGAGTTTCGAGGTGATTGCGGACGAGGGCGTGGTGTTGGTGTCGACGATCGCGAAGGCGCTGGCGGGGGAGGTCTCGGGGGCCGCCTCGCTGGCGGTGGGCGGGTTCGCGGCGTCGGGCGGGAGCATTCGGGCGGTGCTGGAGATGCTGGGGCAGGCTGGCGGGGCCTGGTTTGCGCCCTCCGGGAGGGGGCTGGTGATGCGGGATGCGGCGGGGGCGACCGTCGCGGTGGCCGATGAGGGGTTTGCGGTTTCGGGCAAGGGTGTCCGGCGGGCTCGGGCGGTGGCGGCGATCGAGACCGTGCCGCGGACGGTGACGGTCGGCTATTATGACGCGGCGCGGGATTACCAGGCCGGGGTGCAGCGGGCTCGGCGGCCGGGGGCTGGCGTGCGCGATGAGCGGGTCGAGGTGCCGGCGGTGCTGGAGGCTGGCGCGGCGAAGACGGTGGCGGAGGCGATGCTGGCGCGGGCCGAGGCTGGGCGGGTGCGTCGGACCGTAGCGGCGGGGTTTGGGGCGATGGCGATTGCGCCTGGGGCTTGCGTGACGGTCGCGGGGGAGGGCGGCGTGTGGCGGGTGGCCGACGTCAGCATCGAGGGGATGGTGACGACCCTGGGGCTGGTGCCGCTGGTGGCGGCGTCGCTGCCGGCGACCGCGACGAGCGGGCGCGTTTCGGGGGCGGTCGATGCGGTCGTCGGGGCGACGATCCTGCGCGCGTTCGAGGTTCCGGGGCTGGAGGAGACGCCGTTGCGCGCGCCGCGAATGACCGTGGTTGCTGCCGGCTCGGGTGCGGCGTGGCGGCAGGCGGCTCTGCTCTACAGCGTGGACGACGGGGTGAGTTGGGTGGCGGCCGGTGTAGCGGCCGCGCCCGCGGTGCTGGGGACGATCGTGGTGGTCGCGTCGGGAGCGCCGGCGACTCTGGTCGACCGTCGGGGGGTGTTCGAGATCATTTTGGCGCATGCGGACATGGAACTGGGTGACGCCGATGCGGCGGCGCTCGATCGTGGGGTCAATCTGGCGCTGATCGGCGACGAACTCGTCCAGTTCGGTCGGGCGGAACCCTTGGGCGGCGCGCGGTGGCGGTTGAGCGGGTTGCTGCGGGGGCGGCGGGGGAGCGAGGCCGCCATCGGCTTGCAGTTCGTCGGGGATCGGTTCGTGCTGATCGAGGCGGAGGCGGCGCGGGCGTTCGACCTGCCGGTGTCGGTGCTGGGGCGCGAGGTTCGGGTGATGGCGTCGGGCGTGGGCGACGCGACCCCGGTGGAGACGCGGTGCGTGCTGCACGGGGCGTCGGTGGTGCCGCCGTCTCCGGTGCATCTCGGCTGGCGTGGCGAGGCGGATGGCGGCGCGACGGTACGGTGGACGCGGCGAAGCCGGGCGGGATGGCGCTGGATCGACGGGGTCGACTCGCCGCTGGCCGAGGAAAGCGAGGCGTACCGCGTGACGCTGACGACGGGGACGACGGGAACCGATGTGCGGGACATCGATGTGTCGGTGCCGTGGATCGTCCTCAGTGCGGCCGAGCGAGGCGGGCCGGTCGGCGTCGCGGTGCGGCAGCGGGGCGTGTTCGGCGAATCGCTGGCGGCGGAACTGATCGTACCGGCCTGATAATCGAACGGGGGAACGAATGATGAGCGACGACACCACACCGCGACTGGCATTGCCGTTGTTGCAGCCCGGACAGGCGCAGAAGGAAACGACGCATAACGAGGCGCTCGCGCTGCTCGACCTAGCGGTGCAGGCGAGCGTGCTGGCGGTGGGAACCAATGTGCCGCCGGCGAACCCGGTGGCGGGGAATGCGTGGATCGTCGGCACCGCGCCGACCGGCGGCTGGGTCGGACAGGCGCGGACGATCGCGGGGTGGACGAGCGGCGGGTGGCGGTTCGTGGCTCCGCGCGACGGGATGGCGGTATGGAGCGTGGCCGACGGGCAGGTCGCGCGGTTCGCCAGCGGGGCGTGGACGGTCGGCGTGCTGGCCGGATCGCGCGTGTCGATCGGCGGAGTCGACGTGGTTGGGCCGCGCCGGGCGGCGATTCCCGACCCCAGCGGCGGCGCTGTCATCGACGTGCAGGCGAGGGCGGCAATTTTCGCCATATTGGGCTGTTTGCGCGGCCACGGGTTGATTGGAGGCTAAAACACCCCAAAAACTGTGTCGTTCCGGCAACACCTTCGACATTTGTGAACTTGCGTGGAAACAACCCCGAGGATAGGGAGTTTGCGATGTCCGTGTGACACTCATGAAAGGGGATTAGTATGCGGAAGCTTGCCGTCGTTCTGGCACTCGCCTCCACCGCACTCGCCACTCCCGCCCTCGCCCGCGATAAGTCGTGGTACGTTGGCGTCGAAGGCGGTGCGATGATCGTTGAAGATATCGATTATGATATCGGCAACCTCAATAAGGCCGGTTCGGTCGATCATGACTATGGTTATGACGTCGATGCGGTCATGGGTTATGACTTTGGTGGTTTCCGTCTGGAAACCGAAGTCGGCTACCGTAAGGCAACCGTGGACGGCTATTCGTCGACCACGACCACGCCGATCTTTGCTGCCAATGGTGCACGTGGCAACTACCCAGCCGGCAATGCCGACTTCGCTGGTGGTTCGTCGTCGGCGCTCAGCTTCATGCTGAACGGCCTTCTGGACTTCGGTCCGGATGATGGCATCCAGGGCTTCGTCGGCGGTGGTGTTGGTGTTGCTCGCGTCAAGGCGCAGTACGCACTCAACAACAACGGCGACTTCCTGAACGACTCGGACACCGTGTTCGCGTATCAGGGCCTGGCCGGTATCCGCGCACCGCTGACCGACCACATCGACGCGACGCTGAAGTATCGTTTCTTCAACGCCGAGAACGTCAAGCTGGTCGACGTTTCGAACCGCGTGTTCGACGGTCGCTATCGTTCGCACAGCATCCTTGGTGGTGTGACGTACAACTTCGGCGAGCCTGCTGCTCCGCCGCCGCCGCCGCCGCCGCCGCCGCCGCCTCCCCCGCCTCCTCCGCCGCCGCCGGCGCCGGTCGAAGTGGTCTGCTCGCCTGGTCCGTTCATCGTGTTCTTCGAATGGGACAAGTCGGACATCACGCCAGAGGCAGCGTCGATCCTCGACAACGCGATCACGCAGTACCAGTCGTGCGGCAACGCACAGGTCATGCTCGCAGGTCACGCGGACAAGTCGGGTTCGGCTTCGTACAACGTCGGTCTGTCGCAGCGCCGCGCAGATGGCGTGAAGGCATACCTGTCTTCGCATGCCATCCCGGACAGCGTCATCTCGACGGAAGCATTCGGCGAGAGCCGTCCGCGCGTCGAGACCGCCGATGGCGTTCGCGAAGTGCAGAACCGTCGCGTGGAAGTCACCTACGGTCCGGGTTCGGGCCAGTAAGACTTTCGCCAACCGGCTCTCGGGTCGGTTACGGAATGAAGATCGGGGAGGTCGGCGCAAGCCGGCCTCCCTTTTCTTTTGTGCTTTGCGTTTTGGGCGTGGACCGGTCGCGGAGACGGCGGCTTGGGCTGGCGTCGATTTTGTTCACGCGGAGACGCGGAGCCGCGGAGAGTAAGAGCGGAGATGGCTCGTTCGGGGCTAAGGTCGTCCGCGAATGCGGCTTTCGATAACCGGCTTCGCCAAGGTGCGGCGATAACGGGAAACGCTGCCCAAACCTTCTTCTTACTCTCCGCGGCTCCGCGTCTCCGCGCGAACAAAATCGACGCTTGGACCTTTCGCGACGGCGGTGTTTGGCGGAACGTCGATGTGTTCACGCAAAGGCGCAAAGGCGCGAAGAGGAATTGCGTGGGGCGGCGTCGGTCGCCTTCTCACAGGATTTTGTGCTGCCGCACGAGTGCGAGGCGGAGCGCGGGGCCGGGGACGACATTTTTGCGCCTTCGCGCCTTCGCGTGGACACATCTATCGACGCTTCACCATGACGGCTCGCGGCTGTATTGGAGCCAGCCTACCGAGGAGATGCAGATGAAACCGCTGATTGGCCGGGATACGCGGCTGTGCATGTCGCTGTCGGCGCGGCCGGGGAACTTCGGGACGCGGTTCCATAACCGGCTGTACGAGCTGACCGGGCTGGATTTCGTCTACAAGTCGTTCTCGACCACCGACCTGAACGCGGCGATCGGCGGGATACGGGCGCTGGGGATTCGCGGGTGTGCGATCTCGATGCCGTTCAAGGAGGCGGTGATCCCGCTGCTCGACGGGCTGGCGCAGACCGCGAGCGCGATCGACAGCGTCAACACGATCGTCAACGACGAGGGCGTGCTGACCGGGCACAACACGGATTATGGCGCGGTGGTCGATCTGGTCGCGGACCTCGACCGGGCGATGCCGTTCGTCGTGCAGGGCTCGGGCGGGATGGCGAAGGCGGTCGCCGCGGCGCTGAGCGACAGCGGGTTTCGCGACGGCACGATCGTCGCGCGGAACGAACGCGCGGGGCGGGCGCTGGCCGATCTCTATGGGTATCGCTGGGCGGGGGTGGCCGAGGGGGAGGTGCCGTTGCTCGTGAATGTCACGCCGCTGGGGATGACCGGGGCGGATGCCGAGGCGCTCGCATTTCCGGCGGCGATGATCGCCGGCTGCGCGGTGGCGTTCGACGTGGTGCAATATCCGATCGAGACGCCGTTCCTGCGCGCGGCGGGTGCGGCGGGGAAGCGGTGTATCACCGGCGCGGACGTGGCGACGTTGCAGGCGGTGCAGCAGTTCGTGCTGTATACCGGGGTGACGCCGGATGCGGCACAGGTGGCGGATGCCGGGGCCTGGGCGCGCGCGAATTCCTGAGTCATCGTGAAATCCTCCCCCGCTAGGGGGAGGTGGATCGCGTAGCGAGACGAAGGGGGAGGGCGCGATAACGCTGGTTTCGTGTCCTCCCCCTCCGTCACCTTCGGTGCCACCTCCCCCTGGCGGGGGAGGATCGTGAGGGTGGCGCTAGGGCGTTTCCTCTAGTGCTGCGGCGAGCCAGGGGGGCGTCAGCGCGTCGCCGAGCGCTTCGACGCGGCGGTGTTCGACCATCAGGTCGAGTTCGGGATAGGTGACGCGGGTTCGCGCGCTGGGTTCGGTGAACGGGGCGACGACGAGGCGGCGGTTGACCTTCGAGCGGTGATGCATCCGGGCGGTGTTCTCCTGGCCGACATAGCACCCCTTGGTGAAGCTGACGCCGTTCAGCTCGCGCGCGTTGCATTCGAGCCAGAGCGTCTCGCCGCTGCCGAGCTCGCCGACGCCTTCGGTGACGCCGAGCGACAGGCGATGCGCGTCCCAGCCGGTGGCGGGGTCGCCGGCGGGGCCGAGCCAGCGATGGCCTAGGTCCGCGAGGCGCGGATCGGGGACGCCCCGGTCGCCGGTCGGGGACCAGTGGACCTTGGCCGCGTCGGGCCGGAGCGTGATCGCGCGGCGCAGGCGGTAGAGCGTCAGGCGCTTCACCAGCGCTTCGGCCTGCGCGGCCTCGACGTCGATCAGCACGTCGTCGCCATCCGCCCAGAGGATGAAGTCGAACAGCACCTTGCCTTGCGGCGACAGCAACGCTGCCCAGGCAGGGGTGTCGGGGGTGAGCAATGCGGTGTCGGCGGTGACCAGCCCTTGCAGGAAGCCGCGCACGTCCTCGCCCGAGACGCGGATCACGCTGCGGTCGATCAGCATCGTGGGGGGCGTTGCGGGGGGCGGCTGGTCCATCACTATCACCTAGTGCGCGTGGGGCGATTTCCAAGCCGCGTGCGTCTGGTATCCGATCGCTGGGGCCGATAGGAGGGCGGCATGACCGAGCGCCTCACGATCCGCCGCCCCGACGACTGGCATGTCCATTTGCGCGATGGCGCGATGCTGGAGGCGGTCGCGGGGCATACCGCGCGGCAGTTCGCGCGCGCGATCATCATGCCGAACCTGACGCCGCCGGTGACCTCTATCGACGCCGCAAAGGCGTATCGCGGACGGATCATGGCCGCGCTGGATGACAGTGAAGGAGGGGGCGCGAACTTCACCCCGCTGATGACGTGCTATCTCACCGACGGCACCGATCCGGCCGAACTCGAGCGCGGTTATGCCGAGGGCGTGTTCACCGCGTGCAAGCTGTACCCCGCACATGCGACCACCAATTCCGCGCACGGCGTCACCGATATCCGCGCGCTGACGGCTGTGCTGGAGACGTTGCAGCGGATCGGCATGCCGCTGCTGATCCACGGCGAGGTGACCGACAAGTCGATCGACATCTTCGACCGCGAGGCGGTGTTCGTCGAGCGCGTGCTGACGCCGCTGGTGCGCGATTATCCCGGTCTCAAGATCGTGCTGGAGCATATCACGACCGCGGAGGCGGCGGCGTTCGTGGCCGAGGCGGATCATCCGATCGCCGCGACGATCACGCCGCAGCACCTGATGATCAACCGCAACGCGCTGTTCGACGGGGGGCTGCGGCCACACGCATACTGCTTGCCGGTGCTGAAGCGCGAGACGCACCGGGTGGCGGTGCGGCAGGTGGCGGTGTCGGGGTCGCCGCGGTTCTTCCTGGGGACGGACAGCGCGCCGCATGTCGTCGGGGCGAAGGAATCCGGGTGCGGGTGCGCGGGGATCTTCAACGCGCCGTTCGCGCTGGAGGCGTACGCGCGGGTGTTCGACGAGGAGGGCGCGCTCGACAAGTTCGAGGGGTTCGCGTCGGAGCATGGCGCGCGGTTCTATGGGTTGCCGCTGAACGAGGGGACGGTGACGCTGGTGCGCGGCGATGCCGAGGTGCCGGCGTCGATCGGTACGGGGGAGACGGCGGTCGTGCCGTTTTTGGCCGGGACCAATGCGGGGTGGCGGTTCGAGGGGTAGGGCTGCTCAGAGGCACTTGAAGCGGAGCGGGCAGGTGCGTCCAGAGCTTTAACGGCGTGCTCAGCTATCGGTTCTCCCCTCCCTGGAAGGGAGGGGCTGGGGGTGGGTTGGCCCGCTTTGGTCGCGAGCGTTCGGACGAGCTGAAGCTGACCCACCCCCTGCCCCGTCCTCCCAAGGGAGGGGAGCCTGTCGCTGTTTAGGTAGCGATGGTCATCTACAGCGTAGAAGGTGACGCCTTCAGCCGATCCAGCCACAGCCGCGCTTCCTTCTGCTCGCCGACCGCGCTGGCGCTGACCGGGCCTCGCGCGGCGAAGAAGTCGCGGTGGAGCGCAAAGGGCTCCAGCATCAGGCGCTCACGCATTGCGTCGATGTCGGTACCCATTTCGGTGAGCGCGTCGATGGTCGGGGCGATCGCGGCGCGGATGCGGCGGTCCGGGGTGCGGTCGAACAGGCCTAGCGAACCGGCTGCGGTCTTCTCCAGCGCCGCTATCAGCGCTTCGCGGTAGTCGGTTTCGAGGTCTTCGCGCTGGGCGTCTAGACGGGCGAGGCGGTCGGGTTTTGCCATTTGCCGGGGGTAGCGTGCCTGGTGGGGGCGTCAACTTTTGGGGCGGTGGGAATCACTAGCGTCACTGCTTGGGCGCGCGCCGTGGGCGAAGCCCACGTCGTCGGACGGGGCCTTGCCCCGCCGGCCGGGCTTGCCGGAGTCAGCCGGGCGTGGCCGGCTGCCCGACTGCGCCTAAAACGGCAGCCACCGGCTCTTGTGCGTGATGTTCATATACCCGACGTTGACGCCCGCGCGCCAGCCGACGCCGAGGCGGATCGGGATCAGGACGACGTTGCCGCGGCGCAGATACGTCGCGGCGAAACCGCCGACCAGGTACAGGCGGCCTTCGACGGCGGGGAAGCGTTTGTAGAGTTCCTCGGTGTCGTAGAGGTTGTAGACCAGCACGAAGACCTTGTTCGCGTCGCCGCCGATGTCGAAGCCGACCGACGGGCCGGTCCAATAGACCGGCTGCTGGCCCTCGACCTTGTGGCTCATGATCCCCGAGCCATAGCGCACGCCGAGGATGAACGCGCCCGAGGCCTCGCGCCCGGCGATGTACGCGTTGGGCTGGCCCTGGTCCTTAAGGATGTTCTCGAGGATGCCGCCCAGGCCGGCGGCACCCTTGCCGAACACGCCTTCGCCCGCCGCGAGCAGGTCATCGCGCTGATAGGTGTCGGCGGCCTGCATGGTGGCCTCGGCGCGCGTTTCCGGGGTCGGGGCGGTGGTCGTCTGAGCGGGCGGCGGGGGCGGCACGTCCTGGGGTGGCGTCTCGGGATAGGTCGGATCCGGCGCGGGGCGCGACGGCTGCGTAGTCGCCTGCGGGCGCGACGGCGCCTGATAGGCCTGGGCGGACAGATCGCCGTCGATCGCCTGGTTGGGATCGATCGTGCGGACCTGCGCCGACGCGGTGCCCCCGCAAACGGCTGCCGCTAGGGCACCCAGGCCAAGCCAGACGCTACGCATGTCGATCGATCCCCAAAATACCAAGGCGTCCCGTGACGGCAGGTTGACCACCGGGACGCCGGTCGCCAGCCAGATTAACCAACGTTGGCCTTGCCGCGCAATGAACGAACCGGGCGCCCGTGTCGAATTTGGGCGAATACGGGGTGAATGGCGGGAATGCGGGAGTTGGGGAGGCGGGCGGACGGGATCGAGGTTATCAGGCGCGGGTGCGGAAATGTGGTCGGGACCGAAGCCGACCCGAGGAATATCGGAATTCGCGAACCGGACCCATTACAGGCGTTGCCCCCTGCACCGACCCTCGCTATAGCCCCGCATCTGCTGCAGCCGGAGACGTGGGTGAGTGGCTGAAACCAGCGGTTTGCTAAACCGCCGTACCGGGTTTACTGGTACCGAGGGTTCGAATCCCTCCGTCTCCGCCAATTTTATAGCCGATCCACCGGTTGATAGGATCGTGGTTGCTGGCGTGCGAATTATGGTTCGCTGATCATCGTACATCGTTGTTCGCCCCAGAGCCGGGCCGCGTTCTCGGTGCAGGTTTTGCCTGCACGGCTCTCGGGACCGCGTGTTTCCGCACAGTGCGCGCGGCGCTTATTGCTTGAAGCAATGGTCGCGGTGCCAGGCGAGGAAATGGGGGTGGGGGCGGTCTGCCATCCGGGCGGGGGGCAGGGCGTAGCCGCTCTTGTTGATGATGCCGCGAATGCTGTCGGGGTCGTTGGCCTGACGCGAGACCAGGATAGCGTGGTCGTCCGCGAGGCTGAGCAGACCGCGGTCGAACATCCAGTGTGCGGTTCCGGACAGGGCGATGCCGTTGCCGACGCTGTCGGGGCCGTTCGCCTCGACCGCGCGGATATGTGCCGCCTCCACTTCTGCGCGGCCGCCGCCGTTGATCAGCTTAAGCCCGGTGATGGCGCATCGTTCGTCGTAGGCGCGCAGGACGACACGGCGGAATACGCGGTCGCGGATCGGGCGGGATACGAGCGTGGCGAGGCGCGGGCGGTCGTGGTCGTAGGCGAAAGGCGCCTGTTCGTGGAGAAAGATCGGGGCTTCTTCGCGCAACCGGTCGCCACGCTCGGGATCCCCGGTCCTTGGCAGCAACGGCGTATCGTCATCGAGCCCCAGCGCGACGATCCGGTTGAAATCCGATGCCGAGATCGGGCGCACCGCCGACTGCGCACGCCCCGATATGCGCCCCTGCGCGTTCAGGACACCGCGTTCGATCGGGCCGTCCGGGCCGGCGAACGGCACCGGCCGCGGAAAATCGATGCAGGAACCGGGCTCGATCATTGCTAGGTACATGCCTTGCGTCGATGGATCGGGAATGATCCGGTCCACCTTGGCAGCCGCGAAATAGCCGCGGGCGTTCGCAACCTTGCGGGGTTCGTAATAGAGTATCCAACTGCCGACGCACGGCTGTGCCCGGCTCAGATACTGCGCTGGAAACTGATACTGCTCTGCGCGAATGTCTTTGTAGATCGAGCCCGGTCGAAGGATGAAGACGCCAAGAGACATGGTGTACCTTAGCGAATATGGCGGGCGTCGCCAGCGGTGACGCTGCGCGCAAGTCTGTGCACTGCTCGGACTTGGGACCCCGACCAAGGTCCCGGGCGCCTCAGTCCATGGCGGCGCGGATCGCGGCGGCGGCCACGAAGGGGGCGCCGGCGACCAGGAGCAGGCTGACCGCGGCGAGGAGCTTGATCGCGCCTGCGCTGCCTGCCGGGTCCAGCGAGCCGGCGCCGAAGATCAGCAGGGGGACGGCGAGGGGGAGCATCACGAGGCCGCTGACCGCACCGCCGCCGCGGACGCCGGCGACCAGCGCGCTGGTGACGACGGCGAGCGCGGCGAGACCGGGCGTGCCGATCGCGAGGCCGATCTCGACGCGGAGCAGCGTGTCGCCGGACAGGCCGAGCAACCCGGCGGCGACGATCGCGGCAAGCATCAGCGGGGGACCGAAGCTCAGCCAGTGCGCGACGATCTTGGCGGCGGCGACGAGCGCCATCGATCGGCCGCGCACCGCGAGCTGATCGAAGACGCCCGCGTCGAGATCGGGGCCGATCAGGCGCTCGACCGGCAGCAGGGCCGCGAGCAAAGCCGCGGTCCAGATCACGCCGCCGCCGATCTTCGCGAGAAGCGCCGCGTCGGGGCCGATCGCGAACGGGAACAGCGTGGCGACGAGCAGGAAGAAGCCGACGACCAGCGTCGCACCACCGCTCGACAGGCTGTGGCGGAGATCGCGGCGGACGAGGGCGATCATGGCGTGCTCACAGGCCGATCTCCTGCGCGCCCGGCATCGACAGCGGGAGATGGGTGGCGACGAGCGCGATGCCGCCGCCGGCGCGATGTCGGGCGATCAACGCCTCCAGGCGCGCGACCGAGTGGGTGTCGAGCCCGTTGGCGGGTTCGTCGAGCAGCCAGACCGGGGCTTCGCTGGCGGCAATGCGCGCGATCGCGGCGCGGCGGCGCTGGCCGGTGGAAAGGAGGCGGACGGGTATGCCGTCGAGTGCTTCGAGATCGAGCGCCTGCAACGCTTGGACAACGCGCGCGTCCGGATTGGGCGCGCGGTCGAGGCTGGCCCAGAAGCGGAGTGCGGCGACGAGCGTGCGGTCGCTGTCGAGCGCGCTGGCTTCAGTAAGTAGCGCCTTGTCCGCGTCGCAGCTCACGGCGCCTTCGAACGGCGGAAGCAGGCCGGCGGCGATGCGGATCAGGCTCGACTTGCCGATGCCGTTGGGGCCGGTGACCGTCGCCGCGTCGCCGGGTGCGAGATCGAACGATACGCCCGAGAACAGCATCCGCCCGCCCCGCACGCACGCGACGTCGCGAAATGCGAGGCTCACGTCGGCGAGTCTTCTGCGGAATCTTCCAGCGTGTGCATGTCGTCGTCGCTGAGGCCGAAATGATGGCCGATCTCATGGATCGTGACGTGGGCGACGAGGTCGTCGAGACGGACCCCGGTCTCGATCCATTCCTCCAGGATCGCGCGACGATAGAGGACGATGCGGTCGGGCATCGCGCCCGAGTCCATCGACGATTTTTCGCCGAGCGGGCGGCCGTGGTACAGGCCCGACAGGTCTAGCGGGTGCTCCAGCCCGAGCGCGGCGAGCGTCTCGTCGTCAGCATACTCCTCGACCGCGAAGACGATGTCGCCGAGATGCTGGGCGAACTGCGCGGGGAGCCTGGCGATCGTCGCGCGGCAAATCGCCTCGATCGTGTCGGCGTCGGGGGCTTCCCCGAGGTCTCGGCCGTGGATTGCTGCTTGCCCGCTCATGCCAGCAGCCATAGTCGGTGGCGAACTGTGGCGGCAAGGGAGAGCCCGATGATCGAAGCGCTGAACGAGACCGAGCGGGCCGAGGCGCTCGATGGGCTGGACGAGTGGGATTACGACGATGCGCGCGATGCGATCACGCGGACGATCGTGTTCGCGGATTTCGTCGAGGCGTTCGGCTTCATGACGCAGGTCGCGCTGATCGCCGAGCGGGCGAACCACCATCCGGAGTGGAAGAACGTGTGGAACCGGGTGGAGATCCTGCTGACGACGCACGATGCGGGAGGCCTGAGCCCGCGGGATATCGAGATGGCCGAGGCGATCGATGCGATCGTGGGGGACGTTTGAGTTCTTCTCTTTCGCCCCTCCCTGAAAGGGAGGGGTTGGGGGTGGGTAGGTCGGCTTGAGCCTCGAGAGGTTCGGGTATGCGGAAGCCGACCCACCCCCTGCCCCTCCCTTCCAGGGAGGGGGGATTATTACCCCCGCGTCATGCTGCGGCGCATGCGTTTGCGGAGCGCGCCCGGCATCCATCGTGCCGCAAAGGCCATGCGGTGGGCGGTCTTCCCCACATAGGTGTGGATCCTGTCGCCGTGGACCGCGGCCCAGGCGGCCTCGGCGACCTTGTCCACCCCGGTCAGTTCCAGGCCCGCGCCGGTCACCGTCTCGCGGATCGAGTGATTGGTCTTTCCCGCAGCGGAATCCAGCAGCGGCGTGTCGATGAAGCTCGGCACGATCGAGCGTACCTTGATACCGTCCGCCGCCCATTCGCCGTCGAGCGCCTCGGTGATCGCGCGGATGCCGAACTTGGTCGCGGAATAGGGCGCGAGGCCGGACGAGCCGTAGATCGCCGACGCCGACGCGGTGTTGAGCAGGCAGGATCCGGGCGTGCGCTTGAGATAGGCATGGCCGATCCGCGCGCCGTTCAGCGCGCCGACCAGATTGATCGCAATCACGCGGTCGATCTCGGCGAAGTCGGTATCCGCAAGCGGCCCGCCCGAGCCGATCCCGGCATTGTTGAACAGCACGTCGAGCCGCCCGCCGGTGGTGGCGACGAATGCGTCGAGGCAGGCCACCCACGCCTCGCGGTCGCGCACGTCCATCTGGTAGGTGGACGCCATCCCCTCGGGGAGCAGCGCGGCGGTTTCGGCCAGCCCGGCGACGTTGACGTCGGCGAGACCGACGCGCCAGCCCTTGCGCGCGAACAGCAGCGCGGTGGCGCGGCCAATCCCCGAACCGCCGCCGGTGATGAAAATGCTCTGCTCGCTCATGGCATCCCTCTCATATTTGATTTTCCGGTATGTTTCCCGCATCCTGCGCGCAGATGCCAGACAATTTGCCAGCGCCCGACCTCGTGTTGGCTTTCGAACGCGTCACCAAGACCTACGGGTCGACGATCGCGGTCGACGCGGTCTCGCTGGATATCGCGCGCGGCGCGTTCGTCGCGCTGGTCGGGACGTCCGGTTCGGGCAAGTCGACGCTGCTCAAGACGATCAACCGGCTGGTCGAGCCGAGCGAGGGCCGCGTGACGATCGACGGCGCAGACGTCGCCGCCGAGCCCGCGCCCGAACTGCGCCGCCGGATCGGTTACGTGTTCCAGAATATCGGCCTGTTCCCGCACATGACGATCGCCGAGAACATCGCGATCGGATTGCGGATCGCGGGGCGCGGGGAAGAGGCGAAGGTCGGCGACCTGCTCGATCTGGTCGATCTGCCGCGCGATATCGCCGGGCGGATGCCGGATGCGCTGTCGGGCGGCCAGCGGCAGCGTGTCGGCATCGCCCGCGCGCTCGCGCCGGGGGCGAAGCTGCTGCTGCTCGACGAGGCGTTCGGCGCGCTCGATCCGGTGACGCGCGATGCGCTCGGTACGCGGATACGCGACCTGCACGACCGGCTCGGCCTGACCACGATCCTGGTGACGCACGACATGGCGGAGGCGTTGCTGCTCGCCGACCGGGTGCTGGTGATGAAGGCCGGGCGGATCGTCGCCGATGCGACGCCGGCCGAACTGGTCTCGGGCAAGGGTGGCGACGATGCGCAGGCGCTGGTCCAGGTCCCGCGCGCGCAGGCCGAACGCTTGCAGGCGCTGGTATCGTGAGCGCATTTATCGAGGCACTCGGCCGCGTGCCGCCGTTGCTCGCCGCGCATGTGCTGTTGTCGGCCTCGGCACTGCTGCTGGGGATCGCGATCAGCCTGCCGCTGGGAATCTGGTCCGCGCGTAACGCGACCGTGGCGCGCGTGTCGCTCGGGTTTGCCAGCCTGGTACAGACGATCCCGAGCCTTGCGCTGCTCGCCCTGTTCTATCCGCTGTTGCTCAGTCTCTCCACGCTCGTCGGCGGCGGCATCCCCGCGCTCGGCTTCCTGCCGTCGCTGATCGCGCTGACGCTATATGCGTTGCTGCCGATCATCCGGAATGCGGTGGCGGGTTTGCAGGGCATCGATCCGGCGGTCATCCAGGCGGCGGACGCGGTCGGCATGACGCCCGCGCAGAAGCTGCGGCTGGTCGAGGCGCCCCTGGTCGCGCCGGTGCTGATCGCCGGCATCCGGACCGCGGCGGTGTGGACGATCGGGGCGGCGACGTTGTCGACCACCGTGGGTCAGCCGAGTCTCGGCGACATGATCTTCGCCGGATTGCAGACGCAGAACTGGGCGCTGGTGCTGGCCGGCTGCATATCGGCGGCGGCGTTGGCGCTGGCGGTCGACGCGCTGATCGGCGGGATCGAATACGGCATCCGCGCGCGGCGGCGGTGGTTGTGGATCGCCAGCGCCGTCATGTTGCTGGCGGGAACCGCGGTGGCGACCGTGCCGCTGTGGCCGAAGAGCGGCGGCGACCGGACGGTGGTGGTCGGCGCGAAGAACTTTTCCGAGCAATATATCCTCGCCCGGCTGATCGGCGATCGGCTGGAGCATGCGGGCTACACCGTCGAGTATCGCGACGGGCTCGGCTCGGCGGTGGTGTTCGGCGCGCTTTCGGGCGGGGATATCGACGTGTATGTCGATTATGCCGGGACGATCTGGGCGAACGAGATGAAGCGCACCGACGTGCCCGAGCATGGCGCGATGGTCGCGGCGATCGGCGACTGGGCGAAGCGCGCGCACGATGTCGGGCTGATCGGTTCGCTCGGGTTCGAGAATGCCTATGCCTTCGCGATGAAGGGGGCGGAGGCCAAGGCCAAGGGAATCGCCAGCCTCGACGATCTGGTGAAGGCCGCGCCGGGGATGACGCTCGGCAGCGACCTGGAGTTTCTCGAGCGGCCCGAATGGGCGGCGGTGAAGCGCGCCTATCCGCTGCGGTTCGCCAAGACGACGCCGTACAGCCCGACCTTCATGTACCGCGCGCTGGAGAGCGGGAACGTCGACGTGATCTCGGCCTTCTCGTCGGACGGGCGGATCGCGGCGGATGGCCTGACCGTGCTGACCGATCCACGGCGGGCGATCCCGGGATATGACGCGATCCTGATGGTGGCACCGAAACGGGCAGGGGACGCGAAGTTCGTTGCCGCGCTGAAGCCTTTGGTCGGATCAATCCCGGTCGAGGCTATGCGCGCGGCCAATTATCGCGTGGATCGCGACACGGACAAGCAAACCCCCGAAGCCGCGGCGACGTGGCTCGCCAATCGGATCGGGCGCTGATTACGACCGCGTGATCGGGTGCACCGGACGGCGATCTGTCCTAGGATACGGTGCCGGCTCGCCATCAACCTTTGGCTCGTCACCAAGGCGGGTCGGCACATTACACATCGTGACGAATTACGACGCCTCGGCGATCAGCTTTGCGGCTTCGGGCGTGTTCCATTCATAGCCGCCGGTCATCCGCCAGACTTCCTTGCCCGCCGAATCATAGAGGATCGTGGTCGGCAGATTCGCCTGATAGGCGAGGCTGAGGCCGAGCTTCGGATCGAGATACGGCTTGAGCGTCGTGAACTTCTTCTCGGCGAAGAACGGCGTCACCTTCTCTGCGCCCTGCATGTCCTGGCTGACCGCGATCACCAGCACCTTGCCGGCCATCGACTTCGCGGCGGCATCGAGCGTCGGCATTTCCGCGACGCACGGCGCACACCAGGTCGCCCACAGGTTGAGCAGCAACGGCTTGCCCTTGAACGACGCGAGCGTGACCGGCTTGCCATCGGGGGCGGTGAAGGCGACCGCCGGGCCGGTTTCGCCCTTGTGACTGCGGTCGAGCTTTTCCGCGCTGGCGGCAGGGCCGGTCGCTTCGTCCGGAGCAGGGCCGGCTGCGACCTCGTCGGCGGACGCGGTGTTCGTGGCGACGACGTTTGCTTGCTCCGGCGCGGGCGATTTCCTATCGCAGCCGGCGACCAGCAGGCCCATCCCGGCAAGACAGGCGATCGGCAGCGAATTGAACACAGGACGCGAGAACATGGACGGTTCCAATTCGATGTGGGGTGGGCGGTTCGCCGAGGGGCCGGCAGCGGTCATGCGCGAGATAAACGCCTCCATTCCCTTCGACAAGCGCCTCTGGCAGCAGGATATTGCCGGCTCGAAGGCGCATGTCGCGATGCTCGGCAAGCAGGGCATCGTCTCGACCGAGGATGCCGCGACGATCGCGGCGGGGCTCGACACGGTGGCGGCGCATTATGCCGAGCACGGCGTCGAGGAGGATCTGGTCCTCGAGGATATCCACATGCAGACCGAGGCGCGGCTCGCCGACGCGATCGGCCCGGTGGCGGGACGGCTGCACACCGCACGCTCGCGCAACGATCAGGTCGCGACCGACTTCCGGCTGTGGGTGCGCGACGCGATCGACCAGGCGCTGGCGGCGCTCGCCGGGTTCCAGGCGGCACTGCTCGCGCGGGCGGAAGAGCATGCGGCGAGCGTCATGCCGGGCTTCACGCATTTGCAGTCTGCGCAGCCGGTGACGCTAGGCCATCACCTGATGGCGTATCACGCGATGATCTCGCGCGACGTCGGGCGCTTCGCCGATGCCCGCGCACGGATGAACCGGTCGCCGCTCGGCTCGGCTGCGCTCGCCGGGACGGGCTTCCCGATCGACCGCGAGATGACTGCCACCGCGCTTGGCTTCGACGGCCCGATGACCAATTCGCTCGACGGCGTCAGCGACCGCGACTTCGCGATCGAGTATCTCACCGCCGCGACGCAGACCTCGCTGCACCTGTCGCGGCTCGCCGAGGAGTTCGTGCTGTGGGCGTCACAGCCGTTCGGGTTCGTCGCGCTGAGCGATCAATGGTCGACCGGCAGCTCGATCATGCCGCAGAAGCGCAATCCCGATGCGGCCGAGTTGGTGCGCGGGCATGCCGGCCGCATCCTCGGCTGCATGACTGCGCTGATGGTGACGATGAAGGGCCTGCCGCTCGCCTATTCGAAGGACATGCAGGACGACAAGCCGCCGGTGTTCGAGGCGCACGACCTGCTCGCGCTGTCGATCGCGGCGATGACCGGGATGGTCGAGAGCGCGACGTTCCGCACCGACCGGATGCGCGGGCTGGCCGAGAGCGGCTTTGCGACCGCGACCGATCTGGCCGACTGGCTGGTGCGCGAGGCGGGGCTGCCGTTCCGCGAGGCGCATCATGTGACCGGGCGCGCGGTGAAGCTGGCGGAGGAGCGCAAGGTCGCGCTCGATGCGTTGCCGATCGAGGATCTGAAGGCAATCGATGCGCGGATCGACGAACGCGTGTACGGCGTGCTCTCGGTCGATGCGTCGGTCGCCAGCCGGACCAGCTTCGGCGGCACTGCGCCCGACAATGTGCGCGCTGCGATCCTTGCAGCCCGGGGGGATACGGCATGAAACGGCTTCTAGGATTGGCGGGACTGGTGCTGGCACTGTCGGGTTGCGGCGCAGCGGACGGGCTCGTCCCGGCGGAGGGCAAGTCGCTCCCGGTCGCGCCCTATGGTGCGAAGACCCAGCCTACCGCCGCGGAGCTGCTCACGCCCACCACGCAGCAACGCCCGCAGCGCAGCGACGAGCTGCTGACCAAATCCGACGAGCGACGCAGCGACGAGTTCGACCTGCCGCCGCCAAATTGAAGACCTGATCCATGAACCATTTCGACTATCGTGACGGTGTTATGCATGCCGAGGACGTCGCCCTGCCGGCGATCGCCGAAGCCGTCGGCACGCCCGTCTATGTCTATTCGACCGCTACGTTCCGCCGCCATGCGCAGGTGTTTCGCGACGCGCTGAAGCCCGCCGGCCGCGTCCACCTCGCCTACGCGATCAAGGCGAACCCGAACGTCGCGGTGCTGCGCGTGCTCGCCGACGAGGGTTACGGCGCCGACGTCGTCTCGGCCGGCGAGATGCAGCGCGCGCTGGCGGCGGGGATTCCGGCGTCGGACATCGTGTTCTCGGGGGTTGGCAAGACGCGGCGCGAATTGGCGCAGGCGCTCGACGCCGGGATCGGCCAGTTCAATCTCGAGCTTGAGGAAGAGGGCGAGGTCCTTGCCGCGCTCGCCCACGCGCGCGGCGAGCGCGCACCCGCGGTGCTGCGCGTGAACCCCGACGTCGATGCCGGCACGCACGCCAAGATCTCGACCGGGCGCAAGGAGAACAAGTTCGGCGTCGCGATCGACCAGGCGGTGGCGATGTTCGATCGCCTGTCGCAGCATGACGGGCTCGACCTGCGCGGCGTGGCGATCCACATCGGCAGCCAACTCGCCGATCTCGCGCCGCTCGAGGCGGCCTATGCGCGGATCGGCGAGCTGGTCGCCGAACTGCGGGCCGCGGGTCACACGATCAGCCGCGTCGATCTCGGCGGTGGCCTTGGCGTACCGTACAAGCCCAACGACGTGCTGCCGAGCCCGGCCGACTATGGCGCGATGGTCGCGCGCGCGACCGCCGACTGGGACGTCGAACTCATGTTCGAGCCCGGCCGCGTGATTGCGGGCAATGCCGGCGTGCTGCTGACCGAGGTGATCTGGGTGAAGCCCGGCGTCGTGAACCCGTATGTGATCGTCGATGCCGCGATGAACGACCTCGCGCGCGTCGCGATGTACGACGCGTATCACGACTTCGTCGCGGTCGAGCCGACCGGCGAACGGATGACCGCCAACATCGCCGGGCCGGTATGCGAGACCGGCGACACCTTCGCGATGGGGCGCGACATCGACGTGGTGAAGTCGGGCGATCTCGGCGTGTTCCGCACCGCGGGCGCCTATGGCGCGACGATGGCCTCGACCTATAACAGTCGCGCGCTGGTGCCCGAAGTGCTGGTCGATGGCGACCGGTTCGCGGTGGTCGCGGATCGGATTCACCCGGAGACGATCCTGGCGGCCGAGCGCGTGCCGGAATGGCTCAAGCGGTGACCCCCGCACCGCTCCCGCTACAAAGCCTGCCGCTGTTCGTCAGGCTGGCGGGGCGCCCGGTGATCCTGCTGGGCGAGGGCGAGGCGGCGGATGCTAAGCGGCGGCTGCTCGATCGTGCGGGCGCGGACGTGGTCGGCGAGGATGCCGCGGCGTCGCTCGCGATCGTCGCGATCGACGACGAGGACGAGGCGCTGGCGGCGGTCGCGCGGCTGAAGGCACGGGGGATCCTCGTCAATGCGGTCGACCGTTCGGCGCTGTGCGACTTCACGCTGCCCGCGATCGTCGACCGTGCGCCGGTGCTGATCGCGATCGGCACGAGCGGCGTGTCGGCCGGGCTGGCGGCGGCGTTGCGGCAGCGGCTGGAGGCGCTGGTGCCGGCCGACCTCGGAAAACTGGCGTTGGCTCTTCAGGCGGCACGTGGCGCGTTGCGGCGTCGCTGGCCCGACATGGGCGAGCGCCGCCGCGCGCTGGCGACGGCGATGGCGGCAGGCGGCATGCTCGACCCACTCTCACCAACGCATGACGTCGACGCGTGGCTGGCCCAACCCACACCAGGCTCCCCTCCCTGGCAGGGAGGGGCAGGGGGTGGGTCGGCCGCTGATATCCATGCCGACTCCCAACCAACCGACCCACCCCCAACCCCTCCCTTCCAGGGAGGGGAGCAGGTTGTGATCCGCCTGACCTCCACCGATCCGGACGACCTCACCCTGCGCCAGGCGCGGGCGCTGGCGAGCGCCGACCGGGTCTATCACCGCCCCGACGTGCCTGCGGCGATCCTCGACCGCGCGCGCGCAGATGCCGCGCGGCTGTGCGAGGCGATGCCGAGCGATCCCGGCACCGGCCTATCGGTCGATGTCGAGATGGCCCTGTGAGCGAGATGGTGCGGTGAGCGGGTTCGGCTTTCGCGTCACCGACGGCAAGGCCGCGCGGATCGACGTGAAGCAAGCCCTCGACTGCACCGCCGATCTCGTCTGGGTGCACCTGTCGACCACCGCCGAGCACGCGCAAACGTGGCTGCGCGACGAGGCCAGGCTGCTCGACTATGTGGTCGACGCGCTGACCGCGACCGAGACCCGGCCGCGCTGCGAAGCGGTCGGCGACGGTGCGTTCGTCAACCTGCGCGGGCGTTCGCACGAGGAACTCGACACCTCCGATATGCTGGCGTCGGTACGGATCTGGGCGGTGAAGGGCCGAGTCTATTCTGTCACGCGGAAGCCGTTGATCGCGGTCGCCGAGGTCGAAAAGATGGTCGAGCGCCACGAGGTGCGCGATCCGGGGGACCTGATCGCCGCGTTCGCGACCGAGATCACCACCGACCTCGACCCCGACGTCGCGTCGCTTGGCGACCAGCTCGACGATTGCGAGGAACAGCTCGACGCCAACCGCGTGTTCGAACTGCGTCGCACCGTCAGCAAGGTCCGCGTGGCGGCGATCGGCTACAAACGCTTCCTCAGCCCCCAACGTGCGGCGCTGGAGAAGCTGGCGGCATTGCCGGGCGACTGGCTCGCCGACGACGACCGACTGCATCTGGCGGCAGCGGCGGACCGGGCCGCGCGGATGGCGGAGGAACTCGAATCGATCCGCGAGCGCGCCGCGCTGGTCCACG
The DNA here is from genome assembly GCF_024273235.1 of Sphingomonas faeni. Classification (GTDB taxonomy): domain Bacteria; phylum Pseudomonadota; class Alphaproteobacteria; order Sphingomonadales; family Sphingomonadaceae; genus Sphingomonas; species Sphingomonas faeni_A. The sequence continues at coordinate 16,638 of NZ_JANBVH010000025.1, read as the reverse complement.
AGACGCTGACCGACCTGCGCGCCGAACAGATCGACAACCGCTCGCTGATCATCTCGGTGGCGGCGCTGGTGTTCCTGCCGCTGACGTTTCTCACCGGGCTGTACGGCATGAACGTGAAGGGGCTGCCCTATGCCGAGGAGCCCTGGGCGTTCGATGCGATCGCCGGCGCCTGTGCGGTGATCGCGGCGGGCGTCGTGGCCTATTTCTCCATGCGACACTGGTTCAAGCGGTAGGACTTCTTACCTCGACCCTCCTCCCGCAAGGGGGGCGACAACCGCTGTTCCGTGTCCGCCCCCTCCGTCTGGCACGCGCCAGCCACCTCCCCCTGGCGGGGGAGGATTGAAAGCTCAGGCGGCGCTGGCGGTGCGCCAGGCCTGCGCGATCTCGTCCAGCATGTCCGCGGAATCGCGGAACGGCTTTGGATCATGGCCGAGTGAGGCATTGATGACGGTTTTCCGCGCGCCGCCGTACAGGCGGGCGAGCGTCTCCGAAACCTGGCCGCCTTTTTCGAAGTCGAGACCGGCTTCCAGGGCGAACAGGATCGCGGTGGCGCGGGTAATGCGTTCGCTCTTGATCGCGAACTTGCGCTTTTCGCAGGCCCAGGCGGCGGCGCGCAGGGCCGCGACCAGTTCCTTGTAGAGCAGTTGGACGAGGGCGGGGCCGTCCGCGGTGGCGGTCTGGCCGACCGCATCGATCTGGCGATAGGTCGCGAACGGATCGCGCATCAGGGTGCTGGCGTAGGTCACGAGTCGCTCTTGTTCCACTGGGCGATCTGGCCGGTCAGGAAAGTCTGCGTCGACTTATATGCGGATACGCGCGAGTTCATGCTGGCATATTGCTGGGTCAGCCGGGTGGTCAGCTGCGCCGACTGGTCGGTCACCTTGTCCTGCTGCTCGGTCACGTCGGACTGGGCCGCGGTGTAGCGCACGGTCGACGCGCCGAGCCCGGTCAGCGTGCTGGTCGCGCTGGTGGTCAGCGCGGTCAGCGTCGCGGACAGACCGAGCGCGTTGGTGCCAGACGGCGCAAACATCGATTCGACCGTGTCGGGATAGGCCGCGAGTTGCTTCGCGAGCAACGTGGCATCGACCCGCAGCGTGCCGTCGGTGTTGGTCGCGACGCCCAGCTCCGACAGCGTTCGCGGGAGGCCAGCCACCGCGCCGCCGACCAGCGGCCTGGACGTCAGCGCCTTCAGCGAGCTCAGCAACGACTTTGCGGCAGGGTCGGCGCGGAGATTGCCGGTGATCGGATCGGTCTGCTCGGTGATCGTTTTGAGCACCTCGTTATAGGTCGTGACGACGTCGTTGACCGCCTGCGTCAGCGCGTCGGTCGGCGGGGTGCTGGTCAGCGACACGGGTACGGTCGACACGCCGCTCAATTGCAGCGTCACGCCAGCGACGAGATCGCCGACGGTGTTGCTCGGTCGCTCGACATCGATCCCGTCGACGGTGAGCTTGGCATTCTGCGCGGTCGACACGAGGCTGGTCTTGGTCGCGCTGCCGCCGATATCGAGCGCATCGCCGTCCGCACCCTTCAGCGTGAAGGCATTGGCACTGCCGGTCGCACCCTTGACGGAAAGGTACGCGCCACCGGCCGCATCGGTGACGACCGAGGCGGTGACGCCGCTCTTCGACGCGTTGATCCCGGCCGCGACCGCGTCGATGCTGCCGTCGCCGGTGTCGATCGCGATGTCCGCACCCTCGCCGATGTTCAGCGTCAGCGCGCCGGTGCCGAGCGATTTGGTACGATCGGCGGCGGCCACCGCGCTCGTCGTGCGCGCGACCTGGCCGGTGGCGAGGCGCGTGACGGTGACGCTGGCCGACAGCCCCGACAGCTTCGCGCCCGACTGTGCGGTGGCGGACAGGACGGCTGCGTTCGAGCTGGTCGGCTGGGTCTGCAAGCTGCCGCCCTTCACCAGATTTGCGAGTGCGGTGGAAAAGCCGGTCATCGTGCTCTTGAGCGAGGCGACGCCCGAGATCTGCGCGGTGAGCGTGTCGGACTTGGACTTCAGCGTCGCGGTGCGGGCGGCGAACTGCGCGGCGACCAGCGACGTGACCAGCGTGCCGGTGTCGACGCCGGAGCCTGCGCTGAGGCCGGTGAGCAGCGCCTGGGTCGCGGTGTTGACCGCACTCTGCGCGGTTGCGGTGGGCGTCGGCGTTGGCGTCGCGGTCGTGCTGGTGGTCGAGGTTACCATGGCGAAATTCCTGCACTGACGATCGGCGCGCGCGTATTCCCAGTAACGGCCGGGTCGCGCCGATCTTTAGGCTTGTTTCATGCCGTTTTCGTCGAAGCGGGCGTCCTTCGGCACGGTCACGAACGGCTGGACCCCGGCGGCCGTGCCGCCCGCCGCAGCGTTCAGCCCGAAGACGAAGGCTAAAACCGTCGCGATCGCGGTGTAGAGGTCGTCGCGGACTTCCTGACCTTCCTTGCTGGTGTAGTACACCGCACGCGCCAGCATCGGATATTCGAGCACCGGCACGCGGCCTTCGCCTGCCAGTTCGCGGATCGCCAAAGCCGTTGCACCGCGACCCTTGGCGACGACCACCGGCACCTGGTCCTTGCCGCGATCGTAGCGCAGCGCGACGGCGAAATGCGTCGGGTTGGTCAGCACGACATGCGCCTCGGCGACCGACTTGCGCAGGCCGCCGCTCGCCATCGCGCGCATCTTCGCGCGCATCTGGCCCTTCGCCTCGCCATTGCCTTCGGTCGACTTGTGCTCGTCCTTCACCTCCTGCTTCGACATCCGCATTTTCCCCAAGCGGCGGATGATCTGGATCGGCAGGTCGATGCCGGCGATCGCGCACAGCCCGAACGCCATCGCGATCAGGATTCCCTTGAATATCCCGCCGAGCGTCGACAGCGCCTGGTTGAGATCGGCGGACGAGGCGAGGCCCATCGTCGAATGCGCGGCGTTCCACAGCATCCAGCCGCCGATCGTCCCTAGCAGGATCACCTTCAGCAGCGACTTGCCAAGCTCGATCCAGCCGTTCGCGCCGAAGATGCGCTTCAAGCCGGCGGCGGGATCGACGCGGCTGTATTTGGGCGCAAGCAGACCGCCGTTGAAGCCGAGCGAGCCGAGCCCCGCCTGGCTCAGGATAGCGGCGCCGATGCTGACGATGAACAAGGTTATCAGTGATGGCGCGAGCTTGCCGCCGGCTTCCATCAGCGGACGCCAGGGGGAGAAATCCTCGACGTCTGCGTGCGTGAACTGGAAGCTGGAAGTCATGATCGCCTTGCACGCGACGATCAGCGTCGGGCCGGCGTAGATCAGCCAGGCGACGCCCGCGAGCATGCTCAGCGCGGTGGCGAAATCGCGCGATTTGAGGATGTCGCCCTTTTCGACCGCATCCTTCTTGCGCTTGGCGGTTGGTGCTTCGGTTTTTTCGCCCGAGTCCTCCGACATCAGCCGAGCACCAGGTTTTCGGTGGCGGCGAGGCCTTCGCGGACGATGACGAGCATATAGTCGCCCATCGTCGGGAACGCGATCGCCAGCGTGACGACGCCGACCGCGAGGCTGGCGGGGAGACCGACCGCGAACAGGTTTAGCGAGGGCGCAGCGCGGCTCAGCATGCCGACGACGATGTTGAGGCAAAGCAGCAGGAAGCCGACCGGGAGCGCGAGCAGCAGGCCGGCGAGAAACGCATAGCCGCCGAAGAACGCGATCGCCTTGAGTCGCTCGACGCCGATCCAGGCGGCGCCGGGGGGGAGTACGTCGTAGCTCTTCACCAGCAGGTCGATCAGGATCAGATGCCCGTCGACCGACAGGAACAGCAGCGTCAGCATGATCGAGAAGAACTGGCCGAGGGCGGGGCTCGACTTGCCGTTCTGCGGGTCGATCGAGGAGGCGAAGCCGAGCCCCATCGCGCCGCCGATCACTTCGGCCGCGATCATCGGCGCGGCGAACGAAATCTGCAGCACGAAGCCGAGCGCGAGGCCGACCAGCGCTTCGGCGGCGGCGGAGAGGATGGTGGAGACGGCGAAAATCTGTTGCGGCGGCACGATCGGATGCGCGGCGAGCACGAGGAACCCGATCGCGCCCGACAGCGTGACGCGCACGGTGACCGGGACCGAGACGTTGCCGAACACCGGCGCGGCGATGAACGTCGCACCGATCCGGATCATCACGAAGATGAGCGCCCAGAGCTGGGGTTCGATTGAGAGGCCGAAGCCTAGCACTGTAAAATCCCCCTCCCGCTTGCGGGAGGGGTCAGGGGAGGGCGCGACGTACGTACCGGCGTCCGGTCGGTGGGGCACGCCCCTCCCCCGACCCCTCCCGCAAGCGGAAGGGGAGCAGCAAGTGCGCTCATTTTACCAGATCCGGAATGCGCTCGAAGATCCCGATCGTGAAATCGCTCAGCAACCCCAGGATCAGGCTCCCGAAGATCAGGATCGACACCGCGACCACCACCAGCTTCGGCACGAACGACAGCGTCTGCTCGTTGATCGACGTTGCCGCCTGGATCATGCCGAGGATCAGCCCGGCGAGCAGCGCCGGGATCAGGATCGGCGCGCTGGCGAGCGCCAGCACCCACATCGTCTGATTGGCGACGGTCAGGAAATATTGCGCGTCCATGGCTTACAAAACTGCCGTTCGTGCTGAGCGAAGTCGAAGCACATGAGTCTCAGGCCCTTCGACTTCGCTCAGGGCGAACGGTAGGTTTGGGGCGAACATGATTGTGGGGCCGTACATGCTCTCAGGTCGCGAACGAGTTGGCGAGGCTGCCCATCGTCAGTGCCCAGCCGTCGACCAGCACGAACAGCAACAGCTTGAACGGCATCGAGATGATCGTCGGCGACAGCATCGCCATGCCGAGCGACATCAGCACGGTCGCGACGACCAGGTCGATGACGATGAACGGCAGGAAGATCAGGAAGCCGATCTGGAACGCAGTCTTCAGCTCGGACGTGACGAACGCGGGGAGCAGTACCGAGAAGGGGATGTCGGTCGGCGTCGCATAGGGGCCAGATTTCGCGATCTGCGCGAACATCGTGACGTCCTTCACGCGCGTCTGCTTCACCATGAACGCGTGCAGCGGGACGCCAGCGGTGGTGATCATTTGCGTGCCGGCGAGCTGCCCGGCGGCATAGGGCTGGATCGCGGTCGTGTTGATCTGGCTGATCGTCGGCGCCATGATGAAGAAGCTGAGGAACAGCGACAGCCCGAGCAGCACCTGGTTCGGCGGCGTCTGTTGCAGGCCGAGCGCCTGGCGCAGGATCGCCAGCACGATGATGATCCGCGTGAAGCTGGTCATCATCAGCAGGATCCCCGGCAGGATCGTCAGCAGCCCCATGATGATGAGGACTTGCAGCGACAGCGACAGCGAGCCGCTCTGGCCGGTATTGCCCGCGGCTTGTCCGCCGAGCTGGCCGAGTGCGCGATCGACCGCGTCGCCGACGGCGGGGTTGGTCGGGGCGGGAAGGGTTTGCGCGAAGGCGGGCATCGCGAGGAAGAGGGCGAGCACTACCGCCAGTAGGACCCACACCCACCCGTTTCCCCGCGAACGCGGGGATCCAGGGTGATGGAGCGCACCGTTCGTGGCTCCTGGATTCCCGCGTTCGCGGGAAAACGGCTTGGCGGAGGATGCGGCGAACAGGGCAGGGCCCGAGCCTTTCCGCGTCACCGTTGGGCGAGCGACCGCGCTCATGCGTCGACCTTGTCGATCAGGTGCACGCCGCCACGGCCGACCGAGACGAGCAGCCGGCGGCCCTCGAAATCGATCACCGCGAGACGCAGACCCGGCGAGATCATCATCGTTTCCTTGACGCCGATCAGCCGCGTCGAGGGCTTGCCCGGGATCCGGCTCTCGAACTTGCGCCACAGATACAGGCAGCCGAACATCAGTCCGCACACCAGTGGCAGCAGGATGACGAGCTTGAGGATGTAGGTCCAGAGCATCGTCGATCAGCCGCGCTTGTCGGGCGACACGAGTTCGGTCATCCGGACGCCGAAGCGCTCGCCGACCGTGACGACTTCGCCGCGCCCGATCAGCGTGCCGTTGACGAATACGTCGAGCAACTCGTTAGCCTGGCGATCAAGCTCGATCACGCTGGATTCGCCGAGCGCGAGCAGTTCGCGCAAGGTCAGGCTGGTCGAGCCGATCTCGACGGTCAGCTTGACGTCGACATCCTGGAGCAGCCGGAAATTGGCGGCGACGGCAGCATCCACGGGGAAGCCTCCGGTCATGTCGTTCATGCTGCAAATCCTTCGTCGAAACGTGTAATCGAGGTGAGCTGGATGGCGGCGAAGCCGTTGGACGTACCGACCGTGCCGCAGCCGAGCCGGTTGTTGCCGACCATCACCGGCACGTCGCCCGAGATGGTGATCGGGATCACGTCGCCGGGCTTCAGGTCCATCAGCATGGTCAGCTTGACGACCGGTTCGGCGAGCACCGAGCGGATCGGGAAGCGGACGTTCATCGCCGCCCGCGTCAGCTCGGTGCGCCACGCCGGATCGGGGTCGGCCGACTTGCCGACGACCTTCGCGGTCAGCGACGGGGCATGCGGCTTCAGCGCGGAGACGGGGTAGACGAGGTCGAGGAACACCGGCTTCGCGGCGCCCGCGGCGATACCGAAGCGCGTGACGATCATCGCGTCCTCGCCGTCGAGATCGGCGATCATCGCCGGGTTCACCTCGACGCGCGTCGGCAGGAAATCGAACCGCGCCATCGGCTCCCAGGCGGTCTTCAGCGGCGCGGCGATCATCTGGCCGATCCGCGCGACCATCGCCTCGGCGGCGGGCGAGAATTCGGTCGGCAGCGTGTGCGGCGCGGCGCCGGTGCCGCCGAAGAACATGTCGAGCAGCTCGAGCACGAACTTGCCGTCCATGATGCACAAGGCCTGCGCCATGCCCGGCGTCATGACCAGCGGCAGCCACGCGGTCAGCGTATCGCTCCGCTCGGCGCGGTAATCGGTGAAGCGCTGGACCACCAGCGGCTCGGCCCAGCAGCGGACCTCCTGCCGCAGCAACGGCTCGAACACGCCGCGAAGACCGCGTGCGAACCGAGCGGACAGATGCTGCAACGAATGCAGGTCGCCGAACGGATTGAGCTTGGCCCCGCCGAGCACGCCCTGATGCAGCACGCCGCCCTGGGGTGCGCCGGAGCGATCCCGGTCGCGCCGTTCGCGCGTCTTTGCTGAGCCCTCGTTAACCATGCCTCACTGAACAACGAAACTGGTAAAGTAAACGTTACCGATCCCGCCGAAGCCTTCCTTCTGCTTGAGCGTATCGTTGATCGCCTTGGCCAATCGGACCTGCAACTGGCGCTTGCCCTCGCTGCTCATCACCTGCTCCTCGGTGGTGTCGCCGAGCGCCATCAGGATCGCCGAGCGGACCGCGATGTCGTTGGTTTTCAGGTTGGTGATGACGGTGTCGTCGTAGGGCGTGGAGACCGCGACGCCGACCTGGACGAAGTGCACCGAATCCTGGAGATTCGACGTGAAATCCTTCTCCAGCGGGTAGTAGGTGGAGGCGTATTTGTCGCCGCCCTGCCCTGCGGGGGGCTTCATCCCGTGGTTTTCAGGTGCTGCGTCCTCGCCGCCGTGACCGCCGCCTTCGCCGCCCTCGGCCGCGTGCTTCTGCTCGCTCTTGGGGACGAGCTTGGGCTTGCCGTCATCGGCTTCGGCATGGTTGCCGCCGCCGATCAGCCCGGCACTGGACGCGTAGACGCCCGCGCCGACGCCACCGCCGACAAGTACCAGCAGCGCGACGCCGCCGATCAGGATCGTCTTCATCCTGCCCTTTTTCTTCGGGGCGGCGTCGGGCGTTTCTTTTGTGTCGCTCATGATTTCAGGGTCCTTCGGTTCAAGCGATTCGGATGTCGTCGGGCGTGTCCGCGATCACGGTCGAGACCGACGCAGGGCGATTCGGGATTTGCGGAGTCGTTGGCGCGCGTTGCTGTTGCGCACTGCTGTCGCCGAGCGACCCTTGCGAAAGCTTCAACCCGCGCGCTTCGGCGAGCTCGGCGAGCCGCGGTTGCGCATCCGCCAGCAACGTCCGCGTTGCAGCCTGCTCGGCGTTGAAGTGGACGCGCACGGTGTCGCCCTCCGTCTTCACCGACACGTCGATCGCGCCGAGCGCGTCGGGGACTAGGCGGATACGCGTGTCGACCGCATCGGCGGCGTCGCGGAGCATCTCGATCCGCTCGATCATCGCGTGCGGCCAGCGATCCTGGCGCATGTCGAGTGGCGCTTGCTGCGCGTCGGCGACCTTGATCTCATGCGTTGCGGTCGCGCCGATCGCGGTCAGCGGCGTGTCGGACGGAGCGGCAGGCGTGTCTGGCTCTTCACGCTTCCTGGTTGCGGCCTGGATCGCGGCGCCGAACACCACCGCCGCCGACGCGACCGTACCGGGTTGCGGCTGGGCGATGTCGGGTTGTGCGATGGCGAGGGCGACGGGCGCCGTACCGGGCGTGGCCCAACGCGGCTCGTCGGTCGTCGAAGTGTCCACCGGCGTCTGCACGGTCGTCTTTACCGGTGGCATCGCGGCCATGATCGCGGCGGCGAGCTGCGTTGCGGGTGTGCCGCCGGCTTGGGTCGGCGCGGAGGGCAGGGGTGTTTGAGGCTCTATCGGAGCAGGCGTGGCGGCCTGCGGCTGCGATTGCGCGAAGGTCGGGCGCTGCACGCTAGCTGGTTGGTTGCTGGTTGCAACAATGATGCGTGCACCGGGAACGGAAACCGGCAGGGCCGGGGCGGGCGTCGCGACTATCGGATGCCACATGAATGCAAGATCGGGCGCGATGACCGGCGGCGGCAAGGTGTTGCCGGTCGCGGCGTCGTCCTGCCGGGTATCGTCTTCCGCCACTCCGGCAGAAATTTCGGCATCCGCCTCATCGCTAATTTGCGCGAATGAGTCGGCGAAGTCGCCCGACTCGCCGCAACTCTTCGCAACAGCGGCGCGAGGGTGGGGAGGGACCGTACGGGAAAGGGTCGCAATCTGGATCATTCGGGCACTCGCGTTCGGGCGTCTGGCCCTCATTCAGCAAGGATCGTGCCGAACCTTCCGGAAGGCGGGTGCCTCTTCCATCGCGCGGATCGCTTTCAGCACGGCATCGGCGTCTGCGCGCGCGAGCAGCTTCTCGACCGCGCTCTGGTCGCGCTTGGCGGCGCGGGTTGCTTCCGCTGCGCGCTCGACGTGATATTCGGCGGCTCGCACGCGCTCGACGGCGGCGCTGGCGGATTGGTGCAGGCGTTCGCGGTAGTGCGCGGCGGCGCCGAGCGACACGGCGACCTGCGTTTCGTGCACCGGCGCGACTGCTTCGGCGAGCAGGGCTATGCGGCCGGACAACGCCTGTTCGCTGGCGAACTTGTCGTGCGCGCGGGCTTCGTCGGCACGGGTCAGGCCGAGCTGGAGCGTGCGGACGCGGTGGATGCGCGCGAGGGTCTTGCCGCGCGTCATCTCAGCCGCCGAACACGCCGGTCAGTTCGGCGACGGCATCGGCGAGCGACACGTTTTCGTCGGCATCCTGGCGGATATATTCCATGACCGCGGGCTGGCACGCGATCGCCGCGTCGATCGCCGGATCCGCGCCGTGGCGATACGCGCCCATCAGCACGAGATCTCGGTTTTCCTCGTAGGTGGCGAGGTGACGGCGGAGCGTTCGAGCAGCCTTGGCGTGAGGCGCATCGACGATGTCGGTCATCACGCGGCTGACCGACGGGCCGATGTCGATCGCGGGATAGACGCCGCGCTCGGCGAGGTGGCGGTTGAGGACGATATGGCCGTCGAGGATCGATCGCGCCGAGTCCACCACCGGATCGTTGCCGTCGTCGCCGTCCGCCAGCACCGTGTAGATCGCGGTGATCGAGCCGCCGGTGTGGACGTCGACGCCCGCGCGCTCGATCAGGTTCGGCAGCATCGCGATGGCGGACGGCGGATAGCCGCGTGCGGAGGCGGGTTCGCCGAGCGCAAGGCCGATCTCGCGACCGGCATGCGCGACGCGGGTCAGCGAATCCATAATCAGGAGGACCTTCTTGCCCTCGTCGCGGAAGGACTCGGCGATCGCGTGCGCCCGGAGTGCGCCGCGGATGCGGAGGACGGGCGAATGGTTGGCGGGGACGGCGACGACGACCGAGCGCTTGCGCGCTTCGCCGGCGACCTTGGTTTCGAGGAAGTCGGCGACTTCGCGGCTGCGTTCGCCGATCAGCCCGATGACGATCACGTCGGCCTGCGCCGCGCGCACGATCATGCCGAGCAGTACCGACTTGCCGACGCCCGAGCCCGCCATGATGCCGACGCGCTGCCCCTGGCCGATCGTGAGCAGGCCGTTGATCGCGCGGACGCCGACGTCGAGCGGTTCGAGCACACGGCCACGGTCGAGCGGCGACTGGAGCTTGCCGGCCAGTGGCCAGCGACCGGCGCCACGGATCGGGCCGAGGCCGTCGATCGGCTTGCCGGCGCCGTCGACCACGCGACCGAGCAGCGCGGCGCCGACTTCGGCCTCACCCGGAGGGCCGATCGGCTTGACCGGCGCGCGCGGGAGCAGCGCGGCGGGGCCACCCAGGTTCATCATCAACGTGCGGCCGTTGCGGAAGCCGATGACCTCGGCCTCGACGCTCGCCGCATCTTCGCCGACCTGGCAGACGGTGCCGACCGGAAGAGTCAGGCCGACCGCTTCCATGAGCAGCCCGTCGAACGAGGCGAGACGGCCCGAGACCTTTGGCTTGGCGACGAAATCGGCGTTGGAGAGGGTTTCGAGATAGTCGGCGGTAAAGCGGTTCAGCATTTGGGCACCGGCACGCGGTCGATCGCCTGCGCGAGTTGATCGAGCCAGAGTTCGGGGCCGTCCTCGACGATGGTCGATGCGCTTTCGAGTACGAAGCTGCCGCGCGCGACGCCCGGATCGCCCGCGGCGAAGATCGTTTTCGGCAGGCGGCCTTCGAGCAAGGCGACATCGTCCGGGTGGACGCGCAGGAGCGCGGATTCGGCGGAGTCCGACAGAAGTTCGGCGGCGGTCTCGATCCGACCGGCAAGGACGTCGGGCGCGATGCCGACCTCGCCAACCAGCTTCGAGACGAGGAACAAGACGGTCTGACGGAGCTGCCCTGCGATCCGTTCGCGGTCGATCCGGTCGCCGCCCAGCGCGCTGGCAAGATCGCCGAGCAGCGCGCCGTCGCGTGCAGCCGTCTCCTGTGCCGCGGCGGCCGCAGCGGCGAGACCCTCCGCATAGCCGGCGGCATGCGCGTCGGCGAGCGGATCGATGAACGACGATTCGCTCACCGGATCGAGCGGATCCCAGCCCGCGGTCGGGTTCACGTCCTTGTCGGCCGGGCTGAAGTGCCTGGGCGCACTCGGCTCCGACGCGAAGTTCGGGGACGCGAAGTTTGGGGACGTGAAACTCGGGGACGTGAAACTCGGGGACGTGAAACTCGGGGACGTGAAGCTGGGGGACGTAAAGTTGGTCGGGCGCACTGTCGCACGCTCGCGAATATCCGCAGCCGCGAACCCGGACGGCGGGGCGAACGCGCTCGCCAGGACGTTGGCCGTCGTCGTGTGACGCGACGCGAACCCCGCGGTGAAGCCGTTAGACATAATCGTCTTCCCCCCCGCCCATCTGGATCGTGCCGTCCTTCGCAAGGCCGCGCGCGATCGCGATCATCGCCTTCTGTGCCTCGAGCACTTCGGCGAGCTTCATCGGCCCGCGTGCTTCCATCTCGTCGCGAATGCCGTCGGCGGCGCGCGCCGACATGCAGCCGAGGAAACGGTTGCGGATCGTCTCGTCGACGCCCTTCAACGATTTGGTCAGGATCTCGCTGTCGACGTTGCGGATCAGCGTGCCGAGATTCTTGTCGTCGAGTTCGAGCAGGTTGTCGAAGACGAACATGGCCTCCTCGATCGCCTTGGCGACTTCGCGGTCGATCTTGAACAGCTTGGGCATGACGCGCTGTTCGGTCGCCTTGCGCGCGCCGGACAGGATCTTGGCGGCCTCGCGCGTGCCGCCCAGCGTCACGCCTGCCGAGCCGGGCGCCGCGGTGGTGCGGTTGGCGAGCACGACCTTCAACGTCTCGACCGCCTCGGGCGTGATCGGCCCCAGACGTGCGATGCGGTGGAGGATGTCGGGCTGGACTGCGTCGGGCAGCAGTTCGAGCACCTGGCCGCCGATCGACGCGTCGAGATTGGCGATCAGGACGGCGGCGATCTGCGGATGCTCCTTCTCGATCATCGCCGCGATCTCGGGCGCGTCGAGCCAGTCGAGCAGTTCGAGTTCGCATGCGGCTTCCGGCGGGGTGATGCGCGCGAGAACGCTTTCCGCTTTCTCGGGGCCGAGCGCGCGGTTCATCACGGCCTCGATCTGCGGGCGCGGGTCGAAGCCGATCGCGGTGCGCTCGCGGGCGCGGCCGACGAAATCGTCGAGGACGTCCTCGACTTCCTGCTCCGACACGTCGGCGACCTTGAACATCGCCGCGCCGAGCTGGCGGACTTCCTCGGGTTCGAGCTTCTGGAGGATGGCGGCGGCCTCCTCCTCGCCGACGAGCATCATCAGCACCGCGGCGCGCTCGACACCGGTATAGGTGCGCAGGGCTACCTCGCTCACTTGGCGTCCGCCTTGATCATGTCGCGTACCGCGAGGGCTGCGCGGGTCGGATTGTCGCGGGTGAAGCCGCGGACCGCGCCGATCCGGTCGTCATAGCCGCGCGTGTTTTCAAGCTGGTCGAGGCTGACCGGTGCTGCGACCGCCATGCCGTCGCCGCTTGCCGCACCGATCGGCTGGCCGAGTGCAGGCCGCGTGCCGGCATCGTCGCGTTTCTTCATCAGTGCCTTGGCAATCGGGCGGACGCCGAGCAGCAGCACCAGAAGCGCGATCAGGATCGCGGTGCCGTTGCGCGCGAGGACCGGCAGCCACGCATTGTCGTACCAGGCGGGACCGGCAGCGGCATCGGTGGCGCCGGCGAACTTGCGGCTGATGACCGTCACGTTGTCGTTGCGCGCCTGGTCGAAGCCGACGGCGCTCTTCACGAGATCGCTGATCTGGTTGATCTCCATCGCGGTGCGGCGACCCTTTTCGGGATCGCGCAGGAGCACGGCGACCGAGAGACGCTTGACCCCGCCCGGCGTGGCGCGCGTCACCGACACTTCGCGGCCGAGGTCGTAGGCGCGCTGATACTGGTCGGACTGCTTCATCGCATCGGGTACAGCGCCCCCGGCCGCCGGTTGCGCACCGGTGTTGCCGGTCGCAGCTTGCGGTGCCGACAAGGTGCTCGCGGCGGGCGGCGTGTTGCTCAGCGCACCGGGGATACCGCCGGGAGCGCCCGCGGCGTCCTTCTGGTTGCCGGTCCAGTTGCCCGTCTCGGCACGCAGGACGCCCTGCTTCTCATAGCTTTCGCGCGTCGCCTGGCTCTCGTCTAGATTGACGTCGGCCTGGACCTCGGCAGTGAAATTGCCTGCGCCGACCAGCGGCGTGAGCAGGGCGATCAGCTGGGTGCGATACTTGTCCTCGATCCGGCGCTGGATATCGATCCGCGCGTCGCTCGCGGCACCCGCACCGTCGTTGCCGCCGGCCTTGGTGAGCAGCGCGCCCATCTGGTCGACGATCGTCACGGCCTCGGGTTTCATGCCCGGCACCGACGAGGCGACGAGATTGATGATCGAGCTGACCTGCGCATCGCTCAGCGAGCGGCCGCCCTGAAGCTTCAGGATCACCGACGCCGATGGCGCGGCGTTGTCGCGGACGAACACCGACGCTTCCGGCATGGCGAGATGCACGCGCGCCTCGGCGACCGCATCGATCTCCTCGATCGACTTCGCCATCTCGGATTCGCGCGCCTGGCGAAGGCGTTCGCCTTCCACGGCGCGCGAGACGCCCATCGGCAACTGGTCGAGGATCGCGTAACCGCCCGGCGCCGCCTTCGGCAGGCCCTGGCCCGCCAGCAGCATCTTCGCGCGGCTGTAATCGTCCTCGCCGACGGTCAGCGCGCCGGTGCCTTCGTCGATATGGCTCTTGATGTTCGCGGTGGTCAGCGCGGACGTCACCGCAGCCTTGTCCGAATCCGGCAGGCCGCTGAACAGCGTCTTCTGCGGCGGCGTCGACAGGCTCATCCACGCGAGCGCGGCGGCGGCGATCAGGCCGACCATCAGCGCCATCGGCAGCGAGCGGCGGACGGCCGGCTGCGCGAACACGCCCTTGATCTGCTGGAGGGGGTTGGCGAACCGTTCGGTTGCACCAGACGAAGCGGGGATGAGTGCGGTGCTCATGTCAGACCGGCATGCTCATGATATCCTTGTAGGCGGACAGCAGCTTGTTGCGGACCTGCAACGTGGCCTCGAACCCGACCGACGCCTGCTGGCGCGCGAGCATCACTTTCGCGATGTCGACCGTCTCGCCGCGCTCATAGCTTTCGCTGAGCTTGGCAGCCTGGGTCTGGCCGTCGTTCACGCTCTTCAGCGCGGTTTCCATCGTGTCGGCAAAGCTGGTCGGCTTGACCGTCTCGGTCGGCGCGACGGTCCCCGCAGCGCCAGCACGCGACAGCGCCTGGTTGCGTTCGAGGATCTGCGAGCGCAGCGCCATGACGCGGTCGACGCTCATCGCGCCGCCTCCGATTCCGGACACGCCGCTCATGCCGAGGCGGCCCAGTTATGGACGCTGCCGATATCGTCGCCCTGTTCGCGCGCCTTGGCGAGGCGATAGCGCAGCGTGCGCTCGGAAATGCCGAGACGCTTGGCGGTCTCGATCCGGCTGCCGTTGCAGGCCTTCAGCGTCTCGCGGATCGCGGCGAACTCGCTCATCTGGACGATGTTTCCGAGAGTTTCGGGTTCGTTCGGCGCCACAGGGGCGATCGACGTGACTGGTGCGCTACGCTGGAACGTCATCGACACGGGACGGTCGAACACGATGTGGCTGGCCTCGATCGTGTCGCCGCCGCAGAACAGCAAGGCGCGCTGGATCACGTTCTCCAGTTCGCGGACGTTGCCGGGCCAGTCGTGCAGCATCAGCTGCTCGATCGCGGCATGGCTCGGCCAGGGAATGACGTTGCGGTTGCCGGCATGGCGCAGGATCAGCGTCGCGGCGAGCGCGGGGATATCCTGCGGGCGCTCGGCCAGCGACTTGGTCGCGAGCGGGAACACGGCGAGGCGGTAATAGAGATCGGCGCGGAACCGGCCGGCTGCGACTTCGGCGTGGAGATCGCGGTTGGCGCAGGCGATGACGCGGACGTCGATCGGCTGCGGCACCGAGGCACCGAGCGGCACGACCTCGCGCTCCTGCAACACGCGGAGCAGCTTGGCCTGCAATTGCAGCGGCATCTCGGCGATCTCGTCCAACAAAATCGTGCCGCCGTTTGCCGCGCGGAAGAAGCCATCGCCGCCCGACGACGCGCCGGTGAACGCGCCCTTCTGGTGACCGAACAGCAGCGCCTCGAGCATCGATTCGGGGAGCGCGGCGCAGTTGATCGCGATGAACGGCTTGTCTTTCCGCGCGGAGCCGTTGTGGATGGCCCGCGCGAGCACTTCCTTGCCGGTGCCGGTCGGGCCGTTGATCAGCACGGTAATGTCGGCGGCGGCGACACGCTCCGCGAGGGCGAGCAGCGCGAGTGATTCCGGGTCTGCGGCGGTCGGCATATCGGGTCCACCGATCAGGGCACGCGCGAAGCCGTTGCCGACCGCGGTGTCCTCGGCCGCGAAGCTGATCCGCGCCGGCGCACCGTCGCGCGACGGGGTCACTTCGCGACCTTCGCAACCGATCACGACGGTGCGGGCAGGGGCGGTGATGCCCTCGCCGTCAGCGACCAGAAACAGGTCGTTCGCACCCGGCTGGGCCGTCTCGAACGAGCCTACGCCGAACCCCTGCGCACGAAGCGACGAGACGAGCGCATATTTCCGCGAAGTGACTGCGGCCGATGGAAAAATAGAGCGCATTGAGTTCCCCCTGAACGATTCGGGGATTGCGCCATTGGTGGTAAACGCGCGGTTAAACCCTGCCGCCCCCGGCAGATTATTTCCGGGCGCGTCTCCGCGGGCACACCCGGGCGTTCCCGCGCGCACGATCCCGCGCGCGAGCCCCCATGCGGGCACGTGCGAGGCTCGACCGACGCTGCATTTTTTCGCTTAAGTCCGGTCCGAAGCGGCCGTTACCCCCTGTGACGGATCGGCACTTCGCCATGGGGGCGGCGCGGAACGTCGAAGATCACGGAGATTTCGCAATGACTGTCATCGGTACCAACATCTCGGCCATGCGCGCCACCAACGCATCGGCCAAGGCGTCGAACATGCTCGCAACGTCGATGGAGCGCCTGTCGACCGGCAAGAGCATCAACTCGGCCAAGGACAACGCCGCCGGCCTCGCGATCACGTCGTCGATGACGTCGCAGATCAAGGGCATGAACCAGGGTATCCGCAACGCCAATGACGGCATCTCGATGGCACAGACCGCAGAGGGCGCACTCGACGAGGTCACCAACAACCTGCAGCGGATGCGTGAACTGGAAGTCCAGAAGGGCAACGGCACCTATTCGGATACCGACAAGGCCAACATCACCCTCGAGCAGGATTCGCTCGCGAAGCAGATCGCCAACGTGTTGAAGAACACTGAGTTCAACGGCGTGAAGCTGTTTACGGGTGATGCCGCCGATCCGACCAAGGCGAAGACGGTCGATATCCAGGCCGGCGCCAATACCAACGACGTGATCAAGCTCGATCTGGGCACGAGCCTT
>NZ_JANBVH010000024.1 GCF_024273235.1 Sphingomonas faeni | reverse complement strand
CCAGCCCCCTCCCGCTTGCGGGAGGGGGAGCAGAAAGCTCCAACGGCGCCACCCTGCGCGAGATCGCGCTCGACGCGATCGCGGCCACCACCTGGATCCCCGCGCGTGCGGAAAACCGGATCACGTCGATGGTGCAGGGCCGCCCCGACTGGGTCATCTCCCGCCAGCGCGCTTGGGGCGTGCCGATCGCGCTGTTCGTCGACCGCGCCACCGGCCAGTACCTCAACGACCCCGCCGTCAACGCGCGCATCGTCGCAGCCTTCCGCGAGAACGGCGCGGACGCGTGGTATGCGGACGGCCACCAGGCGCTGCTCGGCCCCGACTACGACCTCGCCGACTATGAGGTCGTGAAGGACATCCTCGACGTCTGGTTCGACTCCGGCTGCACGCACGTCTTCACCGTCGAGGCGCGCTACGGCGAAGGTACGCGTGCCAATCTCTACCTCGAAGGCTCGGACCAGCATCGCGGCTGGTTCCAGTCGTCGCTGCTCGAAAGCTGCGGCACGCGTGGTCGCGCGCCCTATGATGCGGTCCTGACGCACGGCTTCGCGCTCGACGGCCAGGGGCGGAAGATGTCGAAGTCGCTCGGCAACGTCGTCGATCCGCTCAAGATCATTGGCGAGTCCGGCGCGGACATCCTGCGTATGTGGGTCGCCTCGACCGACTATTTCGACGACGTGAAGATCGGCAAGGAGGTGCTCGCCACCGCTTCCGACGCGTACCGGAAGCTGCGCAACACGTTCCGCTACATGCTCGGCGCACTCGAAGGGTTCGACGATTCCGAGCGCGTCGCGGTGTCCGACATGCCCGAGCTGGAGCGTTACGTGCTCCACCGCTTGCGGATGATTGACACCGAACTGCGTCAGGCGGCCGAAGCGTACGAGTTCAACCGCTACACGCGCCTGCTGACCGACTTCGCGAACGAGGACCTGTCCGCGTTCTTCTTCGATATCCGCAAGGACTCGCTCTATTGCGACGCCCCGAGCGACATAAAGCGCCGGGCATACCGCACCGTCCTCGACGTGCTGTTCCACGCACTCGTCCGCTACGCCGCGCCGGTGCTGTGCTTCACCGCGGAAGAAGTGTGGCAGTCGCGCTTCCCGAGCGACGACAGCTCGGTCCACTACCTCGAATGGCCGGCGCTGCCGTCGCTCGACGCCGACGACGTGGTCGGCAGCAAGTGGCATGAGATCCGCCAGTTGCGTGTGGCGGTCACCGAAGCGATCGAACCGCTCCGCCGCGAGAAGACCGTGCGCTCCAGCCTTGAGGCCGAGATCACCGTCCCCGCAATGCTGCTCGACGCGGACGCACTGGCCGAGGCGTTCATCGTCGCCAAGGTCACGCCGGGCGACGCGGTCACCGTGACGCGCACCGACTTCCACAAATGCGGCCGGTGCTGGCGTCACCTCCCCGAGGTAACGGTCGACGGCGACCTCTGCGATCGGTGCGACAAGGTGGTGGCGCATGCGTAACCTGCCCAAGGCCGGGTTCGGCGCGGCGATCGCGTTGTTCCTTGCCGACCAGCTCAGCAAATGGGCGGTGACCAAGCCGCTCGGGATCGATTCGCTCGGCGATGCGCAGACGATCACCTCGTTCTTCGACCTGCGCTTCGTGCCGAACATCGGTATCTCGCTCGGGCTGCTGCCCGCCGACGGGCATCTGACCCGCTGGGCGCTGGTGCTGCTGACCGGTGCGATCGCGATCGGCGTCGCGGTGTGGATGACGCGCGAGAAGAACCCGGCCGACCAGGTTGCGCTCGGCTTCGTGCTGGGCGGCGCGGTCGGTAATATCCTCGACCGGATCCGGCTTGGGTACGTGGTCGATTTCGCCGACCTGCATATCGGCGAGTGGCGTCCGTTTTTGGTCTTCAATGTCGCCGATGCAGCGATTACTGTCGGCGTGCTCGTCCTGCTTGTTCGGGCGCTCCTCGTGCGCGAGAAGCCCCCTGTGGAGAATTCCCATGCGTAAGTTCGTACCCCTGGCTGCCGGTCTGGCGAGCGTAGCCCTCCTTTCGGGGTGCGGTGCAGGCCGAAGCCTCGATCGTGCACGTCCGGACGAGTTCGCGGTCGCGCGCCAGGCACCGCTGGTGATCCCGCCCGATTTCGCGCTGGTCCCGCCACAGCCCGGCGCCGCCCGCCCGCAGGATACCGCGGCCAACGCGCAGACGCTCGACGCGCTGTTCGGTGGCACCGCGGCGCGCAGTGCGGCCGAGACCGGCGTGATTAACGACGCGGGTGCGGACAGCGACGATGCCGGCATCCGCTCCAGCGTCGGCGATCCCGGTACGACGGTGGTCGACAAGGGCTCGACCACGCGGGACATCGTCGCGGCCCCGGAAGGTGACGGCCAGGACGCGCGCACGACCGCGAACTGATCGGGGTTTACCGGTGGACGAAAAAGGGCGGCTCCTCGCGGGGCCGCCCTTTTTTCGTGCCTGGTTGCTGCCGCAGGATCGTCCGAAGCGGACCGTGATCCGATGATCCGCGATCCACGATCCGCGATCCACGATCCCATGATCTCATGATCTCATGATCTCATGATCTCATGATCTCATGATCTCATGATCTCATGATCCGTACCCGCGCCTACATCCGTCATCCCAGCGAAAGCTGGGATCTCACCGTGTGGCGAACGTCGCTAGCCTCGAGAGATACCCCAGCTTTCGCTGGGGTGACGGAATGAGGGATGGGGATTGGGGAACGAAGATCGGAGATCGGAGATCGGAGGTCGGAGGTCGGAGGTCGGAGGTCGGGGAACCGGGCAGCCTCGCCCCCCCTCCTTGTTCTCCCGCGAAGGCGGGAGCCCAGACTGGATCCCCGCCTTCGCGGGGACACAATGCTGGGGTGCCCTCACCCGTCGCCGGCTTTCCCTGTCCCGATAGGAGAGGGAAAGCAGGAAGAGCGAGGGCCGCGCTAGATCAGAACGCCGCGGTCAGCGAGACGAGCACCTTGCCGTTGGCGATCGAACCGTTGCCGTCCTGGCCGCGGCTGAAGCTCGGCTGGAGATAGGCCGATTCGCCCTTCGTGATGTCGGTATCGACATACGCCACGCCCAGCGTCAGCGGGGTGCTGGGGATCACGTAGTCCGCGCCGAACAGCCAGTCCCAATATTCGCCGGTCGGCGACACGCTGGTCGCGAACGGGCCGAGACCCTTGTTGCCGTTCGAATAGCCGACATGCGCCTTCACGGTCAGCCCGGTGTTGGGGATCCCGCTGCTGACGTCACCCCAGAGATACAGGTTCGAATCCTTGGCATTGACGCGGTCGTAGACGCCCGCCGCCGCCGACGCGCCGTTCGAGTACCAGGGTCCCAGCGCCTGCTGCTTGGGCGCGTAGGCGACGCCAGCGGTCAGTGCGACCGGGCCGGCGGTGCCCGACAGCTTGGCATAGGGCTCGATGAAGTCGGTGTTGTCGAAGCCGCTCGGGTACATGTACCAGGTTGCGCCGACGTCGAGCGTACCGCCGCCGACCGGGACCTTGTAGCCCGCGATCAGATCGAGCTCCATGTTGGCGCCGCCGAACGTGCCCCAGCCCGCGAGGTTGGACCCCCAGGTGCCGATGTACAGGCCGCTCTTGTGCGCGATGGTGATGCCGCCCTGGACGGCGAGATTCTCGTCCGACTGCGACACGCCGCGGAAGCGGTAATCGCTGACGAGCCCGACCGAGCCGGAGACCGTGATCTCCTTGGGCGGTGCGGTAGCCTCGTCCTGAGCGAACGCGGGGGTAGCGGCAGCCAATGCGATGCCGCCGAGAAGAATAGTGGTGAAGCGCATCGTTTCCCTTTCGATACTGGAAATTCGATGTCCCCGCCTGCAACCGCGGACGCCGCATCTATCGAGGCATCAGCCTCCGAGTGCGGTCTTTCCTGCGGTGACGAATGTGTGACAGTCCATGGTGCGACGCACAAGCGAATCTTGCGTACAATCGGGGTTTGACGCCACACATGTTGCGCAACAGACACACCGAAAGTATCCGAGGGGCAACGACCGGGGCTACATTCCAGCCACCAGGACGGCAGCGGAGCCGAGGGGCGACACGATCACGTCAGGATCACGACGGCGACACCCGCGACCGACAGGATGACGCTCGCGATCACGAGCCAGCGGACCTCCGGCGCGTCGCGCGACGAACTGGCCCGGTGCACCGCGGTGAGCAGCAGCCCCGTACTCACCAGGACAATGAGGCTGCCCAACAGATCGCCCTGAGTTTCCGTCATCGCTGATCCCGTCGTCTGGCCTGCCAATAGGGTAGTGGCGCGGCCCTATCGCTGTGATGACGCGGCGATGAAAACTGCGGACGAACCGTTAGCCGCGTACCCTCCGAAAAGCGGCCAACCCCGCGTCGAGATCGGCGATCAGATCGGCGGGGTCCTCGAGGCCGATCTGCAGGCGGACCATCGGGCCGGCGGCGTCCCGCTTGGTGACGCTGCGATGGCGCTGCGGGTCGGCGGGGATGGCGAGGCTTTCGAAACCGCCCCAGCTATAGCCGATGCCGAACAGTTCGAGGGTGTCGATCAACGCGGCGCGGGAGGTTTCGTCTCCACCATTGAGGACGAACGAGAACAGGCCGCTGGAGCCCTTGAAGTCGCGGACGAACAGGTCGTGGCCGGGGCAGTCGGGCAGCGCCGGGTGGAGGACCTGTGCGACTTCGGGGCGCGATTGCAGCCACTTGGCGATGGCCAGCGCGCTCGACTGGTGCTGTGCAAGGCGGACCGCCATCGTCCGCAGGCCGCGGCTGCCGAGCCAGCAATCGTCGGGGCTGGCGACTTGGCCGAGCTGGAAACTCGTCTCGCGCAATTTCTTGAAATGGCCGGGCGCGGCGGTGACCGAGCCGAGCATGACGTCCGAGTGCCCGACGACATATTTGGTGCCGGCGAGGATCGTCAGGTCGACGCCGCGCTCCATCGCAGGGAAGAACAGCGGGGTGGCCCAGGTATTGTCGAGCAGCGTCGTCACGCCCCTCGCCTTCGCGGCAGCGACGATCGCGGGGACGTCCTGCACTTCGAAACTGAGCGAGCCGGGGCTTTCCATGAAGATCGCGCGCGTCTTGTCGCCGATCAGGTCGGCGATGCCCGCGCCGATCATCGGGTCGTAATAGCGCGTGGTGATGCCGAACCGCTTAAGCAGCCCTCCCGCCATGCCGCGTGTCGGATCATAGGCGCTGTCGACCAGCAGCAGTTCGTCGCCGGGGGACAATACGGACAGGAGCGCCGCGGCGATCGCCGCGACGCCCGAGCAATAGAGGAACGTCCCTTCCGCGCCGGGCTCGAGCGAGGTCAGCGCGTCGGCGAGGCTCCACTGCGTTGGCGTGCCCTTGCGCCCGTAGAACAGCCGGTGGTGCGTATCCCGCGTGGCGCTGTCGCGGAGATGGCCGACCGAGTCGTACAGGATCGTCGACGCGCGCCAGACCGGCGGGCTGACGATGCCCTGCGTCCATTCCGGGCGACGGCCGGCGAGGACGACCTTGGTCGCGTCGCCGACCGGCTTGTTCGTGTCGCTCATGCCGTGCCTGTCGCCTTGGGTGTCTCGGGATCGCCGCCCCATTCGGACCAGCTGCCGTCGTACAGCGCCGCGTCGTTGCCGAGCAGATGCGCACCGAATGCGAGCACCGACGCGGTGATCCCCGAGCCGCACGTCATCACCAGCGGCTTCGAAAGGTCGATGCCGGCCTTGTCGAACTCGGCCTCCAGCGCGTCGCCGGTCTTCCACGTCCCGTCGACGTTGAACACCGCGCCCTGCGGCAGGTTTTTCGAGCCCGGAATATGCCCCGGCGCGGTGCCCGGCCGCGGGTCTTCTTCCGCGCCGGTGAAGCGTGTCGCGGACCGCGCGTCGAGCACCTGCTCCGCGCCGCTGGCGACGTTCGCCTTCATCTGGTCGAGATCGCGCACGCCCTTCAGGTCCGCCCAGGTCGTGAAGTGACGATGCCGCGGCGTCTCCTTGCCCGACGCGGTCTCGCGTCCCTCGGCCTGCCATTTCGCCAGCCCGCCATCGAGGATCGCGACATTGTGCGCGCCGAACAGCCGCAGCATCCACCATGCCCGCGCCGAGGTGTGCCAGGGCGAGCTGTCGTACAGGACGATCCGACTGCCATCGCCGAGACCCAGCGTCTGCATCCGGCTCGCGAACTTCTCCGCGGACGGCAGCATGTTGGGCAGGTCACTGTCGGTATCGCGCAACTCGCTCAGGTTCATGAACACCGCGCCGGGGATATGCGCCGCCTCATATTCCGCCGCCGCATCGCGCCCCTCGGCATAGGTCGCGTCGACGATCCGCAGATCGCTCGCACCCAGTTCGTTCGCCAGCCATTCGGTGCTTACCAACGCGTCCATATGCCGCTCCTTGTGCTCGTGAGTTCAGTAGCCAGCGGGGCCGCTCGCGTCGAGGGAGGCGAGGAACCCCGCCGCCTGTTTGCGCGTCGCCTCGCGGTCCGCCTCTGACTGTTTCGCCCAGTTGCGATACGGCATCGCCAGCCGGTTGTTGCGCCCGAGCTTGTCCTCATGCCGGTCGAGGAAATCCCAGTACAGCGCGTTGAACGGGCACGCATCGGGCCCGATCCGCTGCTTCACCTTGTAGCGGCACGAACCGCAATAATCGGACATCCGGTCGATATACGCGCCCGACGAGATATACGGCTTCGACCCGAGCAGCCCGCCATCGCCGAACTGGCTCATCCCTAGCGTATTGGGCAGCTCGACCCATTCGTAGGCGTCGACATACACCTCCAGATACCATTGGTGGACCTTGGCCGGGTCCGCGCCGATCAGCAGCGCGAAATTGCCCGTCACCATCAACCGCTGGATATGGTGCGCGTGCGCGGTTTCCAGCGTCTGGCCGATCGCCTCGCGCAGGCAATGCATGTCGGTCTCGCCGGTCCAGTACCAGCCCGGTAGCTCGCGGTGATGGTCGAGGAAGTTGCGCTCGACGTACTGCGGTCCCTCACGCCAGTAGATCCCGCGCATATATTCGCGCCAGCCGATGATCTGGCGGATATAGCCCTCGACCGCGTTGATCGGCGCGCGGCCGGCGCGGTATTCCGCTTCCGCGCGACGGCACAGGTCGAGCGGATCGAGCAGCCCCGAATTGATGTACGGCGACAGGATCGAGTGCCAGAGATGCGGCTCGCCGGTGAGCATCGCGTCCTCGTAATCGCCGAACTGCGGCAGCGCGTGTTTGAAGAAGTTCGCCGCCTGCCGCTCGGCATCTGCCGCGGTCACGGCGTACTCGAACCCGTCGAGGCTCCCCGGGTGATCCGCGAACCGCTCCGCCACCATCGCCAGCACGTCCTTCGTGATCGCATCCGGCGCGAAGACCAGCGGGCGCGGCATGAGCAGGTCGTTCTTGGCGGGCTTGCGGTTCTCCTTGTCGAAGTTCCAGCGGTCGCCCTCGGGCTTGCCGTCGGTCATCAACAGCCCGGTGCGCGTCCGCATCTGGCGATAGAACCACTCCATCGTCAGCGACTTGCGCTCCGACGCCCAGGTCTCGAAATCGGCATGGCTGGCGAGGAAGCGGTCGTCGCTGCGGATCTCGACCGGGAGACCGAACAAGGTCTCCCAGCTTTCGAGCATCGCCATCACCCGCCACTCGCCGCCCTCGGTGACGACGATCCGCTCGGGGTCATGCCGCTCGACGGCGCGCGCGATCTCGCCGGTGAAGCTGCCCGCATTGTCGGGATCGTCGAGCTTCGTGTATTCGACCGTCCACCCGGCCTCGCGGAGTGCGTCGGCATGATGCCGCATCGCCGACAGGATATAGGCGATCTTGCGCTTGTGATGGCGGACATAGGTCGTCTCGTCGGCGACCTCCATCATCAGCACGATGGTCGCCTTCGGATCGCAATCCCGCAGCGAGGCGAGGTCGATCGTCAGTTGATCGCCGAGAATCGGTACGAGTGTCGTGATCGTCATTCCTCAAACCCCTCCGTCACCCCGGACGTGTTCCGGGGTCCACCGCTCCGCACACCCGCGGGTCGTGAAGCCCGCTGACGGGTGGATGCCGGAACAAGCCCGGCATGACGATGAGACATATCACCCACTTTGCGTCATCCTAATCGCGTCCTACATGCCGGCACATGACCGCATTCGCCAAGCCCCCCGCCAACCCGCTGCATCTGGGCCAGAACAGCGCCCTCCCCGCGTCGCCCGAAGAGGCCGTGCTCGATTATGTTCCGAACCCGCGGCCGGGGCGGACATATCTCGTGCGGTTCGCGGCGCCCGAGTTCACGTCGCTGTGCCCGGTCACCGGCCAGCCCGACTTCGCGCACCTCGTGATCGACTATGTGCCGGGCGAGACGATCGTCGAGTCGAAGTCGCTGAAGCTGTTCCTCAGCAGCTTCCGCAACCATGCCGGGTTCCACGAGGATTGCACCGTCGGCATCGGCGAACGGCTGTTCGACGAGATGAAACCGGTGTGGTTGCGCATCGGTGGATACTGGTATCCGCGCGGCGGAATCCCGATCGACGTGTTCTGGCAATCGAGTGCACCGCCGCAGGATCTGTGGCTGCCGGACCAGGGAGTCGCCTCCTATCGCGGGCGTGGATGAAGGGCGTGGATGAGGCAGGCGAAATATCGGATTGATTTAAATTGATATTATTCCCGTGCTGCACTGCAGTATGGAATGAAACTTTATGCTACCTGAACCGTTCAAATGGATGCGCGACCGGGTTCTCCCAGAAGTGCGCGCTCAAACGAGGGACAGGATATGGTGAAACCGGCGGACGGTGGGAATATCGCGCGACTGGCGCTGATCGGTAATTTCTTGCCGAGGCAGTGTGGACTCGCCACTTTCACGACCGACGTTTTCACGGCCATGCGCGCGCGTTTCCCCGAGATCGCCGTCGATGTCTACGCGATGGACGATCATCCGGGCAAATACGACTATCCGCCCGAGGTGACCGGCACGATCCCCGAAACCGATCTGTCGGCCTACATCAACACCGCGCGGAAGATCGAGGCCAGCGGCGCGCAGGCGATCTGGCTCCAGCACGAATATGGCATCTTCGGCGGCTCCGCCGGCGAGCATATCCTCGCGCTGCTTGATCGCACCACGCTGCCGGTCATCGTCACGCTCCACACGATTCTCGAAAAGCCCAATGCCGATGAGCGCCGCGTGCTCGAAGGCCTGCTCCGCCGCGCCGCCCGCGTGGTGGTGATGGCCGAGCGTGGCCGCGATATCCTCCAGCGTGTCTACGGCGCCAATCCGCGCCAGATCGCCATGATCCCGCACGGTGTGCCCGATCGCGACCTGCTCGATCCCGCCGCGCTGAAGGACAAGTTCGGCTGGCAGGGCCACAAGGTCATGCTGACGTTCGGCCTGCTCGCTCCCAACAAGGGGATCGAGACGGTCATCAACGCGCTGCCCGCGGTGATCGCGAAGCATCCCGACCTGCTGTACGTGGTGCTCGGCGCGACGCATCCGAACCTCGTCGCGTACGAGGGCGAGAAGTATCGCGACAAGCTGAAGGCGCTCGCCACCGAGAAGGGCGTCGTCGGCAACATCGCATTCGTCGACGCTTTTCTCGAACATGGCGAACTGCTCGACTATCTCCAGGCGGCGGACGTCTATGTAACGCCCTACACCAACCCCGCGCAGATCACGTCGGGTACGCTCAGCTACGCGATCGGCGTCGGCAAGCCCGTCATCTCGACGCCGTACGTGCATGCGACCGAGATCCTCGCGGATGGCCACGGCGTGCTCGTGCCGTTCGGCGATGTCGATGCGTTCGCGCGCGAGATCGACGCGCTGATGTCGAACGACCGCGATCGCAATCGTCTGGCCGAGCGCGCCTATGCGCGTGGCCGCACGATGATCTGGCCGAAGCTCGCCGAGGCGATGATGACGGAGATCCGTGCAATCGTGGCGGCGCGCCCTTTTCGCCTCGCCAAGATGCCGGCGCCGCTCAAGCCGTTGATCCCTGATTTCGCCGCGGTCGAGCGGATGAGCGATTCGACCGGCATGCTCCAGCATTCGATCTACTCGATCCCCGATCGTCGCCACGGCTATTGCATCGACGACAATTGTCGCGCGCTGATGCTGATGAGCGCGATGCCCGATCTCGACGACGTGACGCGCGACAAGTGGATGACGATCTACGCATCGTTTGTGCAGTACGCCTGGAACCCGGACACGCGCCGTTTCCGCAACTTCATGAACTTCGATCGCACCTGGTGCGAGGATTCGGGGTCGGAAGATTCGAACGGCCGCACGCTCTGGTCGCTCGGCGTCACCGCGCGCGATGCGCAGGCCGCCAAGCACCGCGACTGGGCGACCGCGATGTTCGATTCGACAGCGTCGATGGCGCTCGAACTCGGCAGCTTGCGCGCGCAGGCGTTCGCGATGCTCGGCGCGGCGGCGATGCTGGAGGCCAAGCCCGGCCACCAGCTGTCGCTGTCCATCCTGGAGGCGTTCCCGAAGGTTCATCTCGACCTGCTTGCGAAAGCACGACGTCCCGAATGGCAATGGTTCGAGATCGTGCTCGCCTACGACAACACCCGACTTCCCCAGGCGCTGATCCGTGCGGGCCAGGCGCTCGGACGGCAGGACCTGATCGATTGCGGCCTCGCCACGCTCGACTGGATCGTCGCCAAGCAGACTTCGCCAGAGGGCCGCTTCCGTGCGGTCGGGTCGGAGAGCTTCAATCGGCCCTATGCCGATCCGTTGCAGTTCGACCAGCAGCCGCTGGAGGCGCAGGCCACCGTCGATGCGTGCGCCGCGGCGTTCGAAGCGACCGGTGACATGCGCTGGCATGACGAAGCGCAGCGCGCTTATGGTTGGTTCCTCGGGGCGAACGACCTCGACCTGCCGCTCGCCAGCGTCGCCGATGGCGGCTGTTACGACGGGCTGATGCCGACCGGGTTGAACAGAAATCAGGGCGCGGAGTCGATTTTGGCGCTGCAACTGGCCAGTTGTGCCATTTCGGGGGTATCAAAAGCAGCGCAAAGCGTGGCAGGAGCGACCCGCGTCGTCGCCTAGTTCGCTAGCGACAGCCTTGCAGGCGACGGTGCGCTGAGTGGAACGACGCGGGGCACTGCTACGATGGATCTGTTCAACCACCAGCTGCGGCTGCACGCGGACCCTTCGCGTGTCGTCGTTCGCCCGTTCCACATAGCCTGGGGCGGCCAGGGCGGCGCGCCGAGCCGGACCGAACGACTGGTCGGCGAGGTGCTGGAGATGTCGCCGGCACAGGCGCGCGCGCAGCTCGAGGTCGTGCTGAAGGATTTCGAGGCGCGCCACTGGCAGACGCGGCGCGTGTTCATGACGCGCTACGACCAGATCGAGGACATGCTCGGGCTGAACGGGTCGGAGATCGGCGACGAGAAGCGCCAGCTGATCGGCGCGTATTTCTGCCATGAGTACAGCTATGCCGCCGCCGCGCTGATGAACCCGAGCGCGGTGCCGCATTTCGACCAGTCGGGCATGCCGCCTGGGTCGATGCGGATCCTTATGTCGCTGCGCGCGGTCGGCGAGGGTCACATCTCGTCGGTCGCGTTCCGCGAGGGCATCATCACCTGCGAAAACCAGATGAAGCTCGCGCCCGAGCCGCCGTTCGCGACCGCGACCGATGCGGTCGGCAGCGGCGAGGACGAGATGCCCGAGGGCCCCGTCACCGTCTATCGCCACCGCGACAGCACGCTGAGCGGCACGGTGATCTTCCCGATCACGCAGGCGCAGTCGAAGGGGCTGGAGGATCTGCGCATCGTCCGGTTCCAGCACGAGAACGGCGAGTATGAGTGGATCGGCACGTACACCGCCTATAACGGCTCGGTGATCCAGTCCGAGCTGATGCGCACCCGCGATTTCCGCGCGTTCGACCTGGTGCCGATGACCGGTCCGGCCGCGCGCAACAAGGGCATGGCGCTGTTCCCGCGGAAAGTGAACGGCCAGTACATGATGATCGGCCGGCAGGACGGCGAGAACCTGTTCCTGCTCAAGTCCGACACGCTGACCGACTGGGACGACGGCGAGAAGATCCTCACGCCCGAATATCCGTGGGAGCTGGTGCAGATCGGCAATTGCGGCCCGCCGATCGAGTTGGACGAGGGCTGGCTGCTGCTGACGCATGGTGTGGGCGCGATGCGCAAATATTCGATCGGCGCGGTGCTGCTCGACAAGGACGATCCGTCGAAGGTGATCGGCCGGACCAAGCAGCCGATTCTGGCGGCGAAGGACCAGGACCGCGAGGGGTATGTGCCCAACGTCGTCTATAGCTGCGGCGCGCTGAAGCATGGCGATACGATCTTCATGCCGTACGGGATCGCGGACAGTTCGGTGGGCTTCGCGTTCGTGCCGATCAAGGACATGCTTGCTGCGATGAAGTGAGGGGGGTGGGGTTGGACCATGTTCCGACACCCTCCTCCTTCCGTTCGTCCTGAGTAGCCATCGAGTAGCTGCTCTTGCAGCGTATCGAGAGGGCGTATCGAAGGACAGGTTGGCGCGCGGAACCCATGCTTCGATACGCGCCCTCGATACGCCGCTGACGCAGCTACTCGGTCCCTACTCAGCACGAACGGGAGGGGGCCTTGTTCTCCCGCGAAGGCGGGAGCCCAGTCTGGATCCCCGCCTTCGCGGGGAAACAACCTTACCCCCTCTCCCCTCGGGGGAGAGGGAAGGGGCCCACCCGGCACTTGCCGGGTGGGAAGGGTGAGGGCATGCGTATTACCGCGAAGCCGCCATAGTCCGCCGGTACATCACCCACGTCAGCACCGCGAACAGCAGCGTCCCGCCGACCAGCGCCACGCTCGCGAACCCGTCCCCGACCAGCGCCAACGGCGTCTCCTTGTTGGTCAAATACACGATCCCCGCAAAGCCGACGCCCCACAGCGACTCCCCGACGATCATCCCGGTCGCGGTCAGCACCCCCATCCGCTTGGCAAGTTCCGGATCGCGAGCCCGATCCGCCCACCGATCATACGCGAACCCGACGACCGCCCCGATCGTCACCGGCAACGTCACCGACATCGGCAGATACACACCGAGCCCAACGCCCAGCGGCGGCAACCGCAGCTTCCCCGCCTTGCCGAGCAACTCGTCGACCAGGATCACGAAGACGCCGGTCAGCGCCCCATAGCCGATCATCGCCCAGTTGAGATTGCCGCCCAGCACGCCCTTCGCCAGCGCCGAGATCAACGCCGCCTGAGGCGCAGCCAGCGCGTTCGGCCCCGCTCCCGGCGCACCGGCGAACCCGAGTGTGCTACCCAGCAAGTTCAACACAGGCGGCACCACGATCGACCCGAACACCACGCCGATCAGCAGCGCCACCTGCTGCTTCCACGGCGTCGCACCGACCAACTGGCCCGTCTTCAGATCCTGGAGATTGTCGTTGGAGATCGTCGCGATGCCGAACACGATGCCCGTCACGATCAGCCCGTAGGCGACCAGCGCCTGCGTCGTGCCCGGCTCCACGGCACGCCCGAACCACGACACCAACAGGATCGAGGCCGCCAGGATAGCAAGGATGCCGATCCCCGACACCGGCGAATTGGACGCGCCGATCAGCCCGGCCATGTACCCGCAGACCGCTGCGATCACGAGGCCGATGACGAGGATGAACAGCAGGCTGCCTGCGATCAGCCCGATCGCCGACGCCTCCAGCGGCCCGCCCTGCAACACGGTCCAGAGCAGGATGCCGATCGGCACCAGCATCGCGAGCGACGCGATCCCGACGATCCCGATCGGAATGTCACGCTCCTCCAGCGCCAGCACGACACCGCCCCGCTTGGCCGCCGAAGCCGCCAATGCCGAACGCACCCCGCCGACCACGGGCCCGGCGATCTTCAACAACGTCCAGATCGCCGCAACGCCGATCACGCCCGCGCCGAAGAACCGCACGTCCGAGCGGAACACGGTGGTCGCGATCACCTCGGCAGTCCCGGTGATGCTGCTGGCCGAGGTCAGGATCGGCAGCAGGATCCACCAGCCGATCACCACGCCCGCGAACATCGCCATGCCGACCGAGATGCCGACCAGATGCCCCGCCCCCAGCAACGCGAACGACAGCCCGCCCGAAATCCCGGTCGCACCCGCGCCGACGCGGAACCACGTCGCGGCTTCGGCGGCGACCAGCTTGGTCTGCGTGAGGATCGCGAACCCGGCCGAGACGACGGCGTTCACGACGATGATGCCGAGCCCGCGTGCGCTCTCCTCGCCGCCTTCGCGACTGCCCGCGCCGACCTTCAGCACCTCTGCAGCCGCGCGGCCTTCAGGGTACGGCAACACCGTGTCGACGACGAGCGCACGGCGCAGCGGCACCGAGAACAGCACGCCGAGCACGCCGCCGAACATCGTGATCGCCGCGGTGGTGAAGAACGGAAAGCCCTGCCACCAGCCGATCATCACGAGGCCCGGCAGCACGAAGATGATCGCCGCGAGCGTGCCGGCGGCGGACGCGATCGTCTGGACGATGTTGTTCTCGAGGATCGTCGAGTCCTTGAACGCCCGCAGCACCGCCATCGAGATCACCGCGGCGGGGATCGAGGTCGCGAACGTGAGCCCGATCTTGAGCCCGAGATAGACGTTGGCCGCGGTGAACAGCAGCGTGATGATCCCGCCGAGCACGATCCCGCGAAAGGTAAGCTCGCGCATGCTGGTTTCGGGCCCCGTCTCGGATACGCCCCGCGTCGCGTCGGTCATCTGGTCAGCCTCAAAGCAATTCGGGCGACTTGTGACATGGTGTGGGGCCAGAGGAAACCGTATCGACCGTAACGAGCGTGTTTCTCAAAACCCATCGCTCTCCTGCGAAAGCAGGAGCCCAGGAGTCTCGCATGCCGGACGGCGTTGTTCTGCTTGGTCCTGGATTCCTGCGTGCGCAGGAAAACATATAGTAAGGACGGGCGGGCTGACCCACCCTGCCCCTTACCGCGCCGCCATCCGGCGTGCGAAATTCACCTCGACCGCGCGCGTTACGCTCTCCGCGATCCGGCGACGCCCTTCCTCGCTGTCTAGGAACGCCGCGTCCTGTGGGTTCGAGATATACCCCGTCTCGAACAGGATCGACGGCATGTCGGGCGCCTTCAGCACCATCAGCGACGCCATCCGGTGGAAGTTCGCCTTGAGCGGCATCAACGGCCTCGCCTCGCGCCCGAGCAACCGCGCGAACGTCGCCGACGCGTTCATCGTCTCGCGCTGCGTCAGGTCGATCAGGATCGACGACACGTCCGCCGGCGCCTCGCCGAGGTTCACGCCGGAGATCACGTCCGCCTTGTTCTCGCGCGCCGCCAGCCGCGCGGCTTCCTTGTCGGACGCCACCTCCGACAAGGTGTAGGCGGTCGCGCCGGTCGCATCCGCCGAGCCGGTGCTGTCGCAGTGGATCGAGATGAACAGGTCGCCCTTCAGCCGCCGCGCCACGCCGTAGCGCTCGCGCAGCACCAGATACCGGTCGTCACTCCGCGTCAGCGCCACGCGCACGCGCCCCGACGCCAGCAGTTCGTCGCGGATGGCTTTCGCAACCTTTAGCGTCACGTCCTTCTCGCGCAGGCCGTTGGGCCCAATCGCGCCCGGATCCACGCCGCCATGCCCAGCGTCGATCACCACCAGCGGCCGCGTGTCGTCGCCTTGCACGCGCGGCAGTTTCATGCCCCGCGCCTTGGGCGGCACGGGGACCGACACCTTGTACCTGGGCCGCGACGCCGCACCGAAATTGAACGGGAAGAAGGTCAGCGGGCCGGCGATCCCGGCCTGCGCGAATTGGGCGTAATCGACCGTACGCAAGGCCAGCGTTAGCTCGCGGCCGTCGGAGTCGAACCCGCCATCGGTGACGATCGCCGGCTCGGCAAGATCGAACACCATCCGCATCCCCGAGCGCCCGCTGCGCATCTGCGTAACGCCGGTCACCAGCCCCCGCGCGGCAACCTCGCGGCCCGGAGTCGCGCCGGTCACGTCGACCGCGATCTGGCGCGGCCCGGTCAGCACGCGGCTCGCGGCATCGCCGACCGCCTCATCGAAGCGGATGACGATCCGCCCGTCACGAATCGCGACGCTCTGCACGGTCGCCGCCCAGGCGGGGACGCTCGACAGCCAGCCGGCCATGAGGGCGATTACCGCGAACACCCCGCGTCCATGCCGTGCGGAACGACCGCCGGTCCAGCGAAAAGCCATGATACACCCCTTTGATCGATACATCCGATCGCTGCACGGAAGATAAGCCCCGGCGTCCCAAGAGCGGGTTGCGGTGTGCGGTTAATTTGCCGTTTGCCATGAATTTGCCGGCAAGGCTCTGCCGGGCCGGCAAGTCTGCGCCTTCCTGCCCTGAATTCGAGCCGAAACGCGGCGGAAAGCAGCCAATATCGGGCTAGTTGCGAGTTCGGGTATGCAGTGCTAGTCCTGTCGTACAGCCGTGTGTCGCCTGGATTTTGCCAGCGACGCGCCGGTCTCCACGCCCGCCTGCGGATCCTTCGCCGGCGCGGCACTTCAGGTTGACGCTCGAATGACGCATTCCCCCCGCCCCGCACTCCGACCGGCCTTCGCCGACGGACTCGCGGTCGTGCGGGCGCCGCAGGGAGAGTTCCCGCGGCATGCACTTCGCGCAGAGGCAGTTTCGCACACCATCCGCGAGTCCGGGCGTCCGTGCCCGACCGCACCACCATCAAGCGCGCGACGGCTGCCGACAGGCCCGGCGCGCGCGCGGAGAATCTATTATGACAACGCGCATGCTGATCGACGCACGCCACCGGGAAGAAACCCGGATCGCAGTCGTCAAGGGTAACCGGATCGAGGAATTCGATTTCGAGAGTGCCGAACGCAAGCAGCTCAAGGGCAATATCTACCTCGCCAAGGTCACGCGGGTCGAGCCGTCGCTCCAGGCGGCGTTCATCGATTACGGCGGCAATCGCCACGGCTTCCTCGCCTTCAGCGAGATCCACCCCGATTACTACCAGATCCCCAAGGAAGATCGCGACGCGCTGCTCCGTGAAGAGGCCGAGCACGCCGCCGAGGAAGCCGCGCTGCGCGCCGACTACGATTCGGACGACGAAGAGGGTGACGACGAGGACGATATCGAGCGCTTCGAGGACGATGGCGGGGTAGATCCCGACGTCGCCGACGAGCTCGAGGGCAACGAAGCCGGCGAGGCCCCGCGCCGCAAGCGCAAGTCGAACGGCGACGACGCCGCGGTCGAGGATCTGCGCGAGCGTCGCATGAACCTGCGCCGCCGGTACAAGATCCAGGACGTGATCCATCGCCGCCAGGTGCTGCTCGTCCAGGTCGTCAAGGAGGAGCGCGGCAACAAGGGCGCGGCGCTCACCACGTATCTGTCGCTCGCCGGTCGCTACTGCGTGCTGATGCCGAACACGTCGCACGGCGGCGGCATCTCGCGCAAGATCAGCAACGCGGGCGATCGCAAGCGCCTCAAGACGATCATGGCCGACATGCAGTTGCCGCCCTCGATGGGCTGCATCGTCCGCACCGCGGGCCTCCAGCGCTCGAAGGTCGAGATCAAGCGCGACTTCGATTACCTCGCCCGCCTGTGGGACGGCATCCGCGAGGCCACGCTGAAGGCGTCGGCCCCCGCGCTCGTCTATGGCGACAGCGACCTGATCAAGCGCGCGATCCGCGACATCTACAACAAGGAAATCGAAGAGGTCATCGTCGAGGGTGAGGACGGCTATCGCCAGGCGCGCGAGTTCATGCGCCTGCTGATGCCGACGCACGCCCGCCGCATCAAGCATTACGCCGACCCCGTGCCGCTGTTCCAGCGCGCCGGCGTCGAGGATCAGCTGTCGGCGATGTACCATCCGGTCGTCCAGCTGAAGTCGGGCGGGTACCTCGTCATCAACCCGACCGAGGCGCTCGTCTCGATCGACATCAACTCGGGCCGTTCGACGCGCGAGCATTCGATCGAGCAGACCGCGACCGCCACCAACCTCGAGGCCGCGCAGGAAATCGGCCGCCAGCTCCGCCTGCGCGACATGGCCGGGCTCGTCGTCATCGACTTCATCGACATGGATAACAATTCCAACGTCCGTAAGGTCGAGAAGGCGATGAAGGAGGCGCTCAAGAACGATCGCGCGCGCATCCAGATCGGGCGCATCTCGTCGTTCGGCCTCATGGAAATGAGCCGCCAGCGCCTGCGCACCGGCGTGCTCGAAGCGTCCACCCGCCCCTGCCCGCATTGCGAGGGAACGGGTCTGGTCCGCACTGCGTCGTCGTCGGGCATCTCAGCACTGCGTCTCATCGAGGACGAGGCCGCCCGCGGTCGTGGTTCGCTGCTCACCCTGCGCGCGAGCCAGGAAGCGGCGGTTTACATCCTCAACCGCAAGCGTGCCGACATCTCGGAGATCGAGGATCGCTACGGCGTGATCGTCGAGATCATCCCCGGCCAGGACGAGGAGGGCGCACACATGACGGTCGAGGCCAGCGGCCCGCCGCCTGCGCACGCACCGAAGTTCGTCCAGATCATCGAAGAAGACGATGACGACCTCCCCGAGGAGATCGAGGACGAGATCGAGGAGGAAGAGGTCGAGGAGGCCGAGGCCGAGCAGCCGCGCCGTCGTGAGGCTCGCGAGGGTAATGGAGAGCAGCGTGCGCCGCGTGAGGGTCGCGATGCCGATGGTGAAGGCGGCAAGAAGCGTCGTCGTCGTCGCGGTCGTCGCGGTCGTGCGCGTCCGGGTGAAGAGGGCGCCGCAGAGGGCGTCAACGAGGACGGTTCGTTCGAGGACGCCGACACCAACGTCGAGGAAATCGACGAGGTCGAGGGCGACATCGTCGAAGTCGGCGGTGGCGAAGCGATCGAGAACGGCGCGCCTGCCGAGCAGGCGAATGGCGTCGAGGGCGAAGGCCGTCGTCGTCGCGGTCGTCGCGGTCGTCGCGGCGGTCGCCGCAACGAGCAGGGCAACGTGGCCGTCAGCAGCGTCGACGACGCCCAGCTGATCGCCGAGGCTCCCGAGCCGGAAGCGTACGAGCCGGTCGAGTCGACCTATGCCGAGCCGCCCTACGAGCCGGCCGTCGAGCCCGCTATGGAGCAAGCCCCGGTCGCGGAAGTGGCCGAGGGCCCGAAGATGCGCCGTCGTCCGCGGGCACGCGCGGCGGCCGCAGCGGCGAACATCGCCGAGGCGGTGGCCGATGCAGCACCCAAGGCTCGCCGTGGTCGCAAGCCACGCGCGGTCGAGGCGGAAGCCGAGACGGTTGCACCGGAGCCAGTGGTTCCGGCGCCGATCGTTCCCGAGCCCGTCGCGGCCGAGCCGGCGGCTCCGAAGCCTGGTCGTCGCCGTCGCGAAGCGGTCGCAGAGGCAACGATGGACGAGGTGAGCGCAACGCCCGCCGAGACCATCGAAGCGTCGGCGCCCAAGCCCAAGCGCACGCGTCGCAAGGCGTCGGACGCCGCGGTCGAAGCGCCAGCGGTTGAAGAGGCGGTCGTTGAGGAAGCACCCGCCAAGGTCGCCAAGCCCCGCGGTCGCCCGCGGAAGGTGGCCGTGGTCGAAGCCGGCGACGCCGCCCCGACCAGCGAGCCGCTCGCGACGCCGATCGAGACCGTCCCGCCCAAGGCCGAAGTCCAGCCGCAGGACGTCGCGACCTCGGACACCAACGACGACCCCGACGGCGCCCCCCGCCGCGGCTGGTGGCAGCGCACGTTCGGCTAACGCTGGAGCCTAGCCGTCAAGAACGGGCGCGACCGAAAGGTCGCGCCCGTTTTCGTTTGCGGGTTGGATCGCCCCTTCGAACGTCTGGCAGCCTTGAGCGGCCAACGCACCCTCGCGGGAAAGCCGAAAGCTTGTGTCCCCGCGAAGGCGGGGACCCAGGCTGGGCACCCGCCTTCGCGGGTGAACAAGCCACAGGGGCGATGCTAGGTTTTTATGTTGCTCGCGCGTCAGGCAGGGCACGCCTGCCCCTCCACGCAAACCACCACCCCGGCGAAGGCCGGGGCCCAATTGGAGAGGTGGCAATAACGGCACGCTGCCCCCGATTAGCCCGGTCCCCCAATTGGACCCCGGCCTCCGCCAGGGTGGTAGCTATTTGGCGGCACCCTCTCGGCAACACCGTCTCGAACGCGTCCCCACGCCGCTCCGAATCAAACCCCGCCACGCCACTCCAACCCCGCCACGCCACTCCAAACCCCGCCACTCCAAACCAAACGCCGCCACTCCGAATCAAACCCCGACACCGCAAACCAAATCCCGCCACTCCGAATCAAACCCGCAACCGCAACCAACACCGCAAACCAAACCCCGTCACCCCAGCGAAAGCTGGGGTATCCCCCGTGGCACGCGACGCCCGCCAAACGATGAGATCCCAGCTTTCGCTGGGATGACGGTGAGAAAGCCGTGATGACGGTGCGAAAGCTGGGATGACGGAGCGAAAGAGGAGGATAACGGAAACGACGAGCCGTCCCCACCTGCCCCCCCAAACCCCTGTCCTACACGAGCAAACCCTGCTCCCCTCTCCCAATGCCAATTCCTCTCCCATCCACCCCGCAAAAACCGCTCCCAGCGTCTGCACTTCCTATACTTCACTCCGCCGCACGCTCGCCGCCCCCCTCACCGCACGACCATTGCCCCCCCGCCCCCAATCGACGATACCCCGTAATATGAAGCGCTTCGTAGCCGCCGCAGCCACCGCCCTCCTCCTCTGGACGACGCCCCTCCAGGCCCAGTCGATCCTCCGCGACGCCGAAACCGAAACCATGTTCGCGGAGATGTCCAACCCGCTGATCAAGGCCGCCGGGCTCTCGACGCGCGACGTGAAGGTCGTCCTCATCAACGACGAGTCGATCAACGCGTTCGTCGCCGGCGGGCAGACCGTCTACGTCCATTCCGGCCTGATCCAGGCCGCCGACAACGCCAACGAAGTCCAGGGCGTCATCGCGCACGAGCTCGGCCACATCGCCGACGGCCATGTCGTCCTCGCCGATCGCGGCACCAAGCCCGCAATGGGCATGTACCTGCTTTCCATGGTCCTCGGCCTAGCCGCGATGGCCGCCGGCAGCGGCGAAGCGGGCGCGGGCATCATGGCGGCGGGCCAGCAAGCGGCGATGGGCAGCTACCTCTCGTTCAGCCGCGTCCAGGAATCCACCGCAGACGCGACCGGCGCCAAATTCCTCCGCGAGGCCAACGTCTCCGGCCGCGGCATGCTGAGCTTCTTCAAGAAATTGCAGCAGCAGGAATATCGCTACGGCACCGCCAACATCGACCCGTTCATGCAGTCGCATCCGCTCTCGGGCGAGCGCGTCGCGACGCTGACCGCCGACCTGCAGGCCTCGCCCGCCTGGGCCAACAAGCCCGACGCCGCGCTGGAGGAACGCTTCCGTCGCGTGAAGGCCAAGCTCGCGGGCTACGTCATGCCCGCCGACCAGACGCTCCAGGCCTATCCGCCGAGCGACCAGTCGATCTACGCGCACTATGCCCGCGCCTATGCGTACCACAAGGCCGGCTACCCCGACAAAGCCGATGCCGAGGCGAACGCGCTGGTGAAGGCCGAGCCGACCGACCCGTATTTTCTCGAGATCAAGGGGCAGATCCTGCTCGAGGCGGGCAAGCCCAACGAATCGCTGGTCCCCTTGCGCGAGGCGACCGAAGGCTCGCGCAACAACCCGCTGATCGCCACCACCTTCGGCCATGCGCTGATCGCGACCGAGAACAAGGCGAACTACCCCG
The DNA here is from genome assembly GCF_024273235.1 of Sphingomonas faeni. GTDB lineage: Bacteria > Pseudomonadota > Alphaproteobacteria > Sphingomonadales > Sphingomonadaceae > Sphingomonas > Sphingomonas faeni_A. The sequence continues at coordinate 47,688 of NZ_JANBVH010000024.1, read as the reverse complement.
AGGCGACGAAGGTCCTGCGCACCGCGGTCGGTCGCGACGACCAGAACCCGTTCGCGTGGATGCAGCTCGGCACGGTCTACGAACTGACCGGCGACACCGCGCGCGCCGCGCTCGCCACCGCCGAGCGCGCGAGCATGGGCGGCGACATGCGGACCGCGTCGGCGAGCGCGCAATATGCGCTGGCGAACATTCCGGCGAACACGACCGACTGGATCCGCGCGCAGGATATCGCGATGGCCGCGCAGAACGAGATGGACGACAATCCCAAGCAGTATAAGCGCCGCAAATGAGCAAACTTGTATTTCCCGCCGTCGCCTTGATCGGCGCCACCCTCGGGGGCCTCGCGGTCTGGGGCTATGACCGTCAGGGCGGCGGCGTCGAGCGCGCGCAGGTCGAATCGATCGTCCACGACTATGTGTTGGCGCACCCCGAGATCCTCCCCGAGGCGATGGAGAAACTGCGCGACCGCGAGTCCGGCAAGACCGTCACCGCCAACCGCGACGCGATTCTCACGCCATTCGGCAGCGCCTGGGCCGGCAACCCCAAGGGCGACGTCACGCTCGTCGAGTATTTCGACTATAATTGCGGATATTGCCGCGCGAGCCTGCCGATGATCGCCAAGCTGATCGCCGCCGACCCCAAGGTCCGCGTCGTCTTCCGCGAACTCCCGATCCTCAGCGCCGAAAGCCGCATCGCCGCGCGCGCGAGCCTGGCCGCCGCGCAACAGGGCAAGTTCGCCACCTTCCATGACGCGCTCTACGCGGGCGGCCCGGTCAGCGACGCCTCGATCGCCGCCGCTGCGAGCAAGGCCGGGGTCGACACGACGCAGGCGAGCTTCACCAAAACCGCCGACGCCGAAATCGCCAAGAACATGGAAACCGCCGCCAAGCTCGGCATGACCGGCACGCCGAGCTGGGTCGTAGGCGACCGCGTGTTGTCGGGGGCACTGCCGCTGGAAGACCTGCAAAGGGCGGTAGCGGCAGCAAGAACCGGCTAACCGTTCTCCTGCGCACGCAGGAGCCCAGGGTTACAAAGCGCAACGCCCGGTATCCTGGGCTCCTGCGTTCGCAGGAGAACAAGGCGGGAGCCCCTATCATTCCCCCCTCCCCACCCCCATCTTCCCCACACGAAAAAGGGGTGCCAATGACCGAACCGATCCTGTCCATCGCGGGCGTCACCAAGACCTATAAGAGCGGCACCACTGCCCTCCACCCCGTCGACCTCGATATCCAGAAGGGCGAGATCTTTGCCCTTCTCGGCCCGAACGGCGCCGGCAAGACGACGCTCATCAGCATCATCTGCGGCATCGTCACGCCGTCCGCCGGCACGATCAAGGTCGCCGGCTACGACGCGATCCGCGACTATAAGCAGGCCCGTAGCCGCATCGGCCTCGTGCCGCAGGAACTCAACGTCGACATGTTCGAGACGGTGCTCGCCACCGTCACCTTCAGCCGCCGCCTGTTCGGCCGCTCGGGGCATAGCGACTATATCGAACAAGTCCTCCGTGACCTCTCGCTCTGGGACAAGCGCGATGCGAAGATCCGCGAACTCTCGGGCGGCATGAAGCGCCGCGTCCTGATCGCGAAAGCGCTGAGCCACGAGCCCGAAATCCTGTTCCTCGACGAACCCACCGCGGGCGTCGACGTGGCGCTGCGCCGCGACATGTGGAAGCTCGTCCACCGCCTGCGCGAAGGCGGCACGACGATCATCCTGACGACGCATTATATCGAGGAAGCCGAGGAAATGGCCGACCGCGTCGGCGTGATCAACAAGGGCAAGCTGCTGCTGGTCGACGACAAGGCGTCGCTGATGAAGAAGCTCGGCAAGCGTGAACTCGATATCGCGCTCCAGGATCCGATGACGACGATCCCCGCCGACCTCGCAGAGTGGGACGTGTCGCTCCAGGACGACGGCAAGCGCCTCCGCTACGTGTTCGACGCACAGGCCGATCATACCGGCATCCCGTCGTTGCTGCGCAAGCTCAGCGAACTCGGCATCGGCTTCAAGGACCTCGAAACCAGCAAATCGAGCCTCGAAGACATCTTCGTCGACCTGGTGGGGGAACGCGCATGAATACCCATGGCATCTGGGCGATCTATCGCTTCGAAATGGCGCGTGCGCTGCGCACCTTGTGGCAGAGCCTCGTCACGCCGGTCCTCACGACGTCGCTGTATTTCATCGTCTTCGGCGGTGCGATCGGCAGCCGCATGCAGAATGTCGGTGGCGTCGATTACGGCAGCTTCATCGTTCCCGGCCTGATCATGCTGTCGTTGCTCACGCAGAGCATCTCGAACGCGTCGATCGGCATCTACTTCCCGAAGTTCACGGGCACGATCTACGAGCTGTTATCGGCGCCCGTATCGGCGATGGAGATGGTGATCGGTTATGTCGGCGCGGCTACCACCAAGTCGGTGATCCTCGGGCTGATCATCCTCGTGACGGCGTCGTTCTTCGTGCCGCTGCGCATCGAACATCCGTTCGCGATGCTCGCGTTCCTGATCCTGACCGCGGTGGCGTTCAGCCTGTTCGGGTTCATCATCGGCGTCTGGGCCAACGGGTTCGAGCAGCTGAATTTCGTCCCCGCGCTGCTGATCACGCCGCTGACGTTCCTCGGCGGCGCGTTCTACTCGATCGACATGCTGCCCCAGCCGTGGCGGACGGTCAGCCTGTTCAACCCGGTCGTCTACCTGGTGAGCGGTTTCCGCTGGAGCTTCTTCGGGCAGGGTGACGTCGCGGTCGGGGTGAGCCTGGCCGTGACGGCGGGCTTTCTGGCGGTGTGCCTGCTGGTCATCGCCTGGATCTTCAAGACCGGCTGGCGGATGAAGAACTGAAGGAAGACTTATGTTTCCCCGCGAAGGCGGGGACCCAGTCTGGGCTCCCGCCTTCGCGGGAGAACAAGCTTCTCAGCGCATAACCGGCAACGTGATCCGCGAGCCCGCGCAGACCTTCTGCGTCGCCTTCACATAGTCCCCCGGTTTCGCCCGCCCGATGTTCGGCACGAACGATTGCGGGTTGCGGTCGATCATCGGGAACCATGTCGACTGGATCTGCACCATGATCCGGTGTCCCGCCTTGAACACATGGTCGTGGTCGCGCAGCGGCACGTCCCACGCCATAACCTTGCCCGGCACCAACGGCTGCGGCGTCGTATCGCTCGCCAGGAAGCGCCCACGCCGCACCTCCATCGCGATCGGCAACTGATAGCCGTTCAGCGTCTTCGGATAGTCGCCCGGTTGCGCCGTGCGGCCGTCGAACGCCTCGGTATCGTCGGGCAGCACGTCGATCAGCTTTACCACGAAATCGCTGTCCGTGCCGCTCGTCGATGCCTGCAACGTCGCCGACAACGCCCCCGTCACGGTCAGGTCCGCGGTCAGCGGTTCCGACACATACCCGAGCACATCGGGCCGGTGATCGACGAACCGCTGGTCGTCCGCCTCCCACCAAGACCAGTCCGGGCTGGCATAGGTCGCCGACATCGGCCGCCGGCGGAACGGCACCGGGTTCGCCGGATCGGACACGTAATCGCGGCACCCCTCGCTGGCCGGCGGCGCGGTGAACGACAGGCTGCCGTCCGTGTGCAGGTACAGGTTCGTCGCCTTCGCGCCCGTCGGGGGCCAGGCCGGATAGGTCTTCCAGACGTTCGAACCCGACTGGAACATCTTCGCCGCAAAGTCCGGCCGCGCGCCCTTGCCGTGAAGCCAATAGGCGAAGAACGGCGCCTGGATCTGTTCCTGGAACTGCGTACCGCTGGCCGTACCCAGCGGGATCGGACCGAGGTGATCCGCCGTGCCCTGCCACCCGCCGTGACGCCACGGCCCCGCCACCATCTGCGCGAGATTGTCGGGGTCGTTGCGCTTCTGCCTGGCGTAGATCTGCCACGAACCCCACGGATCCTCCTGGTCCCAGAACCCGGCGACGTTCAGCGTCGGGACGGTCGTCTTGCCGAGCGAGTCCGTCCAGCGCTGCGCGGTATAGAAGCTGTCGTGGTTGGGATGATCGAGCAACGACGTGAACATCGGCACGCGGCCCTTGAAGACGGTCCGGTCGATCGCCTCCGCCGAGCCCGCCTTGAGGAAATAATCGTACGTATCGCTCGGATAGGCGAAGTCGGAATTCTTCGTCTTGTCGAGCTGCAGCGACGACACCCAGTCGGTCGCATAGCTCAGCCGCAGCGCGCCGTTGCGGTGGAGGTCGTCCGACTGCCAGTAATCGATCCAGGCCGCCTGCGGGGAGACCGCCTTCAGCGCGGGATGCGGGTTCGCCAGCGCGACGGCCGCGGCGAAACCCGGGTAGGACACGCCCCACATGCCGACCTTGCCGGTGTTCGCGGAGACGTTCTTCACCAGCCAGCCGACGGTGTCGTAGGCGTCCGTGGCCTCGTCGACCGCTTTCGGATCGCCGGCCCCGTTGCCCTTGGCATGCACCGCGGTCGAGAGCGTGAAGACGCCGTCCGACTTGAACCGCCCGCGCATCGACTGGAACACGAAGATGTAGCCGTCCTTCATCAGCGGACCGAACCGGCTGGCGTTGGGAAACGGCGCATCGGGCACGCCGTAGGGGGTGCGCTGGAGCAGGATCGGCAGCGGCCCGGTCATTCCGCGCGGCCGCATGATAACGGTCTGCAGCTTCGCCCCGTCGCGCATCGGCACCATCACCTCCTCGAAGGTGAAGGGGGATTGCGCCGCGGTCTGCATGCCCGTCTGCGCGATGGTTGCGCTGGGCACTGCGGCGGTGACCGCAAGCGCGAGCAGGAGGGCGTGGCGCGACATGGAATTTCCCTTCGTGAACCGTGCCGCGATTGGACGAACCCGCGCCGGCGAAGTCAAGCCGCGCGCCATGCTCCGGTCAGCGCCGGTCGCAATGCCAGCGAATTGAGATCGATCAGCGCGTGCAGGAGCATCGCCAGCCATAGCTCGCCGGACATCAGGTAGATCGCCGCCATCAGCGCGCCGACGAGCGTGGTCGCGATCACGCCCGCCCGCCCCTGATAGAGGTGCATCGCGCCGAACAGCGCGATCGCGACGCCGAACGCGACGAACGCGTTGCCGGACACGAGCGCGACCAGCAACGGCAGAAACAAGCGGAAGGCGAGTTCTTCCGATATGCCCGCCGCGATCGACATGGCGGCGGCATGCGCGATCTCCGCCCGGTTGCGCGGAAGGAGCGACCCGACATTGCCGATCGTCTTGAGGATACGCCAGTTGCGCCGCGTCGCGAGGACCGCACCGATGACCAGGCCGCCGAGCGCGCTTCCGCCGATCATGCCGAGCAGCTCCGCGCGGCTATCGCCGGCGAGGCTTGGCAGGAGCCTGCGGAGCGCGTCGAACTCGCGGGGGACAGCGACGATGGCGTCGAGGCGACCGAGTAGTGCCAGCCCTATGATGGCGGGCAGGACGAAGGCGATCACGGCCTTGGCGATCCACAGGCGGTAGGTTTTCTGGCGCGAGGCGGTGTCGGGGAGGCGCCTGATGCGGCGATAGCCGAGGAGGTCACCCTTGAGGAACCAGACCAGGCTCATGAGGGTGGCGAGGAGGAGGGCGTTGGGAAGGATCATGCCGACACTCCCACCGCTCACGCCCTCACCGCTCGTCCTTGTTCTCCCGCGAAGGCGGGAGCCCAGCCTGGGTCCCCGCCTTCGCGGGGAAACAATACTTGGTCAGTCCCCTGCCCTAGCCAAGTGCACCACCCCGGCGGAGGCCGGGGCCCAATTGGAACGTCCTGAGTAAGGAAGCGGATCGCTCCGTTAGCGACGTTTCCCATTTGGGCCCCGGCCTTCGCCGGGGTGGTGCTCCCCGCTCGGGTCGCTCGATCAAGCCGTCCGATGTTCGCCCTTGACCCAGCGCACGGTCCCCGAAGACGCGCGCATGACCACGCTCTCGGTGGTCATCTTGCCCTTCTTCCGCTTCACGCCCGCCAGCAGCGAGCCATCGGTCACGCCCGTCGCCGCGAAGATGCAGTCGCCCTTGGCCAGTTCGGACAGGTCATATTGCTTATCGAGGTCCGTAATCCCCCACTTCGCAGCGCGCCCACGCTCGTCGTCGTTGCGGAACAGCAACCGCCCCTTGAACTGACCGCCGACGCAACGCAGCGCCGCGCACGCCAGCACGCCTTCGGGCGCGCCGCCGGAGCCCATGTACACGTCGATCGTCGTCTCGGGGTCGGACGTCGCGATCACGCCGGCGACGTCGCCGTCCCCGATCAGCATGATCCCGCAACCAACCGCACGCAGTTCGGCGATCAGCTTCTCGTGACGCGGCCGGTCGAGCACGCACACGATCAGGTCGCGCGCCGGCACGCCCTTGGCGGCGGCGACCGCCATGATGTTCTCGGTCGGCGTCTTGTCGAGATCGATGATGCCCTCGGGATAGCCCGGCCCGACCGCGATCTTGTCCATGTAGACGTCGGGTGCGTTCAGCAGCCCGCCCTCTTCGGCGATCGCCAGCACGGCGAGGCTGTTCGGCCCCGCAGTCGCGCAGATCGTCGTGCCTTCCAAAGGATCGAGCGCGATGTCGATCTTCGGGCCCTTGCCGATCGCCGAGCCGACCTTCTCGCCGATGAACAGCATCGGCGCTTCGTCGCGCTCGCCCTCGCCGATCACGACGGTGCCGTCCATGTACAGCGAGTTGAGCGCCTCGCGCATAGCCTCGACCGCTGCTGCATCGGCTGCCTTCTCGTCGCCCCGACCGACGAGCGTGGACGCGGCGATCGCAGCGGCTTCGGTCACGCGGACCATTTCGAGGACGAGGACGCGGTCGAGAACCTGGCTGGCGGCAGCGGTCAAAATATTTCTCCTCGGTATGTTTCGACCCGGATAGGCAGCACCTGCGCGAATGTCGACCCGATCAGTCCCTCAGCAGGTCATTGATCGAGGTTTTGGAACGAGTTTGCGCATCGACCCGCTTGACGATGACAGCGCAGTACAAAGCGGGCTTGCCGTCTCCGCCGCCGATCGAGCCCGGCACGACCACCGCATAGGGCGGCACTTCGCCCTTGAAGACCTCGCCGGTCGCGCGGTCGATGATCTTGGTCGACGCGCCGAGATACACGCCCATCGACAGCACCGCGCCCTCGCCGACGCGGACCCCCTCGGCCACCTCCGCGCGCGCACCGATAAAGGCGCCGTCGCCGATGATGACGGGGTCGGCCTGCAACGGCTCGAGCACGCCGCCGATGCCGGCACCGCCCGACAGATGCACGTTCCTGCCGATCTGCGCGCAACTGCCGACCGTCGCCCAGGCGTCGACCATCGTGCCCTCGCCGACATAGGCGCCGATGTTGACGAAGCTCGGCATCAGAATCGCGCCCTTGGCGATGAAGCTCCCGCGCCGCGCGACCGCACCCGGCACCACGCGGATACCCGCCGCGCGGAACTCCGCATCGCCCCAGCCTGCGAACTTGGACGGCACCTTGTCGAACGCCGGCGCGCCCGCCGAACCGCCGTCGATCACGACATTGTCGTTGAGCCGGAAGGAGAGAAGCACGGCTTTCTTGAGCCACTGGTTGACCTTCCAGCCGCCCCCATTCTCAGCCCCGGTCGGCTCGGCGACACGCGCGGTGCCCGCATCGAGCATCGCCAGCGCGGACTCGACGGCATCGCGAATCTCACCCTTGGTTTCGAGGCCGAGGTTGGCGCGGTCTTCCCAGGCGGCGTCGATGATGGTCTGCAAGGTCATGATGTCTCCAGGATGGTTTCGAGCCACGGCGCAAGCACCGGCACGGTAAAATCGATGTGGTCGCGCGCGCCGCCGGGGGACTGCTCGGAGCCGTTGTCGACCCACACGGTCGTCATCCCGATCGCCTTGGCCGGCGCGAGATTGCGCGTCATGTCGTCGACGAACAGCGACTCCCTGGGGTCGATATCGAACGCCGCACAAAAGCCCGCATAGGCCGACGCATGCGGCTTCGGCATCAGGTCCATCGCGTGGATGTCGTGGATCGCCTCGAAGCTCTCGCCCAGCCCGAGCCGGTCGAGGATCTTCAGCGCATAGGGCTTGTCGCCATTGGTGAAGACCAGCTTGCGCCCCGGCAGCTTGGCGATCGCCGCCACCAGCGGCGCGTCGTGCTCCAGCACGTCCATCTCGATATCGTGGACATGCTCCAGGAACGCGTGCGGGTCGACGTGATGCTCGGTCATCAACCCCGACAGAGTCGTGCCGTGATTGTGGAAATATCCCTTCTGCACGCGCCGTGCCTCGTCATACTCGAGGCCGAGCAGATCCTGGATGAACCCGGTCATCCGCGCATCGACTTGCGCGAACAGGTCCGCGCTCGCCGGGTACAGCGTGTTGTCGAGATCGAAGATCCAGTTGCGGACGTGATTTAGGCGGGCAAGCATCGGCCGGAACCTCTAGGGAGCGCCGGGCGTGGCGACAAGCGGGGTGACGTCTGTACGACCGGACGAAAGCACCGCAATCCACATCAAGGGTGGATAAGCTACCGTTCGGTACCTATCTCTGGTGCATGACACGTTACTCCCTGCTCGATCTGGTTCCCGTCCTCGAAGGCGGCACCGTCTCCCAATCGCTCGCCAACGCGGCCGATCTCGCGCGTCACGCCGAGAACGTCGGGTTCCAGCGCTATTGGGTCGCCGAACATCACGGCATGACCGGGATCGCCTCGGCCGCGACCGCGGTGGTGATCGCGCACATCGCCGCAGCCACGAGCACCATCCGCGTCGGCGCGGGCGGCATCATGCTGCCCAACCACGCGCCGCTGACGATCGCCGAGCAGTTCGGCACGCTCGACGCGCTGTTTCCAGGCCGCATCGACCTGGGCCTCGGCCGCGCACCCGGTTCCGACCAGCGGGTCGCGCGTGCGATGCGTCGCACGCTGGAGACCGACGCCAACGCCTTCCCGCAGGATGTGATGGAGTTGCAGAGCTATTTCGCGAACGACGGCCAGACCGGGATCGTCGCCACGCCGGGTGCAGGCGCCGACGTCGACATGTGGATTCTCGGCTCCAGCACGTTCGGCGCGCAGCTCGCCGCCGCGCTGGGCCTGCCCTACGCCTTCGCCTCGCATTTCGCGCCCGACGCGCTCGATGCCGCGCTGGCGATCTACCGCCGCGATTTCCGCCCGTCGGCGCGGCTTGCCAAGCCGCACGCGATGGCCGGCTTCAACGTATTCGCCGCGGACACCGATGCCGAGGCCGAGCTGCTCGCCAGTTCGCAGCAACAGTCGTTCGTCGCGCTCCGTACCGGCAACCCCGGCAAGATGAAGCCGCCCCTCGCCGGCTACCGCGAATCGCTCGGCGCGCAGGGCAACCAGATCCTCGACCGTGTGCTGCAATGCTCGGCGGTCGGCAGCCCGGCCAAGGTCGCCCGCGGGATCGCGGCGTTCATCGAGCGGACCGGGGTGGACGAGGTCATGGTGACCAGCGCGATCTACGATCATGACGCGCGCAAGCGGAGCTTGTCGATCACCGCCGACGTGATGCAGGATCTGAAGATCGCGGCGTAAGCCGGGCTACTTCCCCCCCTCCCTGGAAGGGAGGGGACGGGGGTGGGTCGGCTTCCGCAAGCTCGAACCGTGGCGGCTAAAGCTGACCTACCCACCCCCAACCCCTCCCTTTCAGGGAGGGGAGTGCGTTATTCTTTGGGCAGACCTATTCCCCCGCCCATTCCTTCAACAACGTATACGCGATCGCATAGGGGGGCGGCGGCAGGAACGGCCCCTCTTCCCCCCGCAACACCGCGCGCACCATTTCCCGCGGCACCCACATCGCGTCCTCAAGCTCGTTCACGTCGAGCGTGATCGCGTCGTCCTCCGCCTCCGCCACGCACGCGACCATCAGCGACGACGGGAACGGCCAGGGCTGGCTCGCGACATAGCGCACCTTGCCGACGCGAACCCCAGACTCCTCGACGATCTCGCGCGCGACCGCCTCCTCGATCGACTCGCCCGGCTCCAGGAACCCCGCCAGCGCCGAATACCGTCCCGGCGGCCACCCCTTGCCGCGCCCTAGCAGCGCGCGCCCGTCATGCTCGGCGATCATGATCACCACCGGATCGACCCGCGGGAAATGCTCGGCCGCGCAGTTCGGACACTTCCGCGCCCACCCGGCCCGGAACACCTCGGTCGGCGATCCGCACTTCGCGCAGAAGCCATGCCGCACATGCCAGTCGATGACACTGCGCGCGCCAGCATAGGTCGCAGCCTCACCCGGCGCGAGGGCGGCGAGCACTGCCATCAGCGCAGGCGACCGCATCGCCGGCGCATTGTCGACGCGCATCCCATTCAGCAACGCCGCGAAATGCGGCCGCCCGCTCTCGTCGAGCCCGAGCAGGATCGGATCGGCATCGTCGGGCATGTCCGCCATCGACGTCCAGGCGAGCCGCCCGTCGTCGGTCGTGCCCGGCAGCAACCCGTCGAGCACCAGCAACCGCGCCCGCAAATCCCGCTGCGCCGCTGCCAGCCCCTCCGGATCGTGGCGCAGCGCATCGGACCGGTCGAGCGTCCCACCCGTGAAGCCCGGTGCCTCCATCACGCTCATCGGCGCAACCTCGCTGCGTCCTGCATCAGCGCCGCGACCACTTGCTCGCGGAGCGGAATGCGGTCCGCGGGGAAGTAATTGACCATCACGTTGCCGCGCGAATGCTTCAGCGGATCGACCCACGCGATCGTCCCCGCCGCGCCGCCCCAGGCATAGGTACCCTTGCCCGGCCCGTTTGGCGTCGTCGCGAGTACCACCGATCCGCCCGCGCCGAAGCCCATGTTGCTGCCCTTCGTGCCGCCGGTACCGCCACTCACGCCGCCATAGGCCACGCCCGGCGGCAACAGGTTCGACGTCGCGAGCGCGATCGTCTCGGGCTTCATCACGCGCACGCCGTCGAGCGTCCCGCCGTCCTGGATCATGTGCAGGAACCGGTCGTAATCGCGCGCCGACATCACGAGCCCGGCGCCACCGTACGGAAAGCTCGGCTTCTGCAGGAACACCGAGTTCGCCGCCGGATCGAGCGGCGTCCGCGTGTCGCCGACGAACGCGTAGTTGGTCGCGAGCCGCCCGACCTCGCTCTGCGGCACCTGCCAGAAGCTCGACTTCATCTTGAGCGGATCGAACAGCCGCGTCTGCACGAACCGTTCGAAGCTCATGCCGCTCGCGACCTCGATCACCCGCCCCATCACGTCGAGCCCGATCGAATAGCTCCACTTGGTGCCGGGGTCCGCGATCAGCGGCAGCGTCGCGACGCGGTTGGCGAACTCCTCGAGCGACTTCGGCCGGACGGGCCGCATCTTTTCTTCCATCGCCGCGCTGACCGACAGCGGCAGGATGCCGAGCCGCTCATACTCCTTGAGCAGCGGCCCCTTGGTGACGATCGTGTAGCCGAGCCCGGCGGTATGCGTCAGCAGGTTGCGGATCGTGATCGGCCGCGTCGCCGGCCGCGTGGCGAGCGAGGTGTCGGGGCTGGTCGCGACCTTCATGTCCTTGAACGCCGGGATGTATTTGCTGACCGGATCGTCGAGGTTGAGCTTGCCGTCCTCGACCAGCATCATCGCGGCCATGCCGGTGATCGGCTTGGACATGGAGTAGACGCGCCACAGCGAGTCGGGGCCCGCCGCCGGAGCATTCGGGTCGTCGCTGATCCTGCCCGCGGAGGGGAACATCGTCGGACCGTCGCCGACGCCGAACGCCCCGACGATCCCCGGCATCTTGTCCTGCGCGACGTAGCCATCGAACAGCGCCGTCGTCGCGGGCAAAAGCGCGCGCACCGGAATCGTCATCCGAGGCGTCGAGCGAACCTGAGGCGAAGGCTGCGGGCCAACTTGCGGGCGCGGCTGAGCCTGCTGGGCATAGGCCGTAGCGGCGGCCAATGCGGCGAGGCCGCCCGTAATCCAGTGCACCAGTTTCATGCAGATCTCCGTATGGCCCGGTTGCGTATGGTCTTTCCGGCCTTGGCGAAAACGGTCGGCAGCCCGGCGGTATCCAGGTCGTCGATCGGCCACCATTCGCTTGCCGTTGGAACGCGCGGTTGATGCGCCTCGACCGTCGCCACCGCAAGCGTCAGTTGCAGATCGAAATGCGTAAATCCGTGCGCGACGGTCTCATCCAGCATCCGCCAATCCGCCTGCGCCGGCGCATCCTCGAAACCGGGCGCTGCCTCGCCCCAGGCTCCGGTCGGAAACGCCCGCATCCCGCCCAGCAACCCCGTATCCGGTCGCCGCACCAGCAACACCTGACCGTCGCGTTCCAGCCAGAAGATCGTCCCGTAGCGCTGAGGCTTGGCCGCCTTCTTCGCCTTCACCGGCAATCGCTCCGGTGCCCGCTGCTTGAACCCTTCGCAAAACGCGCGGATCGGACACAGCAGACACTTCGGCGCGCGCGTTGTGCAGATCCCCGAGCCGAGATCCATCATCGCCTGCGCGAAATCCCCCGCGCGAGCATCCGGCGTGATCGAATCCGCCGCCACCCGAATCGCAGGCCGCGCCGCCGGCAAGGGCGTCTGAATCGCGAACAGCCGCGCGACCACCCGCTCGACATTCGCATCGACCACCACCGCCCGCTCGCCGAACGCGATCGCCGCCACCGCCGCCGCGGTATATGCGCCCAACCCCGGCAGCGCGCGCAACTCCGCCTCGGTCCGAGGAAACATCCCGCCATGCTCCGCCACCACGGCCTTCGCAGCCTTCACGAGGTTGCGGGCCCGCGCGTAATAGCCAAGCCCCGCCCACGCCGCCATCACATCGGCATCGTCCGCCGCCGCCAGACTCGCGAAGTCCGGCCACCGCGCGGTCCATGCGAGGAAGCGCGGCGTCACCGCGGCCACCGTCGTCTGCTGCAACATCACCTCGGACAGCCACACCCGGTACGGATCGACCGCCTCGCCCGGCTTCGCCCGCCACGGCAGCTCGCGGCGATGCGCGTCATACCAGTCGAGCAGGGCCGCGGAGACCGAAGAGCGCTTGGCGTTCACGCGTCGCCTATGGCATGGGATTGCAGATGAGCAAGCCGCCTGGCCCTTCCCCGAAACCGCCCGCGACACGCCGGACGAAAGGCAAGACCGATCCCGACGCGCCGCGCGAGAATCGCTCGCGCGCGGTCGCCGAGCTGTTGCCCGCGATCGGCGGCGCGGCGTTCCGGCGATTCGGCTTCGTCCAGTCGTCGATCGTGAGCCGCTGGCCCGAGATCGTCGGCGCGAAGCTCGCCGGCGCGAGCATCCCCGAATCGATCCGCTTCCCGGTCGGCAAGAAACAGGACGGCGTCCTGACCCTCACAGTCCGCGGCGCGCATGCCCCGATGATGCAGCACATCGCCCCCGAGATCATCGAGCGCGTCAATCGCTTCTTCGGCTATGCCGCGATCGTGAAGGTCGCGATCCGCCAAGGCGAGGTCGCTGCCCCCGTGCCGCGGAAAGCCCCGCCGTCGATCCGCCCGGTCCCCGTCGATCTCGGTGCGAGCCTGAAGGGCATCGCCGATCCGGAACTGCGCGCCGTCCTCGAATCCCTCGCCGCCGGCGTCGCCTCGACGCACGGCCTTCCCAGGATCACCTGATGCGCGTCCTCCTTGCCGTCTTCGCCCTCTTCCTGCTGACCGGCGCCGCGCCCAAGCGCGACTGGTCGCAGACCGCGCGCATCCTCCCCTCGGGCGCCTACCTGATCGGCAACCCCGCCGCGCGCGTGAAGCTCGTCGAATATGCCAGCTACACGTGTTCGCACTGCGCCGACTTCTCGGTGAAGTCCGAACCCCTGCTCAAGCGCCAGATGATCGCATCGGGCTCGACCAGCCTCGAATTCCGCCACTTCATCCGCGACCGGCTCGACCTGTCGGCGGCGATCCTCGCGCGCTGCACCGGCCCGAAAGGTTTTTCCGCCACCTCGTCCGCGATCTTCGCCGCACAGCCGCAATGGCTGCAACGTGGCATCGAGTATCAGCAGGGCAACGCCGCGCGCCTCGCCATGTACCCGGCCGCCGCGCAGATCCGCGCGAACGCCGATGGCTCCGGCCTGACCGCGATGGTCAAGGCACGCGGGCTGTCCGACGCGGCGATCGACGCCTGCTTCGCCAACCAGCCCGAGATCGACCGCATCGTCAAACTGACCGCCGACGCGCCGAAGGAAATCGACTCGACGCCGACCTTCTACCTCAACGGCAAGATCGTGCCCCATGTCGGCTGGGACCAGCTCGAACCCGCGCTTCGCAAGGCCGGCGCCCAATGATCCACTGGAGTAACAGCATGAAGTTCGTAATCGCCCTCGCCGCCCTGCCGCTGGCGCTCGCCGCCTGCTCGAAGAACGATTCGACCGGCAACGTCGACGCGCCCGCCGCGGCACCCGTCGCCGCTGCCGCCGCGCCTGCCGGCCAGAGCTGGACCGAGACGGTCGTGAAGACCCCCGAGGGGTATCTGATGGGCAACCCCAATGCCGCCATCAAGCTCGTCGAATATGGCGCACGCTCGTGCCCGACCTGCGGCGCGTTCGCCCGCGAGGCGTACAAGCCGCTGACGGAAAAATACGTCTCGACCGGCAAGGTGAGCTTCGAATTCCGCGACTTCCTCGTCCACGGCGCGCCCGATGTGGCGCTGACGCTGCTCGGCCAGTGCGGCGGGGTCGCGCCGTTCTTCCCGCTGCTCGAACAGATGTACGGCAACCAGATCGCGTTTCTCGACAAGCTCCAGGCGATGACGCCCGCGCAGCAGCAGGGGCTCGCCAACCAGCCGCCGACGGTCGTCGCGACCAAGCTCGCCGAACAGATGGGCGCGATCGATTTCGTCAAGCAGCGCGGGATCCCGGAAGCGAAGGCGCGCGCGTGCCTCGCCGACCAGAAGCAGCTCGAGGTTATGGCCAAGCCCACCGAAAACGCGATGCAGGCGGGGACGGTGACGGGCACGCCGACGTTCCTGATCAACGACAAGAAGCTCGACCAGGTCGTGAGCTGGGACCAGATGGAGAAGGCGCTGAAGGCGGCTGGGGCGTAAGGCTCCGGCTTAGGAAATAGTAGGCAGCCTACCCGCCGCACCACCCCGGCGAAGGCCGGGGCCCAGTTGGGGGACATCGCTGATCAGCGTTGCGCTCCGTTACTGCCACCTTTCCAACTGGGCCCCGGCCTCCGCCGGGGTGGCGTAAATTTGGTCTGATGCGGGCTATTGCTTGTTCTCCCGCGAAGGCGGGAGCCCAGTCTGGGTCCCCGCCTTCGCGGGGAAACAGCAGCGCAACGGTCCGGGGTAAGATCAAGCACCAGTCGTCGGGGGGCGCAAGAAATGCAGATCAAGCGCCTCCGCATCGCCGGCTTCAAGAGCTTCGTCGACCCCGCCGACCTCCGCATCGAACCCGGCCTGACCGGCGTCGTCGGCCCCAATGGCTGCGGCAAGTCGAACCTCCTCGAAGCGCTCCGCTGGACGATGGGCGAGGCCAGCGCGAAATCCCTGCGCGGCGCCGGCATGGACGACGTCATCTTCGCCGGCACCGCGACCCGCCCGCCGCGCGACTTCGCCGAAGTCTCGATCCTTGCCGAAATAGCCGGTGACGAACGCGAGATCGTCCGCCGGATCGAACGCGGCGCCGGGTCCGCCTACCGGATCGACGGCCGCGACGTCCGCGCGAAGGACGTCGGCCTGCTGTTCGCCGACGCCGCCACCGGTGCGCACAGCCCCGCGCTCGTCAGCCAGGGCCGGATCGGCGCGGTCATCGCCGCCAAGCCTGCCGATCGCCGCGCGATGCTGGAGGAAGCCGCCGGGATCGCCGGGCTCCACGTCCGCCGCAAGGACGCCGAGGGCAAGCTCCGCGCCACCGAAGCCAACCTCGCCAAGCTCGACGAGATCATCTCCGACCAGGACGCCCGCGCCGCCTCGCTGAAACGCCAGGCCCGCGCCGCCGAACGCTACCGCCTGATCTCCGCACAGATCCGCGTCGCCGAGGCGCGCACGCTCTTCGCCCGATGGCGCGAAGCCGCCGCCGCATCCGACGCCGCCAAAGCCGAGGCCACCGCCGCCGAAACCCGCGTCCGCGCGACCACCGACGCCGAACGCGCAGCCGCCGCAGACCAGCACCGCGCCGTCGAAACCGTCTCGACCGCCCGCACCGCCGCCCTCGCCGCCCGCGACCACATCGGCGACCTCGCCCACCGCCTCGCCGCGCTCAAGACCGAGAAAGCCGGCGTCGAGCGCAGGATCGCCGACCTCGCCGACGCCCGCACCCGCATCGCCGACGACCGCGCCCGCGAAGGATCGCTCGCCAGCGACGCCGCCGCCGCGCTCGCCCGCCTCGCCGACGAGGCCAGGGCCCTCGACACCGCGATCGCCGACGCCACCGCCGCGATCCCCGATCTCGACGCCGCGCTCGCCGACACCGAACGCAAAGCCCGAGACGCCGAAGTCTCCCTCGCCCAGGCGCTCGCCACCCAGGCCCGCGACGCCGCCGAAGTGCGTGTCGCCAGCGCGGCGCTCGCCGCCGCCCGCACCCGCGCCGATCGCGCGGACCGCGATGCCGCGCAGATCGCCGCCGCCCTCCGCGCCCTTAGCGACCCCGCTCCGCTAGCCGCAGAGCGCGAAACCGCCGCCGAAGCCCGACGCACCGCGACCGCCGCAGCCGAGACCGCTCGCCAAGCCATCGCCCGCGCAGACACCGACGAAGCCGCCGCGACCAGCGCGCGAGACGCCGCAGAAACCGCCCGCGCCACCGCCCGCGCAGACCTCGCCGCGATCGACAGCGAAATAGCGGCTCTCACCAAGGCGACACAGCGCAGCGGGCGCGACCGGTTGCTCGACCATGTCTCGGCCAGCACCGGCTATGAACGCGCGCTCGCCGCTGCGCTCGGCGACGATCTCGACACCGGCCTTGACGCATGGGCGGGCGCCGAACTCCGCGAAGACGACCCCGCCGCGCCCGCCGACGCCGAACCGCTGGCAAGGCATGTCGACGCGCCCCCCGCCCTCGCCCGCAGGCTCGCGCAGGTCTTTGTCGTCGACACCGATAGAGGCCAACACCTCGCAGTCGGGCAGCGGATCGTCACGCGCGACGGCCAACTCCGCCGCTGGGACGGATTCACCGCGACCGGCACCGGCGCGGCAGCCGCCGAAAGACTCGTCCGCCGCAACCGTCTCGCCGCGCTCCAGGCCGCCCGCCCCGCCGCGGCCACGGCGCTCGAACACGCCGAACAAACCCGTGCCGCGATCGACCACCAGATCGCCGAAGCCCGCCGCGAGTCGCAAACCGCCCGCGCCGCCCTGCAACGCGCCGAAACCACCGCGCGCGACGCCACCCGCAACGAAGACCGCGCCGCATCAGCGCTCGAACGCCTTGCCACCCAGCGCACCGACCTCGATATCCGCGCGCACCGGATCGCCGACGACGTCGCCGAGGCCCACGCCGACCGCACCCGCGCCGAAGCCGCGATGGCCGCCGTCCCGGACGGCACCGCCAACGCCCGCCAGGTCGCCGCGCTGCAATACGACGCCGAGCGTAGCCGCGCCGCGGTCGCGCAGGCCCGCGCCGATCGCACCACGCTAGACCGCAGCATCGCCACCCACCGCGAACGCCTGTCCGCAGCGCAGGCCGACACCCGAAGCTGGCGCGCGCGCGCCGGTGAAGCTGCGAAACGCATCGCTGCGATGGACGCGCGCGAGACGACCCTCGGCGTCGATCTAGCTGCCATCGCCGATCGCCCCGCCGCACTCGACTCGGAAATCGCAACGCTCGACGCCGAACACCACGAAGCCCGCGCCGCCGCCGACGCGCTGCTCGCCACCGAACGCGCCGCTGAAACCGCCGCCCGCACCGCCGACGACGCCCACCGCGCCGCCACCGAAGCCCTGTCGCAAGCCCGCGAAGCCCGCGCCGGCGCGATCGCCCGCGTCGAGAACCACGAAGCGCGCCGCCTCGACCTCGGCAAACTATCCGGCGAACGCTTCCAATGCCCCGCCCCCGTCCTCCCCGAACGCCTCGGCTTCGCAGTCGCCGACGTCCGCGCGCCAGCCGAGGAGTCCGCCACCCACGACCGCCTCACCACCGACCGCGAACGCATCGGCCCGGTCAACCTCGTCGCCGAAACCGAACTCGCCGAACTCGAAGATTCCGCGCGGGGCAACGCCGTCGAACGCGACGAACTAGGCCAGGCGGTCAACCGGCTGCGCGGCTCGATCGGCACGCTCAACCGCGAAGGCCGCCAGCGCCTGCTCGCCGCATTCGAAGCGGTGAACGGTCACTTCCAGCGCCTCTTCACCACGCTGTTCGACGGCGGCGCGGCCCACCTCGAACTGATAGACTCAGACGACCCGCTCGAAGCCGGGCTCGAGATCATGGCACAACCACCCGGCAAGCGCCTCCAGTCGCTGACGCTGCTCTCAGGCGGCGAGCAAGCGTTGACCGCGGTCGCCCTGATCTTCGGCCTGTTCCTAACCAACCCCGCCCCGATCTGCGTCCTCGACGAGGTCGACGCGCCGCTCGACGACGCCAATATCGAGCGCTTCTGCGACCTGCTCGACCGCATGTCGCGCGATACCGACACGCGCTACCTCGTCGTCACGCACAACGCCGTCACGATGAGCCGGATGCACCGCCTGTTCGGCGTGACGATGATCGAACGCGGGGTCAGCCGCCTGGTCTCGGTCGATCTCCAGGCCGCAACCGGATTGATCGCCACGGGCTGATGTTTGGGATAGGTTGGCCGCACCATCTAATTTTCGAGGATTCGAAGCCATGGCCGTCAAGGTAGTTGCGTTGGTTACCGTCAAGCCCGGCCAGGACGAGGCGTTCGTCGCCGCTGCGAAGATCTGCGTCGAGGCATCGCGGGCCGAGCCGGGCGTGCTGCACTACGAGCTATGGCAGGAAGGCGAAGGCGAGCGTCGCTTCGTGTTCAACGAGCTCTATGTCGATGACGCCGCCGTGCAGCAGCACATGGCGTCGGATCACTTCAAGGCGTTCGGCCTCGCCGCGCGCGATCTCGCCGCCGCCCGCCCGACGATCATCGTGACGCATCCCGTCGACATCGGCTGATCGAACGCTGACCCGGGTCAGGCGGCAAACCGCTGGGGCTGCTCCGGTAGTTCGGGCGGCCCCCGACGTTCGCGGTGCGCTGTAGCCTTCTGAAGAACGCGCTCGAACCGCTCGATCTGCTCGTTGCTGGGCGTAACTGGCCGTCCGACGAGATAGCCCTGTACGGCATCGCAACCGATCATCCGCAGCAGATCGAGCTGGTCCCTGGTTTCGACACCCTCGGCGTGCGTGAGGACGCCGAGTTCCTTGCCGACCCCGACGATCCCGCGCAGCACCGCCATCGATCGCGGATCGAAGCCCGCACGAACCACGAAGCTCCGGTCGATCTTGATCCGGTCGAACTTGAAATCGCGCAGATGCGACAGCGACGACTGGCCGGTGCCGAAATCGTCGAGCGCCACCTTCACGCCGATCCTGCGGATCCGGTCGATCGTCGCCGCGGTCCGGTCCGCATCGTCGATCAGCGCGGTCTCGGTGATTTCGATCTCGACTCGCTCGGCGGCGATCCCGTGCACCAGGATCGCCTGGGTCAGGTGATGCACCAGCGCCTCGGACTTGAGCTGCGCGGCGGATACGTTGATCGCGACGTGCAGGTGTGAAGACCAGCCGGATAGCTGGCGACAGGCGTCCATGATCACCCAACGACCGATATCCTCGATCAGGCCGCATTCCTCGGCGATCGGAATGAACAACGCTGGCGGTACCCAGCCGCGCGTCGGGTGGTTCCAGCGGATCAGCGCCTCGTAACCGGTGGTGATCCCGGTCGACAGTTGCACGACGGGCTGGAATGCGAGGGTGAAGCCGGCGGTCTGGAGGGCTTCGTGCAGGTCGTCGACGATGTGCTGGCGTTCGGCGAGGCGTTCGGCGAGGCCCGGGACATAGGCCTGGGCGCGCCGGCGACCGAGCCGCTTGGCCTCGTACAATGCCATGTCCGCGCGCTTCATCAGGTCTTCGGGCGAGAGATCGCCGGCGAAACCCGAGATGCCGATACTGCAGCTCGGCAGCAGCCGGCGTCCCTCGACCACCACCGGGGCGCTCAACCGCACCACGATCGCCTCCGCCAGCGCGGTCGCCGCCTCGCCCATCTCGCGCACGATGATCGCGATCTCGTCGCCGCCCATCCGCGCGATGAAGCTGTCGCGCGGGACCAGCCCGGAGAGCTGCGTCGCGACATGCACCAGCAGCTTGTCGCCGACGCCGTGCCCGAACGCGTCGTTGATCCGCTTGAACTCGTCGAGATCGATCAACAGCAGCGTGAACGGCGCGCCTTGCGCGATCAGCGCCTCCTTCGTCTCGCGCAACGACCGACGATTGCCCAGCCCCGTCAGCGGATCGTGATAGGCGAGATGCTTGAGGTCGCCGAGCGCGGTCCGCTCCGCGCTGACGTCGGTGAAGGTCAGGACGATGCCCTGGCGCGGCACCGGACGACACTGCATCTGATAGGTCCGGCCGTCCTCCATCTCGCATTCGCGGTCGAAGCCGGTATCTGCCTCGACCCATTGCTTCATCGCACCGCCGACCAACGCACGCTTTTCGGCAGGCCAGTCGCGATACCGCGCGATCGCATCGAGAAAAGCGTCGATCGTCAGGCCCGGCGCGATCGCCTCGGCCGGCGTATCGAACAGATCGAGGAAGCGGTGGTTGAAATGACGCAGCCGCCCGTCCCGGTCGATGAACACGAGCCCGTCGGTCATGCTCTCCAGCACCGCCTTGAGCGTCCGCGACTCCTGCTCGCGCGCGGCCTTTATCCGGGTGAACGTCAACAGGCTGCCGAGGCATGTCACCGAAACCGCGAACGCCATGCTGGCAGCGACCAGCCCGGGCGACAACAGGCCACCCTGGCGTTCGTCGATGCTGCCGATGACGACGTCGCCGGACAGCGAGACGAAATGCGTCACGCACACCGCGAGCGCGAACAACAGGCACCCGGTCGGGCGCGAACGCGACCAGCGCGCATCGAACTGCCACGCCGCCATAATTGTCGCCCCGAGCAGCAGGCCGATCACGTTGGTCGGCCAGGAGAAGAAATGCGCGCAGTCCATCATGCCGGTGATGCCGACCGCATGCATGCACCAGATTCCGCCACCGGCGACGACGCCCGCCAGGCTGCGCTGGCCCCGCGTCCGTGCCTGCGTGATCGCCACCATCGGCAGCCCGACCGCGGCGATCCCCACGAACGCCGACAGCACCGTCATCAACGCGTCGTAGCGAAGCAGCAGGTCGGGACGATAGGCGAGGATCGCGATGAAATGCGTGGTCCAGACGCCGAGCCCGGCGGCAAGCGCGAGGGCGACGTGCCGCCAGCCCAGGGCCTCGTGCGCAGTCGGATCGGCGAGATCGGTGGTGAGCAACGCCACCGACCACCCCGCCGTCAGGCAGATGCCGACCGCAACCGCCACCAGGGACCCGGAATGCTGAAAATGCAGATTGAAGAGAATAGGCACGACGTTCGCTTCGACAGTTTTTTGTCTCGTCGCATGAAGGTGTTAAGGAAACTTGTTCCTTACAAAGTTTGCCAGCAATCGTTTGCGAAGCCGACACCTAACTGTTCGCGTACACGCATTGATGTCGAGCCCGTCGCGACACACATGAGGGACGTCGATCGAGCCGGATGCGGACGCGTTCGAACCAGGGATGACCGCGGGGGACTCGAGAATGCAGGACGATCGAACCCTTCTGGCGGTACGCGCGCTGGGCAAGTCGGTGCCGGGGCCCCGGCTGCTGTTCCAACACCTGGAGCTCGACGTCGGCGCGGGCGAACTCGTCGCGATCATCGGCGAATCGGGCGTCGGGAAATCGACGCTGCTCAACATCCTCGCCGGGCTGGACGAGGCGGACGAGGGCAGCGTCGCGATCGACGGGACGGTGCTGGGGACGCTCGACGATACCGCGCGCACGCGGCTGCGGCGCGAGCGGATCGGCTTCGTGTTCCAGGCCTTCCACATCCTGCCCTATCTGACGCTGCAACAGAATGTCGCGCTGCCGTTGACGCTGGTCTCGCCCGACGCCGCCGCGGCCGGCACGCGGGCGGAGGCCATGCTCGAGGCGGTCGGGCTGGGCGAGCGCGGCGACGGCTATGCGCGCGACCTGTCGGGCGGCGAGTTGCAGCGCGTGGCGATCGCCCGTGCGCTGGTCCACCGGCCTGCGCTGATCCTGGCGGATGAGCCGACCGGCAATCTAGATCCCGAAACCGCGGCGCGCGTGCTGTCGCTGTTCGCCGGAGCGGTGCGCGACAACAAGGCGGCCGGCGTGATGGTGACGCATTCGGACGCCAGCGCGGCGATCGCCGATCGCGTACTGACGCTCGGTCGCGACGGACTGGTGGAGCGCCGTGATCGCTGACGTACGCCCCGCTGCTCCTCGCCCTCCGGAGCCCCGGCTCTGGTCGGCGCGGGTCGCGCTGGGCTGGCTGATCGCCGGCGAGTGGCGGTTCCACCCTGCCCGCTTCGTCATGACCGCGGTGGCGATCGCGGTCGGAGTCGCGCTGGGGTTCGCTGTCCATCTCGTCAACGGATCCGCGCTCGCGTCGTTCGATGGCGCGATGCGCGGGGTCAGCGGCGCGGCCGAACTGTCGGTGCGCGCGACCAGTCCCCTGGGCTTCGACGAACGCCTTTATCCCCGCGTCGCACGAACCGACGGCGTCGCCGATACGAGCCCGGTCGTCCGCCTCGACGCGCGGATCGGCACGAAGCGCCTGACGTTGCTTGGCGTCGACGTGGTTCGCGCAGCCGTGGTGACGCCCTCGCTGATCGGTGCGCGACCGCAGGGGGCGGACACCGGCAACGACGCCGTTTTCGACGAAGACACGCTGTTCTTGTCGCGCGCCGCGCTCACGCAGGTCGGCGCGAAGATCGGCAGCCGGGTCACGGTCGTCGCCAATGGGCGGTCGGTGCCGCTTCGCGTTGCAGGCACCCTGCCGGCGACCGATGCCGCAGTAGCGGTCGGCGTCATGGACATCGCCGCCGCGCAGTGGCGCTTCGGTCGGCTTGGCAGGATCGATCGGCTCGACCTGGCACTGTCGGACCGTGGTGCGGCGGAGGCGGCGTTGCGGGCCACGCTGCCGGCCGACGCGATCCTGTCGACCGCCGAGACTCAGAACGCACAGGGCGACTCGCTGTCGCGCGCGTACCGGGTCAATCTCGACATGCTGGCGCTGGTCGCGCTGCTGACCGGCGGGTTCCTCGTCTACTCCGCGCAGTCGCTGTCGGTGGTGCGACGCCAGCGCGCCTTCGCCTTGCTGCGGACGCTCGGCATGCCGCGCGGCGGGATTATCGCGGCGGTGGTCGTCGAGGGGCTCGCGATCGGGCTGGTCGGCGCGTCGGCGGGCTTGGTCATGGGCTATGCTCTGGCATGGGGTGCGCTGCACTGGTTCGGCGGCGATCTCGGCGCGGGATATTTCGGCGGCGCCACCGCGCATGTCGTGATCCAGCCGGTCGCGGCGCTCGGCTTCTTCTCGCTCGGTCTGCTCGCGTCGATATTGGGAAGTGCGCTGCCGGCACGCGTGGCGGCCCGCGCGGCGCCGGCGGCTGCGCTGAAGAATGCCGGCGACGTGCTCGATCCGCGGCGGCGCGTGGCATGGTGGCCTGCGGTCGCTTTGCTCGTCGCGGGCGGAGGGGCGGCGTTGCTGCCTGCGGTCGGTGGCCTGCCGCTGTTCGGCTTTGCGGGCATGGCGCTGATGCTCGCGGGCGGCGTCGCGGGTGTACCGTGGTTCGCGCGCACGCTGCTCACGCCCTTGGCGAAACGGACGCGGGGCAGCGTGCCGGGGCTGCTCGCGATCCGGCATCTGCACGGCGCGCCCGGCGAGGCTGCCACCGCGCTGTGCGGGATCGTTGCCTCGACCGCGCTGATGATCGCGATGGCGACGATGGTGACAAGCTTTCGTGGCGCGGTCGATGAATGGTTGAACCAGGTGCTGGGCGCGGACCTGTATCTGCGCACCACGGCGGGCGCGAGTTTCGATCCTGCCACGCGGACGCGGCTGGCGACGACGCCGGGGATCGAGCGACTTGCCTTCAGTCGCCAGATTCCGCTGACCATCGCCGCCGATCGCCCGCCTGTAAGCCTGATCGCGCGACCCGAACGCGGCGGCCGTGATCCCCTGCTGGTGCTGATCCAGACCGCGCCGCCGCTCCCGAAGACCGCGTTGCCGGTCTGGGTCTCCGAACCCGCGCAACGGCTGTATGGCTGGGATCCGGGCGAGCGCATCACGCTGCCGATCGCCGGACGGACACAGTTCGTGGTCGCCGGAGTGTGGCGCGATTACGGGCGCCAGGCGGGGGCTGTGCTGATCGACGAGGGCGATTACCAGCGACTGACCGGCGACGACGCCCGCGACGAGATTTCCGCGATGATCGCGCCCAGCCGGGATCCGGCTCAGGTTGCGCGGGCGATAACCGCCAAACTGCCCGCCGGGCTGCGCGAACAGGTGGAGGTCAGCCAGCCGGCGACGCTGCGGCGGCTCGCGCTGACGATCTTCGATCGCAGTTTTGCGGTTACCTATCTGCTGGAGGCGGTGGCGATCCTCGTCGGGCTTGCCGGCGTCGCCGCGACGATGTCGGCGCAGACGATAGCGCGAGAACGCGAATTCGGGATGTTGCGCCATCTCGGGCTGACGCGGCGGCAGTTGACGTCGATGCTGGCGACAGAAGGTGCGATCGTCGGACTGACCGGGGCGCTGGCCGGGATCGGGCTCGGGTTGCTGCTGTCGCAGGTGCTGATCCACGTGATCAACCCGCAGTCGTTCAACTGGACGATGACCACGCGGGTGCCGATCGGCACGCTGATCGGCGTAGCGGCCGCGCTGACCGGTGCGGCAGCGGCGACCGCGGTCCTTGCCGGGCGGCGCGCAACCGCCAAGAGCGCGGTGCAAACGGTGCGGGAGGATTGGTGATGGCACGTTCCTGGATCCCGCTTGGCTGGATCGCGGCGGTCGCGGCGATCGCGCCTGCCGCCACCCCGGCCGTTTCCTATCCCGTCGTGGCGCCCGGCATCGCGCTGCGCTTTCCCGCCGATCACGGCGCGCATCCGGCGTTTCGCACCGAATGGTGGTATTTCACCGGGTGGCTGCGCACCGCCGACGGGAAGGATCTGGGCTTCCAGGTGACGTTCTTCCGCACACGTCCACCGATCGATACGCGCAATCCCAGCAGGTTCGCGGCAAGGCAAGTGCTGTTCGCGCATGCGGCGTTGTCCGATCCTAAGACGGGCAAATTGTCGCATAGCGAGCGGGCGGCACGCGTCGGCTTCGGACTGGCCGAGGCGCGGACGGGGGATGCCGATGTGTCGATCCGCGACTGGCGGTTGCGCCGCGCGGGCGACGGGCGCTGGGCGACGCGCGTGACCGCGCAGGATTTCGGGCTCGACCTGTCGTTCCAGCCGACCCAGCCGCCGCCGCCACAGGGCCGCGGCGGCTATAGTCGCAAGGGCGCGCAACCCGACGAGGCGAGTTATTATTACTCGGTGCCGCATCTCCGAGTGCGGGGCCAGGTGACGAGGGCCGGCAAGACCGTTCCGGTGACCGGCGAGGCGTGGCTCGATCGCGAATGGTCGTCGGATTATCTCGCGCCGGCGGCGCAAGGCTGGGACTGGACCGGGCTGAACTTCGACGACGGCTCCGCGCTGATGGCGTTCCGGATCCGGCGTAAGGGCGGCGGGACGGTGTGGGCGGGCGGATCGCTGCGCCGTCCCGACGGCAGGATGACGGTGTTCGCGCCCGGCGACGTCGCGTTCCGCACGCTGGCGACGTGGCGGAGCAAGGCGACCGGCGCGGTGTACCCGGTATCGCAGGAACTGAGCGTCCGCGCCGAGGGTCGCGTCCAGCGCTGGCGACTGGTACCGATGTTCGCCGCGCAGGAACTCGACACGCGGCGCAGCGGGATGCCGGTCTATTGGGAGGGGGCGGTACGAACGCGCGGCGGACGCGGCTATCTGGAGCTTACCGGCTACGACCGCGCGCTCAGGATGTAGCGCTGCGCCGCCAGACCCAGCCGAACAGGCGACCGACGAACGCTGGCAGGCCAGGGCGGAACAACAGCCAGTCGCGGATCGGCGCGTCGATCGTCGCCCCGATGACCTGCTTGTAGCCGCTGTCGCCCGCGCCCCAGTCGACCCGGCGGATACCGCGATCGCGCGCCGCGACCAGGTTGCGCCAGTAGAGCAGTTTGCCCGGCGAATGCTTGGCGAAGCGTGGGTCGTAGCTGTTGGCGACCGCGTACAGCAGTTCGCCAGTGTCGATATCGAACGAGAAGGCGGCGGACCTATCGTCGACCGTCAGCAGCGCGGCACGGAACATCGCGGCAAGCACCGGATCGGCGACCGCAGCCTGCCAGAAGGCGAGATGCCCGTCGGCGGTGAACTTCATTCCGGTGCGATCGGTGTCGTGCGCGATCCAGCTCGTCTGCTCGACCGCGCCGAGATCGGCGAACGCGGCGGGCCAGTCCGTACCTGACAGGAAGCGCCAGTCGGGTGCCCCATGCTCGGCAAGGTGCTTTTCGTGGAAACGGTTCTTGCGCAATGTCGAGGTGCGCGGCCAGGGCTGGCCTTCTCTCGCCAGCGGCAGGTCGAGCGACCAGTTGTCGCCGATGGTGCGGTCGATCGCGGTCCAGCCTTGCGCGCGAGCGGCGGCGATCAGCGCGGTCGCGGCGGGATCGGTATCGTAGACCGGGCCGATCCTGAGACCGTTCACGTGAGCGGCAAGCGTCGACAAGGCGGTCTTCAGCGCTGGCTCGCCGGCTTCGAGCGCGAGGCCGAAGCTGCGGAACGGCCAGTAGCAGCCGGGGATCGCCGCCATCCGCAGCAAGCGTGGTCCCCGCGGGACGAACGGCAGCGTCAGGACCGGCGCGTCGTCCTGCTCGACCACCAGCGTCCGCGCCTGTCCGCCATAGGCGGCGAGTGCGGCGGCGTACCAGCCGAAGCGCAGGAAGCGGTGGCTGAGCGCGCCCCGCTCCGCGACAATGTCGATCGCGGCGGCAAGCCCCTCGACCACGTCGCCGCGGACGTTGGGCGGCAGCCGGACGAAGTCGGCCAGGAGCATCGGCTTGGACATTGCCCGCTAGATACCGCGCAGAAGGTTACGATTGCATGCTGTTTTGCAATCGCCCCCTTTTGCAATCGGCCATTCCCCATCATGGTGGCGGCATGCCGACCATTCCCGCCATCTCCACCATCGCCCAGACGATCCAGCTCTCGCTCGCACCGGTGTTCATGCTCGCCGGGATCGGCCAGCTGCTGAACGTGCTCGCGGGACGGCTGTCGCGCGTGATCGACAGGGCGCGGAAACTGGAGCAGTTGCACCCCAATTTCTCGGCGGCCGAGCGGACCCGCTACGGCTGGGAGCTGCGGTTGCTCGACCGGCGCATGACGATCATCAACGCCGCGCTGTTCCTGGCGGTATCCAGCGCGATCATGACCTGCGTGCTGATCGCGCTCCTCTTCATCGCCGAGCTCGCCAAGCTGCATTTCGGTACGGCCGTCGCCTTGTGCTTCATCCTCGCGATGATCCTGCTGATCGCAGCGCTGGTGTCGTTCATTTTCGAGGTCCGGATGTCGTTGCGGGCCTTCCGGATCAGGCCGGAACTGCTGCGGGACCTGCCATGATCGAGAAACGCCTGTTGCAAGCCGTGATCGCGGTCGCGTCCCTGTTGCCGCTGATCGTCGGCGGTCAGGGCGTGCTGCACGGGCCGGCGCCGTTCGGGCATCTGACCGACGTGCCGCGCGATCTGGACAGCCATTTCCGGTATATCTCGGGCATATTCTTCGCGACCGGCCTCGGGTTTCTGAGCTGTATTCCGGATATCGAGCGGAAGGGGTCGCGGTTTCGTCTGCTGGGCGGGCTGATTTTCGTCGGCGGCGTATCGCGCGGGATTTCGCTGCTCGCGGTGGGCGTGCCGTCGCAGGGGCATGTGCTCGGGCTGGTGATGGAAACGGTGGTCGTGCCGTTGCTCATGCTCTGGCAGTGGAATTTCGCGAAGCGAATGGGCTGATGCGATCCTCCCCCGCCAGGGGGAGGTGGCTGGCTCTTGCCAGACGGAGGGGGAGGAAAGGGTAACCGCTGTCCCGTGTCCTCCCCCTCCGTCACCTGCGGTGCCACCTCCCCCTGGCGGGGGAGGATCGTTAGGTCAGCGATCAGCTTCCAAACCGGGGCCTACGGCGGCAGTCGGCAGATACCGCGGCGCGACCCGCGCCTTCGCCCTCTGCTCATACGCATAGCCGGCGCCCAGCACCGCGCCGTCGCCATACTTCGTCGCGATGAACGACAGGCCGACCGGCAACCCGCGCACCAGCCCCATCGGCACCGTCAGGTTCGGATAGCCCGCAACCGCCGGCAGTTCGCTCGAACTCGGCCCGCCATATTGATCGCCGTACACCGGTTCGCTGAGCCACGCCGGGCCATAGGTAGGCTCGACCAGCACCGTCGCCCCTGCCGCCTTGAGCATCGCGTCGATCCCCTCCGCGCCCGCCAGCCGCAGCGATTTCGCGCGCGCCGCCTTGTACGCCGGGTCGTTCAGTCCCTTGGTCTTGGCCGCAGCCTCGAACGTCTCCTGCGCGAAGAACGGCATTTCCGTCGCTGCGTTGGCGGAGTTGAACGCGATGACCTGATCGAGCGTGCGCGTGCGGACCGCCGCGGGGGTGGTCGCGAGATAGGTGTCGAGGTCGGCCTTCAGCTCGGTCTGGAGCACGAGCAGTTCCGCCTCGCCGAGCCCGTCGAGCTTAGGCTGCTTCGCCTCGACCAGCACCGCCCCGGCGGCCTTCAGCACATCGAGCGCCGCTTGGTATTTCGCCGCGAGGTCTGCGGTCATCTCCGGCCGGATCACGCCGACGCGCAGGCCCGACAGCGCGCTGGTCGACAGCGCCGCGGCATAATCGCGCCTATACGTCCCTGCCCCCGCGGTCGCGGCATCCGCACGATCAACCCCAATCATCGCCGAAAACATCGTCGCGACATCGCGCACGCTGCGTGCCATCGGCCCCGGCGTATCCTGGCTGTGGCTGATCGGCACGACGTGCGTGCGGCTGACGAGGCCGAGCGTGGGCTTCAACCCGACCAGCCCGTTGATCGACGACGGGCACACCACCGAGCCATCGGTCTCCGTGCCGATCGCCGCGGCCGCGAAGCTCGCCGCAATCGCCGCGCCCGACCCGCTCGACGAGCCGCACGCGGTCCGGTCGAGCGCATAGGGATTGCGCACCAGCCCGCCGACCGCGCTCCAGCCGCTCATCGAGCGCGTCGAGCGGATGTTCGCCCATTCGCTGAGATTGGTCTTGCCCAGGATCACCGCCCCCGCCGCGCGGAGCTGCGCCACGACTGGGGCATCGCGTCGCGTCAGATTGTCCTTGAGCGCCAAGCTACCCGCGGTCGTCGGCATCGCGTCGGCGGTCTCGACATTGTCCTTGATCAGCACCGGTACGCCGTGCAGCGGGCCGCGGATGCGCCCGGCCTTGCGTTCGGCATCTAGCGCCTTGGCCTGCGCGAGTGCATCGGGGTTGAGCGCGATCACGCTGCGCAAGGTCGGCCCGTTCCGGTCCATCGCCGCGATCCGCGCGAGATAGGCGCGGACGAGATCGACGCTGCTCGCCTTGCCCGCGGTCATCATCGCCTGGAGCTGGTCGATCGACTGTTCCTCGACCGCGACGGTCTTCGCCTCCGCCACGCCCGGAAGTGCCGTCGCGAGCAACAGCCCGATGATAAACTTGCGCATTTTCCGATTCCCCTTCGTCGGGAAGCTATCGGGGTTGCGCACCCGCGCCAAGCGGTCTGAACGATGCTCGATACGATGCGTTACGGATCGACATGGCTTTAGGGGAACGGCGTGCGTGTGGTGTTGAAGATCGTCGGGAGCGTGGTGCTGCTGGCGATCGTGGTTCTGGCGCTGGCGGTGACGATCGTGCCGCGCTTCCTCGACCGCGTCTATTACCGCGGGCCGGCTAGTGCCCATTTCGACGGCGAGCGCTTCGCCAATCCCGACAACGACGCCGACACGCAGCAGATCCAGCCCGCCAACAGCGGCAACGGCGGGGGCCGCGCGGGCTTTTTCTGGCGCTATTTCACCGGCAGCGATGGCCGCCCAGCTTGGCCGAAGACGGTCGCGGTGAACCGCATCGCGCCGCCCGCGCGCGTCGAGGGCGAGCGGATGGTCGTGACGTGGGTCGGCCACGCGAGCGTGCTGATCCAGACGCAGGGGCTGAACATCCTCACCGACCCGGTCTGGGCGGAGAACGCCGGGCCGCTCGGCACGGGCCCGCGCCGCGTCGCCGAGCCGGGCATCGCGTTCGATGCGCTGCCGAAGATCGATCTCGTCCTGGTCAGCCACAATCATTACGACCATCTCGACAAGGCGACGCTCGGGCGCCTCTGGCAGCGCGATCGGCCGCGGATCGTCACCAGTCTGGGTAACGACAGCGTGATCGGCCAGACCGGTGCAAAGGCCACCGCGCTCGACTGGGGACAGCGGGTGACGATCAAGCCCGGCGTCGCCGTCACCGTGACGCGGAATCATCATTGGGGCAGCCGCTGGTTCACCGATCGCAATCGCGCGCTGTGGTCGAGCTTCGTCGTGACGCTACCGGGCGGGAACGTGTTCTTTGCGGGCGATACCGGGATGGGCGACGGCCGGTGGCCGGTCGAAGCGGCGGCGCTAGGGCCGATCCGGCTGGCGCTGATCCCGATCGGTGCGTTCCGGTTCGTCGACGGGCAGATGGAATCGGGGAGCCATATCGGGCCGGTCGACGCGGTCGAAGTGTATCGGCGGCTGGGCGCGGCGCACGCGATACCGATCCACTGGGGGACGTTCCGACTGTCGTTCGAGGCGTATGACACGCCGCCGAAGCTGCTGGCGGCGGCGATGCGATGTACCGGGCAGACCGGGTTTGCGCCGATGGCGATCGGGCGACCGGTGGATGTTGCGGCGTATGCGAAGCCGGTGGGGGTTACGCCCGTGGCGAGGGAGGCCTTGCTGAAGTGCCTCGATACGCCGGCGGTTCGGGCTTTGCGGTAGACTCTCCGTCACCCCGGACTTGTTCGGCCGCTATCCCCGTCGAGCGGGTAAGCCTGTTTCCCCGCGAAGGCGGGGACCCAGACTGGGCTCCCGCCTTCGCGGGAGAACAAGGAGAGAGAAGCGTAACGCCAGCCCCACATCCGACCACCCCGGCGAAGGCCGGGGCCCAATTGGATAGGTGGCGGTAACGAGGGGCTGTACACCATTAGCACCCTTCTCCAACTGGGCCCCGGCCTTCGCCGGGGTGGTGCCTGCTGCAGGGCCCTCACCCCATCTTGAACACGCACAGCTTGTTGCCGTCCGGATCCCGGAAATACGCGCCGTAGAAGCCCATCTGCTCAGGGCCGCGCGAGCCCGGTGCGCCCTCGTCCGCGCCGCCGAGTTCGATCGCCTCGGCGTAGACCTGATCGACCTGCTCGCGCGTATCGGCCGCCAGCGCGACCATCGTGCCGTTGCCGACGGTCGCGTCCTGCCCGTCATACGGCTTGCCGATCGCCAGCATCGGCTTGCCTGCGCCGGCACCGTAGAAGGTCAGCTGGCGCGAATCCGGCATCTGCATCAAGCGCTTGCCGCCGACGGTCGCGAACAGCGCGTCGTAGAAGGTCAGCGCCGAGTCGATGTCGTTGGTGCCGAGCGTTGCGTAGCCGATCATGGGTCTCTCCTCGTTGTTTGAGGCGAGTATCTGTGGGTTGAGCGGGGGACGCAACTAGCTGTGCGCCCGCGAAGGCGGGGGTCCAGGCCCGAACTCTCCCGGCATTCGACGGTGATGTAATCCCTGGGGCCCCGCGTTCGCGGGGGAACCCAAGGCGTTACGCCGTCAGCCGACGAAGGCGCGCTCGATCACGAACGTGCCGGGCTTCGAATTCGCGCCCTCCTCGAAGCCGTTAGCCTCGAGCATCACCGCGAATTCCTTGATCATCTCGGTCGAGCCGCACAGCATCGCGCGGTCGGTCTCGGGGTTGAGCTTCTGCTCGCCGCGGACCGGATGGCCGAACAGCGAGGCGTCCTCGATCAGCGCGCCGATCCGTCGCGTGGTGCGGAACGGTTCGCGCGTCACGGTCGGGATATAGTGGAACTGCGTCTGCGCTTCGTCCGCGATCAGCGGGTCGTCCGCCAGCAGCCCGACCATCTCGTCGTGATAGGCGAGATCGCTCACACGGCGCACGCTGTGCACGACGATCACCTGCTCATACGCGGCATACACGTCGGGATCGCGCATCAGGCTGAGGAACGGCGCGAGGCCGGTGCCGGTCGAGAACATGAACAGCCGCTTGCCCGGCAGCAGCGCGTCGAGCACCAGCGTGCCCGTGGGCTTCTTGCCGAGATACACTTCGTCGCCCGGCTGTATCAGCTGGAGCTTCGAGGTCAGCGGGCCGTCCTCGACCTTGATCGACAGGAACTCCAGCTCCTCCGAATAATGTGGGCTGGCGATCGAATAGGCGCGCATGATCGGCTTGCCGCCCTCCTGCGGGAGGCCGATCATCACGAATTCGCCCGAGCGGAAGCGGAAGGTCGAGGGCCGCTCGATCGCGAAACTGAACAGATGTTCGTTCCAGTGGCGCACCCACAGCACCTTCGCGTTGAGGAACGCGGGCGTCTCGGGGATCAGCGCGGGGGCGCGGGTTGCTTCGACGGTCGGGGCGGTCATGCGTCTATTCCTTCGGCCGCGCAGAATCGCGCTGGCGGATCGATTGCTTGCGAAATGGTCGCAGTATTGGGGTGCGTGCGGTGGGTCAACAACAGCTAAACTTGGCCTTGCCCAAACCAGGCCCTTCCTCCTGCGGTTCTCCTGCGAACGCAGGAGCCCAGGGTTACGAACGGCGTCCCCTGTAACCCTGGACTCCTGCGTTCGCAGGAGAACGGAGATGGGTATCGCGGTGATTACTGGCCGTTGCCGACTCAGGCCATGTTCCCCATATTCCCCCTCGATGGCCATTCAGATCCGCACCAGCCTCGCCGAGCCCGAAACCGGCGACACTTTCGTGCCCCACCGCCCGACCGCGCGTCCCGACAAGGTCGAGGGCGGCAAGCCGTTCAAGCTCGTCAGCGAGTACGAACCGGCGGGCGACCAGCCGACCGCGATCGCCGAACTGGTTTCGGCGATCGCCGACGGCGAGAAGGACCAGGTGCTGCTCGGCGTCACCGGCTCGGGCAAGACCTTCACGATGGCCAGCGTCATCAACCGCGTCCAGCGGCCCGCGCTGATCCTCGCGCCGAACAAGATCCTGGCCGCACAGCTCTACGGCGAGATGAAGTCGTTCTTCCCCGAGAACGCGGTCGAGTATTTCGTCAGTTACTATGATTATTACCAGCCCGAAGCGTATGTCGCGCGCTCGGACACCTACATCGAGAAGGAATCGTCGACCAACGAGTCGATCGACCGGATGCGGCATTCCGCCACCCGCGCGCTGCTCGAGCGCGACGACGTCATCATCGTCGCGTCGGTGTCGTGCCTGTACGGCATCGGCTCGGTCGAGACCTATTCGGCGATGATCTTCGACCTCAAGAAGGGCACGACGGTCGACCAGCGCGAGATCGTGCGAAAGCTCGTCGCGCTCCAGTACAAACGGAACGATGCGGCGTTCCAGCGCGGCAATTTCCGCGTGAAGGGCGACACGCTCGAGATCTTCCCGTCGCATTACGAGGACAGCGCGTGGCGCATCTCGTTCTTCGGCGACGATATCGAGGAGATCACCGAATTCGATCCGCTGACCGGCAAGAAGGTCGCGTCGCTGAACTCGGTGCGCGTCTATGCGAACTCGCATTACGTGACGCCCGGCCCGACGCTCAAGCAGGCGGGCGAGGCGATCAAGCATGAACTCGCCGAGCGGCTGAAGGAGCTGGTGCTGGAGGGCAAGCTGCTGGAGGCGCAGCGGCTTGAGCAACGCACCAACTTCGACCTGGAGATGATCGCCGCGACCGGGTCCTGCGCGGGGATCGAGAATTACTCGCGCTTCCTCACCGGGCGCATGCCGGGCGAACCGCCGCCCACGCTGTTCGAATATCTCCCCGACAACGCATTGCTGTTCGTCGACGAGAGCCACGTCACGATCGGCCAGATCAACGGCATGTCGCGCGGCGATCACCGCCGTAAACTGACGCTGGCCGAATATGGCTTCCGCCTACCGAGCGCGATCGACAACCGCCCGCTGCGCTTCAACGAATGGGACGCGATGCGGCCGCCGACGACCTATGTCTCGGCGACCCCGGGCAGCTGGGAAATGGAGCAGACCGGCGGCGTGTTTGCCGAACAGGTGATCCGTCCGACCGGGCTGATCGATCCCCCCGTCGAGATCAAGCCGGTCGAGGAACAGGTCCAGGACCTCATCGTCGAGGTCGGCAAAACGACGGCGCTCGGCTATCGCACGCTCGTCACCACGCTCACCAAGCGAATGGCGGAGGATCTGACCGAATATATGCACGAGGCGGGGATCAAGGTCCGCTACATGCACAGCGACGTCGAGACGCTGGAACGCATCGAGCTGATCCGCGACCTGCGGCTGGGCGTGTACGACGTCCTGATCGGCATCAACCTGTTGCGCGAGGGATTGGACATCCCCGAATGCGGTCTGGTCGCGATCCTCGATGCGGACAAGGAAGGCTTCCTGCGCTCCGAGACGTCGCTGATCCAGACGATCGGGAGGGCGGCGCGCAACGTCGACGGCCGCGTGATCCTGTACGCCGACCGCGTCACCGGATCGATGGAGCGCGCGATGAACGAAACCGCGCGCCGCCGCGAGAAGCAGGTCGCGTACAACACCGAGCACGGCATCACCCCAACGACGATCCGCCGCAACATCGGCGACATCATCGCGCACGTGGCGAGCCAGGATCAGGTGACGATCCCGATCGACGAGGATCGCCCGCACATGGTCGGCCACAACCTTCGCGCGTACATCGAGGACCTCGAGAAGCAAATGCGCAAGGCTGCGAGCGATCTCGAGTTCGAGACCGCCGGGCGCTTGCGCGACGAGATCCGGCAGCTGGAGAACGAGGAGCTGGGCCTGCCGGTGGATCAGCAGAAGGCGCCTGTCATGGGGCGAAGCAACGAGGGCAAGCCGGGCACGCGGAAGACGCGCTACGGCAAGAGCCAGAAGATGCGAATGGGGGGCTCGCGATCGCGCTGATTGACGCCGCTGACTCATGACCTAAGGTATAAGATATGACTTGGCCGCTGAAGTCAGGTCGTACGGCAAAAGGAGGCCGACCTTTATAAATCTAATCGAGGGTGACTTCGATTTTTTGAGGTTGGCTATGATCAAGTCCGTCAAAGATACCGAAACCAAGCTTATCTGGACCGGTGATCGTAGCCGAAAACTACCCGTCGACATGCAGCAGCGGGCACAACGCCGGATGAAACTTCTCGATGCGGCTCAATCGCTGGACGAACTCGGCGAACTGCCCGGCAATCGGCTTCACGCGTTGAAAGACGACCGCGCTGGCCAATATTCCATTTCCATTAATATGCAGTGGCGCATATGTTTCGAGTGGAAGGACGGAGACGCATATGACGTCGAGATCACCGACTATCACTAACCCTGAATGGCTCGAAAACGAGCATGCCGGGCAGATGCTGGTCACCGAATTTCTTGAGCCCGAACGGCTGACCATTGAACAACTTGCCGGCGATATCGGGGTGCCTCCCGAACGCGTCGCGTCTGTCGTGGAAGGTGCCGTGCCGATGGACGGAGAGCTCGATCTGCGCCTATCGCGCTATTTTCGCCTGTCGGAAGGTTTTTTTCTCCGACTGCAAAATCAGTATGATCTTTTAGAAGCCAAGCGCGCCTTGAATGGCGCGCTTGACCGGATCGTCCCCCGCGCCGCTTAGCCGACGACGAGGTCTTCGCTGCTCGACCCGTAATAGCTGGCGACGCGGTCGGCATAGGCCTGATCGAATACCGGTGCGTTGTTCGACCAGCTCGGGCCGCCCTCCAGAACGCGCTTGTCGATCGTGACGACATAGAGGTCGCGGACCGCGTCGAACTGGAGCAGCGCGAACGGCAGGGGATAGAAGCTCTTGCCCATGCCGAGGAAGCCGCCGAGGCTCAGCACGGCGTGCGTGACGCGACCGGTGCCCTTATGGACCATGAACGCATGGACCGAGCCGACAGCGTCGCCGTCGCGGCTCTCGACTTTCATCGTGCCCGAGATGTTCGACTGGACGAGCAGCTGGGTCGGGGTCTGGGCGGCGGTGTCGGACATGAAATTTCTCCTGATATCTTCCGTCGCTGAACCGGTACCACCGTGCGGCGGTTCCCGCCTAGAGCGCTTCGTCGTACTTGAGCGACCGCCGGGCCTGCCGCATAGCGATGCGATGCGCACTCCGTCCCCTCACCTCGTCGGCTTGCGATCGCTTGCCAGCCCCCTCGTCCTGGCGCGCCTTGCCGGCCTGGCGACGCTCGCGTCGATCGCCGGCTGCGTCCCGCCACCGCGTGCCGAAGCCCCGCCGCCGCCGCCGCGCACGGTTGCGCCGCCTCCTGCTCGGGCGCCGCGCCCGGTACCGATCGCCGCGGACTGGCGCGACTGGCCGTATTCGCCGGGGACCTGGGTCTATCGCCGCGACGCCCGCGGTTCGATCGCGTTGTTTGGTCCCGCCAATGCGGATGCGTCGCTGACGCTGCGCTGCGACACCGCGGCGCGCCAGGTCTATCTGTCGCGGGCGGGCACCCCGCCAACGCCGCTGACGATCCGCACGTCGAGCGTGACGCGGGCCGTATCCGTCCAGCCGACCGGGGGCACGCCGCCCTATGTCGCGGCTGCGCTGATGCCGAACGATTCCTTGCTGGAGGCGATGGGGTTCAGTCGCGGGCGGTTCGTCGTCCAGCAGGCCGGACTGCCACCGCTCGTGGTGCCGTCCTGGGCCGAGATCGAGCGCGTGACCGAGGATTGTCGCGGCTGATTTCGGCAGGACGACAGTCGCATAAGATCGGCCGAAAACTTCCGGAAAACAAGACTTGTATCGCATGCGCGGTCGGCACACATTGCGGGTGCGGTCGGGCTTGGCCGCGTTGTTTCAACAAGCGAAAGGAGGTGATCCGATGTCTCATGGTTCAGCAGTGAGTTCGGTTCGGTTCGTTCGGGGGACGCACCGCTAACGCCGCCGGTCCGCGTGGGGAGTATCCTCTCCCAGTCAACACGTGGTCCATAGGCTAGGCGGTACGCATGGTCCTCCGGGCTGGAGCTCTCCGGCCGCTGACCATGTCAGGAGGTTGTCGGGTCGTCGGGAGACGATCCGGCAGCCTCTTTTCATTTGTGGGATTGCGGGGTGTGTTGGCGTGCTGCGTCCGAGACGGAAGGCCATTGCGCCACCGCCAGCGCTGTCTAATATCGGACCGTTTCGGCAATCACCGCGCTAGATACTCGATCGGTTTTGTTTTGCGGCGGAGCTCCCCGGAAGCTGTCCAAGAGGCAAGAATACTTAGCTCCCTCCCCTAAATCCGGCTCTCTCTGACGGATTGAACAGGCGGCACGCGTCCTTGTTCTCCCGCGAAGGCGGGAGCCCAGTCTGGATCCCCGCCTTCGCGGGGAAACATGCTGGTCCGGGAACACGCGCGGCGCTCTGCCCGACGGCGGTGCCGAATACAGGGAACCGCGCCTACAGCAACGCCTTCGCCCGATTGAGCACGATGCTGCACATCCGCGTCTTCACTTGCCCGCCCAGATCGTCGAGCGAGAACGCCTGCCCGTTCGGAGCCTGCACCTCGCCTTCTTGGCCCGCCGCGTAGCCCGGCGACGTGCGCACGCCCTGCCGCCCGGTCAGACGCTGGAGGATCGACTGCGCGCCGGTGGCCGGCGCATTCGTCGAACTGCCGCCTCGCGGCGCGCCATTTCGTCCGCCGGTCAGCGCGCCAAGCGCTCCACCCTGCCCGAGCAGGTTGTTCTTGAGGCAATAGCCGAGCAGGCCGGCGGCATTGCCGGCGCCGATCGATCCGACGCTCGGCAACGCACCACCGAGCAAGCCACCGAGTCCGCCGAGATCGCCTAGACCACCAAGTCCGCCGAGACCATTTTGCGTCGACGCCGATTGCGGTGCGCCGGACTGCGCCGATGCGGAGGTCGCGAAGGTTAAGGCGGCCACGAGGGCGATTGCGGTCTTGGGCATGATAGGGTGCTCCGATAGGGGTGTGTCACCAACGGGACTGGCCAAGGTGCGTTCCGAAAAGGTTCGTTCAGCGACCGCCGAACAGCGTGTCGACCGAGCCGCCATTAGCCCGCAATGTCGCATCGACCCGGCGACGGGCGTCATAATATACGAGGGACGATGCGCCCGGATCGGTCTTGCGAAGACTCGAAGCATCCGCGTCCGTCAGGCTGCTCTCACGCGCGACGTGATCCGCATACCCCTCCTGCTGCCAGGTTGGGAGCATCGCACTGCGCACTTCGCCCAAGTGGTTGGCGATCATGATGTGCGTCGTCTCGTGCGCGATCACGCCGGACAGCGTGCGGGTGTTGCCGACCGCGCGACCGTTCGTCACGCGGTCGGCGCCGGTGTCGCTGCGATTGAAGACGATCGCCGAGCTGAACGGCCGGCGGAAGGCGAAAGCTCCGGGCGACTGGATTGCAAGAAGCCGCCAGCGCCAGCCGCCGTCCGTGAGGAACAGCGACCGATCGAGCGGACCGGTGTAGAGCGGGCTGGCGCGCAACAAGCCCTCGGCACGCGCCAGTTCGCTGCCGATCCGCGGATCGATCGCGCGTTCGGCATAGACGGTGACGGTGCCGATCCGCTGCTTGTACGGAAACGCGAGCAGCTGCGGCGCGTAGACGACCCCGACGGTCAGCAGAAGGAGGACGGACACGACCCACCGGACGGGCCCCTGCCCCCTTCTGCGAACCCGCGTCGTCATGCGGGCGTCAGCAACCCTTCGCGTGCGATCTTCTCGCGCCAGACCAGCGGCGCAAGCTGGTGGACGTTCTCGCCCGCGGAATCGACCGCCACGGTGACGGGGAAGTCGGCGACCTCGAATTCGTAGATCGCTTCCATCCCGAGATCCTCGAAGCCGACGACCTTGCTCCCCTTGATCGCGCGCGCGACGAGATAGGCCGCGCCGCCGACCGCCATCAGATAGGCCGATTTGCGTTCGGCGATCGCCTTGGTCGCGTCGGCGCCGCGCTCGGCCTTGCCGACCATCGCGAGCAGGCCCTGGTCGAGTATCATGCGGGTGAACTTGTCCATGCGCGTGGCGGTGGTGGGGCCGGCGGGTCCGACGACTTCGTCGCCGACCGGATCGACCGGGCCGACATAATAGATCACGCGCCCTGCGAAATCGACCGGGAGCGGTTCGCCCTTGGCCAGCATGTCGGCGATCCGCTTGTGCGCGGCGTCGCGCCCGGTTAGCATCTTGCCGTTAAGCAGCAGGCGGTCGCCATGCTTCCAAGTCTGCACGACTTCAGGCGTCAACGTGTCGAGATCGACGCGGATCGCAGCCTTGTCGGGCGTCCAGTTCACGTCCGGCCATTCCTCCAGCTTCGGCGCCTCCAGATACACCGGGCCCGAGCCGTCGAGCACGAAATGCGCGTGGCGGGTGGCGGCGCAGTTCGGGATCATCGCCACCGGCTTCGACGCGGCATGCGTCGGCCAGTCGAAGATCTTGACGTCGAGGATCGTGGACAGCCCGCCCAGCCCCTGCGCGCCGATGCCGAGCGCGTTGACCTTGTCGTAGATCTCGATCCGCAGCGCCTCGATGTCGTTCTTGGGGCCCCGCGCCTTCAGCTGCGCCATGTCGATCGAGCCCATCAGCGACTGCTTGGCGAGGATCATCGACTTTTCCGCGGTGCCGCCGATGCCGATGCCGAGCATCCCCGGCGGGCACCAGCCCGCGCCCATCTGCGGGATCATCTCGAGCACCCAGTCGACGATCGAGTCGCTCGGGTTCATCATCTTGAACTTCGACTTGTTCTCGCTGCCGCCGCCCTTCGCCGCGACGTCGATCGAGACGGTGTTGCCGGGCACCATCTCGACATGCATCACGCTCGGCGTGTTGTCCTTGGTGTTGCGGCGCGTGAAGGCGGGGTCGGCGAGGATCGACGCACGCAGCTTGTTCTCGGGGTTGAGATAGGCTTTCCGCACACCCTCGTCGACGACCTCCTGCAAGCTGCGGGTCGACTCGAGCCGGCAATCCTGGCCCCATTTGACGAAGATCGTGACGATCCCGGTATCCTGGCAGATCGGGCGGTGGCCCTCGGCGCACATCCGGCTGTTGGTGAGGATCTGCGCGATCGCATCCTTGGCGGCGGGGCTCTGCTCGGCCTCATAGGCGACGCCCAAGGCGCGGATGTAATCCATCGGGTGGTAATAGCTGATGAACTGGAGCGCGTCGGCGACGCTTTCGATCAGGTCGGCTTCGGTGATGACGGTCATGCAGCGCCTTTGCGGATGCGGGGATGCGCGCGTCTTAGCCGCGTTCGGGCGATTTATGAAGACCGAGGGGGCGTCGGTACGCCATCGGTACGGGGCCGGCCGCAAAAGAAGGTTAGGGTGGGTTAGGCCAACGCGCGGTCTTTCGTGGAGCGGGCAAAGAGCCACGCGGTGTGCAAAGCATCATCGGCTTTGCACCACGGCCGTGATCGACGATTTGAAAGAGCCGAGAACCGAGCGTGACACCAAGGTCGCGTGTAGGACAGCGAAAACTGGCGGGCCTTGGCGGCGATGATTTTGGCGGGTATCGCCCAGTTGTTGCGATTCCGAACCGTGAGGCGCTTGCTCGAATGCGGTCATTCGTTCAGCATCACTCGATGACGGACCGCGAGCCCTTCCATGCCTTGATGACAGAGGTTTGCGTAGAACGCGGTTGGTGCGGATCGGTGGTCGATGACCGCCCGATGCACGTCACCGATTTCTTGCCTGATAGAGGAATGGTGACGGTCGATCAGTTCGTCGGGTGGCTGTTCGAAGCCGATGGCGTCGATCCGAGCGAAGACCTCCCAAAATGGCAAAAGCACATCGACGGCCTTCGCGACGCGTTCATACGCCACATGGGCAGCAATTCCGTCGAAGTCGAACGTTTGGCGTGGTTCGACAACTAACGCGCAGATGTTGTCGCCCGCGAGTCTAGACGGGCTGCCCGATAGTCGTCATCATGCCGTCGATGATTGAGGTCAGAGCCCCGTTAGATATCAAGGTTGATCCACAAGGCGGTTGGCAACTCGTCTTCTGGGTGTTGGACAGCTTCAACTATGCGACTCCGTTCCGGGCCATGCTTGTCGAAATCGCTGAGGCATTAGCACAACACCCGCTCCGCTCCGTCTCGCTTCCTAACTATATCGTGGAGGAGGATTTCGTCGAGGGAACCCTGCAATTCGACGGGTCGTCGCTGCGGATATACTACGAGCATGTTCTTAGCTATTTGACCTTGGTAAACGACGATCGCGGAGTGCTGACGATGGTGGCTCAGCGCGTGCAGCCACGGATCGCTCTCATATAGGCAGTTGCCGCTTCCTGCTTCTCCCGCCCAATCTCGGTCATTCGTGTGCCGATGTAGGTTGCCGGATAGCCGCCCTTCGTTCAGCCTGTCGATGCATCAGGAGCAAACCGCATGGGCGACTACCATCGACAGATACTCGTCTTTGAACAGGTCAGTTCATCGAAAGCCATTCGGTATGTCTGCTATGAGAACCTTGGGACAGGCAAGTTTGCGGTGTCCAGCGGCGAGGTTCTGACCGCTCCTCAAGACGACGAAACACTTGCCTTCCATGCTCGGCAGCAGGCGGAGCATTTTATCATGGAGAGCGTGTCGCGTTGGTTTGATAATCTATCGGAAGCCGTGGCAGACTTTGCGTACGTCATGGACAGTGAGCGCAGCTAACTTCGAATAGCCGGTAACACGCCCATTTGTTGCTGTCGAAGCTGGAGCTTCCCGATAGCGGAAGTTCAGCCGAACTGGCGACCGTGCAAATATCGTGATAAATCCCGAGCGTGCGTGCCCCAATGGAAGAAGTGAAGGCGGAACGACCAATGGGCGTCATCTGCTCCCGTATTGTCTGCCAGCCACACTACCTCGCGCATATCAAGCGTGAGATCGCCAAGGTCATCAATTGCGTCGCCCCAACCCAATTTGGCGCCCGGTCCATCGGCCGGGTCCGCAAGCGGATAGAGCCCATAATCCGGAAAGCGAGCGCCAACCCTCTGGAATAGATCGGGGCCGCCGTCACGCGGGGCTTCCAGATCGCCGTCCGAGGGCTCCGCGTCGACGGTGACGTGATACGCGGCAATGAGGCGATCCAAAGCCCCTGTCAGGGCCGAGTCAGTAGGAACTGGGCCGTCCCAAACGACGGCCAAAAACTGCCGGGCTGCGTCGATCGCGGGAGAGGTGCGCATCCGCTTGGAATGGCACCAGATGTCATCATCTTCAACGGCTGCTTTTCCGACTAATCCTCCAAGAGCGGACGGGCCGCTTTCCTTCCCATCTCGGCCGTTCCGCGAACGCCCGATTGTGTTGAAAAAGTCGGCCTTGCAGTGGTGTCGGCGGTCTGATTCAATCTTCGCGAGGTGAGCGGAGACGGGCCGATGATGGGCGAGCGGACGGTAGCGCAGGAAGCGCTGTTCTACAGCTTCAGTCTGGAGCGGCATGTGCCGGCGGACCACATGCTGCGTTCGATCGACCGATTCGTGGACCTGTCGGGCATCCGCGAACATCTCAAGCCGTTCTACAGCGAGATGGGACGGCCATCGATCGACCCCGAGCTGATGATCCGCATGCTCATCATCGGCTACTGTATGGGGATCCGTTCCGAGCGCCGGTTGTGCGACGAGGTGCATCTGAACCTGGCCTATCGCTGGTTCTGCCGACTGGGGCTGGAAGGTGATGTTCCCGATCACTCGACCTTCTCGAAGAACCGGCATGGGCGCTTCCGCGAGAGCGACCTGTTGCGCCGGCTGTTCGAAACGACGGTCGAGCGATGCATGGCCGAGGGGCTGGTCGGTGGCGAAGGCTTCGCTGTCGATGCGAGCCTCATCCGGGCCGATGCCAATCGTCAGACTGGCGGCCCGGGTAGCGAGGGCCTGCCGCCCGACGCCGACAATCGCGCCGTCCGCGAGTATCTTGCAGTCCTCGACGATGCTGCATTCGGGGCGGCCACGCCAGTCGTGCCGAAGTACTTGGCGCCGGCGGATCCTGCGTCGCGCTGGACCTGCGCGCATGGCGGGCAGGCCTATTATGCCTACTCGACCAACTACCTCATCGATCTCGACCATGCCGTCATCATGGACGTGGAGCCGAGCACTGCGATCCGGCAGGCCGAGGTAACCGCCTGCAAACGGATGATCGAGCGCGTACAGGACCGGTTTGGCGTCTGGCCCGAACGGCTGGCAGCGGACACCGGTTATGGTTCGGCCGAGATGCTCGCATGGCTCGTTCACGAGCGCGACATCCACCCGCACATCCCCGTGTTCGACAAGTCTGCCCGCCGCGATGGCACCTTCGCGCGGGCAGACTTCCGTTATGATCTGGGCGATGACAGCTATGTCTGTCCTGCCGGCAACCGCCTGCGCCCCCGCAACCGCAACTTCACGCAGTCCCGCGACGATGCCGGCCAGGACGGCTTCATCCGCTATCGCGCCCGCCAGCAGGATTGCGCCGGCTGCGACCTGCGGCAACGCTGCACGCCCAACATGCCGGCCCGCAAGGTCACGCGCTCCATCCACGAAGGCGCTCGTGACCTGGCCCGCGATATTGCCACCACCGACGCCTATCTGACCTCCCGTCGCCAGCGGAAGAAGGTCGAGATGCTATTTGCTCACCTCAAACGCATCCTGAAGCTGGATCGATTGCGCCTGAGAGGTCCAAACGGCGCCAAAGACGAGTTCCTCCTCGCCGCTACTGCCCAGAACCTCCGCAAGATGGCCAAGCTGATCCCGATGCCGGCGCAGATGGCACCCGCCTAAGGCGCCGCGCGCGCCCAGCTGTTTTAAAACACGGGCTTGCCCGCTGCCGACCCCGACTTTTTCAACACAATCGCTCAATATCGTCCTCGTCGGCGACCGTCACGCAGGCGCCGAACCAGACGCGCGAGCGATCTTCCTGCGCGGCGGGATCGACGACCTTGGCCGCCTTCATCCGCTTCGACAGCCAGCCGAGCCGGCGGTCGATCTCGCGCAGGCGCTTGCGGCCGTAGATATAGTCACCGTTCTCGGAGCGGTCGCCGTTGCCCGCCGCCCAGGAGATGACCTCGACCAAGGCGGGCCGCTCGGTCGACAGGAGTTGCTTATATTCTGTGCGGAGCACGGCGTAGCCGGTAGGGGTGATGTAGTTGGGACGATCCATGGAGGGCGCTATAACGCCGCCATATCCGTCACCCTAGCCGGAACAACCGACTTCGACTGCAACAACCGTCACCTCGACCGCGACAACCGTTACCTCAGCAGCAACGCCCGTCACCCCAGCGAAAGCTGGGGTCTTCCGCGGCTCCAGTCCGACCGACAACCGGGATACCCCAGCTTTCGCTGGGGTGACGGAGAATGGCTGGAGGCACGACCGCAGCTATTCCGTGTTCTCCCGCGAAGGCGGGAGTCCAGTCTGGGCTCCCGCCTTCGCGGGAGAACAGCC
The DNA here is from genome assembly GCF_024273235.1 of Sphingomonas faeni. Classification (GTDB taxonomy): domain Bacteria; phylum Pseudomonadota; class Alphaproteobacteria; order Sphingomonadales; family Sphingomonadaceae; genus Sphingomonas; species Sphingomonas faeni_A. The sequence continues at coordinate 3,227 of NZ_JANBVH010000024.1, read as the reverse complement.
TTCTTCAGCCTGACGTGCAGCTCAACCCGGCCGGGTCTTCCCCAGATACCAGGACAACCGCGCCGCGCCCCGGCTCTTCGCCCGCGCGGGGTTCATCAGGTCGTACACCACCGCATTCTCCAGCACGCGCTGCACATAGTTGCGCGTTTCCTGGTACGGGATAGCTTCGACCCAATCGATGATATCGACCGAACCGGTCCGCGGATCTCCGTTCGCGCGGAGCCACTTGTTCACGTTGCCGCCGCCCGCATTATACGCCGCCACCGCCAACGGATAACTGCCGTAATTGGCGTAGACCCGCTGGAAATAGCTCGACCCCAGCATGATCGACATGTTCGGATCGGTCGTCAGCGCCGCCTGGTTATAGGCCAGCCCGATCTTGCCCGACTGCTCGCGCGCGGTCGCCGGCATCAGCTGCATCAACCCACGCGCACCCGCATGCGACACCGCGGCCCGATCGAACTGGCTCTCCTGCCGCGAGATCGCGTGGATCATCGTCCAGTTGCTTTCATACCCCGCCGGCACCGACACCATCGGGAAGCCGACCGCAGAATAATCGCTGAGCCCGTTCGCCAGCGCGCTCCGCCCGACCATCACGCCGAGATCCGGGCGGTTGATGCTCTTCGACAGTTCGGCGGCGAGCAGGTGATCGGTATCGGTCGTCGCATCCGCCGCGATCTGGCGGACGAACGCGGTCTGGTCCTGCCAGTCGGCAATCTGCCCGAGGAACTTGACCGCGCGCACCGTCTCGCGCCGCTCGAACGCGGCGCGTGCGGCTGGATCGACGGTCACCGAAGCGACCGAAGGCGGCGCAACCAGCGGGCGCCCGGTCCGCTCGTTCGCCAGCTGCCCGTAATATTGATCGCGGTACCCCGCCGCCTGGCCGTAGAACGCCGCGGCCTGAGGCGCCAACCCGGCCGCCTCCGCCGCACGACCCGCCCAATAATAGCCCTTCGACCGCACCTGAGGCGAGCGCGAGCCCCGCGCATACCGGTCGAACAGCGTCATCGCGTCCGCCGGCCGACCGAGCTGCTTCATCGCCACCCGTCCGCCGAGCCAGGCCAGATTGGTGTATTCGTCACGCTCGGCATAGGATTTCGTCGAGACGTCGGTACCAACCGGATACGCATCGTCGATCTGCCGCGCGATGTCGTAGGCGACCTGGTACTGCCCGTCGTTCGCCGCGCCGTTGGCGTTGGTGACGAGCACCTCGTACCATTCTGCCGCATTGCCCGGCCGCGTCGTCAGCGACCGAGGCCGCGCCAGCCACGCCCGCGCCGAAGGGCTCGCACCCGAGTTGCGCAGCCACTGCGCCCGGTCCGCGACATAGCCCGCGTCGTTCGCGTACAAGCTCTGCGTCGAGGCCGAGATATCCGATGCGTTCGGCGCATTCGTTCGGAAGGCCAGCCGCGCCGCGAATACAGGCCGGCGCGCCGCGCTCGTCCACACCAATTGCCGCTGCGCCGCGCCGGTTTGGCCCGCCCACAACAGCGCATCCATCCGCGCATCCTGATCGTCCGGTGTCAGCGCGCCGGGGAAGCCTGATGTCACCATCGCCTCGTCGGTCGGCGTCAGCCCGGCGCTGCGCCACGCCGTCCGCACCGCCGCATAGGCCTGGTCGCGCGCACCGGTCGCCATCAGCGCGCGCGCATAGGCGACACCGCCCGAAGCCGATTGCGGCGGATAGCGGCGGAAGAACGCGACCACGCTGGTCGGCGAACCGGTCGCCGCCTTGCGCTCGGCTGCACGCCGGTTCGCCGCCTCGTTCGGCCAGCCGGGATGCGCCATCAGGAAGCCCGCGTAACTGTCGAACGGCAGTGCGTCGGTCTGCTGCAACGCCCGCCACTGGGCGATGGTCGAGGCGATCGCGCCGTCCGTCGCCATCGGCTGCGCATTGGGCCCCATATTGGCCAACTGCGTGCTGTATCGATCGAGCGTCTGTTGACCCGCACCCGAGGAAACAGCGGTCTGTGCGACCACTGCAAGAAGAAGGCTCGTTTTCAACATCGATGCTACCATGTGGACAGCATACGCCTCCAACCCGTATCTGTCCTGAACGAAATCCGGATTTCGCCCGGTATTTGGCGCAACAGGCCAGACTTCTCTTCTAGTATGGACGCAGGCTACCGCATGTTTTCAGGATCGATCCCCGCGCTCGTCACGCCGTTCGCCGCCGATGGCAGCTTCGACGAACCGGCTTACCGCGACTTCATCGAATGGCAGATCGCCGAGGGCTCGTCGGGGCTGGTCGCGTGCGGCACCACCGGCGAGGCGGCGACCTTGTCTTATGACGAGCATTTCCACGTCGTCCGGGTCTGCGTCGACCAGGCGAAGGGCCGCGTGCCCGTCATCGCCGGCGCCGGCTCGAACGACACGCGCGTCGCGTCGGCAAACCTGCGCGCCGCGAAGGACGCCGGTGCCGACGCCGCGCTGATGGTGCCGCCCTATTACAACCGGCCCGGGCAGGAGGGCATCTTCCGCCATTTCGAGGCGCTGGCAACGTCGACCCCGCTGCCGATCATCCTCTACAACGTCCCCGCACGGACCGTGACGGATATCCAGCCCGCGACTCTCGCGCGGATCGTTAAGGCGTTTCCGGACGTGTTCGTCGGGGTGAAGGATGCGAGCGGCGTCCTCGCCCGCGTTTCGCAGCACCGCGCGTCGTGCGGGCCGGACTTTTGCCAGCTGTCGGGGAATGACGACATGGCGCTGTCGTTCAACGTGATGGGTGGCACCGGGTGCATCTCCGTCACGGCGAACGTCGCGCCGAAGCTCTGCGCCGAGTTTCAGGCGGCGTGCCAGGCGGGCGATTTCGTCAAGGCGCTCGCCTATCAGGACCAGCTCTATCCGCTCCACGAAGCGCTGTTCACCGACGCATCCCCGGGCCCGGTGAAATACGCGATGACGAAGGTACGGGCGGGCTTCCCCGAAACCCTACGCCTGCCGATGACGCCCGCTGGTGAGGTATCACGCGCGGCGGTCGATGCAGCGCTGGACCACGCACGCCTCATCTGACCAGGCCACCACAGTCCCCCCTCCCTGGAAGGGAGGGGCAGGGGGTGGGTCGGCCGGCTCGAGCCGCCACGGTTCGGATATGCGGAACCCGACCCACCCCCAACCCCTCCCTTCCAGGGAGGGGTTGGGGGTGGAGAACGGCGCGCACGAATAACGCGGTGGCTAACGTCGCGCCCGCTTCCAGGCGGTCGATGCCGCGCTGGAACACGCTC
>NZ_JANBVH010000023.1 GCF_024273235.1 Sphingomonas faeni | reverse complement strand
CTTAAACCTGCTGCGGGCTTTTCATCGGCGCCGCGCTTAGTCGATCATAAATCATTACATCAGAGTACCTTATTATGAATCGACATACTAAGTCTTGACGGGATCTGCCTTGCCTTCCAGTCAGATGCACTCGCCCAAGTCATACTGATACCAATACCGATACTGCGTGACCGCCACCCCTGACGCGATAGTCGTGCAAGACTGTGACCGACCGCCTGGCTTCCACCCAGCGACAACTTCCGGTAGTTCTTGCCGATTGCCACACGTTGGAGCGTCTTACATTGTGCTCGACACTCTATTCGTTACGATCGGTAACGGCGTTGCCACAGCTGTAGTTTACCCGGCGCGGATCCAAAGTTCGACACGGTACCTCGCTTTCTAGATTCCTTCTAGCTAAGCACAATACTTCCGCGGCGAGCCGAGACTAATGAATGAACGAGTTGCAGCACCATTTGCGGCGGAGCATCACGGTATCCATCCCAGCGATTTCAGATGGGCCTTTAAACGCGGCTGGAACTGTCGACTGGATGTGGCTGAGGTGAAGTGTGTGCCATCAGTGGTTGTTCCGGGGCCATTGGTCAGATCGAGCCCGCTTTTGTAACGAAGGTTCGGGTAGCTAGTGGCCACAGCCGCCACAGCCGCCCTCATCGCAGAACGATATTCAGGCCCTGTTGGCAATACTGACACTCCCCCGTCTCCTGCCTCCATCCATGGTTGCGAGATCATCAGCAGTTTGGCGTTTTTACCGGCTCGGTGCGCTTTAAAGAATCCTGCCCAAAAGTCCTTAAGCCGGCTCGTCACCGTGGCCAACGACGTGTGCGCAGTCACATCGTTGGCAAAGATCATGAACGTGGTAATCGTGCCGTTCTCGGCGCCGTAAACAGCGCCGTCCGATGCAATCAAAGTTCGGCCGGCATAGCCTTGGTTGACGAGGCGGTAGCCAATGTCTCGGGCTAGCAGATACGCCCATTGATCAGCAATGCCGTCGACAGCGAAGCCTTGTGTCAGGCTGTCGCCGGCTACAACTAGCAGATCCGCGGGTCGGGCCGTTGCCGTCTTGCCGCTAACGACGAAATCCGCCGATACGCGACGACCAACGATCTCCATCGGCCCATCGTAAGGCCAGACCAGCTCCACATCGTGCAAGGCTCGGTGACCTGGGGACACACGCAAGGTAAGCATACCCTGCGCGCCCGCTACGTCCTTCTCGGATACCAAAACGGGTGCAGCGACCCCATCGACAAGGACAAGCGGCACTCGCGTCACAGACGCGCTGCCTGCAGCGCCGTAAACGACATCCCACTCTATCCACGACGCAGCAATGCGGGTGCGATCGCGCACATTGGGCGTGACGAAGCGTTGGTCCGTTGTCTTGATCGGACGGACGAATTTCAAAGACGTGGTAGTCTTCGTAATAGTCGAGTTGACCGGGAAATCGGTCTGCGTGAATATCGGACTGTCGACGGGAAGCGACTTGCCAAAGCCCGCCCTGCCCCGCCGGTCCGGTGACTGCAAACCAGCGGCAGCAGTAGCGGTCAGCTGCCGCTGGTCTGCGTTGATGCCATGCGCTGGCAAAAGCGCCATAAGGATGATCGAACTGATCAAGAGCAACGCGCTGCGCTGGGCATTCCGTGTGTTACGAGTGTCTGCCTCATGATATGGACGGCCCCGGTAGCGACCTGCGTTTACCGGCCCGCCTGCCGTCGCCAGTAGAAGGGCTGCATGGATAGACGCTGCTTCCAGCGGTTGGACAACTTGGCCTCGCGGCTTCCCATCTTGTATCCACCATATTTGGCGAACGTCCGCACGATGGCGGAAGGCAGTTGCAGAGGATCGTGACGCGCAAGGTAGGCCAGTTCCGACCGGATGAAGCGTAGCCCCTCGCCTTCTGCCGTACCAAATGTGTCGATGAGCCACCGATTACGGCCGTGAAACACGCCGACATCAAAATATCGGCGGAACTCTTCGCCGATGGTGTAACCATGGCTATGGGTCACTTCGGCGTCACCGCGATAGGCGATGCGCCAGCCATCGATCAGCATGCGTCCCGCGACCAATTGGTCTTCGGCGAAAAAGGCATCCTGAGGGAAACCACCCACGGCTGACAGCGCGGTCACCCGGTACGCCGCAAACGAGTCGGAGCAGAAAACCGTCTTTACGCCGCTATGGGCACGGTCATCGAGCCCCCGCGTTTCCGATTGCGGCGGATAATTGACCAATCGCGCATGGCGCTCGATTCCGCGAGCGACAGGTCGGGGCAGCTGTCGACCGTATGCCATCCCCACTTCAGGATCGGCAAAGGCGTCGACCAGCCTTGCTATCGTCCCAGGCCCCTGCGGAATGGCATCCTGGGTCAGCATGACGACGACGTCCGCCTCTGGCCGCATATCGACCGCGAGCTGCCGTGTGCCACCATGGTTGAATGTACTGCGTTCGATGCCAACAACGGTCGCGCCGAATGCACGAAAGGCATCTGCGCTGCCATCGTTGGATTCGGAATCGATGACGAGGAACTGCGCTGGGGCCAAACCCTGTTCCGCCAGCGCCGGCAAAAGGGTCGCCAGATATGCGCGAGCGTTCAAGATGGGAATGACGACCGATACGCGCGCCGGATCGATTGACCATTGAGCGGCGCAAGCAGCGTCGCCCGTAGTTCCGCCTTGGAGGGTGCGATCAGAATGCATTGTCATGTCGTATAACGAATATGGTCCGGAACAGGATCCACAAATCCTTGCTCATCGACCACTCCCTCAGATATTCAAGATCGGATGACAGTCGATTGGTCAAATCGGCCGCGTGGACCGTGGCGCCACGGAACCCGCGCACCTGAGCCAACCCGGTCACGCCTGGCTTGACCGCATGCCGATGACGATAACGTGCATCGATTTCCCAATACAGCTGCTCGGCGGCCTTTGCCGAAAGGGCATGCGGTCGTGGCCCCACCATGCTCATATCGCCGCGCAGCACGTTGATGAGCTGCGGCAGTTCATCGAGGCTGTTGCGGCGGATGAACTGACCGACGCGTGTCACGCGGCTGTCCGTACGGGTCGTAAGAACGCTCGCGGACGCATCGGACTGATCGTTAAACATACTGCGGAACTTCAGCATCATGAACAGCGTGTTGTCACGCCCGATCCGCTGTTGGCGAAAAAGGACAGGCCCTGGAGATTCGAAGCGGATCATCAGGAACAGCACCACCATCAATGGCGAAAGGACCAACAGCGCACTCGCGGAGACGAAAATGTCGAAGAGGCGCTTGATGATGCGAGCGCGAAGATGCAACGGTCCGGCGGACACCACCAGCGTTCGATGACTCTGGTAACGGCTGACCCCGATCATACCGATGCGATCGACATCCGGTGCCAGGATTTCTCCGTCTACTGCCATACTCTTCAGGACGTGCGCCCAGGCTACGATTTTCTCGTCGCGGCAGGCTATCAGGACCCGGTCTGCCCGCGCAACGCGCGTTGCCAGCTTATGATACTGCAGGGGGTCCTCGGTCAGAGGATCGAAGCCGATTTGCTCTGCATTGATGACGATACTGTCCGGCTCGGCTTGCCAGTCGATGCCATCGACCACCACGACGGTACTGAACGGTGCACCACCAAGGCTCCGCAGAAGAATGCGCCCGAGGACCAACCGACCGACGATCAGCAATCCGACTGCACTGACCATGCCCGTCCAAAATATCCACCGCGAGAACGCGGCGCCGACCTTAAAGGAATAGGCAATGATGAGCATCGCCGCGCCGGCGAAAACGATCGCCCGAATGGCTTTGAAGGCCCCTACCCGGGGATCACGAAGAACCTGGGCATTGTAGGAACCGTTAATCGCTGCAATCCAGAAATAAATCGGCAACAGGACACTCAACATGGTCGTGCCGTGCACGGACGACCAGCCGCCGAGATACAGCAGGTTGGCGATTAGCAATCCAAGACCGATCGCAACCGCGTCGGCACCCGCAAGCGCTGCGTAGCACCGCACCCGCTGGGCCTCCATATTGCCCATCGCGCTAAAGGTATCTTGGTCGCCGACGGGGGGGCCTTCAGCTTCGATTGGCATATGGCCCGGGATCGGGTCAGAGCTACGCTTACTTTGAGTCTTCATATAACCTGTTCCGAACGGCTTAGGCGCCGGGTCCAATATTCCCCCTATGCCACAAATGCGAGGCGCGAGAATACGGGAATGGTCGCAGCGCCGTGGCCGTTCGTCCCGTGCCGGGTCGTCAGCGACCATCAGTGTGCAGAATGTCGACCTTCGGACGCTCTCGAACGCGATTCCGATCCGTCTCTCGCCGCACGACGATGATGGGCGTTCCTCAAGCGCTCGACCGCGTTGCGCCGTGCAATGACACGCTTGTCGACCGCCTTGGTCCCGATTCGGCACGGCCAGCGCAATCGCGCATGGCCCTTGTCGTCAGTCGAAATCAACGCCGGGGTACCGCGTCGATAGATCGATGACGACAGACGTTATGGGCGGGGGTGACCGAGATGCTCGAGTATCTCTACGATCGCGGTTCGATCATAAATGTCCGGTCGCCTGTGCAGCAGGGATTTTTTCAGAAAGGGAAATCCCCCTTCGATCAGGGAAAGGGCGCAGAAGAATGATGGATCCACGTTCGCCGTGGAGTCCGAGAACCATTTCGCACCGACCGACATGTGCTGACTAGCAACGCGTGCCAGTCGAGTTTCCTGCTGAAAAATCACGTCCTTGTATCGGTCATAAGCATAATCGACCGGAAGCACGGGCCTAAGCGCTCTCTCGACACGCGCATCGACGTTCTTCACGATGAAGGCATAGGACTGGATATGGTTTTCGATCATCGACTGAGCTGTGTACCCGGTAAAGTCCCAGGGGGCTGAAGCAAACTCGTCGTCAAGATCGGTAAATGGCCCCAAGACGGAATCGTTAATAACGAACACATCGCATCCAGGGCTATCTGCGACAATACTCCGCAGGCTCAAGGCGTAGGCGGAAAAATCAAACCCGTTCAAGCTCTTTGAAGCGACAGCATCGGCATAATCGTAGATCGTGGATGGAACCATGGCACCTGAGGGCACGGCACAGACTACGAACAGACCGGCATCGAGCTGTGCCAGCTTCTCCAGCGTAAAACGGTGTGCTGGCGTCACTATTCCATCGGGAAGATAGGCAAAGTAGAGTACCCAGCGAGATCTCGGGACTGGCCGCTTCAGAATGTGTTGTTCAGGAGGGGGCCGGCGACCTGTAAGCGTCGCCTTCAACCGGTGAGCGAAGGCTCCACGCCAGGGCGTCGAGGGAACGAACGTCCAATCGGGAACGAGCACGTCACGAGACTGAACCGTCTCTACGACGGGGCTGACGTTTAGAAGCGAAAACATTGCTGATCGACGCCTACTTCGTACTGGATGGAGAATATGTCGCGGTGGCTGAACCAGCCGACAGCCGTTGTCGAGAGTCTCGCGGCAATATCGAGATTTTCAACGGTCACGTGGTCTTTTCGAAAGCTGCGAAACGCGATGATAATGCCCTAGACCAACCGCGCTATGGCACTGCGTCTCAGCGAGGCATCGCCTAGACACACATAGGCAAAATCGGCGATGTGGATGCTATCTGCTATGGTCCGGCGTGCGTTTCACCGGCAACTTGTCCGCAACCTTGGCAGGGACTTCAGGTGGAGGCAAACCGACGGGTTCGTCCCTCTTGGCTTCCAGTGCCGCAATCCGACCCTCGAGGATCGTAACGTCCGAGGCTTCGAGCTTTGCGGACAGCGTATCGACCTGTTTTTCAAGCGCCGACAATCGTGCGCGATCGGTATCGCGCTCGGCCGCTGCGAGCATGTCGTTAGCCACCATGCGCCCCTTTGCCGCGGCAGCCTGAGACTGATCGACAGGCTTCGCTGGCGACTGGTCGCAGCTGGCGAGAATCGCAGCGGCCATCAGCGGAAACAAGATTGAACGGTTCATTTGATCTCCCTGCGATACCGGTTCACGCGACGCAACCGCGCTGGATCAAAATGACCTAGCCCGTGCAGTCCTCTTCTGTTCGGCAAAGGGGGCTAAGCGATAGCCGTCTGCGGTCGAGGGCAGCCCCCTTCCCTGAACGGCTTCTCAATGCCCCCGTAGTTGGCAGACCCGGGCAGCATCGCCACCATCAGCACACCTTCGGCAAGTTGCCACGGCATGATCTGCGGAAAGGTCAGCAGCAACATCATCGCGCAGGTCGGCCACAGATATAGGTGCCGTAGCTGATGCCCCATTTATCGTTGATATGTTTACCCCCCAAAACCGCAGCGCATCGCTATTAGAAAAGCGGAATCGTTCCCAAAGCCGGTAGGGCGATGCCGCGAAAAATCTGCGCAGCCCTTTCAGACCTTTACGGGGCAACAATACCGACCGTGTAAAATCGTGGGCGACTGGTAGTATTTGCAGATCATAATGAATTAGAAAGAGCCCCATTCTGACCTGCCGCCACCTTACAGACATGGACACATGCCGAATTAGAATGTAGCATTTCCGGATAATACCGGGGGAATGCATGAAGGTCGGAGAAATGACGTCGCGTACGCGGCGCGTGCGCATGTGTGCGTTACAGACAAGCGCTTTGGTCGCGACGTTTCTTGTTGCGGGCCCCGCATTTGCGCAGTGCTCCCCAGACCCTACAATCGCCAATGCCACCACGACCTGCAATGATAGCGATACTGACGGGGTCCGGGTTACAACCTCGAATACACGCGTCGTCGTCGCTAGCGGCGCGACGGTGCGCCCAGGGAATGCCCCTGCCGCGATAACCAGTTTGGCAAACAGCGCGTCGTTCCAGGTCGATGGGATGGTTGACGGAGGCTCTGGCAAGGCTGGGCTGTTCATTACGACGGCCGCTCCATTCACCTCGCCATGCGATCCGTATTCTGGCGCTTCGGTTAACTATTGCGTCCCCGGCTCGCTCCAGACGAACTATCCATCGGCGAACGCAACGATATCGGTGGCAGCGGGCGGCACGGTAACGGGGGCACAAGGAATCCTGATCCGGCGGGATACCAGCAATACCAACGGATCAATCTTCGCGTCGATCAACAATGCCGGCACGATAAACGGCACGGCCGGTCCTGCCATACTCGCGGACCAGATGGGCTTCGGGACGCTATCGGTCACCAATCGCGCGACCGGACTGATCGGCGGGATTGCGGGCGCTGTCACCTACCTCAACAACGCCGGAACCGTAGATGGGGGCAGCAATGCTGCACTTACCTCTACCGTATCGGGCATGAGTGTCGACAACACCGGGCGGATCGTTTCAAACGGTACGGCTGCGACGCTGAGCATTACCGGGCTGGGCAGTACAGGGCTGAATAATCCTGGCTTCCTCTACGTCACCAACGCGGTAGGGGCGGTGATCGGGGGCAGCGCAACTGCGATCAGCAGCACCGTCGGATTGTCGCTGACCAATTTGGGCACGATCAACGGATCGGTCGTCTCGACCGCCGGATCCGGGACTAACAGCACGATCGATACGCGCGTTGGCCTGATCAACGGCAACGTGGCGCTGGGTGCAGGCAACGACACGTTGCGCGCGCGCTACGACGGCACGACCGGACAGATCGCTTCGATCACAGGCACGATCGACGGTGGAGCTGGCACCGATACGCTGGCGATCGGCGTCGATGCCGACACCGTCTTCACGCGCGCAATACTCCCGACCAATTTCGAACTGCTGGGCTTCGACCTTAGCAATAACGCCGTGGCAACGTTGGCTCCGGACTTCACTTCAGGCGCAGGCGTTGCGCTGAGTGGAACGGGTACGCTGATCAATCAGGCAGCACTCGTGACCAACGGACCAGCGGTAGCCGCATCCGGCGCGATCTTCGTCAACCAGGGATCGATCACCGCGACGCTTAACAGCACGAGCCTGTTCGCAGTTGGATCTCCATCGACTCTGACCAACAGCGGCACGATCAACGCCAATGGTGGGTCCGGCGCCCAGGCCTTCACGACTCTTACCAATTCCGGCGCCATCGCTGCGACCAGTACCGGCGTTGCGGTCAGTTATGGCACGCTCGCCAATACCGGGACGATCCGCTCGACCGCAGGCATCGGTGCCACGATCTATGGTTCGGGTACGTACCTGGCATCGACCAATGCCGGTACGATCGCGGGCGCAACCACTGGTGTGTCGCTGAGCGGGCGACTGGTCAATACCGGCACGATCACGGGCGCCACTACCGGCGTGTCGTTATCGTACGGGACACTGGTCAACGCCGCCTCGGGCAGTATCACGGGCGGCACTGCAGCGGTGATCAGCGCAGGCTCGAATACCTCGGTCGTCAACGCCGGTCTGATATCGGGCAATGTCAGCTTCGTCCCACCCTATAGCTTCGACTATAATTCCGACGTGTTCGTCGACAATGGCGGCACGGTGACGGGTGCGATCCAGCTGGGTGGTGGCGACGATCTGCTCGTCGTCGACCTGGCAAGCTCAGGCTCGCGACCGCTTGCAGGTGCGACCGCAGGGGTTGATGCCGGCAATGGCTATGACACGCTGCGCTACCGGGTAAACGCCGATGCGAACGCCACGCTGGCGCTGCTTAGCGGCTTCGAAGGGCTCGCCTATGAGCTCGACAATACTGCGGCACTGACATTGACCGGCGTGACACCACTGGTCACCACGATAGGCCTGACCGGCAACGGTTCGGTAACCCTGAACGGCACGCTGTCGACGACGGACCGGACCCTGATCGACACGGGTATACTGACAGTCGACCAGCTGACGGCGGGCACAGCGGGTCCGGTTCAGGACCTGACGATCACCAATGCCGGCACGCTGGCAGTGACGACAACCGCGCAGAATTTCGGCTATTCAACGCTGGCGGCGATCAACGCGCAGACCGCAGACGTCACCAACACCGGTACGATAACCGTGACCAACGCAGGTGGCCGCTATTACCCGGCCATGGCAATCTTCGGCGGAACGACGGTTACTAATAGTGGCACGATAACGACAAGCGGCGGGGGCACCGCCATCAGCGGCGCGCGCAACGTCGTGAATTCGGGTACGATAAGCGACATCGCCAATTCGGGCGGGGTCTCGAACGGAGTCGGATCGAGCAGCGTCGGCGTCGCCGACTTCTCCACGCTGATCAACAGCGGTACGATCCAAGTCGACGATACGGCAGTACAGAGCGGCTATTACACAGCGACGCAGATCACCAACAGCGGCACAATAGAGAGCCGGAAGGCAACTGCTGTCACGTTGGGCTATGGTAGCGTGCTGACCAATGAGGCGTCCGGCACGATCCGAGGGGTAAATGCGGTCGATCTCACAAGCGGCGGCACGATCATCAACCGCGGCACGATCGTCGGCAATGTGGCGGCGTTGCCTTATGCCTATGGAAACGCGGTCTATGTCGCCGACGGCGGCACCGTTGCCGGCGATGTGATCTTCGGAGCGTACTCCGATCTCTTCTTACAAACCGGCACCTCGACCGGAGTAAGCGGGACGGTCGATGGCGGCGACGGGTTCGATATCTTTGGCTGGTCGCTGAAGACAAGCGGCAGCATTGCGCTGGCCCAACAGGCCGCCGTCAATTTCGAAGCCAATTACATCGAAGCGCTCGGCAGCGACACGCGTCTGACGTTGACCGCAGCAGACAGCGTCACAGGCAATCTCTACCTCAGAGGCGATGGCACGATCGTCAACGAGGCGTCAGTAGATGGCTCGGCGCAGACCTATCTTCCGTTCAGCACGACCGGACTAGCTCAAACCAACGGGCTAGCAGCGTTCGTCAACCGGGGTAGTATCCTGGGTGGCGTGAGCGGCGAGGTGTCGGCCTTCACCAACAGCGGCACACTCGGCTCACAAGCGCTCCTGTCTAACGCGGTATATCAGGGCGTTTCGTCGGGTGCATTGTCCTTCGACAATAGTGGATCGATCATCGCATCGACCGGCTATTTCGCCGCGAGCTTAGACGGATATGGCCTGGACGGCCTGATCGCCACCAACAGCGGCACAATCACTGGCGGCCTGACGGTTTCTGCATCGTTCGTTGAGCAGGCTTCCCCTGTAAAGGTCCTTATCGCCAACAGTGGCGCGATTACCGCGACCGATGGTCCCGGACTGTCCGTATTTGCCAACAACAGCTCATATTACCCCGATTATGCCCTAAGCGGCGCGAGCGCGGTCACGCTGACCAATAGCGGCACTATCACCGCCAGCGGCACCTCTGGTACTGCGGTCGCACTGTACATGCAGGACACTGCCGGTCCGATCGCGTCGACCTATGCGATCACTAATTCGGGGACGATCGCCGCGACCGGAGGCGGTACGATCCGTACCTATCCGTATTGGTACGGCACGGACGTCAAGTATACGGATCCGGCGGTGGGTCTGTCGGTCAGTACCGGCAACGCCGTGACGGGGACGATCGTCAACAGCGGCACGATCGAGGCTACCGGCGCAACCGCGGTCGCGATACTGGTAACGGGCACCGGGCTCGACCTTACCAACGCCGGGACCATCCGGGGCGGCACGGGCACCGTGCTCGCGGCCGATGACCTGCTGGCCGACACTATCGGCAGCACTTTGCTGGCTGGCGCGATCCAGACCGTCGGCAGCGCGAACGACCGGATCGTCAACACGGGCACGATCATTGGGTCGATCGATCTCGGTAGCGGCGACGACGCAATCGAGAACCGAGGCATGATCGAAGGCAACGTCTTCCTCGGCGCCGGTGACGACAGCTTCCTCCAGCGCGCTGATACGATGCTGATCGGTACCGTCGATGCGGGTCAGGGCAATGACCGCCTCATTGTCGATGCAACGGTGGACGGCGCGATCAACGGTGACCAGTTCATCAATTTCGAACGCTTTACGCAGATCGGCAGCGGCAACGTCGCCTATTCGGGGACGTTCCGCTTCGACACCATCGGCGTGTCGGGCGGTAACGTGACGGTTGCAGCCGGACAGGTGCTCACCAGCGCCGGCGCGGTGACGATTACTGGCGGGTCCGGCGCCGAAACCGTGACCAATGCGGGCACGATCGCTGGCACCGTAGACCTGGGCGCCGGGGACGACCGCGTCGTCAACACGGGCATGATCCAGGGGGCCGTACTGCTGGGCGCGGGCAATGATCGTTTCGTTGAAGGCGTCGGCAGTACCGTCCGAGGCGGCGTCGACGGTGGCACAGGCGACGACCTGTATACCGTCATACTTGCCGGCAATCGCAGCGGCATTGGCCAGCGTACCAACTTCGAGCGCTTGAGCGTTGAGGGCAACGGCACGCTAGGGCTGACGCTCGATCAGAACTTCCAATCGGTCGCGCTTGCAGGCACTGGTCTCAATGTTGCGCTGGGTGGATTCACCGTCGGCACTGTGACGGGTTCGGATGCGGCTGAAACGCTGTCAGTCGACGGCGATGTCGGCATGGTATCGCTTGGGGCCGGCAACGATGAACTGGCGCTGGGCACGACACGAGCAGCCGGACTATACGCCGGTGGCGCTGGATCGGACCTGTTACGCTTCACCGCGAACGCACCGGTAACCCTAGCTGGTTCAGCAACCGGCTTCGAGCGCGTGGCTCTGGCTGGCGGGTCGCTGACCGTAACGGGAACGCTCGGCAGCAGCGGCGCACCTCTGACCTTCGACGATGACGCACAGAGCGTGACCGTCGCTGCCGGCGGCACGCTGGCTGGCACGATCACTCTCGGCGCGGGCAATGACGGCTTCCGCCTGACGGCAGGCGGTACGCTCATCGGCACCGTCTCGGGCGGCGCCGGGACTGATACCGCGACGCTTTCGCTGGCAGGCGATCGAACGCTCGGCAACGATATGCTGCGCGACTTCGAGATCCTGAACAGCGAAGGCAGCGGCACGCTGACGCTGACGGGTTCTCAGACGTATGAGCGCATAACCGCGGCAACAAACCTGACGGTCGGCTCGGGCGCGTCGCTCACAGCGCCGGTCGTGTTTGGGCCAGGCGACAACCGCTTTACGATCGCAGGGACTTTTGTTGGATCGGTCGATGGCGGTGCCGGCACGGACGCGATCTTGGTGTCAGGCGGCAGCGCCGCAGCCCCGGTGGCGTTCGGCTCCATTGCGAACGTCGAGACGTTCGGCATGACCGCAGGCTATGCGACGATCGCCGACACGGCATCACTGGACGCCGTCGACATGTCGGGTGGTCGACTTGTCGGGTTGGCAGGATCCGCGATTCGCGCTGCCCAGATCACCGTTCGCTCGGGCGCGACCTTCGGGTCGGCCGGCTCGGTGATCGGCAACATCGCGGTTGCTGGCACGCTCAGCCCCGGCGCCTCGCCAGGTACGATGACGGTGACCGGCAATGTCTCGCTCCTGAGCGGATCGGTGTCGCTGTTCGAGATCACGCCGACCTTGGCCGACAAGCTCGTGATCAATGGCGGGCTCTCGATCGCATCGGGCGCGACGTTGCGCATAGTCGCGGACGGCGCGGTCCGGGCAGGCACGTCATACGACCTGATCGTCGCAAGCGGCGGTATTACGGGCAGCTACACGACAATCGACAAGGCGGCCTCGCTGTTCGGGTTCGTTGTGCAGCGGGCCGACCGGATCCAACTCCTCGGTCAGTTCCTCGGCGACGCCGCGTTCAGCCCTCAGGTCATTTGGAGCATCGACTATGCCAATACGGCGATCCAGGTGCAGCCCGCGACAAGTGCGTTGTTCGCAGCCTTGCCATCGTTGCTGACAGCAAGTGGCGCGTCTAACCCGCTGGCGTTCGCGCGGCTGACGCCCGAGCCCTATGCTTCGGCGACACAGATGGGCGTCGATCAGACGCTGAGCCTAGTCGACATGGCGCGTGGACCGGGCTTCGCGGCGACCGATCGCGAAGACGTCAGTGTCTTCACCTTCGCGCAAGGGGTCGGCCATTGGCATACCCTCGGTGCCGATCAAGATGCGGGCACGGCCAAGGCAAGGAGCAGCGGCTACGGATTCCTTGGCGGCATCGGCATTGGCAACCGCGACGGGTCGGTTGGCGCCTTTGCCGGTTATCTCGACAGCCGCCAGAGGATCGCGGCACTGGGAGCCGCAACAAGCACGGACGGCTTCGTTGCCGGAGTCCATGGCCGCTATGCCGCAGGCGGCGTGCAGCTCAGCGCATCGGTCCTATACGATGGCGGAAACGCCCGGACGACACGGTCGCTGCCCGGAGCAAGCACCGCGACGGGCCAGTACGGCCTTCACAGCTGGGCGGGTGACGTTTCGGTCGGCTATACCCTAGCGATGGCGGACGACTGGACGCTGACGCCCAAGATCGGCGTGACTTATTTGCGCACCACGCGGGACCATGTGAGCGAGGTCGGCGGGCCGTTCGCACTTACCGTGGCGCGCGATCGTCATATGACGGGCTTTGCCGACGCCGGCATGACGTTCGCACGCAGCGAGACGTCCGACGCCGCGTTCCGACCCTATGTTGGGTTTGGCGCCCGCACTAGGATTGAGGGCAAGCGGGCTGATGCGATCGCTAGCTACGCCGGCGCACCGCTGACATTGACTGCGCTGGGTGCACCACGCGCTCAGGTGGTGGGTACTGCGTCGGCTGGGGTTGCGTATCGACTGCCGGCCGGCGTCGAACTGTTCTCGATGGTCGAGGCACAGACCGGCCAGGACGACCACCGTGAAAGCATCTCGACAGGAGTAAGGTTGCGGTTCTGATTAGGCCGCCACGTAGATATGGGGGTATGTAAACGTCCTACATATCTGCGTGACCGTCGGGCAGCTTTTTCACTCGATAGCTTCCGGCCGGCTTTCAAGCGGAAGCGTGCTGCGGCGGAGACCGGAAAGACGATGGGTGTGAAGGCGACTGGAAGCTCGGGGTGCAGCATAAACAGAACGGACGTGCTAAACGCACAACCGCCGATCTTATCGGTGTTAATGAGAGCTCGCCAGGCACTCCCGTCCTTAAGCCCCTTTCTAGCGGGCGAACATCAATGAACATTTCAAGTCCGTTCGGTCCATTTGCTTTCCACCGATCAATGTCAACGACCCTAGCGAACGCAGGTCGCATCGTTCTCGCGAACCAGTGACCACGCCGCGCCGGCTTGGTCGATTGCTAAGAAGAAAAGGGCGGGTTGTCGCAATATACACTGCGGGCCGGCAAGAAACTGCGGTCGCACGGCAACGTTCTTCGATACCAACAAACACAAGCTTGATCGGCCTCAGTATGGCGCATTGCTTAGGATGACGCTGCATCAGATGACCAATGACAGCCTCGAACTTGTCGCGGCGGCCAGGCGCGGTGCGGAAAAAGCATGACGTGATGGCTACGCCTACACCAAGGCCGGCATCCTGCTCGACGACCTTCTACCCGAGGACGAGCGTCCGCGGACACTATTCGAGGACGATACAACGAAGCGCGATCGGCTGTTGGGGGCGCTCGATGCGATCAACGGCAGGTTCGGCACATGGACGGCCGTGACGGCGTCGCAAGGGTCCAAGCCGGAGTGGAAGATGCGATCGGAGATGCGGTCGCCGGCATGGACGACCAACATCTCCGAAGTGCCGACGGTGCGGGCTTAGCGTACACCCTGCTTGCGCGCGCCGATGATCATGGCCCGCGCAATTTGACGGACCGCCTCATTGTCTTTGGTATTGTCGATTGCAGGATCGCCGAGATGGTCGAGGCTTTGCTCCATGAAGTCGAGAAGCCCGGCGTGCCGTGCCTCGACAAACTCCATAAGCTTGAACAGCAGATGCTCGGTGGCGATCTCGCGCTGTCGCGTCTGCGTAGTGGCATCGGGTACCATTACTGCGCCGCCTGCTCGGAAGCGTCGAATTCGTTGAACGCCTCGCGCACTTCGCTGGCAGTATCGTCGTCGGCCACATCGACCGCGACGACAACCTTGCCGTTCAACTCGGCGTCGTCACGCGTTTGGGGGCTTGGCTCTCCCGCCTTCTGGTCAGAACCATCTTCCGTGACGCCAGCCGTATTCTCGGCACCGTCGGCGGTGATCACGACCTTTGCACGATCAATCTCGAACTGCTGCACGAGGCGCTCAACGGTCATTTCCGCTTCACGCCTGGTATCAAATTTGGCGGTCAATTTCATGATGCTAACTCTCAAGCCGGCATGGCTTGCGAGAAGAACAGCTCAGGTCGCTCGCGGTGCCATGACCCCCGCAATGTCTGCGACGATTGACCTAACGGCGAAGACGCCGCATTCTTCTGACGAACCGACCCGCAACTCATTGACCTTGCGAGGGTGAATCGGTGCCACAACGCCTGTTCAAACCCGATCAACTGCTTCGAGAGCATCTGGAAGATGCACTCGCGCAAGCCGATGGTCTTGGGTGGACGATTGTCGCGGCTCTGATCTCCCAGGCACTCGATGCACTGGGGCACCCCTCTGGCACCGGAATCAGGTAAGGATCGTCACCGATCGATCATGCCCGCACGCGCGTTGGGAAGACCGGGCCTCGCACCGTCATCTTGTCGGCTGAATATGGCCGTTGCAGCGCGAGCACATCGTCGAAGCTGCCGGTCAACCACCGATCGTGATCCTCGCGTCGCAGGATCGTGATCATCGCTTTCGGATGGATCGGCGCCACCAAGGCGTTCGCATCGCAGGTAACCATCGCGAAATAGCGCTGGTCGCCAACCTGCCGCCAGAAGCCTGCGACCGCGAACACGGGCTGATCCGTCACCGCAAACCACATCTCTCCCTTGATCGGCTTCTTGCCGTCGCCAAGGTCGGTGGGCTCACGGGCCCATTCGCAGAACTCCGTCAGCGGAATGAGGCACCGGTTGGCCGGATCGCTGACGAGCGAGCGCCATTGCGGGAGATGCAGCGTGCGAACGTTGGTCTGCGCAACCTTGCGGCCAGCCTGCTTGGCTTGGCCGGCAAGCACGTCCCATTCCATCACGTCGAGCCCCCGACAGCCGGCTTCATTCCGTACGACATACGCTCGGCCAAACGGCCGCAGCTCCTTCGGGTCGAAACGATTATCCATCGGCTTTTCGGCAAGCAAATTAGCTCCGAACCGTTCGGTTATGGTCTCCGGTTCGCCATCGAACCGAGCGCGATTACACATTGATCAGAGTCCGAGGCCGCGGCGCTTCATTTCGCCCAGCAGCGCTTCGGCCACCGGGTGGCCAACCTCGCCGCCAGATTGCTGATAGGCGTTCGTCAGATCCACGTCCGAGGCTGTGTTCAGCAGGGCTCGGACTTCCGCGCTGAATGCATCGACATCCACTGCGGCGGCCTCGGCAGCCTCTTCACTGGTTACGGCGGGCTCATCGCCCGGCGCTGGCGCGTGGGCCATGACGGCATCCTGCTTGAACAGGTCGAACGCGTCAGCGGCTTCGCTGCGTTCTTCCAGCGCGATTTCGAGGAGGGTGAAGAGGTCGAGCGACGATGCAGCGTTTTCCATAGCGCAGCCTATGCGCGCAGCAGGATGATTCGAGCAAACTTTAGTAACACCGCCCGATTTCGGTGCTCTGCGCTACCACCAGATGTCAATCGGCGTCCAAAAAGGACCCCCTATCGGCGTCCAAAAGAGACCCCCTTCGTTGGGCGACGTGACGGTAACGGACGCGCCGTTCGCGCTGGTTGCGGCGTAGGGCGGGCGTAGCCCGTCCGGAGGCGTAACCAGCGCGAAGCGTTCCTCTGTCGGGTTCCCGAGGCTAGCTGCGGTGCTTGAAGCGCCAGCTGTCGTTGCCGGTTTCGACGATGTCGCAGTGGTGCGTAATGCGGTCGAGCAGCGCGGTGGTCATCTTAGGGTCGCCGAAGACAGTCGGCCATTCGCCAAAGGCAAGGTTCGTCGTGACGATGACCGAGGTCCGCTCGTAGAGCTTGCTGACCAGGTGGAAGGGCAGCTGGCCGCCCGAGCGGGCGAACGGCAGATAACCAAGCTCGTCGAGCACCACGACCTCAAGGCGTGACAGCTGAGCTGCAAGCGCGCCGGCCTTGCCGAGGCGAGTTTCCTCCTCGAGCCGGTTCACCAGGTCGACCGTGTTGAAGTAGCGGCCGCGGGCGCCGTTTCGCACGACGTTGGCGGTAATGGCGCTGGCGAGGTGCGTCTTGCCGGTGCCCGTACCACCGACGAGCACGATGTTGCGCTGGCCGGCCAGGAAGGAGCCGCTGTGCAGCGAGAGCACCAGGCCTTCGTTGATGGGCGTGCCGTCAAATACGAAGGCGTCGAGGTCCTTCACCGCTGGCAGCTTGGCGGCTGACATCCGGTAGCGGACCGACGCTGCATGGCGATGGGCCGTCTCTGCCCGCAGCAGGTCGGTCAGGATTTCCATTGTCATACGCTTGCGCTGCAGGCCGGTGGTGACCGCTTCGTCGAAGGCACCAGCCATGCCCTTGAGCCCTAACTCGGCCATGGCCGTCATCATCTCATGCCGCTGCATGGAAACCTCGCAGGCTGTCGTAGCGACCGCAGTCGGCACGAGTTGGATGGCGCAGCGCCAGGTCCTCGGGTGTGACGATGGCCAACGGTCGTGGCGGCTCGCGCCGACGGGCGAGGATGTTGAGAATGACGTCGTCGCTGGTGATACCCGCCAGCAATGCTTCACGGACGGCCGCCTCGACGAGATCGAGCCCGTCGTCGAGTACCGCTGCAAGCACGCGCACGAACCGCCGGTCTGCATCATCGCCAGCGCCGAGCTTACGCCGCAGTCGTGACAGCGCAGGCGGCAACTCCCAGTCCTGGAATGGCGCGCCGTTACGCAAGGCGCCGGGCTTGGTCACGAGCACCGGCAGGTAGTGCCACGGGTCGTAGATGGTGCGGTCGCGACCAAAGAACCGAGGATGGTCGGCGAGTACCTCACCGCCAAGGCGCACGACGATGCGGGTAGCATAGGCACGCACCTGAACCGTGCGCCGCACTGCTTTGGCCGAGACGGAATAGCGGTTGCGGTCGAAGCTTATCAGGCACGTGCCGCTCACCGCATGCTCGCTCTCGTAGAACTCGTCGAAGGGCGCGGCGACCGGCTGGAGCACACCGCGCTCGGCAGCCCATGCCTGGGCAACCGTCAGTTCCTTTTGCTCAGGGTGCTGGTGCAGGTCGGCCCAGCGGCAACATTCTGCCTCCAGCCAGCCGTTCAGCTCCTGGAGGCTGACAAAGCGCAGGCGCGGTTGATCACAGCCGGTCGATCGCCGCGATCCTCTGGCGCATGGCGTTACCGATCGGCTCGACAAGGGTGATCGGCGTACCCTGCGGCATGGCGGCGACCGCCGTTTCAAAGGCCTGCTCGGCATCCTCGCGAAGCTCATGCAGGATCTCGCGCGTCGATTCTGTGTCGTACCCGGCGCGCACCGCGGTTTGCAGGAAATGGCGCGGTGCAATCTCGTCGAGACGATATCGACGCTTGTCGCCGATCGCCATGGCCAGCCGCATCTGCCGCCGGTTGACTTGATGGGCCGCAAGGCTCGGTTCGGCGGACAGCACGTCGTATAGCGGCGTCGCCGAAAAACGCCCGCCGGGCGACAAGAACACGCTGAAGTTCTTGGCGTGCCCGTCCGTTGCGCCGATCAGCCAGAACGCGATGATTGCCTTCATCACCATCCGCCGATCGACATCCGGTCGGTCGCTCGCCGCAAGTAGGCGCATGATATCCGCCACGCCCGGACCGCCATGATCCTCATATTTGCGCGTCGAGGGGACAGACAGCGCCTGGCACATATCCTCCTGCGGTCGGCGCAACAGGCGACCGTCGCGGGCCCACAGCCGATCGAAGCGCTCGACGACGAGCACGGGCCGGTCGCCGAAGATCGCGATACGCGTGGGCGCCACAGCGAGTCCGAGGGCGCCGAGGAACGTCAGACAGAGATGCTCGTTTTCGACGCTGTTCGATAGATCGATGCCGTTGGGAAGCTGGCCGATCTGCGGCTTGAAAATATGCGTGGTGGCGGTCGTGCCGAGCGGTTTGTTCCAGCGCTCCTGCCACCACAGCAAGGCGGTCTTTTCCTGCGCCCCGGCGATCGAGATACGGAACGCCTCGTCCGGCTCGAGCCCGAGCGGTGCTCGGCCCAAGTTGTGCAGAATGACGGCGACCCCGTCGTCGTCCAGCGCTTCGGCTTCGATCGCGCCCGCAGGTGTGACCGGCGCACCTTCGGGCAGAAATTGCAAGGCGCCGACACAATCCCGCCCGACAGCGGCAAGCAGACTATAGGGATCATCTCCCTCGGCGCCGACCCGGCCTGCAACACGGCGACGGATATCGGCATTGTCGGGCAGAAGATTGTCGAAGACTGCCATTACGACGTCTCCGGTATAGCGCCGCGTCGTGAGGGGGAGGGAGAGCGAGACCGGCTGGGCATGATCCCAACGCAACCAGTCTGCCACGTAACCGAAGCTGATTGCGCCATTGCTGGCGCGAGACACCACGCCAACCTCGCGGCCGTTCAGAAGCACACGCAAGGCGGACGACGGGCGCATCATCAAAAGATGTCATCCAGAGCCGGTGCCGACTGACTGCGCTCGGCGACCTGAAGCTCCAGTTTCAGATAGGTCAGCACGGCGAAGAGCGTTTCGAGCGTTCCCCCCTCGCCGTTCTCCAGACTGGAGATGGTCGCCTGCCTGAGGTTCGTCCGAGCACCGAGCTCGCGCTGGGTCAGCCCTGCATCCAGTCGGGCGTTGCGCAACGCGGTGCCCAAGCTTTGCGACGATCGAATGATGGGCTGCATCTGCGAATCCTACGGTTGTGCGCCAAACCCATTTATACGGATAACCGTATCAATCAACATTATACGCAAAATCGTATCGGGAAACTGATACGGTTTATCGTATCGAACTATCTATCCTCTGCTGTAGTTCTGACCTGCTCCCCGTTTTCAGGCCGCTGATAACTTAGCTTCGGTGTCCATATGCCCCTGGCGGGGGCGGTTCGTAAACTCGGCGGGTGCCAAATCGGCCTCGCCGCATCACTCGTCTCAATCTGACGAACTAACTTACCAATGGCATGAATTCTGGGGAGCAGGTCAGGAAGAATCCGATGAATTCAATCCGGTGGGCCTGTTTCGCGCAAGCGCAAGGCTTACGACGCGGCAGCGTAGCTTGGAGGCTGGTGTTCGAAGCTGGAAGGCCAGCCTTCCGACTCTTATTTCTTCTGCTCTCCCTCCGGCACGCCGTTGTAGGGCGCAGCCGTATTCTCGCTCGGCTTGGCGTCGAAGCTATTGGGTCGCTTGTGATCGTTGCAAGCCGCGAGGGTTAAAAGCAGGACCAGCAGTATCACGCGCATTGAATATTCCGATATGATGAACCTCAGCGCTATCTCTTATAGCAACGGAAGCCGGCATAGATTCGGCGATATGCTTCTATCGGCAGAGCTCGCTCCCCGTACCAACGCGTACGAATTCGCTCGTGTTCGCCTTGCGCTTTTCCTCTTCGGGCTTGGCGTCAAGTGTCGAGTCGGCGCGAAGCCTACGGACTCAACAGCGCCGTACGGCCCAAAGGCAATGCCATCTAACCTATATTTAGCATCGAAAGGGCCCGATTACCCGCGAGCATGATTGTAACCGCAGTCCGATTGGAATGCGTATGTGCCATGTCCTTATTATTGAAGATGACTGGCTGATCGCCGATTTTGTCGAGCACCTCGCACGAGGTGCAGGTGCCACTTCAATCGAGATCGTGGATTGCCCGGCAGACGCGGTTCAATCTGCGGCCGGTCAACGCCCTCAGATCATTCTGTCGGATGTAAATTTGAGATCCGGAACGGAGCCGATGGCAGTGCATATCATTAAAGAAACCTGGGGACCAATCCCGGTGATTTTCATCACCGCTACGCCACAGGAATGCGCTCCTTGTGATGTTCAGGCAGTCATCCTAACCAAACCGCTGAGCCCGCAATCGTCGACAGAGACGTTAAGACGACTTGCATCTGCCGCGTGAGGCTTCGCGCATCGGGGGCGGCACTTTGGCAATCAGGCTGATCTCGAAGCGGAGTTTGTATCCTCGGAGCAGGAGATACAGATTGTCACTGTTCCGGTCCGTCGACCTTATCTCCTCGAAACTGCTCTCGCTAGCGATGCCTTTGGTCAGATAAGCGAGACAAATAATGCAGAACGCCGATCCTCGGAGACCGGCAGTTTGAGTAATTGCTCTATGCGCGTTTGCGAAATTTGCCCTTGACGACTTCGCCGCCGACGCGAAGCTGATCGAGATGATCCGACCACCACTGGGCCATCCTCACTCGCTCCGCCCAGTGGGCGCCGCGATGGTAGGCAGCGCGAACCTTGTCCTTTTCGCCATGTGCCAACGCCCGTTCGATCGCGTCGGGATGCCACAGCCCTGACTCATTGAGCAGTGTACTGGCCATCGCGCGAAAACCGTGACTGGTCATTTCGTCGTGTTCGAACCCGAGCCGTCGGAGTGCGACATTCAACGTGTTATCGGAGAGGGGGCGCTTGGTCGTATGAAGCGCCGGAAACAGATACTCGCTGTCGCGCGCGAGCGATCGCAGATCCTGGAGAAGGTACAGCACCTGTCGAGATAGCGGCACGGCGTGTGGCTGTTTCATCTTCATCCGCTCGGCCGGCACCCGCCACACCTTCTCCGCGAAATCGATCTCGCTCCATTTCGCCTGCCTCAGCTCACCGGGGCGAAGGAAGACATGCGGAGCGATCCTCAACGCATGCAGCGTTTCCGGCCGCCCGGTATAGCCGTCGATCGCGCGCAGCAGTTCGCCAACCTTCTTGGGCTCGACGATCGCTGCATGATGTTTGACCCGCGGCACGGTGAGCGCCCCGCGTAGGATGTCGGCGGGATTGCGCTCGGTCCGAAGGGTAGCAAAGCCATAGCGAAAGACCCGTCCTGCAAAGGATCGTAGCCGAAGGGCCGTCTCGTGATGACCGCGACGTTCGACGCGCTTCAAAACGTCGAGCAGTTCGTGGGGCGTTACCGACGCGATCGGACGCTTGGCGATGCCGGCGAGGAGCTCGAGAAACCAGCGCGCCTTCTTGAGGGTTGCAGGTGAACGCCCTTCACGTTCCATCTTCTGGATATATTCTTCCGCGACAAGCTCGAAGGTCGTCTGCGCGGCCAGCTCGGCCTTCAGACGCCGCTGGCGCTTCTCCTCGACCGGATCGATCCCGTCGTCGAGCTCCGCCTTGGCCTCGTCGCGCTTTCGGCGAGCGAGCACCAGACTGACGTCCGGGAAACTGCCGAGTGAAAGCTTCCGCTCGATACCGCAGCATCTGTAGCGAAAGCGCCAGAGCAGCGCGCCGGACGGCTGCACCAGCAGATACAGCCCGTCAACATCAGCAACTTTATAGGGACGCTCTGCCGGTTTCAGCGCCCGAATCTGCACAACCGTAAGCATGGGGCCACGCCTCCTGCATCGTTCGTGGCCCCATGATTCGTGGCCCCTTTTGGGTGGGCCACGGCGGAACAAAGTGAGATTTCGTGGGACCGCTGATGAGCAGTTTACCGCAGATTTCTGCGGTTTTCTAGAGATGTTCTCTATATGGACTGGTGCCGCTTACAGGACTCGAACCTGTGACCCCCGCATTACGAATGCGATGCTCTACCAGCTGAGCTAAAGCGGCCCGACGACGGATGTCTCCGGTCGAGGGGGCGGCGCATAACAGGGGGTTTTCGCGCTGACAAGCGGTTTGCGTGTTTACGGGTCTTTTACCATGGCTGCGTATATGCCTGACCGTGAATTTGGGGGCGCTTGGCATGGATACGGTACGCGGGCGAGATGACGGGCGGACCGGCGCTACGCCCCCCGCGCACGACGCGGCGGATGCCGGCGTCAACGACGTGATGTTCGATCTCGGCGGCGACGAGCGGCGGATGCACGTGCGCGCCTATAATCACTGGGTATCGCTGCTCGACGGACGCCCCTATCCGTCGATCGCGAACCTCGAGCCCGAGACGATCACCGATTTCGGCCCGCACAGCGTGCTGCTCGATTTCAGTCACGGCATGGGCGACCCGAAGATCGCGTATCTCGGTCGTGCCCTGCGCGAGGAATGCGGGCTGGAGGGGCCGATCGCGACGATCGCCGACGTGCCGAGCCGGTCTCTGCTGTCGCGCCTCACCGACCATTATCTCCAGATCATCGCCAATCGCGCGCCGATCGGGTTCGAGGCGGAATTCGTCAGCAGCCGGGGGCGGACGACGCTGTACCGCGGCATCCTCATGCCGTTCGCATCGGGCGGCGCGACGATCGACTTCATCTTCGGCGTGATCAACTGGAAGGAACTCGCGGACGCCGACATGCAGGCGACGCTGGCGGCCGAACTCGACGCCGCCGTCCGCGCGACGCCGAAGGTCTCGGGCGAGGTTGCGCAGGTCTGGGCCGATGGTCCGAGCGGCGGGTTCGCGAGCGCGGCACCGGTCATGCAGGAGCTCGTGCTCGACGAACCCCTGCCCTCGGATACGCTGTCCTCCGGGATAGTGCCGACCGGCCCGCTGGGCGAGCACCTGGCGATGGCGCGCGAGAGCGCCGCGCATTTCCGTGCCGCCGAAGCCCGCAGCCGCGCCGCGCTGCACCGAGCATTGGGTCGGGCGCATGATTTTGCCGTCGCGGCCGAACATGAAGGCGACGATCTCGCCGCCCTGCTGTCCACCGACTGCCTGCCGGGCGAGGCTGTGGCGATGGCGCAGATCGTCAAACTCGTCTTCGGCGCCAATTTCGATGCAGGCCGACTCGCGACGTTCGCCGACGTGCTGCGGCATGCCCAGCGCCATCAAGTGCCGATCGGCGGGCTGCCGAGCTTTCTGGATGGCTATGACGGCGACCTGACCGCGATCGCCGCTGCCGAGCACGCCCCGGCTTAGGCGAGGCTTAGGTGCGGCGCAGCATATCCCTTCGCACCTGCCACAAGCCTTGAGATAGGCGAATAGCGGGCGCATAGGCCCGGACCTATGGCGAACCAATCGTTGAAAACGCTCACCGAAACCCTTGCGGGCCGGTTGACCGAACGGGCCCTTCCGGGCGAACTCAAGGACTTCGGTGCGAGCGAGGTCGCGCAGGCCGCGGCGTTCGTGGCCGCGACCGCCGCGCACCGCGACGACGGTGCGCCGGCGATCGCGATCGAGCCGATCAGCGCCGACGACACGCGGCGGCGCATGCGGCTCGCGATCGTCAACGACGACATGCCGTTCCTGGTCGATTCGATCGCAGCGGCGATCGGCGCGCAGGATATCGCGGTCGATCGCATCATCCACCCCGTCGTCCGCACCACGCGGACGCCCGATGGCACGCTGCACGCGATCGACGCGGACGGCCAGGGCGCGGGCCGCCCCGAATCGATGATCTATCTCGAGATGGAGCGCGCCGACGCGCGCGACCGTCGCGGGCTGATCGAGGACCTCACGGCCGTATTGGCCGACGTCCGTGCGGCGGTGACCGACTGGCGCGCCATGCAGGCCGCGCTCGACGACGATATCGCCAAGCTGCCCGAGGGCGAAGGCGCGGCGTTGCTGCAGTGGTTCCTCGACGGGCATCTGACGCTGCTCGGCCATCAGGTCTGGCATCGCGACGGCAGCAGCGGCGCAGCGCTGGGCATCGCGCGAAACGAACACCGCGTGCCGATCCTCGCCGCCGCCTCGCGTGCGCTGGCGATCGAGTGGTTCGAGGCGGGCAACGACGCGCCGCTGTTGCTGAAGTCGAATTTGATCTCGACGGTGCACCGCGCCGTGCCGCTCGACCTCGTCGTCGTGCCGGTGATGGAGGGCGCGACGGTTGCCGGCCTGTCGATCTACAGCGGGTTGTGGACCAGCGCCGCGCTGGCCGCGATGCCGCGCGACGTGCCGGTATTGCGCACGCGCCTGGCCGCGATGAAAGCCAAGTTCGGGTTCGATCCGCGCGGTCATGCGGGCAAGGCGCTGACGCATGCGTTCACCGCGCTGCCGCACGACCTGGTGATCGCGTTCGCGCCCGATGCGCTGGAGGACCTCGCGCTGACCGCGATGAGCCTGGCGGATCGGCCGCGGCCCGCGCTCGTCCTGGTCCAATCGGCGCTCGGTCGTCACCTGTTCGGCTTCGTCTGGCTGCCGCGCGACGACGTCACCACCAGCCGCCGCGTCGCGATCGGCGACATGCTGGCGGAGGCAGCGAATGCGAGCATCCTGAACTGGTCGATCGCGCTGGAGGACGGCGAGGTCGCGATGATCCGCTACACGCTCGATCTGCGCGGTGAGGGCCGGATGCCCGACGCCGCGCCGCTCGCGCTGCGGTTGCAGCGGATGGTGCGCGGCTGGGTGTCCGACGTCGAGGCGGCCTTGATCGAGACGTTGCCGCCACCACGCGCCGCACGGCTTGCACTGAAATGGGCGGCCGCGTTCCCGCAGAATTACCGCAACCTCAGCACGCCTGCCGAGGCCGCCGAGGATATCCAGCGGATCGCCGCGCTGACCGACCCGGATGCACGCGGCGTACGCCTGGTTCCGGGTGAAGCCGGTGCCGATCCGCAGCTGAAGATCTACAAGCTCGGCGGCGCGTTGCCGCTGTCCGACGCCGTCCCGGTGCTGGAGAATTTCGGCTTCCGCGTGATCGGCGAATTGCCGACGCGGTTGCGCGACGACAGCGTGCCGTTCGTGCATGATTTCGTGCTGGAGGCGAACGCCGCCGCGCAGCAGAGCGACGCGAGCATCCTGGAAGGCGCGATCGCGGCGGTGCTGGAAGGCGCGGCCGAGAACGACGCGTTCAACCGGCTGATCGTCGAACTCGGCATGCGTCCCGAAGCCATCGTGCTGTTCCGCGCGTGGTTCCGGTATCTGCGCCAGGCGGGGCTGCCGTACGGGCTGACCACCGTGGTCGACGCGCTGCGACGTGCGCCGAAGGTCGCCGCGGCCCTGATCGCGCGTTTCACCGCGGTTCATCATCCAGAACATCCCGGCAATGCGATCGAGGCGGACCAGGCGATCGAGGCCGGGCTCGATGCGGTCACGGCGATCGACGACGATCGTATCCTGCGTGCCTATCGCAACCTGATTGCGGCGACGCTGCGCACCAACGCATTCACGCCCGCCGCGTCGGAAGCGCTCGCGTTCAAGCTCGACAGCCACCTGATTCCCGGCCTCCCCGCCCCCGTGCCGTGGCGCGAAGTGTGGGTCTATTCGCCTCGCGTCGAGGGCATCCACCTTCGCGCCGGCCCGGTCGCACGTGGCGGCCTGCGCTGGTCCGACCGTCGCGACGATTTCCGCACCGAGATCCTCGGGCTGATGAAGGCGCAGCGCGTCAAGAACGCGGTGATCGTCCCGACCGGTGCGAAGGGCGGATTCTATCCGAAGCAACTCCCTGCCCCCTCGAACCGCGACGCATGGCTGGCCGAGGGCACCGAAAGCTATCGGATCTTCATCCGCACTTTGCTGTCGATCACCGACAACATCGTCGAGGGCAAGGTCGTGCACCCGGACGGCGTGACGATCCTCGACGGCGAGGACCCGTATTTCGTGGTCGCCGCCGACAAGGGCACCGCGACCTTCAGCGACGTGGCCAACGCGCTCGCGCTCGAACGCGGCTATTGGCTGGGCGACGCGTTCGCCTCCGGTGGGTCGGTCGGGTACGATCACAAGGCGATGGGGATCACCGCCAAGGGCGCGTGGCTCAGCGTCCAGCGGCACTTCGCCGAGCGCGGGCTCGACGTGCAGAGCGAGAGCATCACCGTGGTCGGCTGCGGCGACATGTCGGGCGACGTGTTCGGCAACGGCATGTTGCTGTCGAAGACGCTGAAGGTCATCGCGGCATTCGATCATCGCCATATCTTCCTCGATCCCGATCCTGATCCCGCGACCAGCTGGGAGGAGCGCAACCGGATGTTCGCACTCCCGCGGTCGAGCTGGGCGGATTACGACGCCAGCCTGATCTCGAAGGGCGGCGGCGTGTTCGCGCGCACCGACAAGGTCGTGAAGCTGTCGCCCGAGGTGCAGGCCGCGCTCGGCGTGACGGCGAGCGAGATGGAGCCCGGCGCGCTGATCTCGGCGATCCTCAAGGCGCCCGCCGACCTGCTCTGGTTCGGCGGCATCGGCACCTATGTGAAGGCGGCGTCCGAGGCGAACGTCGCGGTCGGCGATCCGGCCAACGACCGCCTGCGCGTCAATGCCGAGGATTTGCGCGTGATCGCGATCGGCGAAGGCGCGAACCTGGGCGTCACGCAGGCCGCACGCATCGCGTTCTCCGCGCGTGGCGGGCGGATCAACACCGACTTCATCGACAATTCGGCAGGCGTCGACTGTTCGGATAACGAGGTCAACATCAAGATCGCGCTCAACCGCGAGATGATCGAGGGGCGGCTCGACTATGAGGACCGCAACACGCTGCTCGCCAGCATGACCGACGACGTCGCGCACCTGGTGCTGGAGGACAACCGGCTCCAGACGCTGGCGCTGTCGATCGCCGAAGCCGATGGCGCGGTTGCGGTGCCGAGCTATGTCCGCGTGATCGAGATCTTCGAGGGCGCCGGGCGGCTCGATCGGGCGGTCGAGGGGCTGGCGTCGAACGACATCCTGCTCCGTCGCGGTCAGGACGGGCTGGGGCTCACGCGCCCCGAACTCGCCGTGCTGCTGGCAACCGCCAAGCTCGGGTTGCAGGATGCGATCGAACATGGCGACATCGCCAAGGACGACGCGCTCAAGCCCGACCTCCACGCCGCCTTCCCCGCAGCGATGCGTGAGCGCTTTGCGACGGCGATCGACGAGCACCGGCTGCGGCCCGAGATCGTCGCGACCAAGCTCGCCAACCGGATCGTCAACCGACTGGGCATCCTCTACCCGTTCGAGCTGGCGGAAGAGGAAGGTGCGGCGATGGGCGATATTGCGGCGATGTTCGTCGTCGCCGAGCGCCTGTTCGACCTGCCGGCACTATGGGCGGAGATCGAGACCGCGGTAATGCCCGAGGCGGCACGGATCGCGCTGTTCGACGAGGTGGCGGTCGCGACCCGCTCGCAGATCGCCGACCTGTTGCGCGTGTCGGCGCCGGGAACCGCACCGGGCGACGTGCTCGCGCGGCTGGCGAAGGGCATCACGCAGCTCGACAGCCAGACGGCGGCGCTGTTGCTCGAAGAGGCGAGCGCACAGAGCAGCCGCATCGCGGGCCAGCTCGAAGCGGTCGGTGCGCCGGGTGACCTGGTCCGCAAGGTCGTCCGCCTGTTCGAAATGGACGGCGCGGTCGGGTTGGCCGATCTCGGCGAGCGGATGGCGCTCGACGAGGCGGTCCTTACGCGTGCGTTCACGCATCTCGGGCAGGCGCTGGGGCTCGATTGGGCGCAGGCGAACGCTGCGCGGATCAGCCCGACCGATCCGTGGGAGCGCCTGCTGATCGCCGGTCTCGCGCGCGATTTCCAGCAGTTGCGGCTGGAGTTCCTGGCGCGCCGCGGGGCGCAGGATCCGCAGGGTGCGGTGGAGGCCTGGCTGCTCGCGAACGCCACCCGCGTCGCGCAGTTCAAGGCAGTCATCGACCGCGCGCGGCATGCGGCGGTTCCGAACGCGGCGATGCTGGCGCAAATCGCCGGCCAAGCGCGCGTGCTGCTGGGGCGGTAACGCTTAACCCTCTCCCTTCAGGGGAGAGGGAGGGGCCCGCGCGCGCTTGCGCGTGGGAGGGTGAGGGCACGCCAGCCAAAGCACGTGCCCTCACCCTCCCGTCGGCAAGAGGCTCCTCCTTCCCTCTCCCCGGCGGGGAGAGGGAAAGCTTACGCCGCGCGTCGTGCTGCCAGCTCCGCCTTCCAGCCACGCGCACGCCACCACATGATCACCCCGGTCACCGCCAGCACCGCCGGCAATATCCCACCGAGGAAAATCACGAACTGCCACAACCCACCCATGTCGGTGCCGTCGTGGATCCGCCGCATCCACCGCGCCACGCCGCCCTGAGGCCGCGCCGGCGCCGCGGTCGCGCCACCGGTATCGTCGGCGATCTTCACTCCCACCGGCGTCCCGCCGCGCGCGAACGTCACGGTCCAGTCGGCGCTGAGGTCGGTCGGCCACGCGACACTCCGCAACGGTGCGCCACCCGCCAGCGCCCGCGCCTTGCCGATCGCCACGTCGAGCGGCTGAGCCGGCTTTGCCAATGGCTTCGCACGCATCATCGCCCCGCGATCGGGACCGCCCCTCGCCCGCGAGGCCTCCCCCGTGATCTTCCCGAAGAATTGCGGAAACGAGATCCACGCCCCGGTCAGCGACAGCACGAACAGCGGCAGCGCGATCCAGAAGCCGAACAGGTGATGCAGGTTGGTATCGACATCACGATGCCGCCGATACCGCAGCCCGCGCGTCCATTTGCCGATCGTCGGCCACCACAGCCACAGCCCGGTAAAGCACGACACCATCATCGCCACGCCGATCCAGCCGACGATCGAGCGCCCGACCCCGGGCAGTTGCAGGCTCCCGTGCAGGACGTGCAGGAACCGGACGAGCCCGCCGTTCGACGGCGACACCTCCAGCACGCGCGCGGTCGGCGGATCGAGATATACCATGGTGCGCTGCGGCGGACCGGGCCGCTTGGGCGCGCTCCCGGCAGCAGCGGCGGCGATCACGACCGGCCCCCCATCCTCGGGCATCGTAAGCTGCGCGATCCGTTCGCCGTGCGTGAGCCGGGCCGTCGCTGCCGCGACATAGGCGTCCGGGCTAAGCACCGTCGTTCCCGACACGGCATAGCGACTGGGATCGACGATCCGGTCGAGCGCACCGTGCCACACCAACGCCGCGCCGCTGAGCGACAGCGGAATGATCAGGATCGCCAGGATCAGCCCGATCCACTTGTGGACCTGAAACCACGCCCGTCGCATCGCCAGCTTGCTCATCATCTACTCCCTGTACGGGGAGCGTGGCATGGGGGGGCGGTGCAAGTCCACACGGGAGACAGCGCGCGACATGCTCCCCTCCCTGGAAGGGAGGGGGTGGGGGTGGGTCGGCCGACTTGAGTCACACCGACTGGGTATGCGGAAACCCACCCACCCCCTGCCCCTCCCTTCCAGGGAGGGGAGCAGAAGGTCACGCATCCGCCCAGCGGCGCAGCAGATTGTGGTACACCCCCGTCAGCCGTACTGTTGCCGGATCGCCCTGCCCTTGCGCGGCGGCGACCGCCTGCACACCCTGGTCGAGGTCGAACAGGATCCGTCGCGCACCGTCGTCGCGGACCATCGACTGCAGCCAGAAGAACGACGCGACGCGCACGCCGCGCGTCACCGGCGCGACGCGGTGCAGGCTGGAGGCGGGATACACCACCATATGGCCGGCGGGCAGCTTGACCGACTGCGGGCCGAACTGATCCTCGATCACGAGTTCGCCGCCGTCATAGGTTTCGGGATCGGCGAGGAAGAGCGTCGCCGACAGGTCGCTGCGGATGCGGAAGTCGGAGCCGCGCTTGATCCGGATGGCGGTGTCGACGTGCAGCCCGAAATCCTGCCCGCCGGCATAGCGGTTGAACAGCGGCGGAAACACTTTCAGCGGCAGCGCGGCGGCGACGAACAGCGCGGAGCGGCCGAGCGCGTCGAGGATGATCCCTCCGGCCTCGCGCGCGGCAGCCGAGTCCTCGGGCAATTGCTCGTTGCGCTTGGCGAGTGCGGATTGCTGGCCGGAGGTCGCATTGCCGTCGATCCACTCGGCCGCATCGATCAGCGCTCGGACGCGTGTGACCTCGGCCGGATCGAGCACGTCGGGGATGGCGATCAGCATGCCGCCCCCTCGCGCAATGCCGCCACGCCGGACGTCCGGAACGCCGGGATATCGCTCGCCGCCAGCCATGCTTCGGCCTTGGCCAGAAATGCCGCGTTGCCACGTGCGCCCGCCTGTTTCAGCCACGCCAACGCCATTTCGATCTCCCCCGCCGCGCCGAGCATGCGCGCGTGATTGAAACAGCCGCGAAAATCGCCGCCCTCCGCCGCGGTCGCATAGCATGCCGCCGCGCGCGCCACGTCGCGCTCGCAGGCCCAGCCATCCTCCGCGAAACTCCCGACGAAATTGATCGCCTTCGCACTGGCGAGCCCGGAGTCCATCGCCGCGACCTTCTCCAGCAGCGCCAGCGCAGCCGGCTTGTCCTCGGCAACACCGTCGCCCAGCGCGAGCAGCGTTGCGTAATTATACATCGCCCAGTCGAGCCCGCGCTCGGCCGCGATTCGGTAGCATTCGGCCGCGCGCGCCTTGTCGACACGCGTACCCCAGCCGAGATCGTAGCAGCGCCCGACCATGTTGAGCGCCATCACGTGATGCTGCGCCGCGGCCTTCATGAACCAGCCGAGCGCTGCTTGTCGGTCGGCGACGACGCCAACCCCGTCGAGCAACATCTGCCCGTACACCGCCTGCGCCTCGGCCACGCCCGCGTCCGCCGCCTCGCGCACGAACGCCGCGCGCTCCTCCGGACGTCCGGAGAGGCGCGCGGCGATGGCGTCGGGCGTGAGGGTATCGATCGCCGTCATGCCATCCTCAAAAACGCAGGTTTACCGTGCCGAACACCGTACGGCCGGCGGCGATGGACGCAAAGTGGCTGGTATAGGTCTGCGAGAAATAGGTCTTGTTCGTGACGTTCTGCGCGTTGACGCTGAGGTCGATATTGTCGGTCAGCTTGTAGCTCGCGCGCGCATCGAAGCGCCAGTAATCGGGGATGCTGCGTGTCAGGGTTTTGGTCGCGGCATTGACCGTGACCACGCCCGCGGCGTTCTGCGTCGCGGTGCGGTTGTCCGCATAGCCACCGATCTGCTCGTCCATGTACAAGGCCGTGCCGCCGATCTGGAGCCGCTTGGTCACATTGACGTTGGTCGTCGCGGTAAAGCTGTTCCTGGCGGTCTGCGGGACCTGCTTGCCGGTGTTGACCGACACGACGCCGATCGTCCGCGCTGGCTGAACGACCGTGGTGACGCCGTTAGCGGTCGTCGTGATCGCGGCGGCGGTCAGCGTCGTGAAGCCGCCGTCGAGAATCTTCGGATCGAGATGCGTGAACCCGCCGAACACGGTCCAGCCGGGCAGGATCGTGCCGCTGACGTTGAACTCGAAGCCGCGGATCCGCGTCTCGCCGATGAACGACGCGGTGTTGGTGTCGTCAAGCACGCGCGCGTTGGAGATTTCGGTCTGGAACGCTGCCGCGCCGAGCTGGAGCCTCTCGCCGAACAGGCTCGCCTTGGCGCCGACCTCATACGACTTGGTCTTTTGCGGCTTCAGCAGGTCGAGCGTGGCGGCGGTGATCGCATTGTCCTCGCGGCCCTCGCCGAGCAGGCTGTTCGGCGGCGTCGCGGCGGTCGCATAGCTCGCATACAGGCTGGTCTCCGACGTCGGCTTGAACACGAGTCCGGCCTGCCAGTTGAACAGATTGTCGACGCGCTTGACCTTGGTCTGCGTCGCGCCGGGCAGCGTGATGGTGGACTCGAACCGGTCGTACCGTGCGCCCAGGTTCAGGATCAGCGACGGCATCAGCGTGATCGAATCGAACGCGTAGACCGCCTTGGTATTCGCGTCGTTCTGCGTTTCGGTCGAGGGCGCGCCCTTTACGATCGGGGTCGCGGTGGTCGACGTGTCGCTCGTGTAATTGACCCATGGTGCATACGGGTCTGGATCGAACAGGCTGGTGCAATAGGACCGCGCGATCGTCGCGGTATTGCAGCGTGGCGAGATCGTCGATCCGTTCGCCGACACGAACGTCCCGCGCCGCGTCTTCTCCCACGAGATTTCGGTGCCGAGCGAGAAGCTGTGTTCGATCCCGCCGGTGTTGAACTTGCCGTACAGGTCGGTCTGGTCGACGATGCTCTCGCTATAGCCGTAGCGCGTGTTGCCGCGGGTCCAGACATAGCCGCCGGTCGTCACGTTCGCGCCGGTGTTGGCCGCGGTGGTGCCATAGACATTGCCCTGGCTGTCGTCCGGCAGCGTGAAGATGTAGCTCTGGTCGCTGTGCGTGTAGCGCGCGGTGTTGCGCAGCGTGATGCCGCCGAAATCATGCTCGACGCGGAGCGTCGCCTGATTGGTGGTCGCATCGCGGAAGTCGCGCGCCGCAAGCCCGTAGAAGTTCTTGCGCGAGACGTAGCCGGTCTGGCCGCCCGCCGTCGTCACGGTGCCGAGCGCGGGCTGGGTCGTGACGTTGCCGGTGCCGGGATGATTGGCGATCGTGTAGAGATACGGGATGCCGCTGTCGGGCAGTTCCGAGCTTTCCATATGATAGAAGCTCGCGGTCAGCCGGGTCGGCGTGCCGAGCCCGACCGCGAACGACGGTGCGATGCCCCAGCGCTTCTGCCAGATCGCATCGCGGCCGGCGACGTCCTGGTCGTGCCACATGCCCTCGATCCGGAACGCGGCGGTGTCCGAGACCTTGAGGTTCACGTCGCCGGTGACGCGCTTGTAGTCGGCCTCGCCGTAGCTGGCGCTCGCCGATCCGAAATTCTCGAGCTGCGGCAGGCGCGACAGGATGTTGATCGTGCCGCCCGCCGAACCGCGTCCGCCGAGCGTCGAATCCGAGCCGCGGACGATCTGGACCGAGTCCACCGCGAACACTTCGCGCGTCTGCGAGGCGAGATCGCGGACGCCGTCGACGAAGATGCTGCCCTGGCTGTCGAAGCCGCGGATGAAGGGGCGGTCGCCGATCGGATTGCCGCCCTCGGCGGCGCCGAAGGTGATGCCGGGCACGGTGCGCAGCGCGTCGGCGAGGCTGTTCGATCCGGTCTGTTCGATCACTTCCTTTGGCAGCACAATCACCGAACGCGGCGTGTTCACCAGCGGCGCGACCTGCTTGGGGCCGGAATCGCGCTCGCGCTGACCGTTGACCAGGATTTCATCGCGTTGCTGCTCGTCCGTGAGCGGGGCCGGGGCCTTGTCCGTCTCAGCGGCATAGGCCGGCGCCGTGGCGAACGCGCCGACGCACGACAGGGCAAGAAACGCGGGCACGGAGGACGAACGCGGCAACGATGCGCGCGGCGAAGATAGCGACATGGACAAAACCCCTTTGTTCTTGAGGGGTTCGCTATTGAGAGTCGTTCGCACTGTCAACGCTAATGCGAGTAGTTCTCAAACTGGATTATCGAACAGCCATGATCTCAACGCGCTAGCGAGGTTGGGTGGATCGTCCGCCACGATGCGGAGCGCGTCGATTTCCGCGACGAGCGCGGACAGCGGCAGGGCGAGGCGCACGGCCGCAGCTTCCAGCGCCTGCCAGAAGACGGGTTCGAGGCTGATCGAGGTCTGGTGGCCGGCGATCGTGATCGAGCGTTTGACGGGCCCGTGAAACCCGCTCGCCGGCGCCGCGATGACGCCGCCCGCGGTCACCGGCGCGTCACTCGGTATCGAACAGCGAGGCCAGCTGTTCGATGATCGTGCCGCCGAGTTGCTCGACGTCCATGATCGTCACGGCACGCGCGTAATAGCGGGTGACGTCGTGGCCGATGCCGATCGCGACCAGCTCGACCGGCGACTTGCTCTCGATCCAGCCGATCACCTGACGGAGGTGGCGCTCCAGATACGAGCCCGAGTTTACCGAAAGCGTCGAATCGTCGACCGGCGCGCCGTCGCTGATCACCATCAGGATGCGACGTTCCTCGGGCCGCGCGACCAGCCGCGCATGCGCCCACATCAGCGCCTCGCCGTCGATATTCTCCTTCAGCAACCCCTCGCGCATCATCAGTCCGAGCGAGTTGCGCGCGCGGCGCCACGGCTCGTCGGCACGCTTGTAGACGATGTGACGGATGTCGTTGAGCCGGCCCGGCTGCGGCGGACGACCGGCGGCCAGCCATGTCTCACGGCTCTGCCCGCCCTTCCAGGCGCGCGTGGTAAAGCCGAGGATCTCGGTCTTCACGCCGCACCGCTCCAGCGTGCGCGCGAGGATGTCCGCGCTGATCGCCGCGATCGAGATCGGGCGACCGCGCATCGATCCCGAATTATCGATCAGCAGAGTCACCACGGTGTCGCGGAAATCGGTCTCGCGCTCGGCCTTGTAGCTCAGCGACAAGGTCGGGTTGACGATCACGCGCGCGAGGCGCGCCGCGTCGAGGATGCCCTCCTCCTGGTCGAAATCCCACGACCGCGACTGTTGCGCCATCAGCCGCCGCTGGAGCCGGTTGGCGAGCTTCGACACGGTCGATTGCAGATGCACGAGCTGCTGGTCGAGATAGCCGCGCAGCCGCGCCAGTTCGTCGGCGTCGCACAGCTCGGTGGCAGCGATCACCTCGTCGAACTGCGTCGTCCACGGCTTGTAGTCGAACGCGCCGCCCATGTCCGCGAACGGACGGTTCGGGCGGACCGGCTGCATGCCTTCCTCGCCGTCGTCGCCGGGCTCGCCGTCGATGTCGTCCATCGACTCGTCGCTCTGCTCCTGGCCGTCGCTTTCCTCGTTCTGCTGCTCGGCCTGTTCGCCGCGCGCCTCGACTTCGCCCTGGCCGTCCTCGCCCTGGTCGTCGCCTTCGTCGCCCTCATCCTGCTGCTGCTCGTCGGTGCCCTCGTCCTCGGAGCCGCCCTCGTCGCTCTCCTCGGGGACCTGATCGCCTTCGACCAGCTCCAACTCCTGCAACATCTTCCGCGCGAGACCCTGGAACGCCTTCTGGTCGTCGAGCGCGTAGGCCAGCGCATCGAGATCGGTCTTGCTCTCGATCCACTCGCGCACGAGCGCGAGGCCGGGCGCGGCGATCGCGGGCGATTCCTGCCCGGTCAGCCGCTCGCGCACCATCAGGCCAAGCGCGGTCGACAACGGCACCTCGTCACGGTTGCGCGCGCGCGTGATCGGATCCGCCCGCAGACGCACGTCGAGCGCACGTTCGAGATTCTCGGTGATCCCCGCATAGCCGCGCGACCCGAGCGCCTCGACCCGCGCAGTCTCGACCGAATCGAACACCGCGCGCGCCACCGCCTCGATCGGTGCCGCGCGATTATGCAGCGCGATATCGTGCAGCTTCAACCGGAGCGCAAAGCCATCCGCAAATCCGCGCGCCTCCGCGACTTGCTCCGCCGGTAGAGCACGCGCGGGCATCGGCACCTTGATGTGCTTGCCCGACTGCGCCGGCGCATCCGCGGTGAACGCGAGCTCGACCTCCGGCTCCTCCGCGATCGCGCGCGCCGTGCCGGCAAGGACCGCCTTGAAGCGATCGAGAGGGGTTTCGTTGGCCAAAGGCTTACGCCTTACCCACCACGCTCTCGGGAAGGTCCTTGCCAAACACGCGCTGGTAATATTCGGCTACCAGCGGCCGTTCGGCCTCGTCACACTTGTTGAGGAAGCTCAACCGGAACGCAAAGCCGACGTCGCCGAAGATCAGCGCGTTCTGCGCCCAGGTGATTACCGTACGCGGGCTCATCACGGTCGAGATGTCGCCGTTGACGAAGCCTTTCCGCGTCATGTCCGCCACCCGGACCATGTTCTCGACGGTCTTCTTGCCCTCGGGCTTGTCGTATTCGCCCGACTTGGCGAGCACGATCTGCGCCTCGACCTTGGCGGGCAGGTAGTTGAGCGTGACGACGATGTTCCAGCGGTCCATCTGGCCCTGGTTGATCTGCTGCGTGCCGTGATACAGCCCGCTCGTATCGCCGAGGCCGACCGTGTTGGCGGTGGCGAACAGGCGGAACCACGGGTTCGGGCGGATCACGCGGTTCTGGTCGAGCAGCGTCAGCTTGCCCTCGGTCTCCAGCACGCGCTGGATCACGAACATCACGTCCGGGCGACCGGCATCGTACTCGTCGAACACCAAAGCGGTTGGGGTCTGCAACGCCCAGGGGAGCAGGCCTTCGCGGAACTCGGTGATCTGCTGGCCGTCCTTCAGGACGATCGCATCGCGGCCGATCAGGTCGATGCGGCTGATATGCGCGTCGAGGTTGATCCGGATGCATGGCCATTTCAGGCGCGCCGCGACCTGCTCGATATGCGTCGACTTGCCGGTGCCGTGATAGCCCTGGACCATCACGCGGCGGTTATGTGCGAAGCCCGCCAGCACGGCGAGCGTGGTATCAGCATCGAAGACGTAGGCCGGATCGAGATCGGGCACGCGCTCGTCGGCTTCGGAAAACGCCGGCACTTCCATGTCGGAATCGATCCCGAACATCTCGCGCACCTTCACCATGCGGTCTGGTGCGTCGAGGATCGTGGTCTCGCGGCTATCAGGCTGGGTATTCGGGATATCGGTCATGTTGGCCTCGTGTTCCCGGTAGCTCTAGGCCAAGCGCGGGCTGTTACTCAACCGCCCGCTGTACGAATGCGCGGATGAGTAACGTGGATGAACTGGACGAACCGCCCGGCCGAGGACGAGTTCCCCCGCAGAGGGCGGCGAATTATCGATCACAGTAATATGGGGCCCCTTCTCCGTCATCCCAGCGAAGGCTGGGATCCAGAGCCACGATCGAGATCCTGATTGGCTCTGGGTCCTGGGTCGAGCCCAGGATGACGGAAGGGTGTCAGGCGGCGGAGCGGTCAGGCGAACGCGGCGGCGCCCTTCAGGTGCTGGTAGGCCGCGATCACCTTCTGCAATTCCGATTCATGCGCCCGGTCGCCGCCGTTGCGGTCGGGGTGATAGCGGCGGACGAGTTCGCTGTAGCGTTTTCGCAGCGCCGTCCGGTCGGTGTCCGTTCCGAGCCCGAGCACGCGCAACGATCGGCGCTCGCCGTCGGAAAGCACCCGGCCGTCCTTGCGCGCCGCCGCCATCCGCTCGCCGAACCGGGCACCGATCGCATCGATCGGGTCCGCGAAGTCGGCCCATTTGGGTGGCGTGTCGCCACCGCCATGCGCGAACGCCCGCGTCTCGCGCTCCCAGCCCGCCATCGGCCGCTGCGCGTGGTGGATCTCGTCCGCGGTCATGCCGTCGAAGAAATTATAGCCCGAGTTGAACGCGCGGACATGCTCGAGGCAGAACCAGCGGAACTGCGGCGGGCCGCTGTCGCTCGGGCCTTCCAACGGTGGCGCGCGAAATTCGCCGGGCTCCTCGCAGTCGCGCCACATGCAGACGCGACCGGTCCCTTCCACGCGGCCGTGAAACCGTGGGCTGGGGCGTTCCTTGCGCTCTTTCCGCCGATCGTCTGTGTGTCCGTCGTCCGCCACCGGCTCCCCGCGCTTCCAAAACGGGCTATATAGGGCGCATGACAGACCTCGCCACCGGCTCCGTACAGGACCAGATCACCGCGCGCCTCACCACGGCGCTTAGCCCCACGCAGTTGACCGTCGTCAACGAGAGCGGGCTCCATGCCGGCCATATGGGCGACGACGGCACCGGCGAGACGCATTTTCGCGTCGACGTGGAAACGCCACGGTTCGAAGGGCTTAGCCGCGTCGCCCGTCAACGCCTCGTGAACCAGGCGCTCGCCGATCTGTTGAGCACGAAGATCCACGCGCTCGCCATCAAGGCCCGCGCACCCGGGGAAATCTGATGGCGTACAAGCTCTGGTACTGGCCCTCCTTGCAGGGGCGCGGCGAGTTCGTCCGGCTCGCGCTCGAAGCTGCTGAAATTCCGTATGAGGATTGCGCGCGCGGTGTGGGCGAGGAAGGCCTGATGGCTGATCTCAACGACCGCACCGGCCGCACCCCGTTCGCGCCGCCCTATCTCGAACTCGACGGCCTGGTCATCGCCCAGGTCGCCAACATCCTGATGTATCTCGGCGAGCGCCATGGCCTTGCGCCATCCAACATGGCCGACCGGCTGTGGCTCAACCAGCTCCAGCTGACGATCGCCGACCTCGTCGCGGAGGTCCACAACGTCCACCATCCGGTCGCGATGATGGACTATTACGACGACCAGAAGCCCGAGGCCGCACGCGCCGCCAAGCAATTCCGCGAGGAACGCCTGCCGAAATATCTCGGGCATTTCGAGGATGCGGCGCAGGCCAATCCGGGCGACTGGCTGATCGATCATCGCTGGACCTATGCCGACACGTCGCTGTTCCAGCTGGTCGAGGGGCTGCGGTACATGTTCCCCAAGCGGATGAAGACGCTCGAGCCCACGTATCCGAACCTCGTCCGCCTGCACGATCAGGTTGCCGAACTGCCGGGGATCAAGGCGTATCTGAAGAGCGACCGCCGCCTCGCCTTCAACACCGACGGCATCTTCCGCGCCTATCCCGAGCTCGACGCCGAATGACGCACCTTCGATCCTCCCCCGCAAGGGGTAGGTGGATCGCGCAGCGAGACGGAGGGGGCGGGAAGCGATGACCGGCGTTCCGTGTCCTCCCCCTCCGTCGCCTACGGCGCCACCTCCCCCTGGCGGGGGAGGATCAGTGCGAACCCCACGCCCGGCCGCGCGCATCCTGCTCGTCGACCGCGAGGGCCGCGTCCTGATGTTCCGCTTCACCCCCACCGATCGCCCGCCACTCTGGTGCACCCCGGGCGGCGCCGTCGATCCGGGCGAGAGCTATGCCGCCGCCGCCCGCCGCGAACTCTGGGAGGAAGTCGGGCTCGACATCGACTGCGGCCCCGAGGTCGCGCAACGCACCATCGATTTCGTGACCTTCGACGGCGTCGAGGTCACCGCCGACGAGCGCTATTTCCGGATCGACGTCGACACCTGCGAGGTGAAAGCGGGCAATCTCACCGACCAGGAGAAACAACTGCTCGTCGGTCACCGCTGGTTTTCCCGAAACGAGATCGCGGGCTTTCACGAAACGCTCTATCCAGCAGACCTGGTCGAACTCCTCGACGCCACGGAACCTGCCAAGGGATAACGCGCATGCTCGATGATTTCCTCCTCCAGACCATCCTGCCGTCGACGCACGATCTAGGCGGGTTCAAGGTCCATCGCACGCTGCCGAACAAGGAGCGGACGATGGTCGGCCCGTTCCTGTTCTTCGACCAGATGGGTCCGGCGCATCTCGATGTCGGGCAAGGCATCGACGTGCGCCCGCATCCGCACATCAACCTGTCGACCGTCACCTATTTGTTCGACGGCGCGATCGACCACCGCGATTCGCTCGGCACGCAGGCGCGGATCGAGCCCGGCGCGGTCAATCTGATGACCGCGGGCCACGGCATCGTCCATTCCGAACGCTCGCCCGGCGACGAGCGCGCCGAGGGGCCGAACCTGTCGGGCATCCAGACCTGGCTGGCGATGCCCGAGGCGGTCGAGGAGATCGACCCCGCGTTCGAGCACATCACCAAGGCGCAACTGCCGACGATCGAGGCGCACGGCGCACGCTCGCGGATCATCATGGGGAGCCTGTGGGGCCAGACCGCGCCGACCACGACCTATTCGGGGACGATCTACGCCGACATCGCGCTCGATCCGGGCGCGAGCGTGCCGATCGATGCCGCGGCCGAGGAGCGTGCGATCTATCTTGCGATGGGTGAGGCGACGCTGGAAGGCGTGACGCTGGAGCCGCAGGTGCTGTACGTCCTCCGCCCCGGTATCGCGGCAACGCTGCGGTCCGCGCATGGCGGTCGC
Organism: Sphingomonas faeni; assembly: GCF_024273235.1. Taxonomy (GTDB): domain Bacteria; phylum Pseudomonadota; class Alphaproteobacteria; order Sphingomonadales; family Sphingomonadaceae; genus Sphingomonas; species Sphingomonas faeni_A. The sequence goes on along the minus strand of NZ_JANBVH010000023.1, from coordinate 38,289 downwards.
GCGATGCTGTGCGGCGGCGATGCGTTCACGACGCCGCGCCACGTCTGGTGGAACTTCGTCAGCTCGAACCGAGACCGCATCGAACAGGCGAAACGCGACTGGAACGCGGGCAATTTCCCGAAAGTGCCCGGGGATGAGAAGGAATGGATCGAAATTCCCGCGATCCCGAAGACGGTCAGCTATCCGTGATCTCTCCCCTCCCGCCTGCGGGAGGGGGTAGGGGGTGGGCACGCGCCATCGACGAGCGATCCGCTTGCGACTGGCCGCGAGCCCACCCCCGACCCCTCCCGCAAGCGGGAGGGGAGAACAGATCTTCTGCTCCCCTCCCGCTTGCGGGAGGGGTCGGGGGAGGGCATGATCCACGGGCAGCGCGACGGGTAGGCCCTCCCCTAACCCCTCCCGCAAGCGGGAGGGGAATGATGTCGAACCTGCAACGCATCGCGTTATCCACGGGCATAGAACTCGACGTCGCGATCACGGGAGACCCGGCGAACCCGCCCGTCATCCTCCTCCACGGCTTCCCCGAATCGCACCGCACCTGGCGCGCCATCGCCCCCGATCTCGCCCGCGACCATTACGTGATCGCCCCCGACCAGCGCGGCTTCGCCCGATCGTCGAAGCCCGAGGGCGTCGACAGCTACACCCCCGACAAGATCGTCGCAGACCTGATCGCGCTCGCCGATCACCTCGACATCGACCGCTTCACGCTGGTCGGCCACGACTGGGGCGGCGCGGTCGCGTGGATGGCGGCGCTGCGCCACCCCGAGCGCGTCGCCAAGCTCGTCATCATCAACGCCCCCCACCCGCTCGTCTTCCAGCGCACCATGTTCGACGACCTCGAACAGCGCGCCGCCAGCCAGTATATCCGCGCCTTCCGCAACCCCGATCTCGAACAGCACATCGAGTCGATCGGCCTCGAAACCTTCTTCGACACGAGCTTCTCGAAGCACGCCGATCTCGCCGCGATGGCCGAGGACAAGGCCGCCTATCTCGACGAATGGGGCCAGCCCGGCGCGATCACCGCGATGCTCAACTGGTACCGCGCCAGCGCGATCGTCGTCCCCGCAATGGACGAGACGCCCCCCCGCCCCGCGTTTCTGGATGCACCGTTTCCGCCGACCGCGATGCCGGTGCTGGTGATCTGGGGGATGCAGGACAGCGCGCTGCTCCCCAGCCAGCTCGACCTTGCCGCGTATGTGCCGGACCTGACGATCGAGAAGATCGACGCGGGCCATTTCGTACCGTGGCAGAAACCGGACGCGGTGATCGCCGCAATGCGCCGCTGGGGAATCTGACCACCCTCTCGATCCTCCCCCGCCAGGGGGAGGTGGCTGGCTCTTGCCACACGGAGGGGGAGGACACGGAACCGGGGTTGGCGCCCCACCCCGCCCAACCGTCATCCCAGCGAAAGCTGGGATCTCATGGTGGCGGGTGCTGCGACCCGAATGGGGAGATCCCAGCTTTCGCTGGGTGACGGATGAGGCGGGGACGGGACTGGCAGGGCATTTACGCGGACGCCGAACCGCGTGAGCTATGTCGCGTAACGAACCACGAGCGAACCTTCGCCACCTGTCTGAATCCTGACCACCACATTCCGCGATCGTTCAGCGGCGCGGGAGCAAAACCCCTTGCATGCCGTTGATTCGGCACCGAACACAGGAGAGCAGTCATGCGTAAGATGATCCTCGCGGCGGTTGCCGCAGCCACCCTCGTCCCCACCTTCGCCACCGCGCAGAGCTATGGCGAAGTCCGCCGCGACCAGCGCGAGATCCGCGAAAGCCAGCGCGACCTGCAGCGCGCCCGCCGCTACGGCGACCGCGGCGACATCCGCGAAGCCCGCCAGGAACTGCGCGAAGACCGCCGCGAAGCGCGCGAGGACTGGCGTGACTATCGCCGCACCCACGGCAACCTCTATCGCCGCCCCGCCTATGTCGGCCCGCGCGGCTATCGCTATCGTCCGGTGACCGTCGGCTATCGCTTCGCACCCGTCTATTACGGCCGCAACTACTGGATCAACGACTATCAGACGTATCGCCTGCCCCGCCCGGGCTTCGGTTACCAGCGCTGGGTGCGGTATGGCCGCGACGTCGTCCTGGTCGACACCCGCTCGGGTCGCGTGGTGCAGGTCAACAACGGCTTCTTCTACTGAGCTTGGAAGGCCCGGGAGCAATCCCGGGCCTTCCGGTTCCCCCGCGCAGGCGGGGGCCCAGGATCACAAACGCTATCGCGCGTTACCCTGGGCTCCCGCTTCCGCGGGAGAACGGCGAAATAAGTCGGCTCACTCCTTCTCGTACGCCCCGCGCCGCATGACGTAATCGCGCGTCTCGTAGGGCGGCGCGAGGCCCTCGACCCAGGCGCCGTGCGCATGCGTCAGCGCGACCAGTTCCATCGGCCGATCGCCCGGCCAGCCGCGGACACGGACCTCGTGGCGATGCAGGTCGCGGTTCGGCTCCATCATCACCCAGCCGAGCGGCCGCTCGGCCGTCGCCCGCGCCCCCGCCGCCTCCATCGCGACGCGGATCCGCTCGCGCGAGGCCGCCGGCAGATACTGCCACACGACCGAATGCATCAGCACGCGCGTGACGCCCTCGGGCTGCGGCTCGGCCAATCGCGCCTCGACCCAGTCCGCCGCATCACCTTCGACGAGATCGACGCCGCCCTCGCGCACCATCGCGATCGCCGACGCTAGCCGCGCCTGCCGCTCGACCGCATCGACCCAGACATACCCCTCCAGCCGAACCCCTGCCGCTGGATCGGACAGATCGAGCGGGTGGATATCGACCCCGCGGGCCGACACGATCTCGACCGGCGCGACAGGCGGCGTCTCACCGCGCCATTCGGGCCGGATCGCCACCGGCGACTCGCTCGGCCCGGCCGTCACACCGCCCAGATCGAACCGATAGCGATCGATCAGCAGGTTGAGCCCGGCGCTCGATCCGATTTCCAGCACGTCGATCTTCGGCCCGTAGCGTTGCGCGAGATGCAGCAGCCCGGTCATCAATCCGGCCGACCGCCCCGCCTCGTTGGTCTGCGGCGGGCCGTCGAGCCACGGCAGCAACGCCGCATCGTGCCTGACGAGGGTCGCCTTCAGCGTTGCGGTTACGACCGTCGGATCGGTTTCCTGCCCGGAGAACACCGCCGACAGTCGCGGATCCGCGCCGGCCCGGTGCAACGCGTGCAGCCCGCCCACCAGCCGCAACGCCAGCGCGTCCGCGACCGGCTCACCCGGCCAGTCGAGCGCCTTTCGCCCCGTCTCGCTGTCTCGATCGAGCGCCTCGGCCAGCGCGGTGCAGACGCGCGCGGTGATAGGCGCGTCCATCGCGGTGCAATAGCCCGCCTGGATACGGAAGCAGTCGCGGTTCGCGGTTTCATCGGCCATGCGCCATGTTGTTGCACCCGCCGGGCCCCACCCGTAAAGCCCGGCGCGTGTCCGATTCCCAGATCATCCCCCAAATCATCATCGCCGTCCCCAAGGGACGCATCCTCGCCGAGGCCCTGCCGTTGCTCGCGCGCGCCGGCGTGCATCCCGAAGCGTCGTTCTCGGACGAAAATTCGCGTGCGTTGCGGTTTGCGACCAACGATCCGGCGATCTCGCTGATCCGGGTGCGCGCGTTCGACGTCGCCACCTTCGTCGCGCACGGCGCTGCGCAACTCGGCATCGTCGGCTCGGACGTGATCGCAGAGTTCGGCTATTCGGAATTGTATGCGCCGGTCGACCTCGGCATCGGCCATTGCCGCCTGTCGGTCGCCGAGCCCGCCGAGATGGCGGCGCAGGACGATCCGCGCGGCTGGAGCCATGTCCGCGTCGCCACCAAATACCCGCATGTGACGGCGGCGCATTTTGCTAGCCGTGGCGTCCAGGCGGAGTGCGTGAAGCTCAACGGCGCGATGGAACTGGCACCGACGCTGGGTTTGGCGCCGCGGATCGTCGACCTCGTGTCGTCGGGCCGCACGCTGAAGGAAAACGGCCTGGTGGAGGTCGAGACGATCATGGAAGTCACCAGCCGCCTGGTCGTCAACCGCGCCGCGATGAAGACCCGCAGCCGGGTGGTCCCGCTGGTCGAGGCCTTCCGTCGCGCCGTCGAGACGCAGGAGATCGCCGCATGATGACCAACCTTCTGCTCCCCTTCCGCTTGCGGGAGGGGTCGGGGGAGGGCACGCCCGCCCCGATCGTGACGTGCGAGGCTATGTCATCCCCTCCCCTGACCCCTCCCGCAAGCGGGAGGGGAATGTGATTCGCCTTTCCACCACCGACGCGGACTTCGCAGACCGTTTCACCGCGCTCGTCGAGGACCGTCGCGAGTCCGACGCCGGCGTCACGCAGGACGTCGCCGCGATCATCGCCGCCGTCCGTCGCGACGGCGAAACCGCGCTCCGCGATCTCACGCAGAAGCACGATCGCCACGATCTCGAGACCACCGGCTGGCAGATCGACGCGGCCGACTGCAAGGCCGCGTTCGACGCGCTCGACCCCGACCTGCGCAGCGCGCTCGAACTCGCCGCCACCCGCATCCGCGCCTATCACGAGAAACAGCGTCCACTCGATAGCGACTCGGTCGACTCAGCGGGCGTGCGGCTCGGCGCACGCTGGTTGCCCGTCGACGCTGCCGGCATTTACGTCCCCGGTGGGCGTGCCGCGTATCCCTCGTCGCTGCTGATGAACGCGATCCCCGCCAAGGTCGCCGGTGTCGGCCGCCTCGCGATGGTCACGCCGACCCCGGACGGCCAGATCAACCCGCTGGTCCTCGCCGCCGCGCATCTCGCCGGCGTCGACGAAGTGTGGCGTGTCGGTGGCGCGCAGGCGGTGGCCGCGCTGGCCTATGGCGCCGGCCGGATCGAGCCGGTCGACGTCGTCACCGGCCCCGGCAACGCCTGGGTCGCCGAAGCCAAGCGCCAGGTCTACGGCGTCGTCGGCATCGACATGGTCGCAGGGCCGAGCGAGATCGTCGTCGTCGCGGACGCGCTCAACGACCCCGAATGGACGGCCGCCGACCTGCTCAGCCAGGCCGAGCATGACCCTTCGACACAATCGATCCTGTTTACCGACGACGCAGCGTTCGCCGACAAGGTCGTTGCCGCGGTCGATCGCCAGTTGCGCGACCTCGCCACCGAAGCGGTCGCGCGCGTCGCGTGGGACGACAACGGCGCGATCATCGTCGTCGATACGCTCGCCGACGCGATCCCGCTGGTCGACCGCCTTGCCGCCGAGCATCTCCAACTGGCGATCCCCGACCCGCAAGGATTCTTCGACCGCATCCGTCATGCGGGCTCGGTGTTCCTGGGCCGGTACACTCCGGAAGCTATCGGCGATTACGTCGCGGGTCCCAACCACGTCCTCCCCACCGGCCGTCGTGCGCGGTTTGCCAGCGGGCTGTCGGTGCTCGACTTCATGAAGCGCACCAGCTTCCTGGCGTTGGACGAAGCGGCGTTGCGCGAACTCGGCCCCGCCACGGTCGCGCTCGCGAATGCCGAGGGTCTTCCAGCACACGCAAAATCAGTGGCGTTGCGGCTTCGGCTCAACAGTTAAAGTTGTTCACGCGAAGGCGCAAAGGCGCGAAGATGTTGTCCTGCGGCGCAGCCGCTGCGCAATCATATCCAGCGTTGTAAATAAGACCGCTACGCGGAAGGCGCATCATCTTCGCGCCTTTGCGCCTTCGCGTGAACAAACCTTCTTCCCGTTCCGCGCGAAACGCAAAGGGCTGACACACACGCCCCCCGCGCCTACAGGCAACCGCTTATGACTCGAACCGCCCCCCGCACCAAGGCGCGTGCCGCCGCTCGCCTCGCCGCCGTCCAGGCGACCTACCAGCACGAGATGGAGGGCACCGCGATGCCCGTCCTGTTGAACGAATTCCACCAGCACCGCCTCGGCGCGACCATCGAAGACGTCGAATATGCCGAGGCCGACGTCGATTTCTTCGACGACCTGGTCACCGGCGCCAACGCCCGCGCCGGGGAGATCGATGTTTTGATCGAGGGCAAGCTCGCCAAGGGCTGGACGCTCGCCCGCCTCGACAAGCCGATGAAGGCGATCATCCGCGTCGGCACGTACGAGCTGCTGGCGCGCAAGGACGTGCCGGTCGCCGCGGTGATCAGCGAATATGTCGATGTCGCGCATGCGTTCTACGACAAGCGCGAGTCGGGGTTTGTGAACGGATTGCTCGACGGGATCGCGAAAGAGGTGCGCGCCTGACGGACTCCCTCTCCCCTCCGGGGAGAGGGTCGGGGTGAGGGGCAGCCAAGCAGTGCTCCGCCCGGAACAGCCCCTCACCCCAGCCCTCTCCCCGGAGGGGAGAGGGAGCAGTAGAATGACCGAAGCCGAGTTCATTGCTGCCTTACGCCGCCTCCCGCTTCATCCGGCCGCGCGTAGCTTGGCCGACGACACCGCGCTACTGGACTGTGGCCCGTTCGTCGTCACCACCGACACCCTCGTTGAGGGCGTGCACTTCCTCCCGACCGACCCCGCGCAGGACGTCGCGTGGAAGCTGGTCGCGACCAACCTCTCCGATCTCGCTGCCAAGGGCGCGAAACCCGAGGGTATCCTCCTCAATTATCCGCTCGGCGATGACGCATGGGACCGGGCGTTCCTCGAAGGCCTGGCCAATGTCCTGACGGCCTTCGACACAAAAATTATCGGCGGCGACACCGTCACGCTACCCCCGAACGCGCCCCGCATCCTCACCGTCACCGCATTCGGGAGCGACGCCGCCGCCCCCGCCCGCAACGGCGCGCGAGGAGGTGATGCGCTCTACGTCACCGGGACGATCGGCGACGCAGGCGCGGGACTCGCGATCGCGCGAGGCAAGGACGGTCCGCCGGAGTTGCTCGCCGCCTACCGCCGCCCGCAACCCCGCCTGACGGACGGCCGCCTCCTCGCCCCCCACGTCCACGCGATGATGGACGTGTCCGATGGCCTGCTTATCGACGCCGCCCGCATGGCGCGCGCCAGCGGCGTCGCGGTCACGATCGACCTAGCCCGCATTCCCCTCTCCGACGCCTACCGCGCCTTCTCGGGCGACCGGCTGGCCGCGGCGACGGCCGGCGACGACTACCAGCTCCTCTTCGCTGCACCGCAAGATTTCGTCACCGACGCGACCCTCGTCGGTACGTTCTCGGCCGGCTCCGGGCTCACGCTCCACGACTCGGGCAAGCCCGTCCCGCTCCCGCCAAGTCTAGGCTACGAGCACGCGCCGCGCGGATAACTTGCGCAATGCCCCTGCACTGATAGGTTCCCCGTATCGGGATTCGGCAAAGTCGAGACCGGAGAGGACCTGAAAAGAGGGATAGCGCCGTATGACGATCGTCTATTTGGCCATGATCTGCGGCGTGATTGCCGTCCTGTACGGCTTCGTCACCAGTCGACAGGTGCTCGCCGCGTCCCCCGGCAACGACAAGATGCAGGACATCGCCGCCGCCATCCAGGAGGGCGCGAAGGCCTATCTCGGGCGGCAATACACCACGATCGCGATCGTCGGCGTCATCGTCGCGGCGATCCTTCTCTTCACGCTCGGCATGATCTCGACGATCGGCTTCGTCATCGGCGCGGTCCTGTCGGGCGTCGCGGGCTATGTCGGCATGAACATCTCGGTCCGCGCCAACGTCCGCACCGCAGAGGCCGCGCGGACGTCGCTGCAGGCCGGGCTGACGCTGGCGTTCCGCTCGGGCGCGGTCACCGGCATGCTCGTGGCGGGCCTCGGCCTGCTCGCGATCAGTGCGTTCTTCTGGTACCTCACCGGTCCCGCAGGCCACGCGCCCAACGACCGGATCATCGTCGAGGCGCTCACCGCCCTCGCGTTCGGCGCGTCGCTGATCTCGATCTTCGCGCGGCTCGGTGGCGGCATCTTCACCAAGGCGGCGGACGTCGGCGCGGATCTGGTCGGCAAGGTCGAGGCCGGCATTCCCGAGGACGATCCCCGCAACCCCGCCGTGATCGCGGACAACGTCGGCGACAATGTCGGCGACTGCGCAGGCATGGCCGCCGATCTGTTCGAGACCTACGTCGTCACGCTCGGCGTCACGATGATCTCGATCGCGCTGCTGATCCAGGCGAGCGGCGCCGAGCTGATGCGGCTGATGACGCTCCCGCTGCTCGTCGGCGGGGTGTGCATCGTCACCTCGATCATCGGCACCTACATGGTGCGGCTCGGCAAGGGCTCGATCATGGGCGCGCTCTACAAGGGCTTCTTCACCTCGACGATCCTGTCGATCCCGGCGATCTACCTCGCCACGCAGTACGTGCTCGGCGACCTCCACCGCGTGATCGGCGGCGCAGGCTTCCTGGATCCGGCCACCGACGACCTCACGACGCAGGCCGCACCGTCGCTGACGCAAAGCTTCACCGGCATGGACCTGTTCTGGTCGATGATGATCGGCCTCGTCGTCACCGGGCTGATCGTGTGGATCACCGAATATTACACCGGCACCAACCACCGCCCGGTCCAGTCGATCGCCAAGGCGTCCGAGACCGGCCACGGCACCAACGTCATCCAGGGGCTGGCGATCAGCCTCGAATCCACCGCGCTGCCGACGCTGGTGATCGTCGTCGCGGTGATCGTCGCGTACCAGCTTGCCGGGATCATCGGCATCGCCTTCGCCGCCACCGCGATGCTCGCGCAGGCCGGCATGGTCGTCGCGCTCGATGCGTACGGCCCCGTCACCGACAATGCCGGCGGGATCGCCGAGATGGCCGGCCTGCCCGACGACGTCCGCCAGCGCACCGATGCGCTCGATGCGGTCGGCAACACCACCAAGGCGGTCACCAAGGGCTATGCGATCGGCTCGGCCGGGCTCGCCGCGCTTGTCCTGTTCGGTGCGTACACCACCGATCTCGCGACGTACTTCCCCGACGTCACGGTCGATTTCAGCCTGTCCAACCCGTACGTCATCGTTGGGCTGCTGCTGGGCGCGCTGCTCCCGTACCTGTTCGGCGCGTTCGGCATGACCGCCGTCGGTCGCGCGGCCGGCGCGGTCGTCGAGGAGGTCCGCGAGCAGTTCCGCAACAACCCCGGCATCATGCTCGGCACCAGTCGCCCCAACTATGCGCGCACCGTCGACCTCGTCACCAAGGCGGCGATCCGCGAGATGATCGTGCCCTCGCTGCTGCCGGTGCTGTCGCCGCTCGCCGTGTATTTCATCATCACCGCGGTCGCGGGCCAAGCCGCCGGCTTCGCCGCACTTGGCGCGATGCTGCTGGGCGTGATCGTCTCCGGCCTGTTCGTCGCGATCTCGATGACGAGCGGCGGTGGCGCGTGGGACAATGCGAAGAAATACATCGAGGACGGCCATCACGGCGGCAAGGGATCCGAGGCGCACAAGGCCGCGATCACCGGCGACACCGTCGGCGATCCCTACAAGGACACCGCCGGTCCCGCGGTGAACCCGATGATCAAGATCACCAACATCGTCGCACTGCTGCTGCTCGCGGCGCTGGCCGGCGGCGGCGTGGGGTGACCGCATGGAAACGATCCGTCGTCCCTAGACCATAAGGCCTCGGGACGACGGTCGCTTCGGCGGCGGTGTTCGGGCAAGAGCTCCGGAACGGAGCTGATTTCCTGCCGCCGGATGCATCTGGCTTGGACGCGTGCGCCGCCGCCCCCGCATCGTCCACGGATGCGCAACCGTCCTGAAAACCACCTCTTCTACGGCGACAACCTCGCCGTCCTCCGCAAGGAAATCGCCGACGAGAGCATCGACCTGATCTATCTCGATCCGCCGTTCAACTCGAACGCCAATTACGGCATCCTGTTCAAGGAGCCCGACGGCAAATCCTCGAATGCGCAGATCGAGGCGTTCGAGGACACCTGGCACTGGAACGACACCGCCGAGGACGCCTTCGACCAGGTCGCGCGCAGCGGCAACATCAAGGCGTTCGACCTGCTGAACGCGATGCGCGGGTTCCTCGGCGACAACGACATGATGGCGTATCTGGCGATGATGGCGGTCCGCCTGCTCGAACTGCACCGCGTGCTCAAGCCTACCGGCAGCCTGTATCTCCACTGCGATCCGACCGCGAGCCATTACCTGAAGCTGCTGCTCGACGCGATCTTCGGCAAACGCCATTTCCAGAACGAGATCATCTGGAGCTATCGCCGCTGGCCCTCGGTATCGCATCGATTCCAGCGGATGCACGACTGCCTGCTGTTCTACACGAAGCGGGAGACCGGCAACCTGTTCAATACGCTCACCGTGCCGCCTTCGCCGAGTTCGCTAAAGCGGTGGAAGGGTGCGATGCAGAAGGTGACCTTCACCGCGGAGGGCGCGCGCAATCCGACCCAGGAATCGGGGATCTCGCTGGGCGTCGCGATGAACGACGTCTGGGACATCCCGATCATCGCACCGGTCTCGAAGGAGCGGCTCGGCTATCCCACGCAAAAGCCGGTGGCCCTGCTCGAACGGATCATCGCCGCGTCGTCGAACGAAGGCGATGTCGTGCTCGACCCGTTCTGCGGATGCGGCACCGCGGTGCACGCCGCGGAAAAGCTCAAGCGGCAATGGATCGGGATCGACGTCACGCATCTCGCCATCTCGCTGATCGAGAAGCGCATGAAGGACGCGTTTCCTGCGGTCACCTTTACGGTCGAGGGCACGCCGAAGGATCTCGCCTCGGCGTGCGACCTGGCATTGCGCGACAAATACCAGTTCCAGTGGTGGGCGGTATCGATGGTCGACGCGCTGCCGTTCGGCGGAAAAAAGAAGGGCGCGGACGGCGGGATCGACGGGCTGATCTATTTCAACGACCATGATCCCGCGTCGGGCAAAATGGTGACGCACCGCGCGATCGTCTCGGTGAAGGGCGGGCTCAATCCCGACACCGCGATGGTCGAGACGCTGGCCGCGACGATCGCGCGCGAAAAGGCACCGATCGGCATCCTCATAATGAACGCCAAGCCCACCCGCGAGATGGAGCGCCGCGCGGCCGCGGTCGGGATCTATCGCGCCGGTGTCGACGAGACGTTTCCGAAGCTCCAGATCCTGACGCTCGCCGACCTGTTCCAGGGCAAGCGACCGCGCATCCCCAACGTCGACCGCGCCGCCTTCCGCCGTGCGGCGCGCGAGGCGACGGCCCATCAGCCGAGCTTGCTGTGACCGCGCGTGAATGCCGTGATCGAACCACCGCCCGTCATCCTGACGAAAGTCAGGATGACGGAGCGCAGCACAGCGCTCTTGTTTCCATCATGTCGGACGACGATATCCACGTCTCGATCAACGGCCACGGGCATGACGCCTTTGACCGCGCTTCGGCCGTGCTTTCCTTTTTCGCGAACCTGCGGTAAGGGCGCTCGTCCCGAAATTCCCCCAATTCAGAGATTATATTTGGCCAAGGAAGAACTGCTCGAGATGCGCGGCCGCGTGGTGGAACTCCTCCCCAACGCGATGTTCCGGGTTCAGCTCGAAAACGACCACGAGATTCTCGGTCACACCGCCGGCAAGATGCGCAAGAACCGCATCCGCGTGCTGGTCGGCGACGAGGTGCTGTGCGAACTCACCCCGTACGATCTGACCAAGGGTCGCATCACCTACCGCTTCAAATAAGCCCGTGGGCGTCTCGGCGCCCACTGCTTTACATCAAGACGTGGGCGTCTCGGCGCTCGCCGCTTCTTATCACGAGGCACCTGTGCTGGTCCTAGCCTCTTCCTCGCCCCGCCGCCGCGATCTGCTCGTGCGGCTCGGCGTCGTGCCGTCGCGCGTGGAATCTCCCGACATCGACGAAGCGCCGCGCAAGGCCGAACCGCCCCGCGCCTACGCGCTTCGCCTCGCGGTCGAGAAGGCCAGCGCCGTTGCGCGTGCCGAGGGTGAGATCGTGCTTGCCGGCGACACGACGATCGCGCTCGGCAGCCGCATCCTGCCGCCCGCCGACACGCTGGAAATTCAGCGCGACCTGCTCGGCAAGCTGTCGGGCCGGCGTCACCACTGTCTGTCCGCGGTCTGCGTGATCGACGCGGCCGGCAAGGTCCGCACCCGCATCTCCGACACGATCGTCGCGTTCAAGCCGCTCTCCCCCGCCGAGATCGACGATTATCTCGCGTGCGGCGAGGGGCTGGGCAAGGCCGGTGGCTACGCGATCCAGGGCCGCGCGGAGGCGTTCGTCCGCTTCCTGTCGGGCAGTCATTCGGGAGTCGTCGGCCTGCCGCTGTTCGAGACGCGCGCATTGCTGAAAACGGCTGGCGTCGCGCTTGCCTGATACGGGGCCTGAATGGCTCTACGAAGCCGGCATCGGCGAAGCGCGCGCCGCGCTGGTGGACGACGATCGGATTATCGAAGCCGCGATCGAACTCGACAGTGACGCGCTCAAGGTCGGCCTGATCGCCCGCGCGCGACTGGTCGAACTCTTGCCCGGCCGTCGTGGTCGCGTCGCGCTCGAAGGCGGCGAGGCGTTGATCAACCATCTCCCCCCCGGCATCACGCAGGGCGCGAGCCTGACCGTCGAGATCGTCCGGGAGGCCCTCCCCGAAGCCGGCCGTGCGAAATTCGCCAAGGCCGTTCCCAGCGATCTGCCGCCGTGCCCGGCTCCGACGCTGTACGAGCGCCTCATCGCGACCGGCCTGCCCGTCCGCAGCCCCCGTGCGCACGAACCCGACGCGCTGGAGGCGGCGGGCTGGTCCGAGCTGCTCGACGAGGCCGTGAGTGGCGAGATCGTCTTCCCGCTCGGCGCGCTCCGCCTCTCGCCGACGCCGGCGATGACTCTGTTCGACGTCGATGGCGCGCCGCCGCTCGACACGCTCGCGATCGCCGCCGCGCATGCCGTCGCCCGCGCGCTTCGCCGACACGGCATCGGTGGCTCGATCGGCATCGATTTCCCGACGTTGCAGGGCAAGGCTCAGCGCAACGCCGTCGCCGCCGCGATCGACGAATCGTTGCCGCAGCCGTTCGAGCGCACCGCGATGAACGGCTTCGGCTTCCTGCAGATCGTCCGCCCCCGCCCCCGCGCGTCGATCCCCGAGATCCTCCGCAGCGATCCGGTCGGTGCAGCGACCCGTGCAGCGCTCCGCACGCTCGAACGCACCCCACCGACCGCCTCGCGGCGCCACACTTTGCCTGTGGCCGTCCATGCACGCCTGATGACGCGCGCCGACTGGCTGGCGGAACTCGCGCGTCGCACGGGCGTCGTCCACGAACTGGAGAGTGCCCGATGACAACCGTCAAATGCCCGATCTGCGACCAGCCCGCAGTGCCTGAATACAAGCCGTTCTGCTCAAGCCGACACCGCGACCGCGACCTGTTGCAGTGGCTCGGCGAAGGCTATCGCATTCCCGGGCGGCCAATCTCGCAAACGGGGCTGGACAGCGCCGAAGACCCCGACTAAACGCGCCCTTCCGATCGCAAGGTCGGACGCTTCTCCGGTCCCAGACCGGACGTGCCCGGATAGCTCAGTTGGTAGAGCATGCGACTGAAAATCGCAGTGTCGGCGGTTCGACCCCGTCTCCGGGCACCATTTCTCTTCATATGATTTGAGTGCGGGTTCATCCGCATAGGCGCTTACCGCCCCCCAACCCGTTCGTGCTGAGCGTAGTCGAAGCACCTTCACTTGGGGCACACCCTTCGACTTCGCTCAGGGCGAACGGAGGGAGTCTCGAACGAAATGGGCGGGGTAGCCCTCTGATGGGGAGCCTTTAGCGGCGGACCCGCGTGACGTGGCCCATTTTCCGTCCCGGTCGGGCAATGCCCTTGCCGTAAAGGTGCAGGTGCGCGCCGGGTTCGGCCAGCACTTCCGCCCAGCGATCGGCATCGTCGCCGATCAGGTTCTCCATCGTCGCTTCGCGTCCGGTCAGCGTCGTCGCGCCCAGCGGAAGGCCGCAGATCGCGCGGATGTGGTTTTCGAATTGCGAGCATTCGGCGCCTTCGATCGTCCAATGCCCCGAATTGTGCACGCGCGGTGCCATCTCGTTGAAGACCGGGCCGTCGGCGCCGACGAAGAACTCGCACGCCAGCACGCCGACATAGTCGAGTTCGGCGGCGATCCGTTCGGCGAGCGCTGCGGCTTCGTCGGCCTGGGCCAGCACGGCAGCGGGTGCGGGGACGGTGGAGTGGCGGAGGATCGCATCCCGGTGGACGTTGAGCGGCGAATCATATCGTGCCGTGCGCCCGTCGTGGCCGCGCGCGATCAGGATCGAGAATTCATGCTCGAAAGGGACGAACGCTTCGAGCACCGCGGGGCCGCCGATGGCGTCCCACGCGGCTCGCGCGCCGTCCGGAGCGTCGATCTTGACCTGCCCCTTGCCGTCATAGCCGAAGCGGGCGGTCTTGAGGATGGCGGGGGTGCCGATCGCCTTCAGGCCCACCTGCAGGCTTTCGAGGCTGTCGACCGCAGCCCATGGTGCCGGACGGCCGCCGACGCTCTCCACGAAGCGTTTCTCGCCGATCCGCTCCTGCGCCACGCGGAGGGCACGCGGGCTCGGGTGGACGGGAACGCGGTCTGCGAGCCATTCGACCGGGTCGACGTCGATGTTCTCGAACTCGTAGGTCACGACGTCGCAGGCATCGGCGAAGTCGGCGAGCACGATGCGGTTGTGATAGTCCGCGCGCGTCATCGTCGAGGCGGACTGCGCGGCGACGCTCTCCTGGTCGGGCGCGAGGATATGCGTGTGATAGCCGAGCTGCGCCGCGGCGGTGGCGAGCATACGGCCGAGCTGGCCTCCGCCAAGGATGCCGATGGTCGATCCGGGGGGAAGCGGCGTCATGCTCTGGTCTTTCAGGCGGGGTCGGTGGCGACGGCGTCGGTCTGCGCGGCACGCCATGCCTTCAGGCGTTCGGCCAGCGCATCGTCCGACGTCGCGAGGATCGCCGCGGCGAGCAGGCCGGCGTTGATCGCGCCGGGCTTGCCGATCGCCAGCGTGCCGACCGGGATGCCGCCGGGCATCTGGACGATCGAGAGCAGGCTATCCATGCCCTTGAGCGCCTTCGATTCGACGGGCACGCCGAGCACCGGGAGATGCGTCATCGAGGCGGCCATGCCGGGGAGATGCGCCGCGCCGCCTGCGCCTGCGATCACGACTTTCAGGCCGCGGTCGGCGGCGGTGGTCGCATAGTCGTAGAGGCGTTGCGGGGTGCGATGGGCGGAGACGACCTTGGTCTCGTAGGCGACGTCGAGCGCGTCGAGCGTCTCGGCGGCGTGGCGCATCGTCTCCCAATCGGAAGTGCTGCCCATGATGATGCCGACTAGAGCCATTTCCGTCCCCGGATCAAAGGAGCGCCGTGCCTAGCGATGGGCGGGGGCTAGGGCAATGTTTTGGTGGATGGATGGCGGGCTCTTCGTGGCTATCGCCCCCTTCCCTGCTCCCCTCCCTGGAAGGGAGGGGTTGGGGGTGGGTTGGTTTGTTGGGATCCGACACGCGCGCCAACTGGCCGACCCACCCCCGGCCCCTCCCTTTCAGGGAGGGGTGAAGTAGGGGACGGTGGCGTCAGCGTTCGCTGAGGTAATACCGGTCGGTGGCGTTCAGCTCGGCGTCGAGTTCGTAGACGATCGGCTGGCCGGTCGGGATCTCCAGGCTCGTGATCTCGTCGTCGGGGATGTTGGAGAGGTGCTTGACCAGCGCGCGCAGCGAATTGCCGTGGGCGGAAATCAGGACGCGCTGGCCGTCCTTGAGCGCCGGGGCGATGCGCTCGTCCCAGTAGGGGAGGACGCGGGCGATCGTGTCCTTCAGGCTCTCGGTCTTCGGGATCGCGATGCCGGCATAACGCCGGTCCTTCGACAGGTCGAACTCGCTGCCGTCCTCCAGGACAGGCGGCGGGACGTCGAAGCTGCGGCGCCAGGTGTGGACCTGCGCGTCGCCATGCTTGGCCGCGGTCTCAGCCTTGTCGAGGCCGGTGAGGCCGCCATAATGCCGCTCGTTCAGGCGCCAGTCCTTCTCGACAGGGAGCCAGAGCCGGCCCATCGCTTCGAGCGCGATGTTGAGGGTCTTGATCGCGCGCGTCTGGAGGCTGACGAAGGTCTGGTCGAAGTCGAGGCCCTTGGCGGCCATCAGCTCGCCCGCGGCCTTGGCCTCGGCCTCGCCCTTTGCGGTCATGTCGACGTCCCACCAGCCGGTGAAGCGGTTCTCGAGGTTCCAGGTGGACTGGCCGTGGCGGATCAGGACTAGGGTCGGCATGCGGGCTCCTTGTTTTAACATTGGGACGGACCGCCTCTCCAGCAATCCTCCCCCGCCAGGGGGAGGTGTCGCCGGAGGTGACGGAGGGGGAGGACACGCAACGTAGGTTTCGCCTGCCGCCCCCTCCGTCAGGCTGCGCCTGCCACCTCCCCCAGGCGGGGGAGGATTTCGAAGGTCAGATATCGTCTATCATGTCGGCGAGCGTCTCGAGCATCGCGTGCGCGAGCTGTTTCGAGCGTTCGGGCGACCAGCCGAACTCGGGATCGGGGTTCGCATCGTGATCCTTGAACGGCATCTCCAGCGTCATCGACACCGCGCCGAAGCGCTCGGCGACCTGGTTGGTCGACATCGACAGGTTCGCAGACCGGGGCGCTGACTTCGGATAGCCCTTCTCGGTCTGGAAATCGGGCGTGTGCGCCGCGAGCCGCCGGCCGTATTCGTAGAATTTCTCGCCGTGCGCGTCGGTCCAGGACGGAATGCCTTCGAAGCCGGCGATGAAGTTCGCGGGGATCGCCTCGTCGCCGTGGATGTCCATCGCGACGTCGACGCCGGTCTGGTCCATCGCGTTGCGGACGCAGAGGACTTCGGGGCTCTTCTCGAGGCTGGGCGTATCCCATTCGCGGTTGAGGTTCACGCCCACGGCATTGGTGCGCAGATGACCACGACGCGTGCCGTCGGGGTTCATGTTCGGGACGACGTTGAAGGTCGCCTTCGCCAGCAGCGCGGCGGTGATCGGATCGGCCAAATCGGTCAGACGCTCCAGCGCGCCTTCCATCCACCATTCGGTCATCGATTCGCCGGGATGCTGGCGCCCGTAGATCCAGACCTGCTTGGGGCCATTGCCGATCGTGAAGCAGTCGATCGCCTGCCCGTCGAGCGACTGGCCGAGTTCGCGGTGCGTGACGCCGGGCAGCAACGCGGTGCGCGCCACCAGCGCCTCGTGCATCTCCATCGTGTACGGCGCGAAATAGGCGAACCAGGCGAGATCGGTATCCGCGGTGAAATCGAATTCGAGCACGCCGGCGGCATAGCGCGTCTCGATCATCCGCCACGCCTGGCGATCGGTGCTGGCGCGCGTCTTGTAGCCCGGCCAGCCGAACGGATAGGCCGACTTGCCCGCATTCAGGATGCGGTAGGTCAGCGTCCGCCCGGCCGCTCCCGCCACGCGGAAATAGAACCACTGGAAGAAGTCGGACTGGTGATCCGTGACGATCTCCAGGTCGATTCGGTCCCCTTCGATGGCGACAACACGGATGTTGCCGCCATCGAAGGCTGCGTTGATGGTAACGGGAGTAGCGGCGGGACTCATGGTTTCTGCGGTCATTTCACCTGAATAGTGCGACCGGACTCGCCGGGGAACCCCATGAACAAGGCGCGCGCGAGCTTGTCGGCCTGGATATCGGTGCGTGCGTCCTCCTTGCGGGCGTCGGCGAACGACTGTGCGCGCCCTTCCCAGACAGGCGACTGGTCCGCGGTACGCTTGATCGTCACCGACAGCTCGGACACGAGGATCGCGGTGCTGCCGCCGCCGCCGATCGGGAAGCCGACCCCGCCGCCGAGACCGACGCCGCCACCGCCACGACCGCCGCTGAAGCCGCCGCCGCCCAGGCCGATGCTGATCGGCGAGCGCTTGGGTGGGCCAGCCTGCGTGGTGCGGGTGAAGCCGACGGTCGCGACGAGCAGCGGCTTCGCGCCGGGTGCGGGGACGCTGTAACCGGCCTGGAGCAACTGGCCCTGCACGGCGGCGGCATAGGTCTTGAACTCGATGCTGGCCGGGCCGCCGGAGGTCAGCGGCTGGACCGCGATCGTCCCGCGGTCGATCGGTTCGCCGAGATGATAGCGCAGCACCTCGGTCGGCGGCAGCGACGGGCCGGTCGCGCACGCGGTGAGGGATGCGCCTGCCAGCGCCAGGACCAGGATCGAACGTACCGCCATCGGGACTTCCTTAGAATGTTGCGCTATAGTAACGCTTCGACCAGCCGAGTGGGTTCCCGGATGGGAGGCCCTCTGCTGGCAGAAGCGTGTCCGTTGCTTGACTTGGACACACCCCGCCATTAGGCGATCCCGTCTTTCCGCACACCTAGATTTGAAAAGAAGCGAATCGATCATGAAGATCCGCAATTCCCTGAAGTCGCTCAAGGATCGTCACCGCGATAACCGCGTGATCCGTCGTCGTGGCCGTACCTACGTCATCAACAAGACCAACCGTCGCTTCAAGGCACGCCAGGGCTAAACTCCTGAAGACCGCCGTCATTTTCGACGTCGGTCGCGTCCTTTACGACTGGGATCCGCGGATCCTGTACGAGCGCCTGATCGATGACGATCGGGCGCTCGACGCGTTCCTGCACGATGTCGTGACGATCGACTGGCATTTCCAGCACGACGCTGGCCGCGACTTCGCCGACACCTCGGCGGAGCTGGCCGCGCTGTATCCGCAGCATGCCGCGCTGATCGCCGCCTGGGGGCCGCGATTCAACGACAGCATCGGTGCGCGAATCGCGGGCATGCACGAGATCGTCGAGGAGCTCGATTCGGCCGGCGTCCCGTTGTTCGCGATCACGAACTTCAGCCACGAGTTCTGGCCACCCTTCCGCGCGCGTGAGGCACGGCTGTTCGACCGGTTCCGCGATATCGTGGTGTCGGGCGAGGAGAAGATGGTGAAGCCGGATGCGGCGATCTATCGACTGGCGCTGGCGCGATTCGGGTTGGCGGCGGCGGACGCGGTGTTCGTCGACGACAATGCCGCGAACGTGGCGGCGGCGCAGGCGTTGGGGATCGAATCGGTGCTGTTCACGGACGCGGCGGATTTTCGTGCACGATTGGTCGAGCTCGGGCTCCCGATCGCGGCGTAACTTGTTTCCCCGCGAAGGCGGGGACCCAGCCTGGGCTCCCGCCTTCGCGGGAGAACAAGGAAGGGATTACTGCCCTCGCATCTCTCCAATCACCGATCGAGCGAGACCGACTGGCGCAAATTGGCGATTGCCGTCTCTTGATCAGGGACCGGCGGCTCCGGCATCACGCCGCCCTCGAAATCGTCCGTCACCGTCACGGTCGTCCCCAGCGTCGTCACCCCGAACAGCTGCTTCGCAAAGCCGAGCGGCACCCGGATGCAGCCGTGCGAATCGGGGAAGCCCGGGTTCCGGCCGGCATGGATCGCGATGCCGTCCCAGGTCAGCCGCTGCATGAACGGCATCGACGCATCGTTATACAGGTTCGACTTGTGGACCGCGTTCTTCTGCAGGATCGGATAGGTGCCGAGCGGCGTATCCTTGCCGTCCTTGCCGCTGGAGATCGTCGTCGCGGCGATCATCGTCGAGCCGCGATAGACGAACGCGCGCTGCTCCAGCAGGCTGATGACGATGCTGACGGGCTCGCTCGACCCATTGTCCCTCCAGACGAACTGGTTGGGCGAAAGTTCGGTCGCGGCCTGCTCGATCGGCAGCGCAGCGATCGCGGCAGCAGACGCGGCCAGAGCGGGGTTTGCGCCCGCCAACAGCGCGAAGGCCAGCCCCATTGCCGCAACCGACCGTACCACCCTGCTCATCCTACCGTCTGCCCCTGAGTCTTCAGATCCGTCTCGATAATCCGCCCAACGCGCGATTCTCTAAAACGTGCCGTCGGCGGATTGAGTCGACGAACCGACCCCAAGCCGGGGTAGTTCGAGGGAACAGACCCACAACCAGTGGAAATGGTTGCAGAATATTGACCGAAAATCGGCTATACCCGGTTCACGGGAACTGGGGCAATTACGGGAAAATCGATGCACGACGAAGGTCTTGTGCGCGAGCGACGCGCGCTTCTGAAGAACGGTTTGGTACTGGCGGGGGCTCTGGCGGTACCGGGTGCCGTCTCCGCGACCACACGGCTCGGCCGCCCGCTGACGGCGCGCGACCTGAAGCCGATGTCGCAGCCACCGCTGCCACGCACGACGGTTGCGGTGACGTCGCCGAAGGTGGTTCGCCCCGACCTGCTGCGCCAGGCGATGGCGTCGCTCAGCCGCCACGGCAGCCGCATCCAGCATCATGACCGCATCGCGATCGCCGATTTCGCGGCGCCGTCGGGCAAGCCGCGGTTTCACTTCATCGATCTAGCCAGTGGACGCAGCACGTCGTTGCTGGTCGCGCACGGCAGCGGATCGGATCCGGCACATACCGGGTATCTGGAGCGCTTTTCCAACCGCTTCGGCTCGAACGCCTCGTCGGAGGGCGCGTTCGTCACCGACGAATATTATGTCGGCAAGCATGGCCGCTCGCAGCGCCTGATCGGGCTCGATCCGACCAACGACAACGCGCTGGACCGTGCGATCGTCGTGCATTCGGCCTGGTATGCGAACAAGGACATGATCGAGACCCACGGCATGCTCGGCCGCAGCCAGGGCTGCTTCGCAGTCGGCGAGCGCGATCTGGACCAGGTGTTCGCCCGGCTCGGTGCCGGCCGGATGATCTACGCGGCGAAGGTCTGAGCGTTTAGCCGTCATCCCAGCGGACGCTGGGATATGTCGGTTTGGCGGGCGTCGCCTGACACGTGAGATACCCCAGCCTTCGCTGGGGTGACGATCTTGGCGAGGATGTCGGGATTTGGAATAACGCGCCCTACCCAAGGCCCGTCATCCCAGCGGACGCTGGGATATTTCCGTTTGGCGGGCATCGCCTGACACGTGAGATACCCCAGCTTTCGCTGGGGTGACGATCTTGCCGAGGATGTCGGGATTTGGAATAACGCGCCCTACCCAAGGCCCGTCATCCCAGCGGACGCTGGGATATCCCGGTTTGGCGGGCGTCGCCTGACACGTGAGATACCCCAGCCTTCGCTGGGGTGACGATCTTGGCGAGGATGTCGGGATTTGGAATAACGCCGCGTACCCAAGGCCCGTCACCGTCATCCCAGCGGACGCTGGGATATTTCGGTTTGGTGGGCGTCACCTGACACGTGAGATACCCCAGCCTTCGCTGGGGTGACGGGATTTTGGAGCGGTTGCTACCCCGCAGTCTCCGCCATCCGGCTCCGCTCCATCCGCCGGCGCGCGCGGCGGACGCCGCCGATGAGTCCCGACCAGAGCAGCGCCTCCAGTCCGGCATAGCCCAGCCCGAGATGATCGGGCCGCACCGCCAGCACGTCCGCCAGCCGCACCGTTCCCGCGCGCAGACCCGCCCGGCCGATATCGCCCCAGCGTCGCGCGGTTTCCCAACGGATCAGGCGGATGTCGTGTGCGGAACAGTCGTGCGTTGCGAGGAAGTCCGCCTGGATCACGCTCAGCGCACTGCCGAGCGTCGCCAGCGCAGCGCGATCGGGGACCGGGCGCTTGGCCATGTTGTGCAGCATGATCAGCCGCGCCACCCGCTCCGCGCGATCGTCGAACAGCCGGGCATAGCGTTCGGTTAGGACGCGGACCGAGGCCGCCTCCATCGTATCGACGAAGCGCTTCGAGACGCCGCCGGGATGGACGCGGTACAGCACCAGCGCCTCGTCGAGCCGCGCGATCGCGCCGAAATGCTGGATCCGCTGATACAGGTCGAAATCCTCGGCATACAGGAGCTCGGGCCGTGTCACCGGATCGAGCCGCCGCGCCACCTCGGTCCGCATCATCGTCGACGACCAGACCAGCGGATTCTCGATGCAGGTCAGCCACGCGACCAGCGCGGGCGTGGTGGTCGGCGCATAGCTGGACGGGCCGACCACGCCTGCGGTCAGAAGTTCGGCAGCGGTGCCCAGCAGCACGGTGTCGGGATGCGCGTCGAGATACGCCACCTGCCGCGCGAAGCGATCGGGGCGGCAGATATCGTCATGGTCGAGCGCGGCGATGTAGCGCCCGCGCGCCTCCGCGAAACCGCGGTTGCGCGCGAGCACCGGGCCGCCGTTCTTCGCCATCTGGACCAGTCGCACGCGCGGATCCGGCCAGGCGCGCACCACCTCGCGCGTGTCGTCGGTCGAGCAGTCGTCGACCACGATCACCTCGAAATCGCCGAAAATCTGCGCCTGGAGGCTGGCGAGCGTCTCCTCGATCAACCCTGCGCCATTATACGCGGCCATGACCACGCTGACCGCGGGATCGGCGTTTCGATCGCGCGACGTCACGCTGCCGCCAGTGCCTTCGACGCCATCACCTGATCGATGATCATCAGCCCCACATCGTTCTGCCATAGCCACAAGCCATTGGCCTGGCCCGAAAAACTGCTCTCGCCGCCAAGCGGTCCCCATGGCACGAAACCCGCCGCCAGTCCCAGCCCGTAGAGTCCGGGGATCGGTGCGCCGTCGGCATCGACCACGCGGCAATGGCGATCGACCATCGGCTGACCGTCATGCGCTGCGAGCGGTATCTGGGTCCCGTCGCGATCGACTACGGGCATGCCGATCGGGCGATAGCCAAGCGCGGCAACGACCAGATCCGCTTCCTCGATCGCCGCCCGTGCGCGAGCGTCGTCGTCGCCCGAAATGCGGTGCAGCGTCACGCGGGGATCGGGCGCGCGACCGTCGATGCCGAGCATCCGCAGCACCAGATCGCGCGCCTCGAGGCGGAAGCCGGCGAGGCGGTAGACGAACCCCGACACCGGGCAGATGTCGTCGGGGCCGAAATCGGTGAACCCCTCGGCATGCGCCGCCTCGACCGAATGATAGAAGGGGCGCAGGGGCCGGCGGTGCAACAGCGTGACGGCCCCTGCCCCGAGCGGCAGCGCCGGCTGGCTCTTCAGCAGCAGCGCGATCGTCGTCAGCGCGCTGGTCGAGCCGCCGATCACCGCGATCTTCGGGTTGCGCCTGCCGGTCAGGATATCCGCGACCTTCTCGAACCCGCCGACGGTCAGCACGTCGTCCGACTGGAGCAGCCGTCCGCTCGCGAGATCGACCAGGCTGGCCCCCGCAACGCGCTGCGTCGCGAGCCGGTCGAGCGGCTGGTGACCGCCGGTCGCGACGACGACGTTGCGCGCGAGCTGGTCGAAGACGTGGCCATCGGCCAGCCGGCGGACCTGGACGCTCCACAAGCCGTCGCCGACACGTTTCGCACCCAGCGCCTCGTGCCCGGTCAGCACGGTGCCGCCATTCTCGCGGACGATGTCGGTCAGCCGGTCGCCGGTCGCGCGCAAGAGCGGCCCGACCTCGGTCAGCGGCACGCCCAATGCGCCCTCATGCGCCGCGACCGCACGCCCGGCGGGGTGATCGACCAGCCGCGCGAGTTCGGGATGCACGTTGGCGCGCACCGCGGTCAGGAAGGTCTGCGCGGTCGAATCGGAGGTGATCGCATAGCGCCCGAGCCGCCCGCCACCGATCGCGTTGCCGCGCTCGATCACCATCAGCCCCGACGCGGCGAGATCGGGGAGCAGGCCGCGCTTGGTCGCCGAGGTCAGCATCGCCGTCCCCGCGGGACCGCCGCCGATCACGACGACCGAGGCGATGGCGCCACCAGGGCCGCGCACCGACGCCCGCCGATCGCGCGGCCGGAGAATCGCCGCGCACGCCGAGGCCAGCGCGGTCGCCGCCCGCCGCGCGTCCTCGATCGACATCGCGTCGGTGATCGGCAGCGACAGCATCCGCCCCGCGATCCTGTCCGCAACCGGGGTCGGCTCGATCATCGCGGTCGCCTGGAACCAGGGCTGTTCGCCGAGATGTGGGCTGAAATAGCGGCCACAGCCGATGCCGTCCGCCTCGATGCTCTCGACGATCGCGTCGCGGTGATGCGCGATATGCTCGGGGAGGAGAACGGGCATGAACTGCATCGCGCGCCGCCGCCCCGAGACCGCCTGGAACTGGAAATCGGGCAGCGTCGCGCGGTAGGTGTCGTCCAGCACCGCGCGGTGATCGGCGATCGCGTCGATCTCGGCGAGCTTGGCCTGCGCGATGATCGCGGTGATCTCCGGCAGCTTGGCATTGATCCCCGGCAGCGTCGCGTTGCGGCTGCCCTCGAACCCGAAATTGCCCATCGAGCGCAGCGTCGCGATCAGGTCGACGTCGCCGCTGTGGATCAGCCCGCCCTCGCCGACCGCGAACGTCTTGGTCGCGTGCATCGAATGGACCACCGCGAACGGCGCACGGGCACCGAAGCCCAGCCCCGCATCGTCGAGCGTACCGAGCGACGAGGCCGCATCGACGACCACGCCGACGCCGTAGCGCCGCTGGAAATGCACGTAGCGGTCGAGGTCGATCGCATTGCCGAACGTCGCATAGGGCACGACCACGCCGATCCGCTCACCATGACGCTGGAGCAACCGCTCCTCCTCCAGCGCGCAGGCACCCCAGTCGTCCGGATCGATATCGCAGACCAGCGGCGTCAGCCCCGCCCACGCCGCCGCCTGCGCGGTCGCGGCGAAGGTGAGTGCGGGCATCAGCGCCAACGTGCCCTGCTTGGGGTCCAGTCCGCCCGTCCGCATCCCCGATGCGTGGCGGATCGCGAGCATCAGCCCCAATGTGGCGTTGCCGACCGCGAGACACGCACCGTGCCCGCCGAACAGTGCGTCCGTCACCCCGGCCTCGAACTTGCGAACCTCGGGACCGTTGTTGCTGAACACCCCCGACGCCTCGACCCGGCGCAGTGCATCGAGATGCTCGCTCAGCCGCGGCGGGTTCGGCGCGATCAGGGGGAGGCGTTTCATCGGCGATCCGGTCTGTTGTACGACAGGTCCATGCCCCACCGCCTCCTAAGAACCAGTTACGCGAGCAAACGCCAATATATGCAGGATAGTCATTTCCTTACATCACCCCGGATCGCACCCGGTGCGATGCAGGAGTTTCAGCGTACCAGGGGCAGGCTGATATAGCTCTCATCGGGGCCCGCGACGGTGATCTTCTGCGTCGCCTTCACGTAATCCTTGGGTTGCGCGAAGAAGATGTTCGGGACGAAGGTCTGCGGGTTGCGATCGTAGAGCGGGAACCAGCTCGACTGAACCTGCACCATGATCTTGTGCCCCGGCAGGAACACGTGATTGGTCGTCGGCAGCGCGAACTTGTACTTGAGCGGCACATTGGCGGCGATCGGCTTGGCAACGGCCAGATCCTCACGGTAGCGCCCGCGGAAGATGTCCATCGCGACCGACAACTGATAGCCGGCCATCGCCTTGTCGCCGGGATAGACGTCCGGATACACGTCGATCAGCTTCACCACCCAGTCGCTGTCGGTGCCGCTGGTCGAGGCGGTCAGGTTCACTTCCGGAACGCCGGCGATCGTCGTCGGCGCAGTCAGCGCGTCGGTGGTGAAGGTCAGCACGTCGGGACGGCCGGACACCGCGCGCTGATCGTCGACCAGCCACTGTTTCCAGGTCGATCCGCTCGCATAGGTCGGCAGCGTCGGGCGCACGCGGTAGCTGACCGGGGTTGCCGGATCGGAGATATAGTCCGCGGTCGTCGCCGCGCCCGCCGCCGCCTGGAAGCCGAGCGCGCCGCCGGGCTTCAGGTAGAGCGGCGTGCCCAGAGTCTGCGCGGTCGGCCAGCTCTGGAGCTTCTGCCACTCGTTGCGCCCGGACTGGAACATCGTCACCGGCGCGACGTCCATCGCCGGCTGGTCGCTCTTCAGATAATGCGCGAGGAACGGCGCGAGGACGTGCCAGCGCCACCATTTGGCGGTGTCTGCATCCCATTTGATCGCGCCCAGCGCACTGCCGTTGCCGACCTCCTGCCCGTGATACCAGGGGCCCATCGACAGATAGACCATGTCGTTGGCGGTGTCCTTGGGCTCGAGCGCGCGATACACCGCGGGCGCGCCGTAGATATCCTCCTGATCCCACAGGCCGCCGACGATCAGCGTCGGCACCTTCAGCGGCTGGCCGGCGAGCACGGTGTCCATCGCCTGCGTCGACCAGAACGAGTCATAGGCGGGATGCTGCGTGATCTTGCGCCAGAAGCCGAGCTGGTCGAGGCCCTGCGCCTTGCCGATCGCGCCCGCCGAGCCGCCCTTGAGGTAATAGTCGTAATCGTCGGCGGTGTCGGTGATCCACGGCGTGCCGGCGTCCTTGGTCGCCTCCTGCCCGAGGATGTACGGCATCATCCCCTCGCGGAAGGCGCCGTTGTGGAACCAGTCGTCGCCGCGCCAGCCATCGACCATCGGGTTCATCGGCACCGAGACCTTCAGCGCCGGATGCGGGTTGATCAGCGCCATCAGCGGGAGGAAGCCGTCATAGCTGATCCCGCTGATCCCAACGCGGCCGTTCGATTCCGGGACGTGCTTAACCAGCCAGTCGATCGTGTCGTAGGTGTCGGTGGAGTCGTCGGTCTTGGTCGGGTTCTGGGCCGTGCCGGCGCGCGCCGGGTTCATCATGTAGATGCCCTCCGACCCGTGCATCCCGCGGACGTCCTGGATCACGCGGATATAGCCCGCCGCGGCGATCACGTCGCCAGCGCCATCGCCGTGCGCGAGGATGCCCGCATAGGTGCCGCTGTCAACCTTGGTCTGGCCGTCGGCGTCATAGGGCGTGCGCGTCATCAGGATGCCGGCGTCCTTCGCGCCCTTGGGCACGATGATGACGGTGTGCAGCTTCACCCCGTCGCGCATCGGGATCTCGACGACTTTGCGGACATAGTCGTAGCCGACGTCGCGCGGCGCCATCTTGGCGGGGCGTTCGTCGTAATTCTGCGCGGTCGCGGGGGTGATTGTAGCGGCAGCAAGCGCGGCGATCGCGCAGGCATTGAGCAAACGGGGCGTAAACTTCATTTTCTTCTTCCTTCCCTCCCGGACTGAAAAAGAAAAAGGCTCGCCTTGCCGTGTCGGAAAGACGAGCCCCTCCCATAGTGTAGCTAGTGTATCGATCGCGTGATCACCCTCCGCCAAATATCGTCACCCCAGCGGAAGCTGGGGTCTCCCGCTTGGCGAGCGCCGGTGGCCGCTCGGTGAGATCCCGGCTCTCGCTGGGATGACGGTCGCGAGACGGACGAAGGCAGGCGGGGCAGACAGAGGTTCACGGTCGCCACGCCAGACCGTTACGCCGTCCGCGTGCCGGTCAGCGGGAAGCTGCCAAAGGCGCCGGCTGCGACGCTGCCCTTGAGGACGTCGTCCTCGACGGTCGCCTTGCAGTCGAGCGTCATCGGCATCGGCACGGTCATGCTCTGCTTCCAGGTGATCGTGTCGCCATCGACCTCGCCGGTGACGTCCATGCCGCCCATCGCGCCCGATACCGCGCCGGTGAAATTGCTGCCGGCGCTGTTGACGGTCAGCGTCATCTTCTGGTCGCCCAGCGGCGATTTGACCACGCAATCCCAGCTGCCATCGACGTTTGCCATTGCTCTCTCTCCGATTACCGCCCGGAACGCCCGGGCTCTTTCGATTAATTGGCGCCGGCAACCGACGCCGCGGGGATGACCTCGACCGGCAGGCCGATGCTGTCAAGCTGCGGCCGCACCGTCTTCGCATCGCCGACCACGACCCAGATCGTCTTCTTCGGATCAAGCGCCTGCTGGATCGCCGTGTTGAGTTGCGGCAGGTTAAGCCCTTGATAGCGCTGCGTGATCGTCGCGTAGTAATCGTCGGGCCGCTTGAGCAGGTCGTTCTGCTGCATCGCAGCCAGCACCGCGTCGGACGTCTCGAAATTGCCCGACAGCGAGCGGATCGCGCCGTTGATCGCACGGTCGAACTCCGCCTGCGTCATCGGCTCCTTGCCGAGGAACGCGCCGATGTCGTCGCGAAGCGCAGCGATCGACGGGCCGGTCTGGTCCGCCTGCACCGGCGCCGACAGGACATAGGGCGCGGCCTGCTCGTTCTGCTGGAACCGCCCCGAGACGCCATAGGACCAGTGCTTGGTCTCGCGCAGATCCATGTTGGCGCGGCCGAGGAAGCTGCCGCCGAGCGCATCGTTCGCGGTCGCGATCGGCAACAGGTCCTGCGTGCCCTTCAAGCCCGTCGGCACGCCCGCGAGGATCAGCGACTGCGGGCTGTCCGGCCGGTCGATCAGCACGATCTTCGGCGCGGACGGCGTCACGGTCGCGGGGAAGGCCTTCACGCCGGGCGCGCCGGTCGGCCGCCACGTCCCGAACCGCGTATCGAGCGCTGCCTTCACCTCGGCGAGCGGACGATCGCTGACGACGAAGATCTTCGCCTTGTCCGGCCTCAGCCAGGCCTGCTGGAATGCGACCAGATCGGCACGCGTCAGCGCCGCCACCGCCTTCGGATCGCCGCTGCCCTGCGCCTTGGCATAGGGCGAGGTCGGCCCGAGCAGCTTGGGCAGGACGCGCGTGGCCAGCCCCTGCGGACTGGTCAGCTCCTGCGCGATCTGCGCGAGTTGCTGGTTCTTGACGCGCGCGACCTCGGCATCCGCGAACGCCGGATTCTGCGCGATATCGGCGAACAGGTCGACCGCAGGCGCCAGGTTCGCACTCGGCACCTGGAGCGACAGGAAGGTCCGGTCGTTCGACGCGCCCGTGCCGATATCCGCGCCCAGCCGCTCCTTGGCCTCTGCCAGCGCGACCGAATCCCGCGTCGGCGTGCCCTCGTCCATCATCGCCAGCGTCAGTTGCTGCGTACCGAGCTTGCCCGGCACGTCCGCCGCCACGCCTGCATCGAAGCTCAACACCGCCTGCGTCACCGGCACGGCGGCGCGCTGTGCGTAGACGACCTCGATGCCGTTCGCGAGGCGCGTGCGCTCGACGGTCGGGAAGCTGAGGCCTGCGACGGTGCCGACCGCGGGCAATGGCCCCCGCGTACCCTTGAACGGGACATCGGGCGCAGGCGGAACGTCGGCCTTGGGCGGCACCACCGCGTTGGCATAGGCATCGCGCGGCCCCGGCACGACGGTCAGCGAATAGGCCGGGCGCGACAGCCACTTCGCCGCCGCCGCGCGGACGCTCGCCGGCGTCTCGGCGGCCAGTTGCAGGAGCTGTTTCTTGTAGAAGCCGGGATCGTTCGAATACAGCGCGCCCTCGGCCAGCGTCACCGCCTTGCCGCCGAAGCCGCCGACCGATTCCAGGCCCTCCATCGTGTTTGCCGCGGTCGTCGTCGCGACGCGGCTGACTTCGTCGGCGGTCGGCCCGTTCTTGAGGAAGTCCGCCATGATCTCGTCGATGCGCTTCGACACGAGCGCGGGGTCGACCCCCTGCCGGACGATCGCGCGGATACCGAACATCCCGAGCTGGCTGAAGCTGCGGTTATACGCCGCGATGCTGACGACGAGCTTCTCCTTCTTGACCAACGCGGTATCGAACCGGCTGCTGGCGAGCCCGCCGAGCACGCCCGCCGCGACATCCAGCGCGGTGCCGTCCTTGTCATTCAGGCCGGGCACCACCCAGTTGCGGCTGATCATCACCGCGGCGACGCGGTCCTTGATCGTCTCGCTCACCGGCGCAGGCAGGGTCGGGATCGGCGCCGGCGGCACGATGCTCTCCGGCCCCTTCGGGATACCGCCGAAATACTTCTCCGCCAGCGTCTTTGCGGTCGCCGCATCGACGTCGCCGGCCAGCACCAGCACCGCGTTGTTCGGGCCGTAATGATCCTTGAACCAGTCCTTCACGGTCTGCAGCGACGCCGCATCGAGATCCGCCATCGAGCCGATCGTGGTGTGGCCGTACGGATGATCCGCCGGGAACAGACCCTCGGTGATCTTGTACTGGGTCAGGCCGTAGGGCTGGTTGTCGCCCTGGCGCTTTTCGTTCTGGACGACGCCGCGCTGCTCGTCGAGCACGCCCTGCGTGATCGCGCCGGTGAGATAGCCCATCCGGTCGGATTCGAGGAACAGCGCACGATCGAGCGCCGCGGTCGGCACCGTCTCGAAATAATTGGTGCGATCGAAATAGGTCGTGCCGTTGAAGTCGGTCGCACCGACCTGTTTCAGCGGCTCGAAGAAATCGCCGGGCGCGTTCTCGGAGCCGTTGAACATCAGATGCTCGAAGAGATGCGCGAAGCCGGTCTTGCCCTTGGGTTCGAACTTCGACCCGACATTATACCAGACCGACACCGCCACGACCGGCGCCTTGCGATCGGTATGCACGACGACGCGCAGGCCGTTCTTCAGCGTGAACTGCTGGTAGGGGATATCCACCGACTTGACGAGGTCGGCGACCGGGGCGGGCTTGGCTGCGGGCGTCGGCCGCTGCGCCTGCGCAAACGCGGGCGAGACGAGGGCGATTGCAGCGACGCCGGCAAGCGCGCCCAGTTTGCGTGTCATGGTCGAACGATACCCCGAATTCGAATGATGTCGTCGCAGCATAAGCGGGCTTCGTCGCCGGGCAACAGGATTGATGGGTCGATTTCCGAAGGATCGACGCCCTGCCCCGGCGCAGTCCGTGTCCGCCGCCGACCGCCAAGCCAAGCACCGCGCCGATGGCTTTAGAAGAACAGTTTGCGGATGCTGAGGCGGACGGTGCGGCCTAGCGGGTCGAGGTAATCCGGCTGGTAGTTGTTCGGCGTCGCGCCGGTCGCGTCGGTCACGCGCTGGCGCGTGTTGAGGACGTTGTCGACCGAGAAGCTCACGCGCATGCCGCGCAGCCACGGGTGCGCCTTGACCCATTCGAGGCGCTGGCCGAGATCGGCGAACAGGCGGAGATTGGCGGTCGCGAGGCCGCCGAAGTTGAGCGTTTCCGGCGCGGCGGCGGTGCCGCCGTTCACGCGCGTACCGGTCGCGTAATTGGCGGAGAGACGCGCACCGAGGCCGTTATTGGTATAGCCGGCCTGCGCCTCGAGTTCGTGCCGCGCCTGGCCGCCGCTGTTGCCGATCGCGTCGCCGTTGAGCAGGTCGAGACTCGGCCCGCCGTTCGCGACGAGCACGCGATCGGTGAAGTGCCAGGTGTGATAGAGCGCGAACTGGATCCGTCCACCGGCCTGGCCACCGCGGCCTCCGAAACCACCGCGACCGCGACCACCGCCAAAGCCTCCACCCGGCGGCGGCCCGCCCGGGGGTGGACCATCGGCGCCGCCGGGACCACCAGAATCGCCGCCACGCGCACCGCCCTGTGCACCGCCCCGCGCACCGCCGGGCGGCCCGTCCTCGCCCGGCGGCGGGCGAAATCCGCGCGGGGGCTGCATGCCCTCGAACGGATTGGGGCCGGTCCCCGCGCGATACGCCTCGAGCTCTCGCTGGATCTTCGACTTCAGCGGCGCGGAGAAATTGATCCCCCAGCGCAGTTCGGAGCGGTCGCTGCTCGCGTAATTGATCGGCCGCTGATCGACCTGCAGCAAATTGCCGCCCGCATCGCGGGTGAAGCGATCGGGGAACGCGGCCTCGATCGCCGCGGTCGCGCTCGGGAACGACGCGATCGGATTGTCGGTGTGGCTGTCGACATAGTTGGCGGTGATCGACAGGTCCTTGGCCGACCATGGCTTCAGCGTCAGGCCCAGCTTGCGGACGTGATTATTGTCCGCGACCAGGCCCTGGTTGCCGCCGCTGATCGTCGTGACGGTCGCGGTCGTCCCCTTCACGTAATCGAAGATGCGGACGTTGGGCGTGGTGATCGACGGGTTGCCGAGCTGTTGCGCGGTCGGTGCCTCGTCGGTGTCGGTGACCGAGGCGATCAGGCGCACGCCGTCGATCGGCGACCAGTTCATGCCGTAGCCCAGCGTCGTCAGCGTGCCGAAGTCCGACAGATGGTCCTCGGCCAGATTGAAGTTCGCCGACAAGGTGCCGAGGAACGGCAGCACGCCCTTCGACCGGCTGGCGATCGGCACGTCGACATTGACCTGGCCGTTGACGGTATCGCGCGACACCTGCCCCTGCGTATCGCGCCCGACAAGGTCGATGACGGTGTACGAGCGGCTCTTGAAATCGGCGGTTTCGGCGCCGAGCTTGACCGTCGTCGAGACCGCGCCCGCGGGCAGGTTGAAGAGGTTGCCGTTGGCGACCGCGTCGACTTCGCCCGAGGTCTGCGTCGCATAAGCCCGATTGGCGGGAGAGGCGCCGAAGTCGCTCGCGGTGAGGCGGGCGAACGGGTTGGCGGTCGTATCGCCCGCATTCAACCGCGCCTGGAACGCGGTCGTGTCGACACCCGTCTCGGTAAAGGTCTGCGTGTCGCTGCGGTCGTAATTGCCCGTCACGTTCCAGCGCCACGTGCCGACATCGCCGTTGAGCGTGGTGCCGAGATGCGCGGCGATCGACGAGGCGCGCTGGGTCAGCGGCTGGAACCCGTCGTCGTTGAGAGCACGGTAGAGCCTCGTGCCATCGGCGAGGTCCAGCGTCGCGACGGGCAAGCCGTTCAGGCTGCGGCTGTCGGTCGATTCGAGACGACCGTTGATCGTCGCGCCTACTTTGCCGATGTTGCGCGCATACACGCTGTTCACCGTGAAGGTGCTGTTCGCGGACTGGAGCGTGCGGAACGGTCGCTGGTCGACGATGGCGTTGTCCGCACCGACCGCGCTGGTCGCGGTGGCCGTTGGCGCGTTGATGTCGCGCTCGGCCTCGGTCAGCGCGGAGGTGGAGGTGTATTCCGCGTGCAGATTGACCCGACGGTCGCGGGCGATGTTCAGCATGTCGAGCTTGCCATCGGGCGAATTGCTGCCGCCTTCGGTCGGCATCTTGTCGACGGCTTCGACGGTCACCGCGCGGAAGCGGCGGCGCAGGACGAAGTTCACGACCTTCTGGTCCGCGCGATACCCGTATTTGAGCGCGACCTCCTCGGGCAGGATCTCGACGCGCTGGATCGCCTCGGTCGGGATGTCGCGAATCTCGGCGAAACTGGAGATGCGACGGCCGTTGAGCAGCACGACGGGCGCGCCGCCGCTGCCGCGTCCGCTGGTGGTCTGCGGGCTCAGTTCGTTGAGCAGGTCGGCGATCGAGCTGACGCCGTAGGAGCGGATCTCGGCCTGGCCCAGGCTCTGGTCGGGCGGGATGTCGCCGATCACCGAACCGGGCAGTTTGCGCGATCCGGTGACGACGATCTCCTCGGCATCGGCGGCTTCGTCCTGCTCCGCGGTCTGCGCGGCGGGCGCGGCCGTGGCAGGTGTCGACGGGGCCTGTTGCGCCGCCGCCATCGCAGGCGCGCTTACCGCCAGAACCAGACCCAATGTACGCATAGTCGCTATTTCCCGATGATCGCCGTCGATCAGGGGGCTCGACTAAAGGGCAATTGTCGCAGGATTATGCCCGTTCAACGCGCGAGATGCGCGTCCATGTCTTCCAGCGGCACGCCCTTGGTCTCAGGGAAGTAGAAGAACACGGTCACGAACTGCACCGCCATCATCGCCGCGAAGAACAGGAACGGCACGCCCGCCGACCACGCCGCGGCTACGGGGAAGACCTGCGCGATCACCGCGTTCCAGCCCCAATGGCTCGACGAACCGATGCTCGATCCGCGCGCGCGTACGTTCTGCGGGAACACCTCCGAGATATACACCCAGATCACCGCGCCCGAACCGGGGGCGAAGAACATGATGAACACGATCAGCGACGGCAGCAGCAGCCAGTTCGGCAGGACTCCCAGCAGCGCGAGCCCGCCGACGGTCAGCGCCGCGGTCATGCCGGCCGAGCCCCAGAGCAGCAGCGTGCGCCGCCCGATCCGGTCTATCAGCAGCATGCCTAGCAATGTGAAGACCATGTTGGCGACGCCGATCATCACCGCCTGGAGATCGGGCGAGAGGCTGCCGCCCGACGCCTTGAAGATGTCGTTGAGGTAATAGAGGAACGCGTTGATGCCGCTGAACTGGTTGAACATCGCGACCAGGAAGGCGAGCGTGATCGGCTTGCGGTGGCGCGACCAGGAGAGTTTGGCGTCACCCTTCGGCGCATCGAGTTCGCGCCGCGCGATGTCCGGGCTCATCCCGACCATCGCCAGCACCTCCTTCGCCTCCGCATCGCGCCCCTTGGCGAGCAGCCAGCGCGGCGAATTGGGGATGCGGAACAGCAGCGCGAAGAACACCAGCGACGGCAGCGCGACGATCCCGAGCTTCCATCGCCATTCGACATCGCCGAGCCCGAGCGAGCCGATGATCGCATTCGACACATAGGCGAGCAGGATGCCGAGAATGACCGCGAACTGGAATCCGCCGACCATCTTGCCGCGCTGAGCAGGTGGCGCCAGCTCGGCGATATAGGCGGGCGCGAGCACCGACGAGCCGCCGATCGCGATGCCGTTGATGAAGCGGAAGCCGAGGAAACTGTGCCAGTTCCACGCCAATGCACAGCCGAGCGCGGTGACGACGTACAGGAAGGCGAGCATCCGCAGCACGTTGCGGCTGCCATAGCGATCGCCGGGCATGCCGACGAACAGCGCGCCGATCAGCGTTCCCCATAATGCCGACGACACGGTGAAGCCGAGCCATGCCTCGCTCAGCGCGAACTTCGCCTTTAGCGCGCCGGTGACGCCGGCGATCACCGCGGTGTCGAAGCCGAACAACAGCCCCGCCAGCGCCGCGGTGGCAACGCTCGCGATCAGGACGGTGCTGGGGCGGGCGTTGGAGGGGGCGATCGTCATGCCGGCTGTTTCGAGTGTTTCGGCGCGCCGGGCAAGACCGCGTCCATGCCGCGACGCCCGACATTCGCCGTTTCGACGGACGAAAACATCCGATTCCGGTTTTTCAAAACGCATTAACGATTGCGGGAATAGCCCTGGCCTATCGAAACGGGTGCGAGGGATGCGGTGGGTATCGAACATGGTCTGGCGATGGCGCGGGGCGTGAAGACTGCGCTGGGCATGAAGACTCCGCGCGGCGTGAAGCGGCTGGTCGCGGCGCTGGTCCTGTCCCTCGGGCTCGCCGCGGCGCCAGCGTTCGCCTGCGAGGTCGTCACGCCCTCGACCGCCAGGCTCGGCACCCTGTCGCCGGCCGCGGTTACGACCGCGGGCTTCATCGCGACGACCGGATCCTTCACCTGCGCGAACGCCGACGTCCTGTCGCTGCTCGCCGACGATTACCTGCGCGCGACGCTGCTGACGACGGGAACGCTGACGCTTACCGCACCCACCGGCGGGTCGGTCGGCTATTCGCTATCGGCAAATTCGAGCGGCACCGCGCCTTTGGTCGCCAATACCAGCCGTTCGTACTTCGAGGGGACGACGCTGTCATTGCTGGGCAGCAGCAGGGCCGTCGTGCCGATCTATATCAAGCCGGTGAGCGCCTCCGCCCCGCCCGCTGGAATCTACAAGGGCAGCTTCCAGGTCCGTTGGGCCTGGAAATTCTGCGACGGCGTCGGGGCGCTGGGGTTATGCCTGCTCGGCAGGAACGATCAGGACAGCAGGATCGCGTTGGTCGACGTGACGATGACGGTCGCAAGGGACGCGGTCGTCACGGTTTCACAACGCACCACCTGGGAAGCCTCCGCCGCGACCGTCAATCCAAAGGCGATTCCCGGTGCGAAGCTGCGCATGACGATGCAGATCGAGAACCCCAATCCGTTCGCGCTGGACGGCAACACGCTGGCATTCACGCTGCCCACCCCTGCCCGCCTCCAGGTGGCACTGGACGGCGACGGCACCGCGTCGACCGCATATGTCGTGACGGCGGAAGGGTCTCCGGCCTCGTCGCTGGCGGTCACCTATACCAGCCCGTCCAGCACCACCGACGATGTGGATTTCTCGTCGAACAACGGCGGCAGTTGGACCTATGATCCAAGCGCTGCACCCAGATCGGTCACCAACGTGCGGATCAGACCGCGCGGAACGATGGCGGCAGGGTCGAAATTCATCGTGTCGCTGCCTTACGCCCTATTCTGACCGGGGTTCTGATCGACGCTCTGATCGGCAACGGGCGAGCCCGGCAGCGAGCCGACCAGTTCCATCTTGGTCGCGGTCGAGCCGACTTCGATCCCCGCCTCGCGGAACTGGCGGAGCAGCGTGAACAGCAGTTCGCTGCGGATCGGGTACGCATCGCGGGGACTAGCCACATAGGCGAAGCAGTTGAACTTGGCGCGACCGGCATCGATCGAGTCGATGAACACCTTGGATTCGGGATGATCGAGCACCTCGTGCTTTTCCGCGAACGCCGCCAGCACCATCGTCCGCACCGCATCGAGATCCTCCTCGAGCGGCACCGAGAATTGCAGCTGGATCCGACCGATCGGCGCGGCCAGCGTCATGTTCTGGATCGTCTTGGTGATCAGCTCCGAGTTGGGCACGATCAGCGTCGAGCGGTCCGCCACCTCGATCTCGGTCGAGCGCACGTTGATGCGTTTGACGTCGCCCTCCATGTTGCCGATCCGGACGAGGTCGCCGATCTTCACCGGGCGCTCGGCGAGGAGGATCAGGCCGGAGACGAAGTTCTGCGTGATCGCCTGGAGGCCGAAGCCGATGCCGACCGACAGCGCGCCGAGCACCACGGCGAGTTTCTCCATGCCGATCCCGAGCGCGCCGAGCGACCACAGCACCGCGGCGATGATCCCCGCATAGCGCGCGACCATCGTCACCGAATTCTGCGCGCCGGCGTCCATCGCGGTGGTCGGTAGGTAGCTGTTCACCAGCCAATGCTGCAGCCCGCGCATGATCGCGAGCGCGACGAACAGCACCGCGATCGAGCGCAGCACCGCCCCCGGCGAGATCGTGACCTGGCCGATCGTGATGCCGTTCGCGACCGTCCCGAACAGCTCGAACGCCGAGCCCACGCCCGCCCCGAACGGCGCCATTACCGCGCCGACCGCGAGCATGATCAGCAACAGCCGCAGCACCGCGGACAGCAGCACGCCGATCTGGTCGACGGTCTTGTTGTCGACGCCGAACCCGCTGTTCGCCGACCGGCCGAGGCGGTTGCCGCTCGACAGCAACGTCCGGCAGGCGTCGTCGGTGAAGGTCATCATCAGGTACAAGGTCGCGCCGACGATCGCGCCCCAGACCAGCCACGTCGCGACCTTGAGCGCCAAATTCACATAGCCGATCAGCCCGGCGAAGAACGCAGCGACCAGCACCAGCCAGACCAGAGTAGCGACGATCGCGAGCAGCGTG
The DNA here is from genome assembly GCF_024273235.1 of Sphingomonas faeni. Lineage (GTDB taxonomy): Bacteria > Pseudomonadota > Alphaproteobacteria > Sphingomonadales > Sphingomonadaceae > Sphingomonas > Sphingomonas faeni_A. Next base: position 1,441 of record NZ_JANBVH010000023.1, on the reverse strand, counting down.
TTGCGCGCGGGCTTGGCCGGATCGGGCAGCGCGGCGGCGCGCAGACGGCCGAGAGTCACCAGGATCGCGCCGAGCAGGACGATGTGCAACAGCGCGACGAGCGCGTTGGCGGCGCTCGACGCGGGCGCGCTGACGCCGATCAGCAGGTTGGTCGCGATCAGCAGCTGCCCGCCGAAGATCAACGCCGCGGCCATCCAGCTATACGGCCGGAGCGCCTGCGCGGCGGCGTCGCCGATCGGCAGCAGCCGCCAGGTCGGCTGGGTCCGCAGCAACAGCGCGCCGCCGAGCGACGAGACGAAAGCCGCGAACCACGAGATCCCGACGAAGATCGCGCCGAACCGGCTCCACGCGGGCGAGACGAGCCCGCCCCAGCGCAGCGACGCGACAATCGCCCACGCCGCAAGCCCCGGCAGCGCGGTCCCGATCACCACCAGCCACAGCGCATAGGCCGAACGCCGGAGACGGCCGCCGGGGGCGTGGTTGGTCGCGTATCGCCGACCGACACCGTGCAGCCAGCGGCGCAGCGGCACGATCAGCACCAGCGCGGCGAGCATCCCGACGAGCAGGCCGGTGCCGGCGCGGGTATCGAGCCGCGCACCGAACTGACGCATTTCGGTATTGGCGAACCGCGTCAGCCGCGCGGTGTCGCGGGGCAAGTGATCGACGATCGCGGCCCACAGCGTCGGCGACAGCGGCGATCCGGTGTTCTCGGACAATTGCTGGCCGAGTTCCTCCGCCTCGGCCGCACCGATATCGTCGATCTGCTGCTTGGCCTCGATCCCGATCAGCTTCGCGCGCTTTATCGCCGAGTCGATCGACGACTGGCTCTGCGCGAGGAGCCGGCGTTCGGTGCGGATCTCGGGCGCCTCGACAACGCCCGGGGTGGCGGCGCCGAGTTCCGCGACGCGCGCCTGGACCAGCGCCATCTCCGGCGTGAGCGTGCGGACCGCATCGGCGGCGGTGGTCTGCACGACCTGCGCGCGATCCCTGAGCACCTGCCGCGCCTTGTCGTCGCGCGCGGCGGGGGTGGCGTCGTCGATCGCCTGGAGTTCCGCCGACGCCTTGGTGAGGCTGGCGGCGACGGTCGCGACCTTGGCTTCGTCCTGCGCGAGGGCGGGTAGCGCGGTGGCGAGCAGGAGGAGCGCGGCGAGGTGACGAAGGAGTGTCATTCGGGTTGCTGTACAGCGGCGGGCGGGGAAACGGGAGGGGGTGGCGCTGGGCTCGGGTCGGGGCGCTATCGCCGCTGCTCTCTGCGCCGCTTTAGGATGAGCGTTTGCCCAGCACGCGCACCACCCCGGCGGAGGCCGGGGCCCAGTTGGAGAGGTCGCTGTAACGGAGTGCCGGCCGTCATCATCACCGGCTCCCAACTGGGCCCCGGCCTCCGCCGGGGTGGTGCTATCGGAACGCAGGGCAGCAGATTCGGCCGTCCCCCGCGCTTCGT
>NZ_JANBVH010000022.1 GCF_024273235.1 Sphingomonas faeni | reverse complement strand
CAGCGACGCCCGACAGCCTCACCATCGCCAGCTTCTTCGGACCGGACACGCATCCGTGGAGCTGGGCGATCAAGCTGCTGTTCACCGTCGTCACGCTCAGCGCCGGCTTCAAGGGTGGCGAGGTGACACCGCTGTTCTTCATCGGCGCGGCGCTCGGCAACGCACTCGCCCCCATGTTCGGCGTGCCCACCAGCGTATTCGCCGCGCTCGGCTTCGTCGCGCTGTTCGCGGGCGCGGCCAACACCCCGCTCGCCTGCACCTTCATGGGCATCGAACTGTTCGGCGCTGCCTATGCGGTGCCGATCGCGGTGGCCTGCTTCGTCGCCTACCTCTGCTCCGGTCATAACGGCATCTACCTGTCGCAGCGCGTCGCGGTGCCGAAGGTGCCGGCGACCGGCCTCACCCCGAACGCGACGCTTCGCGAGGCGCGGGCACACCGCGCCTCGCGAAGCCCACGCTCCTGATCCCCCCACCAATCGAGGGTTTGTCCATGCCCAATCGTTTCACCGTCCAGCATCGCGAAATCGGCATGCTGCGTATCTACATGAAACCGTCCGACCGAATTGGTGAGCGCAGCCTGCGTACGCTGTGGGCTGCCAAGCCGCTCTATCGCGAGCTAATCCAGACGGCATCATCAATGCCGTCGCGCAACACACGCACTATGGGTTCAGCAACCACGGCCAGATCCGCGAGAACGGATCGGAGGCGGCCGATCCCCATCTGACGATCTGCGTCGAACTCGTTGGCGAACGCGACCAGCTCGACCGGTTCTGCCGGCGACATGGCGACCTGCTCGGCGACAAGGTGATCGTCTACAAGCAGCTGGAACACTGGTCGGTCATGCCGCGGTTCGACCGATGACACCAATGATCGAATATGGGCTGCTGATCGTCGGTGCATTTGCGGCTGCTGCAATCTCGGGTTCGGCCGGGTTTGGCGGGGCACTGCTGTTGCTGCCGCTGCTGATTTAAGTCGTCGGCGTGACCGAAGCGGTGACGCTGCTGACGATCGTCCAGATCATCGGCAACGGTGCGCCGGCCGGGATGGGCTGGGCTGGCGCCAATCCGTTGGCGGCCCGTGTTGCTGTTCCTCTCCGCTGCCATACCGTTCTCGATGCTGGGCGCATTGTCGTTCGCGTCGCTACCGACGGCGCTCGTTGCGCGGATCGTGGGCGTGGCGATCCTGCTGTTCGTCATCCTGAAGGCCACGGGCATGATCGCGTTTAAACCCTCGCGCCGCGTGCTGGTGATCGGGGGCGGTGTGACCGGCCTGTTGTCCGGGCTAGTCGGGAGCGCCGGGCCGCTCGGCGCAGCGGTGTTCCTGAGCCTCGGTTTGCCACCGCTTGCCTATGTCGCGAGTGACGCGGTCGCCTCGATCGTGATGCACAGTGCCAAGACAATTGTTTACGGCGCGACGATCGACCTTGGACCAACCTTCTGGCCGCTGGCGATCGCGATGGGGCTGGCGATGATCGTTGGCACCTGGGCGGGGTGCTTGCTCATCAAGCGTCTGCCCGTTGAGCGCTTCCGCCAGCTCGTCATGGTCCTGCTCGCGCTGATCGCGACCGAGATGATCGTCATGGGTTAGTGGGAGGATTGTCGCGAATATCCTGAGTTTCGCTACACCAGCTCAAGCGTGGTCGGCTGACGGCGTAGCTGTCGCGAATGTCAGTCGCGGAATTACGCGACTTTCAACGCACATCTGCGACACGCTAACCTGTGCGTTAACGGTGTCGCTACGCAGGAGCCGGTGCCCGGCTCGTTCAGCTGAGCCGCAGCCAACCGCGCGGCCGGACGGCGGCTTTCAGGGAGCAGAAAAGTTGTCCTGAATGACTTACTATGGGTCGGAAGTCGCCCGGCAGCTTTCGCCGAAACGCCGCCCAACAGCGGACAGGCGGTTTTCCACCAGGATGCAGACCTTCCGCTTCCAGAGGATCGACAGGTGGTTGCCCCCTGCCCTTCCCGCCAAGTTCTAGCGGATCGTCACGACCTTGACCTCGACTGCATCCGCGATCTTCTTCCAGTTCTGGTCGCTGGTCCAAGCGGGCAATCCATCCCGTCGGGCTAGAGCCAGACAAAAGCGATCTCCAAGGCTAAGGCCCGCCTCGGCCGTCGCGGCGCGCAGCCGCCCGGCGATTTTCGCCAAGGCCTTGTCGGCCGGCACTACCGTCAGTGGCAGCGGATCAAGCATGGCATCAACTTCTCGCTCGGGCATTCCGGTATGAATGAAGTGGGTCACCACCTCAGCGTAGTTCACGCTGCTCACTCGCGCACCGGCGATACCGGCTGCAACCTTGGTAGATCCCTTTTCACCCTTGATCATTGCGATGAGAGCCGAGGCGTCGAGAACCACGCTCATTCGCCGCTATCTTCGCGACGCCGATTGAGGAATGCGTCAACAGAGGCGTCGGGATTACCGCCGGTATATTGCTCGGCCAGCGCCTGCGCCCTTGCCACCGCTTGGCTGGCGGTTCGCAGAACAACGCCATCTTCGGTTTCGTCGAGATACACCGCACCGCCACCCGTCAGGCCCAACCGCTTGCGAACGTCAGCGGGCAGGCTCATGCGCCCGTTTGGCGTTATGTTGATCTGTATCGTCATGACGGCCTCTGTACCTCTGATCAGCATCGTCATCATCTTCTAGGGATATCCCGGCTTAGCAGCAACCGTCCCCACGGTATGCCAGCGAGCCTCGTTTGTACCACACCGTTTGGATTATGGCTCATCGACGTGAAGCTGCCCCACGTGCATAAACTCCGGTGCTTTTAACGTATACCCCCAGTGGACCTCTTTAATCTGGTTCGTTTTACGTCAAAAGTTTACGCATAAAAATCTGGTCAATCTGCTCGGTTAGTCCGGCTTAAGCCTTGACCAAGAAGGACCATACGGCACCCGTTCAAACGGCACCGCAGTAGGCATTGTACGTGGCATCAGGGGTTTCTGAACTCGATCGAACCAGAGCTAAATTAGGGCGTCTGGATTCTCAAAAAGGATGGTGGATCGAGAAACTGAGATAGAAGGGGAAAACCGGTCTAGCGCCATCCGCCGCCACCTACGACATTGTGCATCACTGATTGTGCTTCTAGATGCATCCAATGAAACGCCGGGCTCGCCCACTCTCCAAGATATTGCATTCTATGGCGTTTCTCGTCCTGGCGGTGATGTTGCTGGTCCGGCTTGGCCCGCTCTGCGAGACGATGGCGATGGCCGCGCCTCCGGCTGCGTCCGCGATGATGGACTGCGCCAGCAAGGCACCAGGCGCTCCCATCAAAAAGGCACCTGCGTCGGCCTGCGCCATACCGTGCGTTGCGGTTGCCGGCGAAACCGTCGAGCATATCGGACTGGTTCCTTCCTCCCGTCTATCGCCTTGGCCGGCTTCACAGACGGGCCTTTTGGGCATGGCATACGCTCCGGCCACACCCCCTCCGCAAACCGTGTGACGTCGAACACCATCAGACGTAATTTTCGGAGAATATCATGACCAAGTTCAAGCTCATCAGCGCTGCCTTCGCTCTCACCCTGTCGACTGGCGCATTCGCCGCTGTCGCCAATTGCTGCGCCGACATGGCGTGCTGCAAGGACGGTGCGGACTGCTGCAAGGATGGCGCAAAAGCCAAGGCTGCTGACTGCTGCGATCATGCCAAGGGCGGCATGAAGCACGGCTAAAGCCAGGTAGGGGCGGGCAACCGCCCCTATTTTTCTAGTCTACATCTACTCGGCGCGGCACGCCGTCCCGCCACGGTCGCTGTGAAGAGCGGAGAGTTACCCTCAGGGTTGAGGCTCTTCCCCGAACCGCATCCATCGTTCGTCCCATCTCTCGCGCGATTACTGCCAAAGTCTGCCTGGCCTTGATACGCTGACGAAGCTCGGCGTCATCATCATCGGTCCAAGACGTTCCACGTCGAGCGGTCATCCCAAAAACTCCTCGATCAGGAGCAATCCCAGAAACCCGATGAAAAACATCGCGCTGATAAGCGGGGTGTCTGGTTTCTCGTGCGCTTCGACCAACAGCTCTTCCGTCACGAGATAGAGCAGCGCCATCAGACCGAAACTGAGAAACCCGGCGATGACAACGGGGGGAAACGTCGCAACGGGCGTCGCTATCGCCGCACCGATCGGCAGCAACAACGCGATCCCCATCGTAATCGCAATGATACGCGCCTTGGACTTGATTGTCTCACCCAACTCGGTCGTCACGGTCAGTCCGAGAAACAGCACCTCCAAGGTCAACGCGATCGTCAGCAACACGCCAGCCTTCCCGCCAGCGACGAACGCCAACCCGAGAACAAGCCCGTCGATCAGAATATCGACTGCAACCGCGCCCAACATAGCGATCGGTCCACTGGCGCGACCCTCAAGGGCTTTGAGCGACAGCATCACGACTATGCCCAACGCGCCGCCTGTGAATGTCGCGATCGGTGAACCTTCGTGCATCACCTGGGGCAAGATCTCGGCTGCCGCTGCGGCAAACACGACGCCTGCCGCCAAGTGCTGCATGGCGCTTACGAATGCATCACTTGGCCGTCTCGATACCGCAAAAAGCGAGCCGATCAGTACGGCGACGACGGGAATGAGCGTGAAGGCAACGGCCTGCATAGCTTAAGCCCTCACGCCGTCGTGAGCTAAAGGCGGCAGTTCGATGTGTCCCCCTGATGGAGCTGGCAGCTCGCGCCGTCCGAAACGAGCGTAGAGGGTCGGCAGCACGAACAAGGTGAGCAGGGTTGCGGATATCAGGCCACCGATGACGACGGTCGCCAGCGGCTTTTGCACCTCGGCTCCGGCACCATGACCAAGCGCCATCGGCACAAAGCCAAGCGACGCAACGAGAGCCGTCATCGCAACCGGCCGGAGCCGCGCCAGAGCGCCTTGATGCGCCGCTACCGCACGATCCATGCCTTGCCGCATCAGATCATGGATGGACGACACCATGACCAGCCCGTTGAGGACCGCGACGCCTGATAGCGCAATGAAGCCGACTGCCGCTGAAATGGAAAACGGCATGCCTCTTAGCACCAGCGCAAGGATGCCTCCGACCAGCGCTAGCGGAACCCCGGTGAACACGATCAACGCATCCCTGACGGAGCCGAGCGCGCCGTAGAGCAGGAACATGATGACCACGAAGCAGATCGGCACAACAACGCTAAGCCTATCGCGGGCAGATGCCAGGTTCTCGAACTGACCGCCCCATTCGAGATACGTGCCGGGCGGCAACTTCACCTGAGCGTCGATGCCTGACCGGGCATCAGCCACGACGCCGGCCACGTCTCGATCGCGCACGTTGGCCTGCACCACGACACGCCGCTTGCCGTTCTCGCGACTGATCTGGTTGGGACCATCGACCACGGCGATATCCGCCACAGTCGATAGCGGTACGAAGCCGCCACTGCCGGTCGGCACCGGCACCTGAGCAACCGCCGTCAGATCGGAGCGCGAGCTTTCCGCCATCCGGATCACGACCGGGAAGCGACGATCGCCTTCAAAGATCACGCCAGCCTGTCGGCCGCCAATAGCTGCTGCAACCGTGTCCTGCACATCACCCGCCGTCACCCCGACGCGGGACATGGCAGTGCGGTTCGGCCGGATATCGAGCATCGGCAAGCCTTCGGTTTGCTCAACCCGCACGTCTGCTGCACCCCGCGTCTTTCGCAGAATGCCGGCGATCCGATCTGCGGTCGCGTTCATCTCACCAAAGTCGTCGCCGAATACCTTGATCGCGATATCGCCGCGCACGCCTGCGATCAGCTCGTTGAACCGCATCTGGATCGGCTGGGTGATCTCATAGGCGTTGCCCGGTAGGGTGGAGAGGCGCTTTTCCAGCCGCTCCACCAGCTCTTCCTTAGACAGGCCGGGGTCGGGCCACTCCTTCTTCGGCTTCAGGATGACGAACGTGTCAGTCGCGTTAGGCGGCATCGGGTCCGATGCGATTTCAGACGTGCCGGTGCGCGAGAAGGCGAAACGGACTTCAGGGGCCTTGGCGAGTGCCTTTTCCACCTGGAATTGCATTGCCTGGCTCTGATCGACCGATGTGCCGGGGATGCGGACCGCCTGCACGAGGATGTTGCCCTCATCGAGCTGCGGCAAGAACTCCTGCCCCAATGTCGTGAAAGCGGCACCGGCAAGCGCCAGCGCGCCGATCGCGACGCCGATGGTGAGGGTGGGTCTGCGCATTGCCGCATCAAGTCCCGGCTCATAGCGCTGCCGGAGGAACGTGACGACGCGGCTTTCCTTCTCCTCGACCCGATTGCTGAGCCAGATCGCAATCGCTGCCGGTATGAAGGTCAGCGACAAGATGAAGGCGAACACCAGGGCGATGATAACCGTCAGCGCCATCGGCTCGAACATCTTGCCCTCGACACCCGTGAAGGTGAGCAACGGCGCATAGACCAGGATGATGATAGCCTGCCCGTACACCGATGGGCGGATCATTTCGCGCGCCGATGCCGCGACAATCCCGAGACGTTGCTCGATCGTCAGCACGTCATCACGACCATGCTGCGCCTCTCCCAAACGCCGTAATGCGTTCTCCACAATAATGACCGCGCCATCTACGATCAGCCCAAAGTCGAGCGCACCGAGGCTCATCAGATTGGCCGAAACGCCCGCCTCCAACATGCCGATGCTGGTCAGGAGCATCGTGATCGGAATGACGCAGGCCGCGATCAGCGCCGCACGGAAATTGCCAAGCAGCGCAAACAGAACGACGATCACCAGCACCGCACCCTCGGCAAGGTTGCGGGCAACCGTGGCGATCGTGGAGTTCACCAGCTCGGTCCGGTTCATAACCGGCTTCACGACAACATCGACCGGCAATGAGCGGCCGATCTGCGTGAGCCGTTCGGCAACGCCCGTCGACACCGTGCGGCTATTCTCCCCGATCCGCATGACCGCGGTGCCGACGACAACCTCATGGCCGTTTTCCGACGCCGATCCCATGCGTAGCGCCTGCCCGGTGCGAACGGTCGCGATCTGGTTGAGCAGAATCGGAACGCTCTCGCGGGTAGCAACGACGGTACGGGCCAGCTCGTCAGCGTTGCGGACACGCCCATCCGATCGAACCGCCAACCCTTCGCCGTTGCGGTTGACCACGCCAGCGCCCGCGCTGGTATTGCTGCGCTGAAGGGCGGTGGTGAGATCCTGAAGCGTCAGCCGCATCGCCGCCATGCGCTGTATGTCTGGAATAACGAGATATTCCTTGGTGTAGCCACCAAGGGAGTCGATGCCAGCAAGCCCGGCCGTGCTTTTTAGCTGCGGCGTGACGATCCAATCCTGCACGGTGCGCAGGTAGGTCGCCTTGTCGGCGTCGCTCACGAGGTGATCGCCCTCGGGGGTGATATAGCTGGCATCGCGTTGCAGGCCGGGTTCGCCGTTGCGGTGGTGAACCTGATCCAGCTCGCGGTATTCGACGGTCCACATGAAGATATCGCCAAGCCCCGTGGCGATCGGCCCCATCTCCGGGTTCACGCCTTCGGGAAGGTCTTCCTCTGCGGTTCGCAGGCGTTCCGCGACCTGCGCCCGCGCAAAATAGATATCGGTCTTTTCGGTGAAAACCGCTGTGATCTGGGCAAAGCCATTGCGGCTTAGCGAGCGGGTATATTCAAGGCCGGGAATGCCCGCGAGCGCGGTTTCGACCGTGAACGCAACCTGCTTCTCGATCTGGTCGGGAGAGAGGGCAGGAGCAACGACGTTGATCTGCACCTGGTTGTTGGTGATGTCGGGTACGGCATCGATCGGAAGCTGACGCAGCGCGCCGATCCCGAGCAATGCAGCCGCGATGGTCAGAAGCAGGGCGAGCCAACGCTTCTCGACGGAGAGGGTGACGATGCGACCGATCATGGCTCAGTCCTCATCCCCGCCCGCGCCCTTGCCGAGTTCGGCCTTGAGCGTGAAGCTGTTCGTGGAAGCGATGCGCTCCGAGCCGGTAAGGCCTGCCGTTACCGTGACCTGTCCGCCATTGGTGCGACCAAGCGTCACCGGAATTGCCCGGAAACCCGTCGCGGTCCGGACGAACACAAACGACTTGTCCTCGATCATCTGCACTGCGGCCGATGGCACGGCGACGGTGCGGTCCCCGGTCGCAGGAACGAGGATAGATACGTTGACCGTTTCACCAACGCGCCATGTGCTGCCGGCGTTGTCGAGGGTGGCGATCACCGGCACCAATCGGGTCGTCTCGTCCAGAATGGGGGACACGAACGTGACGCGCCCCTCCTGACGCCGCCCCGGTGCCGTCACTTCGACACGCACGCCAGGTTTTACCCGGCCGGCATCGGTGGGGACGAGTGATGTGGTGACAGTCACCTTCGACAGGTTAGCGACACGGAACAGCTCTGCATCGGCCGCGACGGCCTGCCCGAGTGTAGCCGACCGCGCGATGACCTGGCCGGCGATCGGCGAGCGGACCGCGATGCGGTTGAGCGCGCCGCCTCCGCTGCCCGTCGCTGACAACTGCTGCTGCGCCAGGCGAAGGGCAATACTGGCCTCCGTTGCGGCCGTTCGCGCTGCGACCAGATCCTGCTCTGGCGAAACCCGTTCAGCGAACAAACGCTGTTCGCGGCGAAGGTTTGATTGGGCGAGTGCGGAACGCGCGCGCGCGGCTTCTACCTCCGCTTTCAGTGATGCCGCTTCCCGGCTTTCGATGATAGCCAGCGGGTCTCCCCGGCTGACTGACTGCCCGAGATTGCGGGTAAGGGAAACGAGCCGACCGCCTACGGAGGTGGACACAACCTGCACACCCTGAGGATCGCCCTCGATCGTTGCCGATAGCTCGATCGCTCCGGCCACGCCGCCTACTGTAGGACGCGTAACCTCTATCCCGGCATCCGCGATCTGCTGCGCGGACAGGGTGACGATATCCTTTGGACCCTCCTTGGCTTCGCCGGCCTCGGCACCTTCGGTCTTCTCGGCTCCGGCCTTCTCACCGGCCTCGCTGTTGCCACCCCCGCCGCACCCGGCAAGGAGGATAGCCAGGGTCACAGGCGCGAGCGCCCGTATGATGATCTTCGTCATTGATTGGTTTCCTCGGGCGAGGGCGCTGCGGCAACGAGCCGTTCGAGGCGTGCCTTGGCGTCGTGATAGGTGGCGAGCGCATCGATCGCGGCGGTTCGTGTTTCAGACAGGGTACGTTCGGCATCGAGCAAATCGAGCTGACCAAACTTGCCCTCCCGGTAGCCGATCCGAGCGATCCGAGCGGCTTCGCTTGCCGACGCCAATGCCGGCCCGCTGGCGTTGCGAGCGGTCGTCGCGGCATTCGCGACGTTTGCCTGTGCGCTTGCGATGTCCTGGGCGGTATCCAGCTCGGCCGCGCGACGTAGAGCCTGCGCCTGATCGGTCTGCGCCCGCGCCTGCGCCACTGCCGCCTTGCCGTTGTTGAACAACGGAAACGGGATCGACAGCCCGAACACCGCTGCCACGTCGTTCGTAGCCTCAAGCCGTCGTGCGCTGGCGCTGAGTGTCACGTCGGGAATGCGCTGCGACCTGGCAAGCCGCACCTGTGCCTCTGCCGTTGTCACGTCCGCGCGCGTGGCCGCCAATGCCAGCGTCCCGGCGGTCTCGATCGGCCGTGCCGGACCAAAGCCCTCGACACGGCCGAACCACGCCAAGTCCAACGGTCCTGTGAGAGGTTGGCCAATCCGTCGTGCAAGATTGCTTCGCGCGACCTCCGAAAGCCGCTCCGAGCGCTCCACGGCTGTCTCCGCATTGATCCGCAATACATCGGCGCGCTGCTGTTCGAGCGGTGATGCTCGTCCAGCCTGAACGCGAACGCCGGCTGCGCGCGATGCCTCGCGGGCGATACCGGCTTGCTCGCGCGCGGTCACAAGTCGGCGTTCCGCTGCGGTCGCCTCGATGTAGAGCTGCGTGATGGCAAGCCGTAGATCAGCCTCGGCCAGCGCCGTGCCTATCCGCGCTCGATTACCGATTGCATCCGCGACGGCAATCCGTGCCGATCGTTTGCCACCCAGCTCGATCGGTAGTGCCAGACCGGCCGTTGTCTCCGCGCTGCGAAGACCGCGATATTGACCGCTGCCGGCAATATTCTCAGTCTCGGCGACGATCGACGGGTTCGGCCGGTAGCCAGCAACCGTTCGGCCTGCTTCTGCTGCCCGGACGCCCGCTGTGGCGGCCTCCAAGCTAGGGGCGGTCGCTCCGGCAAGTGAAAGCGCCTGCTCAAGGGTGAGCGGGGGACTGCTTGATGTGGAATCGGTTGACTGCGCCTGCGCGATCGACGCGCACGACGCCACGGCCAATAAGGCCGCAATAAAACGGTGCATGGGTAACGGACTCCTGACGAACCTTTGAGCATCCGCACGGGCTTTCCCGGCGAAATTAGGCGTCGATCAGGCTTGGGGAGGACGTAGGGCTGGGTCGGACGCTACCGGGGCCTTGGGCGCGTTGCGCCACACCGATGCATTCATACGAACGCTGCTGGTTGGTCCGGTTGGATCGGACGCAATCGGCACGCCCACATGATGGCCGTGACAACCGCCATGATGATGGGGATACGCCTTGTCGGCGTCTGCCGGCACTTGGTCGGCATCGCCATCGCAATGGTCTAGGGAACTGACCGCTGTGGTATCAACGCACGTCACGCCTTCTGTCGCATGCGCGACTGATCCAAGCCCGAGCATAAGCACGAGCATGAAACTGAGGAACAGGGCGGAAAGGCGGTGCATTGGCCCGCGCCTTAGCAGCTTACCGACTGCCATGTAACGACTGCTGGTAAGTAGCGGGGGCGGGTGAGGGCTCGCTACGCATTTCGGCGCGTGCCTGCCGCATGATCTGAACACCGCCCGATATTCCCAACACAGCCATCAAGGTGGCGACGGCAAGATCAGGCCACGCGCTGTTGAGGCCGAAGACCCCGCCTGCGGCTAGCACGACGGCGATGTTGCCGATCGCGTCATTGCGCGAGCAAATCCATACTGACCTCATGTTCGCGTCACCGCTTCGGAAGCGGTACAGCATGACCGCGACGACAAGGTTCGCGATCAGCGCGGCGATGCCGACCACGCCCATAATCTCGGCATGGGGCGTCGCGTCGTGGAGCGCACCCCATCCCGCCGCGAACAGGACATAGACGCCTAGCAAAGCAAGCGTCGCCCCCTTCAACATCGCAGCGCGTGCGCGCCAGGCTATCGCCATTCCGGCGACGCCAAGGCTGATTGCGTAGTTCGCGGTATCGCCAAAAAAGTCGAGCGCGTCGGCTTGGAGCGCCTTCGATCCGCCCGTGATGCCGGCTATAATCTCGATAACGAACATGCCGCCATTGATGACGAGCGCGATCCATAGCGCCCGGCGCCACTTAGGGTCGTTGAGAGTACCCGCCTTATCGGACGCGCAGCTTGTGCAGGCCATGTTCGCCACCTCGATAGAATCGATCTGACAGCCTATATGCACCCTCTAGTCGCTAGAGGGTCAAGCGCTATGTCTGATAAACTGACGATCGGGAAACTGGCTGGTGCGACTGGTACGAAGGTCGAAACGATCCGCTATTATGAGCAGATTGGCTTGCTGCCCGCGCCTGAACGATCAGCGGGGAACTACCGGACCTATGAAGACGCCCATCTACGCCGCCTGTCCTTTATTCGGCGTGCGCGCGATCTTGGCTTCTCGATCGACCAAGTACGCGAGTTGATGGGGCTCGCGGACCGCCGCGATCAGTCCTGCATCGCGGTTGATGTTGTCGCTAACCAACACCGCGACGCGATTAGACGTAAGATTGCGGACCTGACTGCGCTCGCTAACGAACTCGACGTGCTGATCGACTCTTGTACTCGGAACACCGTCGCCGATTGTAGGATCATAGAGGCACTTGCTCCCTCGGGGTAGTACCCCATCAAAGCCTGCCCTCCTCGCGCGTTGGACAACTAGGCCTCCGCGCCAACTCGGAAACGAGAGCTCCAACAGAACGGGAAAAAAGAACGCCGCGGAGGCTCCCCATTTTCCATGGCCCACAGCCGGACACCAGCCGTCCTGCGTTGCTTAGTCGGGATATTGACGTTTTCTCGTTAAATATGCTACCTGGCATCCGGCGAGGTGACCATGCTTTATCGGCTCGAAGTCGAGAACTTTTTCTCTATCCGCGATCCACAGGTGCTTGACCTGACGATTGACGGTAAGGTTCCTGACCCGGAAGGTAGATACGCGCCGATCTTCGAAGGTGCCGACCTACGCGCGCCAAAGGTGGTGGCTCTCTATGGCGCAAACGCCTCGGGGAAGACCACGATGCTCCGCGCACTTGAATTCGTTCTCACAATGGTACGTGACAGCGTTCAGCGCACGGTGCCAGGATTCGCCGGAATCGAGCGCTTCAACGATGAAGAGTCTGCCAACCGGCCAATCCGCTTCGCGATCGAGCTTGGCGGCGTCATGAACCTGACCCCTGAAACCTTTCAGCGCGCTGAGGCAGGTGAAGCAGTCGAGCAAGGCACCTATCGCTACGAACTGGATATCGAAGTCAAGGATGGGTTCGCGCTTCAGATCACGTCCGAGGTCCTACGTCAGCGACCTGGGGGCGTGGGGAAATGGCAGCGAATTTTCGAACGTAGCCCAGATGGACGGGTGAAGGATTCGAGGACGTTCAGCCTATCGGGTTTCCAGCATCTGGTGAAGACGCTGGCCGCCAACCACACAGTCCTATCGTCTTTCGCGAAGTTTCAGCACCCGGTCGCGCAAATCATTGTGGAATCTGCAAGAAAGGCCTTCTTCCAGATTGAGCCCGTTCATTCGTTCGTTGACCGTGACGTGATCGACTATCTCAAGACGCAGCCCAATGTCGTGTCTCGGCTTACCGACGAGCTTAGCCGCATTGACGTTGGCGTAGAGGGGATGCGGTTTCATACTACTGCGAACGGACCGGTACTTCTGTTCAGGCATGCTGGACTCGCGGCGGAAATGCCATGGGGAATGGAGAGCCACGGGACGCGTGCATTTATCAAGATGTTCCCCTTTCTACTGAGCGCGCTGGAAGGTGGAGGCATCTCGGCAATAGACGAAATGGACGCTGCCATTCACCCTACGATGCTGCCCGAGCTGGTCCGTTGGTTTTATGCGACGTCTGGCCGCAACCCTTACGATGCGCAGCTCTGGCTGTCATGCCATTCTGCTTCCCTGCTCGATGACCTCAACAAGGAAGAGATCGTCATTTGCGAGAAGGACCGGCAGGGCCGCAGCCACATCCATAGTCTCATGGACGTGAAGGTTCGGCGCGATGAGAACCACTACCGTAAATATCTGAGCGGTGCCTACGGCGGCGTGCCGCAGTTCGGATGACCCGTCGTCGCTCACCATTTATCGAGCTTCGTCGCCCAGTTTATATCGGCTGTGAGGGCGCATCCGAGGTAGGCTATGCTGGGTTTCTTCAGGACCTGATCCGTGATGCAGGTGTCGCGGTACATCTCCACGTTGACGAACTAGGTCCAGGGACAGGAGATCCGTTGTCGCGGATCGAGATGGCGGTCTTGCGGCTACGCCAGCTTCAAAAAAAGCGCGGCGCGCCAGCTGACCGCTTTGCGCTAATCGACTTCGACCAAGCCGAGCGCGATCCGCAGCGCGCTCAACGCGCTATTGCTCTAGCCATCGAAAACGACATCAAGGTTCTATGGCAGCGGCCGTGCTTCGAAGCTTTGCTGTTGCGCCATCTCGAGGGCAAGTCAGCCAACCGACCGCCGGACACACCCGGAGCCATCAAAGCACTAGAAAAGGAGTGGGTGGACTACGCGAAACCAATGACGCGGGTCAATCTAGCCAAGCGGATCGACCGGACGGCCGTTCTACGGGCGGCCGCTGTCGAACCTGATTTGGCCACCCTGCTTCAGTGCATCGGGTTAGCCTAGACCGATTGCCTAATTTCCTATCGTTCTGACGTGAGTACAACGCCAATGTCCGAAGTAGCGTCTAGCGCCCTTTTCGCTGAGGTCGGCGAATGCCTGCATGCTTGGGGCAATGTCGAGATTGAGGTCAGTCAGCTGTTTATGATCGTGCATGCCGCCAAATGGGACGAGTTTACCCATCCTCTACGCGCAGCATTTGAAAGTGTGGTGGCACTTGAGGCACGGTTAGACATGATAATGGCGTCAGTTCAGGCGATCGCCGGTTTAGAAAACGCCTACCCCCCGCACTTTAAGTCGCTGCGCAAAAAGACGCTCGCCCTTTACCGCAAGCGCCACGAGATCGCGCATTTCGTGCTTATTGGCCGCAACGACGGTGATGCACTCCAGCATCGCATCAAGCCTTTCTTCACCTGGGCCGCCTTTCAAAATGACACGGGCCGGGCAGAGTTGGACATCAAACAGATCCGCGAACGAAGGGCCGCGTTCTTGGCGCTTGCCGAGAGGTTCGTACATCATCGTCAGCATGTAGGCGCATCGCTGGGGTTGAGACCCGACCTTTATGCGCAAGCCGGGATGATCGCCTACCCGAGCCTCGATTTGATGGTGGAACCGGCTGAGGAAGACTAGCCACCTTGCTCCTTAGGAAACTGCCTGATCTTCTTGCCGATTAAACCAGAAGGTGACGAAGCTCGATGTCACGCCGCCCTTAGGGGCAGCTAATTACATGGCAATCGGGGGCTTTGATCCTAGCCGCGAGGTAAGCCCCCTGCCCTACTTACCAACTCTCGCGATCTGTAGACGATCTCTCCGAAACAATGCTGCTCGCGTTATGACCAGTGCGTTTTGAGTATGCCTTTCGCAGACCTCTCAATAGCTGGTACTTTAATACCGTCCTGACGGCGTAAAAAGGACTAGACTAATAAGTACCACATATAGCAGACTACGGGATGTTTATCCGAGCCTATCTTCGCGCTTCTACCTCCGAACAGGATGCGTCGCGCGCCAAGAGCGCCCTCGACGTGTTTGCGACCGAGCACGGGCTTCGGATTGCGGCCCGCTATGTCGAAAACGAAAGTGGAGCCAAGCTTCACCGGCCAGAGCTGTTCCGCCTGCTTTCGGATTGCGAGCCGGGAGACGTGCTCCTGGTCGAACAGGTAGATCGGCTTTCCCGCCTCACCTCCCCAGACTGGATCAAACTGCGGAATCTAATCGACGCCAAGCAGGTCCGGGTTGTTGCACTCGACCTGCCGACGTCGTGGATCCTGACGGCACCGACGGATGAGTTCACCGGCCGAATGTTCGCAGCGGTCAACGCCATGATGTTGGACGTACTCGCCGCGGTTGCCCGTAAGGACTATGAGGATCGCCGTCGTCGACAAGCCGAAGGCACCGCAAAAGCCAGGGCAGCGGGCCTTTATAAGGGGCGCCCCGAGAACAAGACCCGCAATGCTGCGATCTCGAGCCTTCTTCGCGATGGCCGAAGCTGGCGCGATATAATGGATGCGACTGGGTGCAGTCGAACGCTGCTCGCCAAGATTGCTCGTGATCGCCGTCGACAGGCAGAGGCTGACGCAGCAATGTCAGACGCGCCCCCCTAATGTGTTCAGGCAGCCTCTAGACCCTCATAATGAGGTGTCCGATTTCTCTGCTACCGACCCTGTTTGAACGGGTTTTGTGTACCAAAGCACATGCCCACTCAGGGTATACCCATATTGACGATTGCCGGTATGCATCTTCATAGTAACGGCACGTGGCGGGCTTGTGACATTCCGATCAGTATGGCACTAGCTCATTCCTGGCATAACTTGGAGAACGGCCCGTGGCTACACAGTCCATAGATGTGAGGGTAGCCGGCAACGGCCGCATGATCTTACCGGCCTCAGTTCGTAAAGCCATGGGGCTACATGGCGAGGCGAAGGTCATACTGACGATTGAGGACGATCAGGTTCGGCTGTCTCCGATCGGCCATGGCGTCTCACGCGCTCAAGCCCTGTATCGGGAGCATGCCAAGCACGCTCGCACGACAGACGACTTTTTGAGCGATCGGAAGGCGGAGGCAGTCGCAGACGCCGGTGAGCCACTGGCAACCAATCAGCAGCACGATCCGAAATGACGTCGGTTGTTTTGGATGCGTCCGCGGTTTTGGCGCTCATCCGGGATGAACCGGGTGCCGACAAGGTCGTACCACATATTGGGCGAGCTGCGATTTCCGCCGTGAACCTTCAGGAAGTGATCAAAGAAATGCTCCTGAGTGGACTTAACGAGCCTACCGTCCGCGAACTCCTTGGCGAGCTTCGCCTTGATGTTCGGGCGCACGATGCCGAAGCGGCCTATGCGGCCGCAGGCCTTCACGGGCAGACACGGGAGTTTGGACGCGGGCTTGGTGATCGTTCTTGCTTGGCCCTAGCCATGCAGCTCAATGTTCCTGCCCTTACGGCTGATCGCGAATGGAAGAAGGTGAAGGTCAAGGGCCTCAAGGTAGAGCATATCCGCTAGCGTTTTATACGCCATGCTTACCCTATCGCGACGTTCACGGCAGTCCCGTGCTTCCGTGCGGTTGCCCATTGCGAACAGCTCGGGCGAGACGAGGCGCGAGATCATCTTGAGGCAAAGGGTCGTGAGCTCGTATGCCGCGTGCCTAATCATCACGACGATTGGAATGACGCGTGGAGGCAATCTTCGCGCAACTGTCTCCGATGACGAGCCTCAGTTATATTGATTCAGCTAATCACGTGGCACCTGGATGCGGTTCAAGGCTGTCATAACAGCGCGCTAAAACTTGAAGTCTGACTGGATGCCGAGATAATTGCCGTTCTTGCCGCCGTAGCTCATTAACGAGCCGCTGGCGGAAAAAGAGGTTTCATATAGCGTAAATTGCAAGTGCTTGGTGGCTTGCCAGTTCGCCTGAAGATTAAGGTCGGTGCCGGTGAACCGGCTCGAGCCATATGCCGCGAACGCAGCGCCGGTCGCGCCGATATAGATGCCGTCTGCGCGGCTGTTTCGCCACAAGAAGTCGGGCCCCACTGTTACGGTGATGTCGCGATGAGGACTGAGCGTTAGAGACGGATAGATGTCCATGAGGTTGGACAGGTTGAAGAAGGCTGCCTCGCTGATCAGGCCGAACCGAGGAAACGCCGGGACGAATGTTCCGCTGGTCTTCCCGCTGGGATCGTGATTTCCGCTGAACACATTTGCGCGCAGTCCAAGCCTCGGAGTCATCGCCGTCTTGGAAAGGGTCACGCCGCTTTCGAACATGACGGCCCAGGCGGCGATGTCCTTGGTCGCGAACGTGCCGCTCTGATACGCGGCCTCGAGATCGAGATCCCATCTCGAGGTGCGTTTCCACGCGCGCATGCCCCAGGTGTTGCGGCGATCTTCACCGCTGCGCGGACCAAGCACCGCTACCTCCCGGTCAAGCCTATACCAATAGGCGTCGGTGCCCAGCCCGAACGGCCCCTTGGCGGCACTGACATAGACGCCGCGAAACGAACTCACATGGCTCGGGCCATCGTTGAACGTTCCGGGCTTGAGACTGACCGGCCGCACTGCGAACACATCGACGCTTAGACTGCCGGGAAGGATGTAGGTGGCGCGCAGCCCCTGATAGGTGAAGCGTTCGTTCATGGCGTCGCGCACGCTCACAAGCTTGTTGTTGCCGAGCGGCATCTCGAAGCGACCGGGCCGCAGCGTGATCGATCCCGAATTCCCGAGCGGCAGCGTTAGGTCGACGAACGCCTGCTGGAGATTGAGCCTGCCGCGATTGGGAAGTGTCGCGAACTGCGCGCCGAATTCCCGATTGTCGCCAACTTCCACGAACGCCCGCACATGCGGACCGATATGAAGATCGGCAAGCAAGCGAAGTCTGAGCTGCAGCGGGTCGTTATCATCAGCCGCGCGCAGGCCGAGCGCGGAGTGCTGCCAATCGGTATAATAGGCGCGTACCTCTCCGCCGAGCGAGAGGTAGGTATCGCTCGAACCGAGCGGGATATGTCGGATCCTGTCGACCAAAGGCGTACCCGGCGCGGGCGGGGCAGACCAATCCTCGGTCCAACGAAACAGCTGGGGCACCCCGGATGGGCCAGGACGACCGCCTGGTAGGATTTCGGCTTGTGGTGCCGCCGGTGTCGGGATGCTCACTGCGCTAGCCGCCGAAACGGGATCTGAAGCGACGGCCTGCGCTAACGCGCTCGACTCGCCGAGCATCGGGAAAAGACCCGCGGCGAATGCGGCGAGCACCGTCCAACGATTTCGTGTCGCGAACATAGGGTCGTCCTTCATGGCATTCGAGTGACGACCGAGGACGTTCACGGCCCGTCACGAGGAGCCGCACGGATTGCTGATGTTGGCCGCGAAAGATCTCGCCCGAGGAATCAGCCTATTTATGAGAGGTAGAGCGCGGGCAGGCCCGGATGGTCGAACTGCATGTTCGGCGTTCCTGTTACGGGTTAGGTCGTTGGCCCGACGATCTAGACAGGGAACGATGCGGTTCGCACAGGCTCGGAAAGTACGCAGACCGACAGCGCCTTCGCGAAGCTGGGCCGGTCATGAACACCGGCGAACGAAATTCCTTCGTCGCGGACTCCTCTCCAGCGAGCGATGGTCGCCACGCGTGCGTGCCGCGCTGGCCGCCTGGCTGCCTCGGATCGTGAGGCGCACCAACCGCGGTTCGGTACCCATCGGAAACTACGCAACTACACCAGGCACGGTGGTGATTAGACCAAGACGTGAGACGCATCGCCGCGGCGACAGCCCGGCATTCGCAAGGCTGGCGCCCATGTCAGGCCGCGTAAAATCAGGGAATAGGCAGATGGATGATTGGAACCGACACCTCACGACACGAACCGGTTTCCGACTGCACGTCCGCCCGGCGCGCCCGGCAGACGCAGGCACGGTCGCCGAGTTCTTCACCCATGTGACACGGGAAGATCTCCGGTTCCGGTTCCTGGCCGGACTGACCGTCGTAGGCGACAGCCAGATTGCTGCGCTCACTCAGGTGGACCATCGTCAAACCGAGGACTTCCTGGCCTTTACCGAGGACGGCTCGACGATGATCGCGACCGCCATGCTGGCGTGCGACGCGGCGATGGCCCGCGGGGAAGTCGCGATCGCAATCCATAAGGATTTCAAGAACAAGGGTCTCGGGTGGACCTTGCTCGACCATATCGCGCGCTACGCCGAAGCCAAGGGCATCAAGACGCTGCAGTCGATCGAAAGCCGAGACAACCATACGGCGATCGCCGTCGAACGCGACATGGGGTTCAGCGTTGTATCCGACCCAGGCGATCCATCGACGGTGATCGTGACACGCAACCTCACGTCCGCCGCGGGGCCGGATCAAGTAATACCGTCCTGGGCTTGAGCCCAGCGATCGCAGGCTAGCTGAACGCTCGGGAGGCGCAGCGGACGGTGATCGTTCCCCCCCGCCCGTCGCCCCCGCCTACCAGTACCGACGCCTCATAAGGGTCTCAAAGGCGGCGCTCCTAAGTCTTTAAGTACTTCCCGAAGCTATCGGTGTGTGAGCGTCATTCTACATTCGAGCTTCCGGTTCACCCCGGCTGAAAAACGCGCCCAGCCAAGATCGATCCGGAGCAACTGGTCAGCGCGATCGTCCGCGTTGGCTCATCCGATATTACAGGAGAATTTATGTCTCAGGATCGTCAACTGCAGGAAGCCGTTCTCGCCGAATTCGCGTGGGAGCCGAGCATCAACGCGGCCCATATCGGTGTGATCGCCGACGCCGGCATCGTGACGCTGACCGGACACGTCGCGAACTATCTCGAAAAGCATGCCGCGGCCGTCGCAGCAACGCGCGTGAAGGGCGTGAAGGGCGTCGTGCAGGAGATGGAGGTGCGCATCCACTTCTCCGCCGAGCGTAGCGACGAGGAGATCGCCCGCGTGGCGATCGATCACCTCATCTGGGACGTATCGGTGCCCGCCAACGCCATCAAGGTGCGGGTCGAAAAGGGATGGGTCACGCTCTCGGGCGAGGTCGAGTGGCATTTCCAGAAGGAAGCTGCGGAGCGTGCGGTGCGCGGCCTTTACGGCGTAGTCGGAATTTCCGACCTGACGACGATCAAGCAGAAGCCCGATGCGGTCAACATCAGCGCGGATATCAATACCGCGCTACATCGTTCGTGGTTCGATCCGGACAAGGTCAAGGTCACCGCGACTGGCGGTAAGGTCAAGCTGACCGGGACGGTCCACTCGTCGAGCGAGCGCTGGACCGCGGGATCGACCGCCTGGGGCGCCCCCGGGGCGACGAGCGTCGAGAACGATCTGATCGTCGCCTGAAAATCCTACCCCGCCGGCCTCGCCGGCGGGGTAGCGACGACCGCGCCTCGAACGTTGGCCGCAATCGTGGGGTCGGCGAACACAGGTGTATTACGCCGCGACCTGGCCCAAGGCTCGATGCTCGCGACACGCCGCGAAGCGGAGAGAAACGACATGAGCCGTATGCACTGCGAAGCCCTGCGCGACCGGATTATGAGCGCAGAGGACGCGGCTGGCCTGATTACCTCAGGCAGCACGGTCGGCCTCAGCGGCTTCACCGGCTCGGGCTATCCCAAGGCAGTGCCAATGGCGCTCGCCGCGCGGATCGAGGTGGAGCACACCGCCGGCAATCCCTTTCGGATCCGTGTGTGGACCGGTGCTTCGACGGGCCCCGAACTCGACGGCGCGCTCGCCAAGGCTGACGGCATCGAATTCCGCCTTCCCTACAATTCGGATCCGATCGCCCGCGAGAAGATCAATCGCGGCGAAATGGAATATTTCGACATGCATCTGAGCCAAGTCGCTCCGATGGCCTGGCAGGGCTTTCTCGGGCCGCTCGACACCGCCGTCGTCGAGGTGGCCGGCATTCGCGCCGACGGTTCGCTGGTTCCTTCTTCCTCGGTCGGCAACAACAAGACCTGGCTCGACCGTGCCGACCAGATCATCCTCGAGGTCAATCGCTGGCAGAACCCGGCGCTCGAGGGGATGCACGACATCTACTATGGCACCGCGCTGCCGCCGCACCGCGTACCGATCCCGCTCGTCCGCCCCGACGACCGCATCGGCGAGGCCTATTTCCGCGTCGATCCCGCCAAGATCGTCGCGATCGTAGAGACCGAGGCACCCGACCGCAATTTGCCATTCGCCGCGCCCGACGCGTCGGCGCGAGCAATCGCCGGGCATCTGATCGAATTCTTCCGGCACGAGGTCGCGCGGGGGCGCCTGCCCGGGACATTGCTGCCCTTGCAGTCGGGCGTCGGCAACATTGCCAATGCCGTACTGACCGGGCTGGTCCATGGGCCTTTCGACGACATGACCTCGTACACCGAGGTCATCCAGGACGGGATGCTCGACCTGCTCGACTCGGGCAAGCTGCGGATGGCCTCGGCCACCGCCTTCTCGCTCAGTCCCGAAGCCGCCGCGCGGCTGAACGCGAACATGGGCGCCTATTGCGACAAGATGATCCTGCGGCCGCAGGAGATCAGCAACCATCCTGAACTGATCCGCCGCCTCGGCTGCCTGGCGATGAACGGGCTGATCGAGGCCGACATCTACGGCAACGTCAATTCGACGCACATCATGGGCTCGCGCATCCAGAACGGGATTGGCGGCTCCGGCGATTTCGCGCGCAACGCCTATGTCTCGATCTTCATGACGCCCTCGACTGCCAAGGGTGGCGACATCTCGGCGATCGTGCCGCAAGCTAGCCATGTCGATCACATCAGCCAGGACGTGCAGGTGCTCGTGACCGAGCAGGGCCTCGCCGATCTGCGCGGGCTCAGCCCCAAGCAACGCGCGCAGGTGATTATCGAGAAGTGCGCGCACCCCGACTACCGCCCTGCGCTAACCGATTATTATCGGCGCGCCCGCAAAGGTTCTTACGGGCAACAGTCCCCATCCTTGCCCGGCGAGGCGCTGTCTTGGCATCAACGCTTCCTCGACACCGGCACGATGCGCTGCTGACTTTGGGAGCACGCGACGCGCCGACCGGCGCGTGCCTTGCGCGGCAGGAGCGGCCCCGCGAGGCCTAGGCCTAAGTTGCCCTGAAACGGACTGGGCGACCGGGCGGTAGTCCGAAGCGAGAAGTTCTACGTGTTAGCCGAGCCTGCGCGCTGGCGCGGTTTCCGCCTATACGATCGACGAACGATCAGCTCCTGCTCGCTCACGCTGATCGCGCCGCTAACCCGGCAGGCGCCACCATTTTAGGACAACGGCCATGGTCAATACCATCCTCAGCCCGGACGCACGTGCTCTGGTCGAGGAGCGCGCCGCCGAACCCGTCATCCATCATGTCGCCAAGACCTTCTCCGATCATTTCGCGCTTGGGTTCACCAAGCTCCTGCGGTTCAGCGCGGATACGTTCTTCGCCAAGCGTTACGGGCACCGCGCGATCGTCCTCGAAACAGTCGCTGCTGTCCCGGGGATGGTAGGCGCCATGTTCACCCATCTGAACTGTCTGCGCTGGATGCGCGACGACGAAGGCTGGATCCGCACGCTGATGGAAGAGGCCGAAAATGAGCGGATGCATCTCATGACGTTCATCGAGATCGCCAAACCCACTTGGTTCGAGCGCATGGTGATCCTCGGCGTACAAGGCGTTTTTCTGGTGGGCTTCTCGGTCCTGTATCTCCTCTCCTCACGCACTGCACACCGTGTTGTCGGCTATTTCGAAGAAGAGGCAGTCATCAGCTACACGCTGTATCTCCAGGAAATCGACGAAGGTCGGTCACCAAACGTCGCCGCACCCGCGATCGCGCGCCACTATTGGCAGATGCCGGACGACGCGACGTTGCGCGACGTGGTACTCGTCGTCCGAGCCGACGAAGCACACCACCGCGACGTGAACCACGGCTTTGCCAGCACGCTGGCGGGAACGCACGACGACACCGCAACCATCGCCCCATATCCGCGCCATGCTACCGAACTGGCGGTGGGCGCGTAATTAACCTGCCAGAGGGGGAACGGGCGCTATGCTCTGGTCCTCTCCGGTTCCGCGTTACTCGGTGTGGATCGGGCCGCTCGCGTTGAGCAGGTGCGACACGGCCGTGACGATCTGACCGTTTACGAACGGCTTGGCGATCATCATGCTGTTGGGCACGCCGTTCGCCGTCCAGTCCTGGCCGCTCGCTCCCGACATATAAACGATCGGGATGTCCGCGGTCAGCTCGCGCGCGCGGCGGGCGACGTCCCATCCGGTAAGCTTGTGCGGAACAAGGTTCACATCGGTAACGACCGCGCGGAAGACCGTTTCCGTCTGCCCCAACAGTGCGATCGCGTCCTCGGCGGATTGTGCAGCCACCACCGTATACCCGGCATCTTCTAGGCCCGAGACGACGAGCTCTTCGATGAGGGCTTCGTCTTCGACTACGAGAATCAGTACGCCATTGGTCACGATGAATCGATACCTTGGTCGGGGGCGCGATGGAGCGCGATGCGCCCGTGCTGCTACAATTACCCAACGCGCCAAGGTGGCGGATGAGCCGGGATGATGACAATTATCGGTTGGGTTTCTGCGGCTTAGCTTCTACGCCGCCGGTCGCAGGACGACAGGCTCGATCGCCTGACCGACAGTGACCGAATAGCCCGTCGAATCGGATACCGTGGAGACCTTGGCGTCCAGCTGCGTGGCCAGGGCTGCCACAATCGTCGTGCCGAGGCCCCCTTCGATCTTTACCGCCTTGTCGATGGCTTTGCCAACGCCGTTGTCCGACACGATCAGCGCCCAACGGCCGTCATCGATCGTATAGCCGACCTGGATCGACGCTTTGTCGCGATGCACGGGGAAAGCGTATTTCAGGGCATTGATGACGAGCTCGGTGGCGATGAGCCCGAGGCTGACGGCTTTTGCCGACGGAATCATGCCCTTGTCGGAGGTAACTGTAATCACGACGGGTTGGGAGTCGCTTACCATCGACGAGCCGAGGCCGGCGCAGAGCTTGGTGAGATAGGTGGCGACCTCAATCTGATCGATGCCGTCGGTCATATCGAGATGCTGCTGCACCGCGGCGACCGACATCACGCGTTGGTGCGCGTCGCGCAAATGGAAACGGGTCTCGTCGGAGGCCACAGCCCGCGCCTTGAGCAGCAGGATGCTAGCGATGATTTGCAGGCTGTTGGCGACGCGGTGCTTCATCTCCTGCAGCAGCACCTCGTTCTGGCGTCTCAGATCCTCCGATCGCTTGAGCAAAGCCTCCTTTTCGGCTTCGATCGCGCGACGCTCTGTCACATCGCGGAACGCGAGCAGGATCGTCATCGTATCGCTCTCGTCGTACAAGACCTTGCGGGCGTTGAGCAGCATCACGCGGTGACCGAGCCCCGGAAAATCATGATCGACCTCGAAAGCGTCCATCGCGACGCGCTCGGGAAGGATCGTCTCGAGCAGTTCGCGTAGGCGAGGACTGTCCCATTGCCCGTCTCCGAGCGCATAGAGCAGGCAACCTTGGGTCTGAGCGGGCGCGACCTTGAAGATTTCATAAAAGGAGCGGCTGGCCTCGAGCACGCGGAGGTCAGCGTCGAGGACGAGAAACGGCTCGGGAATCGTATTCACGATCGCTTGAGCGAGACGATTGGCCTCGTCGAGGTTCCGGACTGGAAGGGTCGTGGGCACCCCGGTCAGCCGATCGAACGAATTTGAAGCATACTAAAGAACACCGCCGGGCTCACTCTTGCAGGCGGGGGCGCGATCATCCCTCGGTCACGGGGCGCCTGCAGGAACGTTCTGGTGATGCATGCCCGTACCATGGCGTCGTCTCCGTGCCTATGTTTGTTCGAGATCGAGGTGGGCCGGCCGCCAGGCTCGCTCGCTTGATGCGGAGCCGGGAAGCTTGGTCGAGCCGTTGCTTTGGCTGTCGCCGGCTGTTTGAGCGAGAACGGCGCCCCTGGCGAGCGCTTAGCGGTGCATTGTCCGGATCGCGTCGATGATCACCTGCGGGCTATGCAGCCCTTTGTAGACCGGCGGCGGCTTCTTGTTCAGCTTGAGCAAGGTGTAGACCGCGGTCATCGCGCTACGCACCGAATATTCGACCGTGAACACCACGTCGTCGGGCTGCTCGGTGTACTGACCGAGAAAGGCGAGATTGGTAGACCCGTCGGGCACGACCAGCGGCCGGTCTTTACCCGTCCGAACCATGAACTGGCTCGTGATGTAGGGCATGGTGCACGGGATACAGTTCGAAGCAGCCATGATGGCGTCCTGATCGGCTCGCGCAAAGTGAAGATGGCCGAGAACTTCCTCGAGAATTTCCGCACCGGAGCAGTCGGCCATCGGCTTTTTGACGAAGTTGCCCGGTCGATCATGGAACAGGCCATAGCCCCACCATACCGCGACACCCTCCGGTTGCTCAGGGAAGAAGGGCTGATGGTAGATCGAAATCGTAATCAGCCAATTCGAGTCCTTGAACGTTATCAGGCCTCCCATGCCAGCCGGCTGTCCGCTGAATTCTTCCATCAGTTCGAGGAAGAGCGGCTCTTGGACCGTGACCGTGTAGGAAATCCATGACGATTCCGCGATCACGCTGTTGAATGCCGCGGGGTTGCCGAACTGCGGCCGACCCTGAGCCAATTTTTCCCAAAGACGCCAAGCACCCGATGAGCCGTATCGCTCGACGCCCGGACCCTCGGTCATCGAGCCGAACCTCTTGTCGGCGGTCATCGAGCCATTGGTCACGAGGACGAGATCACCGGTTTCCACCAGAATGTGCTCGGCAACGCCATCCCTGCTGGTGTCCAGCCCAGTCACCGTGATCGCTTCACTTCCTGACGCGAAACCGAGGTCTTCGACCCGCACGCCGAAGTGGAAGCGGACCTCATGGTCCTTCAGCCAACTCGTAAGCGGTACGGCGAAGCTGTCATATTGATTGTAGAGGCTTCGGTAGATGCCTTCCTGCGTGTCGATCGTCGAGAAATGGTGGACGAAGCGACGCAAATAGCGCCGGAACTCGATCGCGCTGTGCCAGCGCTCGAACGCGAACAGCGTGCACCATTCGAACCAGAAATTGGTCTCGAAGAAATGGTCGCCGAAGCAGTCGGTAATGCGTTTGCCGTCGAGCAGTGCTTCCGGTTCGGCCATGATCGCCACGAGTTGAATCCGGTCTCGTTCGCTGAAACCCATCGTATGGAAGTCCGGCACATGCCCGTCACGGTCGACCAGCCGAACCTTGTTGTGCCACGGCCATTTGGCATTGGCCTGGTCGGTCTCTTCCTTGACGGAAATGTTGGGATTAGTGGCCGACGGGATCGAGGCCAGCAGGTCGAAGGTACATTGGTACATCGCTTCGAACATGCGGCTGCCGCTCATGAAGTAGCCGTGCTCGGCGTCGCCATGTGCGTCGAAGGCACCGCCGAACTGGAGGCTTTCTTCGAAAATGACGATGTCTCGACCGGACACGCCGCCATCTCGAATGAGAAAAACGGCGCCCGCCAGCGAGGCAATGCCGCTGCCGACAAAGTAATATTTGCTCATGGGAGACGCACCTAATTTGGGAATATGACGAAGTCGGTAGAGGCGCCTCTCAACTCGAGCTGGCGAACTTTGATGTCTCAGCAATGGTCGTGATCGCGGCACGGGCGAACCGTCGGGAACTACCTAAACGCGGACTCGAACTGAGGCTTTTGGCTCGGCGCGCGCGGTCCGCGCCAGAATCCGGGAGTGGGGCCCCTTGCGACCGCGGCGCAGATCTAAGGGGCCCGCGCGTTCCAAGGGCGGAGTCGCGCGCAGCTGCGTAGTTTCCGACGCTTTCTCGAACGGGTCGACGTGGCCACGAAAATTGACGGCTCGCCGGACTCCTTAAGGCGCACGCCGCTTGATTGAAGGAGCGAACGATGCACGCCATGATATTAAATGCGATCGGTCAGCCGCTTCGGTGGACCGAAATGCCCGAGCGGACGCCTGGCCCCGGGCAAATCCGTCTGACGGTCGCGGCATGCGGAGTTTGCCGTACCGATCTGCATGTCGTCGATGGCGAACTCGCCTCGCCGCAGGTGCCGATCATTCCCGGCCATGAAATCGTCGGTCGGATCGATGCGATCGGCAGCGGGGTCGAGGGTCTGCGCGTCGGCGAGCGTGTGGGCGTACCCTGGCTGGGCCATACCTGCGGGATCTGCTCCTATTGCCGATCGGGCCAGGAGAATCTCTGCGATGCGCCGCTCTTTACGGGCTACACGCGGGACGGCGGCTTCGCGACGTCGGTGATCGCCGACGCGCGCTACACCTTTCCGCTCGGTGACGAGGGCGATGATGCCGCACTCGCACCGTTGTTGTGTGCTGGCCTCATCGGCTGGCGTTCGCTCGGTAAGGCCGGCGAGGGAAAACGGCTTGGTCTTTATGGGTTTGGCGCCTCTGCTCATATCGTCGCGCAGGTGGCGGCCTGGCAAGGGCGATCGGTGTATGCCTTCACGCGACCAGGAGATCTCGTGACCCAAGCGTTCGCCAGAACCTTGGCCGCCGTCTGGGCTGGGGGCTCCGACGAGATGCCGCCCGAGCCACTCGACGCCGCGATCCTGTTCGCGACGGTTGGCGATCTCGTGCCGCTCGCGCTGAAGGCGGTGCGCAAGGGCGGCCGGGTGGTTTGCGCCGGGATCCACATGAGCGACATACCAAGCTTCCCGTACCGGGTGCTGTGGGAAGAACGCCAGCTCGTGTCGGTCGCCAATCTGACCCGGCAGGATGGTCTCGATTTTCTGACGCTCGCCCCCAAGATCGGCATCGTCACGACGATCAACCGGTATCCGCTCGCTCAAGCCAACACGGCGCTCGCGGATCTTCGTCACGGCCGGTTCGAGGGTGCGGCCGTGCTGACCGTCTAGTCTCAGCGAGCCGTTCGACATTTTCATGCGAAAGCCATAGTGGCTGACCCCGCCCCAGGCTCTTCACACAGATGTCCCGAACAGCGCGCCCACACCGGCGGTCACCGCCATGGCGAGCGCCCCCCAGAAGGTCACGCGCAGCGCGCCGACAGCGACGCGCGCGCCACCGACCTGTGCAGCAAGGGCCCCTAGCACGGCGAGCGACAGCAGCGATGTCAGCGAAACCGCTGCAATCAGGTTCGACGGAGGCGCGAAGCGGGCAACGAGCACTGGAAGCGACGCCCCGGCCGCAAAGCTGGTTGCGGAGGCGAGTGCCGCCTGGATCGGCCGCGCACGAAGTTCGTCGCTGAGCCCGAGCTCATCGCGCGCATGCGCGCCCAGCGCATCATGCGCGGTAAGCTGGTCCGCCACTTTTTTTGCAAGATCCGCATCCAGCCCGCGCCCTACATAGATTGCGGCCAGTTCACGGGTTTCGCCAGCGGCGTCCGAAGCGATCTCCGCGCCCTCACGCCGCAGATCGGCTTTCTCGGCATCGGCCTGAGAATGAACCGAGACATATTCGCCCGCCGCCATCGACATGGCCCCTGCGACCAGGCCGGCGGCGCCCGCGATTAAGATGGCTTGTGGCGTGCCATGCGCGGCCGCTACGCCAAGGACCAGGCTTGCTGTCGACAGGATGCCATCGTTCGCACCGAGTACCGCCGCACGCAGCCATCCGACATTCTGGGTCGTATGGTGCTCGAGATGTCGAACCGTTGGGATCACGTGGGTATCTCCGACAGCGGTGGGGAAGAGCGAACCGCTCGTCAGGTGAGGCATCTCGTTTGGACAGGCTCTGGGCCTAACTGCGTGAGCCGGCGGCGACAAAGCTCGGAAACTACGCAAACGGGCCGAAGACCCACGCATTTCCGTGCGATGTGTGAAACCACAATAGGCGGACCGCCCGCGCTCCGTCACCTTAGCCAGGCAATGAAAACGGGTTTCGAAATGGCTCACACTCTCAATCTCTATCTGCGGCCGCTCTTCCGATCTCTTACTTCGCTCAATATTCGCGCAACGATCGGCGGCGGCGTGCTTTCCATTCTTATCATAGGTGAGGCAGCATTCGCTTACGCCGCCGGACTGGTGTAAGGGGGACGAACGCCGGCTGCCTAAGCAGAACTCGTATCGGCGTCCGGCGCCCCAAGCCTCTGATTCAGAAGGCGGACGCTCAGATGATATCCCGACCCCGGCTTTGGCCATCCGCGCGCGTGCCGTTGTGAACGCCGATCAACCGACGTCCGTAGCCGCGGCGCTTGCGGGTGTCGCTCGCAGCAATGCCGAAATGCACGAAGAACTCGGGCTGCTGATCGACGGTGCCACCAATTACGCGATCTATATGCTCGACCCCAAGGGCCGGGTGACGATCTGGAATCGCGGCGCGCAAAAGATCAAAGGCTGGACCGAGGAGGAGATCATCGGCCGGGACTTTGCAACCTTCTATTCCCCTGACGATGTCGCCGCCGGCAAACCAAAGCGCGACCTGGCGCGCGCGAATGCCGAAGGCAGCGTCGAGGAGGAAAGCTGGCGGATCCGCAAGGATGGATCGGAATTTCTAGCCAGTGTGACCATCACCGCGCTGCGCGACGACAATGGTGCGCTGCGCGGCTTCGGCAAGGTGGTCCGCGACGTCACCGATCAGAAAGCGGCCGCGGCCGCCGTTTCACGCCGAGAACATCATCTCCGCTCGATCCTTGCGACCGTACCGGAGGCCATGATCGTGATGAACGAAACTGGCACGGTCTCCTCGTTCAGCAGCACGGCCGAGACGATGTTTGGGTATCTTGAAGCCGATGTCGTTGGCCGCAACGTTAGCATGCTGATGCCGGAAGCCGAACGCACGACTCACGATGGATATCTGAGCACCTATTTGGACACGGGGGTGCGTCATATCATCGGCAGCATTCGCGCGACTACGGCGCTCCGCTCGAACGGCGAGGAATTTCCGATCGAGCTCGCGGTCGGCGAAGTTTCGATCGGCGGCGAACGGATCTTTACGGGCTTCATCCGCGATCTCACCTCGCGTCGCGAGGATGAGCGCAAGATGCAGGAATTACAGTCCAAGCTGGTCCACGTCTCGCGCGTCAGCGCGATGGGAACAATGGCGTCGACGCTAGCGCATGAAATCAACCAGCCGCTGACTGCGATCGCCGCTTATCTTGAGACAAGCCGCGACATGATCGGTGAGACAGCAGATCCTTTGCTTGCCGAAATCTCCGAAGCGCTTGACTTGGCGGCCGCCCAGACCTTGCGGGCCGGCGAGATCATCCGCCGGTTGCGGTCCTTCGTGGACGGGGGCGACACCGGATTTCGTCTCGAGCGTCTCGACGCGCTGGTTAACGAGGCAACCAGCCTCGGCTTGCTCGGGGCGCATGAGGCCGGGATCACGGTCACTATGACGATCGCCGCAGGCCTCGACCATGTCCTCGTCGATCGCATTCAGATTCAGCAGGTGCTGGTCAATCTGATCCGCAACGCGATTCAGGCGATGTCGACAGCGTCGACCAAGCATCTGACGATCTCGACCGCCCCTGATCGGGCAGGATGGGTGCGGGTGAGCGTGAGCGATACCGGTAGCGGCATCGAGGATGCGGTTCGCGAGCGTCTGTTCGAGGCATTCGCGACCACCAAGGAGAGCGGCATGGGCCTTGGCCTGTCGATTTGCCGTACCATCGTTGAAGCGCATGGCGGCCGCATCTGGGCCGACGCGGTACCCACCGGTGGCACGGTCTTCCAT
This sequence comes from Sphingomonas faeni, assembly GCF_024273235.1. Classification (GTDB taxonomy): domain Bacteria; phylum Pseudomonadota; class Alphaproteobacteria; order Sphingomonadales; family Sphingomonadaceae; genus Sphingomonas; species Sphingomonas faeni_A. The sequence goes on along the minus strand of NZ_JANBVH010000022.1, from coordinate 50,836 downwards.
TTTTGCGTTCCACTCGCTGGAGAAGACGAATGACCGATACGCCCAACATCGTTCATATCGTCGACGACGACGAAGCCATCCGCCAGTCGATCGGTTTCATGCTCCGCAAGGCGGGACACGTCGTGAAGACCTACACCTCGGGTACGGAATTCCTGGGGGTCGTCGACCGCGAGACGCGGGGCTGCATTCTGCTCGACGTCCGCATGCCCGGAATCGACGGACTGGAAGTGCAGGACCGCCTGTCGTCGCAAGGAATCGGACTGCCGGTGATCATGCTCACTGGTCACGGCGACGTCACGCTGGCGGTTCGCGCTATCAAGGCCGGCGCTCTGGAGTTCCTGGAAAAACCGTTCGAGCGTGCAGCGTTGCTCGCCGCGATCGATGAGGCGTTCAAGCATGCCGCGCGCGACAAGCGCGACCATGTGGCCTCGGCGGACGCGGTCGTGCGGCTTGCAGCGCTGACCCCGCGCGAGCGCGACGTGCTGGATGGCATGGTGCTCGGCCGGCCTAACAAACTGATCGCGTTCGATCTTGGAATTGCGACCCGCACGGTCGAGGTTCACCGAGCGAACCTGATGGATAAGGTCCACGCCCGCAGCCTGTCCGATGTATTGCGCATCGCATTCGCCGCGGGGCTCGGCGAGGCGGCTTGATCACGGCCACACCCCTCGCTTACTACGTAAAGACAGCGCCAGGCAGAACATGCGACCCTTGGATTCCACAAGGAATTGGCATGACTATGAAGGATATTACTTCTCCGGAAAGCATCGGCGTCTCGCTCGTCGACGGCGACAGCGATATCCGGCACGCGCGACAGATCATGCTGCGCTCGGAACGCTATGGCGTCCGATCTTATGCAACCTGCGCCGCACTCCTCGCCGACCCGCGCTCGCGCGATTATGCCTGCATTATCGTCGATATCGACATGCCCGAGATCGATGGCCTCGAACTTCTGCGCGAGATGCGTGCCACCGGCTGGCGGGGCAGGGGCATCCTGCTCGACGGGCTGGACCCCGAGGGCAAGCTCGCACAGGAAGCGGCAGAGAATGGCGACAAGGTGTTCGATCGCAACATCGGCGATCGCCCCCTCGTCGCAGCGATCGCCGCCTCGGTTGATCGCAGTTGGAGCAGCTGGACCGCCGCGGAATGATCATTGCCTAGACGTTGAAGGATCAAGAATATCTCCACAACTGAAGCTAGGTGCGTACCCCTTTGGGGGGCCAAACGCCTACGACTTGCCGTTGAAGCGGCCGGCATCGCGCTGTGGTCCTGGAACATGGAGACTGACATCCTTGAGATGGACGACGTCGCCTTCTCGCTCTGGGGCTTAAAGCCGAGTGACTCGGTGACGTTCGAGGATTTGTCGGCGCACATCCATCCGGAGGACCGCGGGCGGGTTCGTGCCGCGTTTAACGCCGCACGCGCCGAGCTCGGCCTGTACGAGATCGACTTTCGGATCTTCGTCGCCGACACGGTCCGGTGGATTTCGGCGCGTGGCAAAGGTGACGATACTGAAGCGGCTGAGCAGACCTTGTTCGGAATCTTTCTAGACGTCAGCGGCCGCAAGCAGGCGGAAGAGAGCCACGAACTGCTCGCAGGCGAAATGAGCCACCGGGTGAAAAACCTGCTGACCATCGCCACCGGCCTGACCCACATAAGCTCGCGGGGGGCCGCATCGGCGGCCGATATGGCGCGCGATCTGACGCAGCGGCTCTCGGCGCTTGGCCGGGCGCACGATCAGGTTCGCCCGATTGCCGGCAGCAAGCCGAGTGGCGCTCTGCTTGGCGATCTGCTGACCATCCTGCTGGAGCCATATGATGAAGCCGATTCGTCCGGTCGCGTTCGGGTTTCGGTACCACGCGTTGCCATCGGCGAGCGCTCGGCCACGGCGCTTGCGCTGGTGATCCACGAACTCGCCACCAATTCAATGAAGTATGGCGCGCTGTCGACGCCCGATGGTCGGTTGAACCTGAGGCACAGCGCGGAAGAAGAGGCGACGTTCGTTCTACGCTGGATTGAAACCGGCGGGCCGGTGATCGTCGGTGCGCCGACGACAGGTGGGTTCGGTAGCAAACTGATCGTCCGCAGCATGAAGGCCGACCTTGGGGGCTCGATCGACTTCGATTGGCCGACGGGGGGCGTCATCATTACCCTCACGATCGACCCGGAACGCCTGCCGAATTAAGGGGAGGGGCGGCGCCGTGCGAGTTTGCCGTTCATCGTGCGTCAGTAGAAAAGCGTGACGACAATCATATCGGCATGACCTGATCGCATCTCTGGTGCCCCGCCGCCACGCTTCACCACCCTCGCCACTCTATTTTCGTTATTTCCAAGGCGTATCTGGAGGGGTGGCCTTCCAGATCCAGCTTGGCTCAACGTGTGTAAGTGCGATTACCGCAAGCGACGCTAAAACGCCGCCGACGATTGGCAGGACTATGAGAACAAGGAAGCCCCCACTGGTGAGCATCGGCAATACCATTCGTAATTAGAATGAAGATCAACCTGTAGGATCAGTTTCTGCGGAGTAGATGCCATGGGGTGCCCGGTTAAGACTCTCGTACGTCTGGCTTGGGGTTCTGTAAATGACGACCGGTTGACATGGCTTGGTCCGGCTGAGGACCGCATTATTAACTAGCAGGCAAAGCCGCGGACCAGACAGAGTCGGGAAGTACGGAGAAGCGGGGAATGCAGAACCGCCAGAAAGCGCTTGTATCGTGTTTTTGCAAAACGAGGTCGATGCCTGGGCCGCTTTCACGCCATCCGCTCGTGCCAGCGTGCGGCACGTCCCGCTTAAAGTCTAACCGAACTCAGTCGCAGCGCATTACCAATCACGGCTAGGCTCGATAGTGCCATCGCGGCCCCGGCGATCATCGGCGAGAGAAGCGTCCCCGTCAGGGGATAAAGGATACCCGCGGCTACCGGCAGGCCGACACCGTTGAAAACGAGCGAGAAAAAAAGGTTTTGGCGAATGTTGCGCATCACCGCCTCGGAGAGGCGCCGCGCCCGCACCAGCGCGGAAAGGTCGCCCTTCGTAAGGGTGAGACCTGCGCTCGCGATCGCCACATCGGTGCCGCTCCCCAATGCCACGCCGACGTCAGCCGCCGCCAGCGCCGGCGCATCGTTTACGCCATCGCCCGCCATTGCGACCTTTGCGCCCGCAGCCCGCAGCTCCGACACGATCCGTGCCTTGTCTTCCGGACGCAGATCCGCCCAGACCTCGTCAATCCCGCCAACCGCCTTTGCGACGGCCGTGGCCGTCGCCAAATTGTCGCCGGTCAGCATCACGATACGCAAACCGTCCGCGCGCAAAGCCTGGATCGCCGGGCCACTGGCGCTCCGCACTGGGTCAGCCACGGCGAGCAATCCGACCAAGCCGCCGTCTACCGCCACGAACATCGTGCTGGCGCCCGTGTTTCGATGGTGATCGGCAGTCGCCTCGAACGGCTCAGGTTCGATGCCGACCCGCTCCATCTGCGCTGCGTTCCCGATTACGACCAAGCGGCCATCTACCCGCCCACTGACGCCCAGCCCCGCCTGCGACTGAAAATCCGCGACCTCGGCCAACGCGAGCTTGCGTTCGCGGGCGCCGTCCACGACCGCGAGCCCGAGCGGATGCTCCGATTGAACCTCGAGCGCGGCGGCCAAAGCCAGGACGGCGTTCTCCGGCTCGCGGCCAAACGTCTCGATTTCCACCAGCCTGGGATGTCCCTCGGTCAGCGTTCCGGTCTTGTCGATCACCAGGGTATCAATCGCTGCCAGCGCCTGAAGCGCTTCTGCATTCTTCACCAGGACGCCTGCCTTCGCGCCCCTCCCCGTTCCGACCATGATTGACATGGGCGTTGCCAGCCCGAGCGCGCAGGGACAGGCGATGATCAGGACCGATACCGCATTGAGCAGCGCATGGCCGAACCGCGGCTCCGGACCAACCACTAGCCAGATGACGAACGTCGCGACGGCGATCGCTATCACCAGCGGCACGAACCAGCTCGAGACGCGATCCGCGACCGCCTGGATCGGGGCTCGGCTGCGTTGCGCGTCCGAAACCATGCGAACGATCTGTGCGAGCATGGTGTCGCTGCCGACCGCACGGACACCGAGAATGAGACTTCCCGACCCGTTCAGCGTCCCGCCGGTCAGCTTGCTGGCCGGGCTTTTCTGTACCGGCGCGGACTCCCCCGTCAGCATCGACTCGTCGACTGAGGAACGCCCCTCCAGCACCACGCCATCGACGGGCACCGCTTCGCCGGGGCGAATCCGTATCCTGTCGCCGATCACGACCTCGGACACCGGCACGTCGGTCTCGCTGCCGTCCTCGGCTATATGGCGCGCCATCTTCGGCGCAAGGTGCAGCAGCGCGCGGATGGCATTCCCGGTCGCTGCTCGCGCGCGCAATTCGAGGATCTGGCCTAGCAGCACCAACGTGACCACCATGCCCGCCGACTCATAATAGACCGGTACCATCCCGCCGTGACCGCGCAGGCTCGGCGAAAACATGTCGGGAAAGATGGTCGCGATGAAGCTGTACAGATACGCAGCGCCGACGCCCAAGCCGATCAGGGTGAACATGTTGAGCCGCCGCGTCACGACCGAAGTCCATGCCCGTCGGAACACCGGCAGACCCGCGCCGGCGACGATCGGTGTGCACAAGGCGAGCTGGATCCACGGCGACACACCTGCCGGAATGAGCCCCGGCCGCAGCATGTCACCACCCATTGCGAGCGCCAGCAGCGGGATACACAACAGCGTTGCGGCCCAGAAACGGCGGGAGAAATCGGCCAGTTCCGGGTTTGCGGAGTCATCGACCGACACTAGCACCGGTTCGAGCGCCATCCCGCAGATAGGGCAGATTCCGGCATGTGGCTGCCGGACCGCGGGGTGCATCGGGCAGGTCCATGCCCCGGCGTCCGCCGAACGTTCGCCGACCGAAACTGAATCGTCGAGATTTTCGATCATCATTGCCACTCCATCGGGCTTGGCCAACTGGCGAAAGTCACTCCTTCGCTGCGTCCAGATCTAGCCACGGAGACGATCGCGAAATTCGGCCAGTCGCGTCCGGTACCCGTCGGCATCGCCATATTCGAGGAATTCGTAATAGCGTTGCAGCGGATCATTCACGCGCAGCGCATGCTTGATCGGACACCAATATTGTTCGGTACGACTGCTGACCTCGCGAACGAAACCGATAAGACCATTGCCGTAGGAACAGAACATGCAGTTCAGCGCCTCGACCCGGTTCAGATAGGCCAGATGCCTCCGGTCGAAGAGGATATAGTCCGAGCGTCGAACCCGCTGGATGCCATAAGCCCGGAAACAGATTGCCTGGTAGAGACTTACCCACAGATCGACGAGCACGAAGGGCACGATCAGCGAGTAGATCACCGGGGCCGTAAGCCAGGAGACAAGCTCGGACTGCGCGATGAAGCGGCCGACCGACACCCGTAACTGGCGGTGCGCATCTAGGACACCGCGTTCGAACCCGACGATGCGGCCCGCGACCTCGACGCCCAACGCCCGCTTGCGGCTTTCGATCTCCCGATCGAGCTCGGCTTGTAGCCGAACAATCTCCTGGGCGATCTCCTGCATGCGCTGAGTCACAGGACGTCAGCAATGCTCGACATCGTGTGCCACGCAATCGGGCGGTCGTGGTTGGCGACGGTACCGAAGCGATGCTGCACGTTCATGGCGCGCCCATTGCCGCGATTTCCGTCGATCGGTTGATGCTCATCGCTGCGGGGTCCGATCGGTGTGTACGGTATCGTCGTCCGTCGGTCGGGCGACAACACTCCGACGCATCATAGCGGTCGATCCGGAGCGTGATCATCATCGGGAACTACGCAGGGCCGAGCACTCGGCGGGCCGGCTCGCGAACTCTCCGTGGCACCCTATGCGTAGTTCCCGATGGGCTCGTGCGCTGAGTTCCTCCGATACATCGGAGCTCGCACCAAGAGTGTCCGGAGATGCCGTCTTCTCCACGCATCAACCGAAGCGAAAGCGCTCACGCGCGTGCCCGGAAAGGCAACCATCATGACACCGCCGCCACGCGATTGGGATGAAGAGACCGACGTGATCGTCGTCGGCTACGGCTATGCCGGCGCAACGGCGGCGATGACCGCGCAAGAGGCCGGTGCGAAGGTGTTGCTGCTCGAAAAGGCGCCCGAAGCACACAAGGGCGGCAACAGCCGCGTTTCGGCCAATATCGTGTTCTGGCCCGCGGACGTGGACACGGCCAAGGTCTATTTCCGCGCGATGGCCGGGCCGTACATGGACGACATCTCAGACGAGCTACTCGACGTGTGGGCCACGGAGATGTTCGCCAACAAAGCGTGGCTCGAGGGCCTGGGCATGACCCCGGTCGAAATGCCGTATGTCGAGTTTCCCGAACTCACCGGGTCGGACTGCGTGCGCGTGCTGCTGAACGGGGAAGGCCCGGTCGGCGGCGAACGCCTCTGGCGCCTGATCGAGACCGCCGTCGAGGCGCGCCACGTCCCGATCTCTTATGACACGCCGGCGGTCAGCTTGGTGAAGGAGGAGCGCCGGATCATCGGCGTCATCGCCGAACGCCGCGGCAAGCGCGTCGCGATCCGCGCGCGTCGCGGCGTGGTGCTTACGTGTGGCGGGTTCGAGAACAACCCGGCCATGATCCGCAACTACGTGGATGGACTACCGCGCGTCCACCCGGTCGGCACACCCTACAACACCGGCGACGGCATTCGCATGGGGCTCGAGGTCGGCGCCGACCTCTGGCACATGAGCAACGTGTCTGGCCCGATCCTGTCGTTCAAGGCGCCGGATATCCCGGTCGCGCAGTGGCTGAACCTGCCGCACGGGCAAAGCTTCCTCTTCGTCGGCGCCGACGGCAGCCGGTTCACGATGGAGGGCGAACCCTGCTCGGTCGGCGACGCACATGGCAAGGTGAAGCGCCACGGTCACTGGGGGCGGCAGGCGATGCCCTTGCCGATCCACATGATCTTCGACGAGACCTATCGCAAGCACGGCCCGATCGGAAAGGCTGGTGCGGATTGGGACGTCAGTCACGGCAATCTGTACGACTGGAGCGACGACAATCTGCGTGAGGTCGGCAAGGGCTGGATCAAGACGGCGGGCACGCTGCGAGACCTGGCGGGGCTGATCGACCTTCCGCCCGCAGCGCTCGAGCACACGATCAGCCGCTTCAACGAGTCCGCGCGCAACGGCGCCGATCCGGACTGGGGTCGCAAACCCGTGACGCTCGGTGCGATCGAGACCGGTCCCTTCTATGCGATGGAACTGACCCCTGCGCTCGTGAACACGCAGGGCGGACCGCGGCGCAACGCGCAAGCGCAGATCGTCGGCGCGGACGGCGCTCCGATCGGCCGGCTGTTTTCCGCCGGCGAGCTCGGCTCGATCTATTCCTTTCTCTATCAGGGCGGCGGCAACATCGCGGAGTGCTTTGCCTTTGGCCGCGTCGCCGGACGCAACGCGGCGCGATCATGACCGCCGTACTCGATTGTGTCGTCATCGGCGGCGGTCCGGCGGGCCTCACCGCAGCGACCTATCTCGGTCGGTTCCGACGTAACGTTCTGGTGATTGACAAGGGGTGGAGTCGTGCCAAATGGATCACGCTCAGCCACAACCTGCCGGGCTTTCCCGACGGCATTTCCGGGGTGGACCTGCTGGCGCGCATGCGCGAGCAAGCGCGCCGCTATGGCGCCACGCTCGAGCATGGCACGATCGAGACACTGTACCGGGCGAACGACGGCGTGTTCCTGGCGAAGATGGGGCAAAATACCATCCTCGCGCGCACCGTGATTCTTGCGGCGGGCGTGGTGGAAAACAATCCTCCGGTCGCGCACGTCGCCGAAGCGGTGAAGGATGGCCTCATCCGCACCTGTCCGATTTGCGACGGATTCGAATCCATCGGCAAGAGGATCGGCGTGCTCGGCAACGGCGAGCATGCCGCCGCCGAGGCGCTGTTCATCCGGACCTTCTCGTCTCAGGTCAGCTTGCTGCTGCCCACGGGCGAGATCGCGCTGTCCCCAGAGACCCGCGCCGCACTGGCGGCGGCACGCGTCGAGATATTACAGGTCGCGGTGGGGTCGGTCGCCATGGAAACAAATGGCGTCACCGCCGTCGCAGTCGGCGACGGGGTCACGCACCGGTTCGACCTGGTCTATTCCGCGTTCGGCATCGTCCCCCAGACGATGCTGGCGATCGCAGTCGGCGCCACGGTCGACGCCGCGAACCGGCTGTTCGTCGACGGGCATCAGGAAACCTCGATCCCCGGGCTATTCGCCGCCGGCGATCTCGTTCGCGGCCTCAACCAGATCGCCGTCGCCGACGGCGAGGCGGCCATTGCCGCGACCGCGATCCACAATCGACTGTCAAAGATCCTCGCCCAGCCGGAGCCTTCGACAGCCGGTCTGAGTAGTTCCCGAGCGTAGCGGGCAAGCAAGCCGGTACGCTATTGAAGTTCGAGCGAACAGGCACCCGTCAAACTCGACGAAACGATTCACCGGACCAGGCGCTGCCTGCTCCGATGGAGACACCTGGACCGCTGCCATACCCTACGGGGTCGTTTTAAGAGGATCCACCTTATGCCGAGTCCTGTTCGGGCTGGGGCCGACATCATGCCTGCGGCGACGCCGGTGGTGGTCACGAGCCCCGAGATGTCGCCACCCAGCGTCCTGAAGCCGCTCTTCTTCCTGGCCTGGGCATTGTGCGCGATCTTCTATTTCTTCCAGTACGCGGTCCGCTCCGCGCCGGGCGTGATGCAGCACGAGCTGACTCAAGCATGGGGCGGCAACCACATCGGCGGCATGATCTCGGCCTATTATGTCGCGTACGCGCTGATGGCGCTGATCGCGGGTGTCTTGCTCGACCGCTACGGGCCGCGGCGAACGATTCCCTACGGTATCGCCGTCGTCGGCCTTGGATGCCTCGTCTTCGCTCAGGGGAGCGAAGCCGCCGGCGTGGCCGGCTTCGTCATCCAGGCGATCGGCGCGATCTTCGCCTTCATCGGCGCCTCCTATGTAGCCGCGCGCTATCTGCCCTCGCGGATGCTCGCGATGTTCATTGGCCTGACCCAGTGCTTGGGGATGGCGGGAGCCGCCTTCGGCTCCAAGCCGGTACATATGCTCATCGATCCGGCGGGCAGCTTCCACGTGCCATGGCAATATGTCTGGGTCGGCTTCGCCTGCGCCGGTTTCGTCCTGGCGATTGCGACGTGGGTCATCATGCCGCGCGATACGGGCGACAGTGAATCCCATCACGGACCCCTTTCGATGGCGAGCCTGATCCAGCCGTTCAAAACCGTATTCTCCAATCCGCAGAGCTGGCTTGCCGGTGTGATCGGCGGGCTACTGTTCCTGCCGACGACGATCGGCGCGCTCGTCTGGGCAACGTCCTTTCTCAACGGCGGCAAGGACATGTCGATGTCCGCCGCCGCGATGGAGGCGTCGATGGTGCCGATCGGCTGGGTGATCGGCTGTCCCTTGCTCGGCTATGTCGCCGACCATCTCGGCCGCCGCAAGCCGGTGCTGATCCTCGGCGCGCTCGTCATGCTCGCAGCGGGCCTGACCGCGATCTACGCGCCTGTCGGCCTGTTCCCGCCGTATAGCGTCGCGCTGCTGCTCGGTATCGCCTCGGGCGCTGCCATGATCCCCTTTTCAATGATGAAAGAGACGAACCCGTCGCAGGTCAAAGGTACGGCTGCGGGGGTCATGAATTTCCTCGTCTTCGTGACCAGCGGCATCGTCTCGCCGTTCATCTCGCGGCTGATGATCCCGCAGGGGACGCCACTTACCCTGCATCAGTTCCAGGACGGCTTCATGCCGCTGGTTGCGGGTGTCATCGTTGCGATCGGCCTGAGCTTCTTCCTGAAAGAGACCGGTCATCACGCGGACAAGGTCGTTCCCCTCGCCAAACCCACGGCACCTATCCTGGCGGCGGCGCACTGAGCGCCACGCCCGATAGCTCCAGCATCCCCGACTTCTTCAAAGGCAATTTTCCATGATCGTCACCGTGTTCAGCACCAAATCCTATGATCGCACGTTTCTGGAGCCGGCCGCCGGCACTGCCCACAGTCTGAAGTTCGTCGAGAGCCGGCTGACGCAGGAAACTGCGATCCTCGCGCGCGGTTCAAAGGCGGTCTGCGTCTTCGTGAACGATCAGGTGGATGCGGCCGTGCTGAAGGTTTTTAAGGAGCTCGGCATCGAGATCGTCGCACTGCGTTCGGCGGGGTTCAACAATGTCGATCTCGTAGCCGCAAAAAAGCTCGGCATCGCCGTCGCCCGGGTGCCGGCTTACTCTCCCGAAGCCGTTTCGGAACATGCGGTGGCGCTCATCATGGCGCTCGATCGCAACATCCACCGTGCCTATGCGCGGGTTCGCGAGGGCAATTTCGCTCTTGAGGGCCTCCTGGGCTTCAACCTCCATGGTCGCACCGTAGGGATCGTCGGGACGGGCCGCGTCGGCACCAGCCTTGCCAAGATCATGCTCGGCTTCGGCTGCAAGGTCATCGCTTATGATGTCATGGCCAACGAGGGGTGCGCTGCGATGGGCGTCACTTATACGACGCTCGAAAATCTACTCGGCCAGGCCGACATCGTGTCCCTTCACTGCCCGCTCACCGACGAGACACGGCATCTCATCGATGCGGCAGCGATCGGTCGCATGAAGCACGGTGCGATGCTCATCAATACCAGCCGCGGCGGCATGATCGACACCGCGGCGGTGATCCAGGGGCTGAAGAGCGGCGCGATCGGCCATCTTGGGCTCGACGTCTATGAGGAGGAAGACGATCTCTTCTTCGAGGATCTATCCAGCGCGGTAATTCAGGACGATGTATTCGAGCGGCTACTGATGTTCTCGAACGTGCTCGTGACCGGCCACCAGGGCTTTTTCACAAAGGAAGCCCTAAGCGCGATCGCCGCGACCACCATGGCCAATTTGTCGACGTTCGAAGCAAGCGGACAAGCGACCTACCAACTCGCCGCTTGAACGCGCCCCTTCGCAGGTGCGCCCCGTAAGCACCGATAGGTACTTCCCGACGCTGGTACCTCCGGTTGGGGCTTTTACGGTGTTGCGACGTGCAATCTGAGGATCATCCGATGCAGTTCCCCCATTCGATCGTCGCGGTGTTCGACGATCACGAAGAAGCCGATGCCGCCGTCAAGGCGCTGGCAGCCTCGGGTTTCGAGTTCCGCCGACTGAGCGTCGTCGGCAAAGGCTATCACACGAGCGAGACCGCGACCGGCTTCTACAATAGCGGCGACCGGATCCGTTTCTGGGGATCGCGTGGCGCGCTTTGGGGCAGCCTCTGGGGTCTGTTCTTGGGAGGACTTTACGCGACGGTGCCGATGGTCGGCGGCGTTGTGCTGCTCGGCCATCTGGCTGCCGCCGGGATATCCGCGATCGAAGGTGCCATCGTACTTGGCGGCGCCGGTGCTCTCGTGGCAGGCCTCGCGAGCCTTGGAATCCCCGAGGATAGCATCGTCACCTATCAGGCCGAGGTAGCCGCAGACGGCTTTCTGGTCATGGCGCATGGCACAGCGGGCGAAATGGATCGTGCGCGCGCGACGCTAGAGACTCTGTCGCCGCGGCGGATCACCGTTCACGATGCGGACCTGGCTGCATCTGCTCCAGCTCTGGCCGCAGTGACCGATCGGGCGGCCTGACGATCGTGACCGTCGATCCTGCCAGACCGCCGGTGGCCGCTCCTTTCTGGACCGAATCAGTCGAGGTAGTGTTGGCCAAGCTCGGCGCCTCGCGCGACGGGCTCAAAGGATTGGACGCGACCGAGCGTCTCAGGCAGCACGGCGCGAACAGCGACGTGGTCGGGAAGCGGACAGGTCCCGTCCGCGCGATCGCGCGGCGGCTGCTAGAGCCGCTTTCTTTGATCCTGCTCGGCGCCGGGATCGTCTCGATGGCAACGGGCGATGCAATCGGCGGTTCGATCATCGTCGTCATCCTTGCCTTCTCGGTGCTGCTCGACACCTATCAAGAACGACAGGCGGTCCACGCGGCCGAGATCCTGCGCCAGTCGGTCGCGATCTCGGCGACCGTTCGGCGCGATGGCGCCTTTGTGCAGGTCTCGATCGACACAGTCGTGCCGGGCGATATCGTGCGCGTTCAGGCGGGTGATATCATCCCAGCCGACGGCCTTATCCTCGACAGCAGCGCCTTCACCGCAAATGAGGCGGCGCTGACCGGCGAACCCTATCCGGTCGAGAAAAAGCCGGGAGTGGTCACGGCCACGTCGGCGGCGGAAGCATCGGACGCTCTCTTCCGCGGCGCGATCGCGCAAACCGGGTGCGCGACCATGCTGGTCGTCGGTACCGGCGCTGACACGATGTTCGGATCGGCGGCGGCCGCGCTGGCCACCGCGGAGGGCCCCTCCCCGTTCGAGCGCGATCTCCGCGGTTATGGCCTGCTGACGACGCGACTGACGCTCGCGCTTGTCGTCATCGTGCTCGCCGCCAGCATCTTCCTCGGCCGACCGCTGCTGCAGTCGCTGCTGTTTGCGGTTGCGCTGGCGGTTGGCCTGACGCCTGAATTGCTGCCGATGATCACGACCGTCACGCTGTCGCGCGGAGCGATGCGAATGGCGAAGCGGAAAGTCATCGTGAAGCGGCTCGCCTCGATTCACGATCTCGGCGCGATGACGATCCTGTGTACCGACAAAACGGGTACGCTCACCTCCGCCCAGATTAGCTTGGCGCGAAGCATCGCGCCCTCGGGCGCGGACGGTCCCGAGCCGGCCCGGCTAGGCGCCATTGCCGCCGCGCTCGGTGGAGGTCAGGGGGCGCTCGATCTGGCGTTGGTGGCGGCGTCGGCTAAGGCGGTCGAGGGTTGGACGCTCGCCGCGCAAGGGGTGTTCGATTTCGATCGGCGGCTTGGGTCGGTCCTGGCCCAAGGCTCCAACGGGCCGGTCCTGATCCTGAAGGGCGCACCGGAAGCCGTCCTAGCCGCCTGCGGGCAGGGGCGCTCGGGTTCCGGCGCGACGCCGCTCGATCCCGAAGCCCGCGACGCGGTGGTACGCCAGGTCCTGTTGCTTGCCGGGCAAGGATTGCGTGCCATCGCCATCGCGTCGCGGCCCTGGGTCGGCGCCATCCACGCACCCGAGACCGAAGACGAGACCGACCTCGTGTACGAAGGGCTGTGCGCGTTCGCCGATCCCCCGAAAGCGACCGCGCACGCGGCGGTGACACGGCTCAAAGCGGCGGGCATCCAGCTTAAGATCCTGTCTGGCGACGATCCGGTCGTGGTTGGACGGCTTGCAGGGCTGGTCGGTCTCGCCACGCGAAAAACCCTGTCGGGCGCCGACATTGCCCGGCTCAGCGACGATGCGCTGGCGGTGCAGGTCCACAACGTCCATACTTTTGGTCGGTTGGCGCCCGACCAGAAGGCACGGCTGGTCCGCGCGCTCCAGGCAGGTGGCGCGGTGGTCGGGTATCTCGGCGACGGAATCAATGACGCGCCGGCGCTCAAACTTGCCGATATCGGCTTGTCGGTCGAGGGCGCCGCGAGCGTCGCCCAAGCGTCGGCGGACATGATCCTGCTCGACAGCGATTTGGGGGTCGTCGCCGACGGCGTCGAAGAGGGGCGGCGGACCTTCGCCAACATCCTCAAATATGTGCGCATGGGCGCGAGCTCGAACTTCGGCAACATGCTGTCGATGGCAGCCGCCTCGCTATTCCTGCCCTTCCTGCCGATGCTCCCGACCCAGATCCTGCTCAATAATCTGCTCTACGACATATCGGAGATCGGCATTCCGTTTGACGGCGTCCGGCCCGAGGCAGTCGCGCGACCCCAGGTCTGGGACATGCGCGCGCTAATCCGGTTCGCCGCGGTGATGGGCCCGTTATCGTCGGCCTTCGATCTGTTGACCTTTGCCGGGCTCTCTCTCGTCTTTCACGCAGCGCCCGCGGAATATCGAACCGCATGGTTCCTGGAGACGATGGCGACCCAGATCCTGGTGATCTTCATCATCCGCACCAATGGCCGGCCTTGGGCGGATCTGCCGAGACCGGCACTGGCAATCTCATCGCTGGGCGCCCTGCTCGTGGCGCTGGCGCTCCCGTTCACGCCGGCTGGCCACTGGTTCGGCTTCGTCGCGCCGCCGATCGAGGTCGTTGCCGGGCTCGGGCTCGTGACGATCGCCTATCTGGTCTCGGCCGAACTCCTCAAGACCTTCCTGTTCAACCACATGCCACGCAAGCACGGGCGTGGCCTTCGCCGTCGGCGAGCGCGCTAGCTTGGTACTGGTGCGGTGGATCTGGCACGCCATGTTGCGCAATACCGGTCCGGTCCTCGGCATGGCGGCGATTGCAGTGGTAATCGGCGCAGTCGCCCGGATCGGCGATCTTGCGGCGTTTGCCGCACTGTTGCGAAGGGCCCGACCCGGCTGGCTGATGGTCGCCGCTGTATTACAGGCAGCGACCTATCTTTGCGTCGCCAGCGGATGGAAGTTCGTCCTGGCGGCGGCCGGTTCGCCGCGGTCGTTCCGACGGCTCTATCCTATCGCGATCGGCAAATTGTTCGCAGATCAGGTCGTGCCGGTCGCCGGAATGGGCGGTAACCTGTTTGTCGTCGAGCGGCTGACAGCGTTGGCCGTGGACCGTGGCGTCGCGGTGGCCGCGCTGCTGATCTCGATGACCGGCTTCTACGCGGCCTACAGCGCCTGCGCGCTCGGGATGCTGACCCTCCTTTGGAGCAAAGGCATCGCCTCGCTTTGGATGACCGGCTTCGTGCTCGTCTTCCAGGTCGTGGCGCTTGCCATTCCGGGGCTCGCCATCTGGATCCGCCAGCGCGGGCAGCGCCCGCTCTCGCCTGTCCTTTCCCGTTTCGCCGTAGTACGCAACCTGCTCCTGATCGTTGCCGAAGCGCCCAAGTCCTTGCTCGTTAACCGCGCCCTAATCGGTCGCGCTGTCGCGGCGAACGGTCTTGTCTTCTTCCTTGATGCGGCAAGCTTGCTGGTCTGCTTCCGCGCTCTCGGACAGGATGTGAGTTTCTCGGTCACGTTCGTCGCGGTGGTAGTCGCCTCGATGATTGCCACATTGGGTCCGATCCCGCTCGGTCTCGGCACATTCGAAGCCGGCGCGACGGGGATGCTAAGTCTTATGGGCGTTTCCGTCGAAGCAGCGCTTGCGGCGACCCTGCTTCTTCGCGTGTTCACGCTCTGGCTGCCGTTGCTTCCCGGATACCTGCTGATCCGAAGGGTCTTGCGCACAAAGGGCGAGCCCCTCTCGCCTGCGTAGTTTCCGACGCTGGTGGCGCGCTCCCGCCCCTGCAACCTGGCACCTGCGGCGAGACGTCGCGGCGTGACCCGCTCGATCGAGCATTCGGGAGACATTGTGTGACCTACGCAACACTGATGGTGCATCTGGATGCGGGTTGCACCAACGCGCCTCTCCTCGCGATTGCCGCCAGCCAGGCCGAGCGCTTCGCCGCGGGCGTGATCGGGATCGCCGCCGGGCAGCCTGCCCAGATCGGCAATTGCGACGGCTTTTACTCCGGCGACTTCGCGGTCGCCGAACGCGACATCGTCGATGACGAACTCAAACGATCGGAGACAGAGTTCCGGGACTGCGTGGCGCTCGAGCCGTATGTGCTCGAGTGGCGCTCGATACCAGCGCTCGAGCCAATCGCCCATGTCATCGCCGCCGAGGCGCGGTCCGCCGATCTCTTGATCACCGGTGTGGGCAAGGGCAGCGGCAACAACGGCAATACGCATGCCGATACCGGCGACCTCGTCCTGCGGGCGGGCCGGCCGGTGCTCGTCGTCCCCCCGACTGCAGCACCGGGCGTGTTCGAGACCGTGATGGTCGCATGGAACGACTCTCGCGAATGCCGCCGGGCGATCGCCGACGCTTTGCCGCTGCTCAAGCGCGCCGACCACGTCGTCGTCGCAGCGGTGACCGCCGAGATGGGCGATGTGCATATCGAGGTCCGGCAGGTCATCGCTTGGCTCGAGCGGCACGGTGTCTCCGCAGACCGGCACTTGGCCCCCTTGGGTGGCAACATCACCGAGCGGCTCTCGAAGATTGCTACCGAACACGATGCCGATTTGATCGTCGCCGGAGCCTATGGCCACAGTCGGATTCGCGAATGGGCTTTCGGCGGCGTGACGCGCGACATGCTACTCAGCGACAATCGCTGCGCCTTGCTGTCGAACTGACTATCGTGTCTGCGCTTGCCGAAGACCCGACGCCCGCACACGAGCTCGTCGAACATCTAGCGCTCGCCCTCCACGCTGATCCGTCTCGGGTGGTGATCCGGCCGTTCATGCCGGCGGACGATCCGCCGGCGTTTGCGACCCCGGGGGTCTCTCGGGCACAACGGATCGCCGATCGCGTGCTGAGCCTGGATGGACCCGAGCTGGATCACGAATGGGAGCGCGTCTCGACGGGGCTCGCTGACCGGCACCGCGATATCGAACATACGCTCGCGCGTCGCTATCACGAGGTGAACGGGCCGGTGATCGATGCCACTGCCGTCGGACCCCGGCAGGCGCTACTGATCGGTGGCTATTTCAGCGAGGAATATTCGTTCGAGGCCGCCGCCCTTTTTAACCCGAGTATCGTCGCGCATCCCGATCAGTCGGCGGTCGCGCCCGGGGCGATGCGGTTCATCCTGTCGCTGCGCGGCGTTGGCGAAGGCCATATCTCGTCGGTCACCTTCCGCACTGGCCTGTGGGCTGCGGATGGATCGGTGACGCTCGATCTCCCAAGCGCGCAGGCGATCTCGCCACGCATCGAACTGATCCCGGGCGGCGCGCCCGACGATCCCGGTGTGCGCCTCTATTGCAACGGCAGCCGCGATCTCTCCGAGGTGGTGATCTATCCGATCACCGATCGCCAGAGGCAGGGGATCGAGGATCTCAGGCTCGTGCGCTTCGTGAATGACGACGGGATCGCCACCTATTTCGGAACCTATACCGCCTTTGGTGGCGGCCTGGTCCGCCAGGAATTGCTGCGCACGACCGACTTCGCAACCTTCGAGCTCAGCGCACTGCGCGGCGATGCCACGGTCAACAAGGGCATGGCGCTGTTTCCGCGCAAAATCCACGGGCGCTACGTCATGCTCAGCCGGCAGGATCATGAGAATATCTGGCTGCTAACCTCGGACGATCTGTACCAGTGGAACGGCGGTACGAAGACGGTAGCGCCCTTATGGCCGTGGGAGTTCGTGCAGGTGGGCAATTGCGGCTCGCCGATCGAGCTCGACGAGGGATGGCTGGTGATCACACACGGCGTCGGTGCCGTGCGGAACTACTGCATCGGCGCCTGCCTGCTCGACAAGGACGATCCCTCGAAAGTGTTGGCACGGATGCGGCATCCGCTGTTACGGCCGCGCCGCGCGGAACGCGACGGCTATGTGCCCAATGTGATCTATAGCTGCGGCGCGGTCCTGAAGGGGCGAACGCTCCTGCTCCCCTATGCGATCGCGGACAGCTTCACGACCTTCGCCAAGGTCGAAGTCGGCAATCTGCTCGCCGCGATGGAATGGGAATAGGTAGTTCCCGAGGCTGCTGTGGCCCGCTCCAGCGGCGTAGATTCCACGCTCAGATCTCCTGAGGACAGACCCACCGCTTTGATCTCGGGATCGCGGGAGTCGGTCACAACATGCTGGAATTCACCGATGGACGCGATGGTAGCACGACCACAGCCCAAGGGCCTGACGGAAAGCGAGCTAGGCCGGCTAGACGCCTATTGGCGCGCCTCGAACTATATCTCGGTCGGACAGCTCTATCTCTATGACAATCCGATGCTGCGCGAGCCGCTGACGCTCGCCCATGTGAAACCATTGGTGGTCGGCCATTGGGGCACGAGCCCGGGCCAGAATTTCATCTACACCCATCTCAATCGGGTGATCGTCGAGCATGACCTGAACATGCTCTATGTCGCGGGCCCTGGGCATGGCGGCCCGGCGATCGTCGGCCAGACTTATCTCGAGGGCTCGTATAGCGAGGTGTATCCGAACATTAGCCAGGACATGGCCGGGCTCAAAAGGTTATTTACCCAATTCTCCTTCCCGGGCGGTATCTCCAGCCATGTCGCACCCTCGACGCCAGGGTCGATCCACGAGGGCGGCGAGCTTGGCTATTCGCTTTCCCACGCGTTCGGGGCGGTGTTCGACAATCCCGACCTGATCGTCGCGTGCGTGGTCGGCGACGGCGAAGCCGAGACCGGGCCGCTGGCGACCGCTTGGCATTCGAACAAGTTCCTCGATCCCGTGGGCGACGGAGTCGTTCTGCCGATCCTGCATCTCAACGGCTACAAGATCAGCAGCCCGACCGTACTGGCGCGGATCCCGCATTATGAACTTGAGCAGTTCTTCCGGGGATGCGGATGGGATCCGATCTTCGTCGAGGGCTCGGATCCGATGACGATGCACCGGCAGATGGCCGCTGCTACCGATCAGGCCATTGCGCAGATCCATGCCATTCAGGCAGAGGCGCGCGGCAAGGGCCTTAGCGAGCGCCCTCATTGGCCAATGATCGTGCTGCGCTCGCCCAAAGGCTGGACCGGACCGAAAACCGTCGACGGACTGCCGGTCGAAGGCACTTTCCGCTCGCACCAGGTGCCGTTGATCGTCGACCCGGCGCACCCGGAAAACGTCGTGCTGCTCGAAGAATGGATGAAGAGCTACCGCGCCGAGGAGCTGTTTGACGACGCCGGCGGGCTGATCCCCGAGCTGGCCGCGCTTGCGCCCAAGGGTGATCGGCGGATGGGTTCCAACCCCCACGCAAATGGCGGTATGCTGCTGCGCGACCTGCGCATGCCGGACTTCCGCGACCATGCCTTCACGATCGAAGCGCCGGGATCGCGCGAGGCGCAGGACATGCGCGTGCTCGGCTACTTTTTGCGTGACGTTGTCAGCCTTAACCAGGAAGAGCGCAATTTCCGCGTCTTCGGGCCCGACGAGACACTTTCGAACATGCTCAGCGGCGTGTTCGAGGTGACCGACCGCCAGTGGGATGCCGAAGTCATACCGGGCGATGAGTCGCTCGCCCCCTCCGGTCGGGTGCTCGACGGCATGCTCAGCGAGCACCAGTGCCAGGGCTGGCTCGAAGGCTATCTGCTGACCGGACGGCACGGCCTGTTCGACAGCTACGAAGCCTTTATCCGCATCGTCGATTCGATGTTCAGCCAGCATGCGAAGTGGCTCAAGGTCACCTCCGAACTGCCCTGGCGGCGCGACGTCGCTTCGCTCAACTACATTCTGTCGTCGCACGTCTGGCAGCAGGACCATAACGGCTTCACGCACCAGGATCCGGGGTTCCTCGACCATGTCATCAACAAGAAGGCCGATATCGTGCGCGCCTATCTCCCGCCGGATGCCAACTGCCTGTTGTCGGTGGTCGATCACTGCCTGCGCAGCCGGCAATATGTGAACGTCGTCATCGCCGGCAAGCATGCGCTGCCGCAATGGCTGACGATGGACCAGGCGATCGCGCACTGCACGCAGGGGATCGGCATCTGGCAGTGGGCAAGCAACGACCAGGGCGGCGAACCCGATGTGATCATGGCATGCTGTGGCGACACGCCGACGCTGGAGGTGCTGGCCGCGGTCTCGATCCTGCGCGAGCATCTGCCCGAGGTGCGCGTGCGCGTCGTCAACATCGTCGACCTCATGCGGCTCCAGCCGTGTGCTGAGCATCCCCATGGCCTGAGCGACGCCGACTATGACTCGCTGTTCACCCGCGACACACCGATCGTCTTTGCGTTCCATGGTTATCCTGGGCTCGTGCAGCGGCTGACTTACCACCGTGCCAATCGCAACCTGCAGGTGCGCGGCTATCAGGAAGAGGGCACGATCACGACACCCTTCGACATGCGCGTCCAGAACGGGATCGACCGCTTCCATCTTGTCCAGGACGCGATCGACGCGCTGCCCGCGCTCGGCAGCAAGGGCGCCTATCTGAAGCAGCAGATGCGCGACAAATTGGTCGAGCATAATCGTTATATCGACGCGCATGGCGAAGATCTGCCCGAGGTCCGCAACTGGAAGTGGGAAGTGCGGGAGTGAAAGCGCGGCCGGCCGTCGAGGTGCCTAGCATCGTGTTGGTGCTTAACAGCGGCTCGTCTTCGCTGAAGATTGGCCTGTACGAGGTCGGGGCATCCCATCTGTCCGAGCTGCTGACCGACGACATCGAAACCAGTCCGCAGGACGAAAATCCTTTCGAGCGGATCGACCGTCTTCTTGGTAAAAATGCCCTGCCCGCACCGACCGCGATCGGGCACCGGATCGTCCATGGCGGCCCAAACCTGACCGAACATTGCCGGATCGGCCCAGCCGTGCTGCAACATCTCGAAGCGGCAGCGGTTTTCGCGCCGCTCCACGATCCGGCATCGCTGGGGCTGATCCACCAGGCGATCGCGCATTATCCGGCGCTGCCGCAGGTCGCCTGTTTCGACACGGCGTTCCACGCGACGCTTCCGGAGGTCGCTTATACCCTGCCGGTTCCGCGCGCGCTACGGACTGAAGGCGTTCGCCGCTACGGATTTCATGGCCTGTCGTGTGAATCCGCGGTCCAGGTGCTGGCGCAGGATCTGCCCGACCGCGTGATCCTCGCCCATCTCGGCAACGGTGCGAGCATCACTGCCATAAAGGGCGGGCGGTCGATCGACACGAGCATGGGGCTGACGCCGTCGGGCGGAGTGATCATGGGGACGCGTAGCGGCGATCTCGACCCGGGCGTTCTGCTCTATCTCCTGCGCGAGAAGAGGCTGGATGCCTCGGCACTCGAGAAGATGATCGACCAGCAGTCGGGGCTGCGCGGTATATCCGGCGTCTCTGGCGACATGCGCGTGCTCGAGGATAAAGCGAGCGGGGAGGCGGACGCCCGGCTTGCTATCGATATGTTCTGCTATTCGGCGAGTAAGCAGATCGCCGGCCTGATCGCAGCGCTTGATGGGATCGACTTGCTCGTTTTCACTGGGGGAATCGGCGAACATGACGCGGACGTAAGGGCAGCAATCTGCGCGCGTTTGAAATGGGTGGGCGATTTCGGGGTTCGCGTAATTCCTGCCAAAGAGAATGCGCAAATTGCTCGCCACTGCGTCGATATTTTGGCGTAGATCGGCGTCGCGCGCCGACACGATCCGGAGCGATTGCGTAGGAGGCCCGGTTCCGCCGCAGAGGGCGGAAGCGAACGCTATGCGCTCAGCTCCAAAAGGGCGCGCCCGACCGAAAAGCATGTGTCGCCGACTGTAGGCCGGTCAGCGCTGCCGCCCGGCGTGCCTTGCTCCAATCGAGCAGCGCCTCCACCGGGGCCATGAGATCTGGTCGAACGCTCAACCTGCGCGCAATTGCCTGCGCCACGACCGCATCGTTGGCTGCGCCGAGAATGCCCTGCAGCGCGACACACCGGGCATGATAGACGGTTTCCCGGTGGTTCGGGAACAGCGCGGCCAAGGCCGTGCAATCGCTGCACAGCCTGTCGAGCGCTTTGCGGAAGCGATGAAGTCGCTCCGGCGAAAGCCGAGTGACCTTCCGGCCGCGCTTCCGCGTTTTCGCGGCGACTCGGGCGAGCAGCTCCGGCGCAAGCGGCCCGAGATTGCGGCCGGCGGGAGCGACGGCATCGCCGCGATCGCTTCCAGAAGTCGGTTCGGCCCAAGTCGCCAGCGCGAGTAGCATCGCGGTAAAGTGCGGGCCGCGAACGATTTCATTGACGTTGCGGTGCGACTGCTCGCGGCGATCCTCCGCCACTGGCACCAAGTCCCCCAAACGCGCGCTCGGTAAGGCGCGCGTTGCCTCGGGAAGCGTCTCGAGGCAGAAAACATCCCAGTCGCGCGCTATCCCGAATGTGCGGCAGACCGCCTGCAAGCTGTCATCGAACTGGGCCACCATCGCACGGTCGAGCGCGGGTGCGAAAAGTTGTAGTGTCGCGCGCGCCGCGCGCAGCGCGATCCGCATCTGATGCAGGCCTTCGGGATCGCCGCGCAATGTCGGCCCGATATTGGCTGTGAGATGCCCCATCGCCGCGTGGAGGATGTGACGGAAGCCCTGCGTCGCGTCGGCGTCTGGATCGAGCAGCGGGGCGGTTGCAAGCCGGATGGCGGCGGTCTGGCCGGTTCTGAGCCGCCAGCCGCGCGTCGCTTTGCTCTCAGTGGAGATCCACATCGGCGCTGCCGACTGCAGGATGCGGGCGAAGACGTACATCGGCCCAGGCGGACCCGCTTTCAGTTCCAGCTCAATCTCGAAAATGGGCTCCGATCGGCTGCCGGCCTCGATCTTGCCTGTGTCGATCGCGACTTCGACCACGCATCCGCTGCCAAGCGTGGCGGTGCGGATCGTGCGCTGGACGTCGGTCACGAACATCGGATTCAACCCACCGGCCAGGTATTCGACCATCTCGGCCAGCTGCGGCACCTCGCCGAGCCGCGAGAGATCGGGCGCGGGGCTTGCAATCTCGCATTCCCACTCGCCGCGGATGCTGGCCAAGCAGGTCCCCTGGTCGCGCGACTTGACGGTCTGGATGAATATTCCACCAACAGTTCGAACGCGCAGGGTGATCCCAGCGGCATCGAGCACGCCTTTCGGCGTGTCGAAATAAGTGGTGATCTGATGCACCTCGGTCGGTTCCAGCGCCGACAAAGCATTGCTCGCCTCGATGACGATACGATCGTCCGCCGACAGCTGGAACTTGAGTTCGACTTCCTGTGGATCCTGTGTCGGCCGCCGGCGCTCCGCGTGATAGCGGCGTCCAGCGGCCGCCTTGCTCATGCGTCTGTCTTCTCGTTGCCGACGTCCTCGAATTCAGCATCCACGATATGCTCGTCCGTCTTGCCAGGCGACCCGCTCGCGGCACTCGGGGCTCCGGCCTGAGCCTTTTGCACAGCGTCTGCGATCGTTGCCGCCACCTTCCCAAGGCCTTCGGTCGCCTTGACCAGGTCCGCGTGATTGCCCGTATCGACTGCGGCCCGGACGACGGCCAGCGCAGTCTGCGCTTCAGCTTTATGCGGCTCGCCGATCTTCTCGCCATGCTCGGCCAGCGTGCGTTCTAGCGCATGCGTTGCGCTGTCCGCGATATTCTTGGCCTCGACGAATTCGCGCCGGACCTTATCGGAGGCGGCGTTGGTCTCGGCTTCACGGACCATCTTCTCGATATCCGCGTCGCCCAGCCCACCATTGGCCTGGATCTTGATCTGCTGCTCCTTGCCGGTCGCCTTGTCTCGCGCCTGAACCGAGACGATGCCGTTTGCATCGATGTCGAACGTCACTTCGATTTGCGGCACGCCGCGCGGCGCCGGGTTGATGCCGGTCAGGTCGAAATTGCCGAGCGGCTTGTTGTCGACGGCCATCTCGCGCTCGCCCTGATAGACCTTGATGGTGACAGCGCTCTGGTTTTCGTCCGCGGTCGAGAAGGTTTGACTCTTCTTGCTCGGAATCGTCGTATTGCGGTCGATCAGTCGGGTAAAGACGCCGCCGAGCGTCTCGATGCCGAGACTAAGCGGCGTCACGTCGAGCAGCAGCACGTCCGTGACGTCGCCGCTCAGGACCGCGCCCTGCACCGCCGCGCCGATCGCGACGACCTCGTCGGGATTGACGTTGCGAGCAGGCTCCTTGCCGAAGAACTGGCGAACCACCTCGATGACCTTGGGCATGCGCGTCATGCCGCCGACCAGCACGACTTCGTCGATGTCGGCCGCTGTCAGCCCGGCATCCTTCAGCGCCGCTTTGCAGGGCTCCATCGTGCGCGCGATCAGGTCGTCGACGAGGTTCTCGAGCTTGGCGCGGGTGATCTTGATGAGGAGATGCTTCGGCCCCGCCGCATCGGCCGTGATGAACGGCAGGTTGATCTCGGTCTCCTTGGCCGACGACAGCTCGATCTTGGCTTTCTCGGCGGCTTCCTTGAGCCGCTGCAGCGCGAGCTTGTCGGTGCGCAGATCGATGCCCTGCTCGCGCTGGAACTCGGACGCCAGAAAATCGATCACGCGGGCGTCGAAATCCTCGCCGCCGAGGAAGGTGTCGCCATTGGTGCTCTTCACCTCGAAGACACCATCGCCGATCTCCAGGATCGAGATATCGAATGTCCCGCCGCCGAGGTCATAGACGGCGATCCGCCCTTCCGCTTTCTTGTCGAGGCCATAAGCCAGCGCCGCCGCCGTCGGCTCGTTGATGATCCGCAGCACGTCGAGACCGGCGATCCGGCCGGCATCCTTGGTTGCCTGCCGCTGCGCGTCGTTGAAATAGGCCGGGACGGTGATCACCGCTTGGGTGACCGTCTCGCCCAGGAACGCCTCGGCGGTGTCCTTCATTTTGCCGAGGATGAAGGCGCTGATTTGCGAGGGCGGGTATTTCTTGCCACGCGCTTCGACCCACGCATCGCCGTTATCGCCTTCGACGATCGAAAATGGCACCAGGCCCTGGTCCTTGGTGGCGACCGGATCGTTATAGCGACGACCCATCAGCCGCTTGACCGCGTAGATGGTGTTGGTGGGATTGGTGATCGACTGGCGTTTGGCGGCCTGGCCGACGAGACGCTCGCCCTTGTCGGCGAAGGCGACGATGCTCGGCGTGGTGCGTGCGCCTTCAGCATTTTCGATCACGCGTACGTCTTTGCCGTCCATGATCGCAATGCAGCTGTTGGTGGTGCCGAGGTCGATGCCGATAACTTTGCTCATGATCTTATCCTTGGGTGGGAAGCGCATCGGCTCTCGGGCATTTGCGGTTCATTGGGAGACAGGGGTCTGATGCGATCGACCGACAGACCCTTCCGGTGGTAGGTCTAGTGCGCCGGACGCCGTGGTGTGGCGGGCGGCGGCGCGGAGGCTGCCTTGGCGACAATGACCATCGCCGGTCGCAGCAGCCTTCCGTTCAGCGTCCAGGTCGGCGCCAGGGTCTGGAGGATCGTGCCGGGCTTAACCCCCACCGCCTCTTGCTCGGACATTGCCTGATGCAGATTGGGATCGAATAACGATCCCGCCGGATCGTCGCGCTTGACCCCGTTGCGTTCGAGAACGCCGATAAAGCCCCGCTCGATCTCGAGCAGCCCGCGCCGAATCCCGGTCATGTTCTCGGATTCATGCGCGGACGCAGCCGGCAGGCCTTCCAAACCGCGATGCAAGTTCTCGGCGGCCTCGACGACATCGGTCGCGAATTTCTGCACCGCGAACTGGCGAGCGTCGTCGACGTCGCGCCGCGCGCGGGTCCGGACGTTGGCGATCTCGGCCTGCGATCGCATCCAGCGATCGCGCATCTCGGTAAAAGCGCTCTCTGGCGCAGCGGCGTCCGGGCCATCGTCGGCCTCCGGCAGGTTGCCGGGGTGAAGAGGATCGCTCGTCGGGTTCATGGCGCTGCTTTTCAAAAGGGGTGCATGCGGCAGATCGAACGCGCCGCTCCGGGGCAGATCATAGGCGGCGTTTTGGCGCGCTCGTCAGCCTCGGAAACTACGCATTCGAGCCGGCATTTGGTCCGGAAAGCCGGTCGATCAGCGCCTGTCGCAGTGGTGCGGGTGCGAGGTCGCCGAGCGCGTCGCCGAGCTCGCGCATCCGACGCCGGGCGTCGTAGAGCTGATCGAGCAGTGACAGGACGACCGGCAAAGCCGCTTCGTTGACGTCGAGATCGTCGCGCAGTTCGAAGATGAGCCTGACGCGTGCGACATCGATTTCGTGAAAGGCATAGTGGCCGGCATCTCCGTCCGGCCGAACCCACTTGTTCGAAATCCAGCGGTGAAGATCGACGGGGCAAAGCCCTGCGGTGCGGGCGATCAGGACGTCGAAGCTGATCATGGCGTGTCCTCCATAAAGCGGCGCGGATCGACGGGCGTTTCCGGCGACCAGGTCCGAAGGAAGTCGGCAAGCGCCGGGTCGGGCGGGCCGACAAAGATCCGCAAGGTCGCGTAGAGGTCGCCAGCCTCCTGGTTCTTGGTAGAGGGCACGCCGCGGCCGCGCAGACGCAGCTCGGTCCCGGAGTCCGAGCCCGCGGGGATCCGCATCGAAACCTTACCCCTTGGGGTGCGCACCTCGACCGCGGCGCCGAGCACCGCTTCGGATAGCGTCACCGGCAGAACGAGGCGAATGTCCTGGCCGAGCCGCTCGAAGAACGGATGTGGCGCGACGTGGATCTCGATCATCGCGTCGCCTGCAGGTCCGTCGTTCAGGCCCCGCCCGCCCTGCCCCTTAAGCCGCATGACGACACCATCGACGGCACCGGCGGGAATCTTCACGTCGAGCGTGCGGCCATCCGGAAGCGTCAGGCGCCGGGTCGCGCCATTGACGGCATCCAGGAAGCTCGTCGTGAGTGAATAGCGCTCGTCGTCGCCGCGGGCACGATGGTCGGCTCCGGAGCGTCGTCCCTGGCTGAACATCGTGCCGAAAATGTCGCTGAAATCCTGTCCGTCCCATCCCTGTCCGGGGGCTTCGGCCCGGCTATAACGCCGTCCGGAATCGCCTTGGGCGTGCTCACGATAGGAAGGTTGCGCGGCACGTTCCTGGCCCCCCGCGTCGATCTCCCCACGATCGAAACGGCCCCGTTTATCCGCGTCGGACAGCAATCCGTTGGCGGCCGAGATTTTCTTGAAGTGATCCTCGGCTTTGGTGTCCCCGGGATTGAGGTCGGGGTGATGCTTTTTGGCGAGCTTGCGGTAGGCGCGCCGGATTTCGTCCTGGCTCGCGGTCTTCGCGACGCCCAATGTTGTATAGGGATCGTCCACGCCATCCATCCTGTGTGAGCCCTGCCATTTAATTCAGGTTGGGCCGTTCTCGGGATCGGGACACGCATGACGGCGCAAAAGAAGTATCTCGCGGAACCCGCGTGTCCCGATGACATGGCGATAGGGGACCCCGGCCCGCCCCTCCTAGGATCGGGAAGTACGCAGGTGCGCGGCTGGTACGTGTTTTCCGATGCCAGACGATCGGCACCCTCCGCTCTACCGACATACTCGATCGTAAGCCGAGCCCGGCGGCGAGCCAGGAAATCATGATGTACCTCGAAAATGCGGAATTCCAGTATGTGCAGCAGCGCGTCGTGCAGTCGCTGCGCATGGCGCGCGCGGCTGCCGACTGTTGCGCTCGCACGGTCCACGAGGATCTCGCAGCCCGGTATGCAACACGCCTCGAGACAATTATCGAGACACGTGAGGGGCGGACTCCTAGGTCGATATCCTTGGACCGACAGGACTCGCCGCTGGCGTCGACGATTATCGGCCTCGTGTCGTCCGTCGCATTGCCTCCAATGATGCAGCAACCGCAGTGAGCGTCCGGCTTGTCGCGATACTCGTCGCCCTGGCCAGCACGACGTCCGCCATCGGGCAGAGCCTGCCCGTTGCGGTGGACGGACAGATCGAACGCATGAAGCCGGGCGAGTTCTTATGGGCACCCCAGGTCGCGCCCGAGGGCCCCGTCACCGTCATCGTCAGCTTGAAGACGCAGCGGGCTTATGCCTATCGAAACGGCGTTCCGATCGGCGTGTCAACGATTTCGAGCGGCACCCGCGGCCATGCCACCCCGACCGGCGTCTTCACCGTGCTGCAAAAAGCGGTGGATCATAAGTCGAACCTCTACTCCGACGCGCCGATGCCGTTCATGCAGCGCCTGACCTGGGGTGGTATCGCGATGCACGCTGGCAATCTTCCGGGCTTTCCGGCGTCGCATGGCTGCATCCGTCTGCCCCTTGCCTTCGCCAAATTGCTCTATGGAATAACGCGTCTCGGCATGACCGTGGTCATCACTGACGATGCCGCGGTGCCGGTCGCTGTCGCGGCCCCTCCGCTTCTTTCGGGGAAGCCCGAAGCGACCGCGAGTCCCTTTGTCTGGCATCCCGACCGTGCCCCGGCCGGCCCAGTGTCGATCGTCGTCAGCGGCCGCGATCGGCGACTGATCGTCCTGCGCAACGGCGTCGAGATCGGCTCCAGTGAGATTGCGATCGACGGCCCAGTTACGGTGACGGAAGCCTTCACGCTGGGAACGAAGAATGCCAGCGGCGCGCACTGGCTTCGCCTGCCATTACCCGGACAGGCTCCGGGTGCCTCAGCCGATCTTTCGCCGGAGGACGAGGCCAAAGGACATCTCCCTCCGGGGTTCGGCGCGTTGTTGGAGACGGTCCTTACGCCGGGCACGACCTTGCTGATCACACGCGACACGCTGAAGGATGCGGGCACCGGCGAGCCCCTCACCGTCATCGCGACCGATGGATCGTAAGAGCGGCCGGTCGCCGGTCCACGGCATCGGTCGTTCGTTACCCCCGGTCTATGAGCAGACTTTCCACAGCGGTCGCGTGGCGCTCGGCCAAGGCCGTGCTGCACAGGACACGGGCTTTCTCTCCGACGGCAAACAACGTCTCAGCCGCATAGAGCGGATCGAGCGGATCGACGATCGCGTCGAAATGGGTGTGGCCGCCATCGCGCATGCCGAAGATCGACAGGAGATAGGCGTCGAACGCCTGATGCAACGATTGCCACTGCCCCTGCTCTTCGAGCCAGGCCCGGGTCGTGGCCGACGTCGAAAAGGTCGCAAACCGCTTGCGGTTGAGAATCGCGTCCGGGATGTGGTTCTTGATATCGCGCGGCGTCAGCGCCTCTCCGAGCACTCGATCGACATAGCCCTTGATAATCGCCGGCGGCATTCCGAACCACAAAGGGTAGATGAACACGATCACATCGGCGCCGTGCAAAAGCCCGAGCTCGCGTGACACATCTCCCGAAAGATGATCTGTCGGAAGGCCGGGGAGTCTGTCGGCATGCAGACGCGGATCGAAGTCGAGAGCGTAGAGGTCGCGCAATACGACCTCCTGCCCGCAATCGCGGACGACCTCGCAATAGCGCTCGGCAATCGCGCGGTTGAAGCTATGGGTAGCAGGATGGCCCAGCACGACGACATGGCGAAGCGGGGCGGTGTGGCGCGCGGTGTTCATGGAGAATCTCCGATGAACCGGCATAGCCAGCAACGCGAGAGCTGGCGCTTGTGGAGTTTACGTACAGGCCTTGGCCGTTGAACCGCCTAGCGCCTCGCGTGCGTGCGTTCGCGGGCGTCGCCTCCTGTGTCGCCGGCTTCGTCGATGCGGTCGGCTTTCTCGCGCTCGGGGGTTTCTTTGTATCGTTCATGAGCGGCAACACAACGCGCATGGGGGTTGGCCTTGCGGACCGCGCGCACGACGGACTGGTCGCTATCGGGTTGATCGGCACGTTTGTCCTCGGAGTGGTACTGGGGTCCACGATCAGCCGGATGGCCGGTCGCCGTCGGCGCACCTGGGTATTGCTCGTCGTGGCCACCCTTCTCGCAGCAGCGATCGCGTTGCACACCGTTGGCGGCCGCACGCTCGCGTTCACCGCGATGGCCCTGGCGATGGGTGCCGAGAATGCCGTGTTCGAACGCGACGGCGACGTGCAAATCGGTCTGACCTATATGACCGGAACGCTCGTCAAGCTCGGCCAGCGGCTCGCCGGTGCGGCCGCTGGGGGCGAGCGCTGGGCGTGGCTCCCCTATCTCGCGCAATGGCTGAGCCTTGCGACAGGCGCCTTGTCCGGGGCATTACTCTATCCCTACGTCGGAATTGCAGCGTTATGGGTGCCCGTGATCATGTTGTTGGCGTTGTCCGCCGCCGCGCTCCGGCTCGATCATCCCTGAGCGCGGCCGGCCCCATTCGAAAGCGCATCGATGTCGACGCAGACGCGCTTTGCTTCTTCCTCCACCTCGAGCAAATATTGCTGAGCGAAATGATCGCTCATGTCCTCGGTGATATGGTCAAAGCTGACGTGCGACTGCTTCCGCATACCAAAGGCATGAACCAGATACAGATCGACCACCTGGCGTAGCGCCATCAGCTGGCCCTGCTCGTCAAGCCACACATTGGTGGTGGCAGATGTCGTAAAGCTCAACAGCGTCTTGTGGCCGAGCAATGCGGTCGGGCTGCCCTGCTGTACCGGCTGCGGCCTGACACCAGCTCCAAGCACGCGCTCAATATAGCCCTTCATCATCGCCGGCGGAGTGCCGAACCAGATCGGATAGACCAGCACGAACACCTCGCAGCCCGCCAGTTCCTGTAATTCCCGCGCGACATCACGAGCTGGTGCGAATGCCTGGTTGGAGGGTTGCTCGGCAATCTTGAGCACCGGATCGAAGCCCATCGCATAGAGATCGCGGATCACGACCTCGTGTCCCGCCCCGCGCACCGTTTCGGCATATCGAAGCGCAATCGAATGATCGAAGCTATGCCGGTCGGGGTTGCACACGATTACGGCGTGACGGCTTTCCGGATGCTGGTCGATTTCTGGCAGTGGCTGCATTGCCGATGCCGGGGCGAATTGCGCGATGGATGTCATGTCGTCTCCTGACCCTCTGCGTCGCACCGCCCGCGCCAAAGATCGGCGTGTTCGCGCGAGCGGCAGATCGCCGTTGCAAGCTGCAGGATAGGCGAGCCGGGATGAAGTGCTCAGCCTCGGGAACTACGCATCCGACACTCAGAGCTGCATCGATCGAGGATCAGGTGATCTGTAGGTAGTTCCCGAGGCTGCACCGCGGCCCCCGCAGAAGCCTAAATCGACGAACGATCAACGCCATACCGGCGTGCCCCGATTTTTCAGGATGCGATCGACGTGCTGCGGCGCGGCCCCAGGTTGGTTCCAGAAGGAAGCTTGCATGACCTATCAAAGCCTCAATCCGTTCGATGGGAAGACGCTGCAGAGCTTCGCGGACATTGCCGACGCGGAGCTTGAGACGAAGCTCGCGACGGCGCAGACCTGCTACGAGGGCTGGCGCCTGAAGAGCTATCCCGAGCGCGCAACCATCATCAAAAAGGCCGCCGAGCTGCTCCATGCTCAGGCCGATACCTTCGCGCACACGATGACGCTCGAGATGGGCAAGCGCATTTCCGAGGCGCGGGGCGAAGTGGAGTTCAGCGCACGAATCCTGACCTATTACGCCAAGAATGCCGAGCGCTTCCTCGCCCCCGTCAAGCTCGACCCAACTGTGGGCGAAGCGCATATGGAGAGCAGCCCGATTGGCGTGATCTTTTGCGTCGAGCCGTGGAATTTCCCGTATTACCAGCTGGCGCGAATCGCCGGGCCGCATCTGATGGCGGGCAATGTGCTGGTGGTGAAGCATGCCGGGATCGTCCCGCGATGCGCCATCGCGTTCGAGCAGCTGCTCCTCGATGCGGGCGCCCCGGCGGGGCTGTACACCAACCTCCTCATCTCGCACGACCAGTCGAACCGGATCATCGACGATCCCCGCGTCAAGGGCGTCGCACTGACAGGCAGCGTCGCTGCCGGACAGAGCATTGCGGCGCGCGCCGGCAAAAATCTGAAAATCTCGTCGATGGAACTGGGCGGCAGCGACGCGTTCATCGTGCTCGAAGACGCCGATCTCGACCACACGATTCCCTGGGCGGTGTGGGGCCGGATGTACAATACCGGCCAGACCTGTTGCGCGGCGAAACGCTTCATCGTCGTGGACTCGGTTGCCGATGCGTTCCTCGCGCGTTTCCAGGCAGCACTGTCAGCACTCAAGGCGGGCGACCCACTCGACGAGACGACCACGCTCGGGCCGCTCTCCAGTGAAGCCGCGCTGGTCCAGCTGCTGGGCCAGGTCGACGCCGCCGTCAGCGCAGGTGCGAAGGTGGTGATCGGCGGCAAGCGCGTCGATCGGCCGGGATCATTCATGCAACCGACGATCCTGACCGACATCGCGCCCGACAATCCCGCCTTCCGCGACGAATTCTTCGGCCCGGTCGCCTCCTTCTACCGCGTGAAGGACGAGGCCGCAGCGATCGCGCTCGCCAACGATTCCGACTTCGGGCTCGGCGGGTCGGTGTGGACCAAGGACGAGGCGCGCGGCCGCCGCGTGGCCAGCGCGGTCGAGACGGGCATGATGTTCATCAACAACATCGACTGGACCGATGCCGAACTGCCGTTCGGCGGTATCAAGAACTCAGGGTATGGCCGCGAGCTCGGCGACATGGGCATCCAGCAGTTCGTCAACAAGAAGCTGGTGCGCCTCGCGAAGATGGCTGCCCCTGCCTGAGCGAATCCGGGCGGGGCTCGTCCCCGCCCGCCCCCGGCCTCCCACCACACGGAACCCGCAATGTACGTGAACCTCGCCGTTCTCAAAGAGACACGCGCCCATGAGCGTCGCGTCGCGCTGACCCCCTCGGTTGCCCCAAAGCTGATCAAGCTCGGCGCCAAGCTCCACATGGAGACCGGCGCCGGCGCGGCGATCAAGCTCGCCGACGGCGCATATACTGACGTCGTGTTTTGCGACGATCGCGCGGCGATGGTGCGCGACGCCGATGTCGTGCTGTCGGTCCAGCCCCCGGAGCTCGAGGTGATAGACGCAATGCAGGAGGGCGCGATCCTGGTGTCCTTCATCTATGCGCAGAACGAGCCGGTGCTGGTCCAGCGCCTGCTCGACCGGAAAATCACCTGCTTCGCGATGGAGCGCGTGCCGCGGATTTCGCGTGCGCAGGCCATGGACGCGCTGTCGAGCCAGTCGGCGCTCGCGGGCTATTATGCGGTCCAGCTCGGCGCCACGCATCTCGGGCGCGTGCTGCCCAAGATCACGACGGCCGCCGGTACGATCGGGCCGGCCAAGGTGCTCGTGATGGGGCTCGGTGTCGCCGGGCTCGAAGCGATCGCCACGGCACACCGGCTCGGCGCAGTGGTCGAGGGGTATGACGTGCGTCCTGAAACCGAAGAGCAAGCGCTATCGCTGGGCGCGACCTTCGTTCGCACCGGCGTCGATGCCCGCGGCAAGGGGGGATACGCGCGAGCCCTCACCGCGGAGGAGCAGGCGAAGGTCGCCGCGGTGCTCACGGCGCGTATTCAAGCTGTGGACCTCGTCATTACCACGGCCGCGATCCCCGGTCGGGCGTCGCCAAAGTTGATCAGCAAAGCACAGGTCGCCGGCATGAAAGCCGGCGCGGTGATCGTCGATTTGTCGGCTGAGGGCGGCGGCAATTGCGAAGACACGAAAGCGGGCGAGACGATCACGGTCGGCGGCGTCACGATCGTCGCACCGCTTAACGTCCCCTCGCTGCTCGGTGACGATGCCAGCGAGCTTTACGCCAAGAACCAGTACAATCTCCTGCTGCTGATGATGAAGGACAACATCGTCAGCATCGACTGGACCGATGAGGTCCTGCGCCAGACCGCGCTTACGCACGCGGGCAAGCTTTGCGACGCCGCCGCAGCGTCAGTCCCCAAAGCCAAAGCCGCGTGACCCGGAGATGATGATGGACTTCCAGATCAGCATGACGGGCTTCGTCGCCCTCTACGTGTTCCTACTCGCTGGATTCGCGGGATGGGTAATCATCGGCCATGTGCCGGCAATCCTGCACACCCCGCTGATGTCAGGCTCGAACTTCGTCCACGGTATCGTCGTGGTCGGCGGGCTCTACACCTTGCTGGGCGCGCGTACCCCGACCGAGCAAGCAATCGGCTTCGTGGCCGTGCTGCTCGGCGCCGGCAATGCCGCGGGCGGCTTTGCGGTCACGCGGCGGATGCTGGCAATGTTCCAGACCGCCGAGGCGAAGCCTGCTCGCGCCAAACCCCGTCATCACAAGAAGGGCTGAGGATATGCTTACCTCCCTGCCATCGCTTGTTATCGGCTTGGCCGATCTCGCTGCCGCTTTCCTGTTTCTCTATGGCCTAAAGCGCATGTCGTCGCCCGCGACCGCCTCCTCGGGCATCTTCGTCGCGGGCGTCGGCATGGTCGCGGCGATCCTCGCCAGCTTCTTGTATGTGTTCGATGTTGTCGAGGCGGCGCGGCCGCACCTGTACGCCAATATCGGCCTGGCGGTGGTCGCGCTGGCGATCGGCGGTGGTCTAGCATGGTGGAGCGGCAAGCGAGTTGCGATGACCGCCATGCCGCAGATGGTCGCGCTCTATAACGGGATGGGCGGCGGCGCGGCTGGTGCCATCGCCGCCGCCGAGCTGTTCGGCAACCGCACGAGCGGCGCGACCGAGTTGGTCGTGACCCTGCTCGGCGCCTTGATCGGCGCGGTCTCGCTATCGGGATCGCTGATTGCCTGGGCCAAGCTCGACGGTGTGATCAACAAGCCCTTGCGCTTCCCCGGGCAGCAGGTCGTCAATGCGATGGCGTTGGTCGCAACGCTCGCGGTCGGCGGGCTCATCGTCGCGGCGGTATTCGGCATTGCTGTGCCGCTGCTGAGCCTGCCGGTCTGGATCTGCGTGTTCTTCGGCCTCGCCATTCTATTCGGCGTGCTCATGACGCTGCCGATCGGCGGTGCCGACATGCCGGTGGTGATTTCGATCTTCAACGCCTTCACGGGCCTTGCGGTCGGGCTTGAAGGCTTCGTGCTGCAGAACCCGGCATTGATGATCGCCGGCATGGTCGTCGGCGCCGCCGGACTTCTCCTCACGCTGCTGATGGCCAAGGCGATGAACCGCTCGATTGCCAATGTGGTGTTCACCAATTTCGGCGACGCGCCCAAGCAGAAGCAAGGCGCGATCGTTGGCAACCTCAAGCCGGTGCAGGCCGCCGACGCCGGCATTGCGATGCGCTACGCCAAGTCGGTGATCATCGTGCCCGGCTATGGCCTTGCCGTCGCCCAGGCGCAGCAGAAGCTCTTCGAGTTCGTCAAATTGCTGCAGGGCGCGGGCGTTGTCGTGAAGTTCGCGGTCCATCCCGTCGCCGGTCGGATGCCGGGGCAGATGGACGTTCTGCTCGCCGAGGCCGGCGTGCCGTACGACATGATCTTCCAGCTCGACCAGATCAACGACGAGTTCGCAACCACCGATGTCGCGCTGGTGATCGGCGCCAACGATGTCGTCAATCCCGCCGCGCGCACCGACAAAGGCTCGCCGATTTTCGGCATGCCGATCCTCAACGTCGACAAGGCCCGCCACGTGTATGTGGTCAAGCGCGGCGAGGGCAAAGGCTATGCCGGCATCGTCAACGCCCTCTTCTACGGCGACAATTGCGACATGGTTTACGGTGACGCGAAGGTCGCGCTCGTCGCGATGATCGAGGCCGTGCGCGGCCTGACCGCTGCCGCAGCCTGAACCCTCCCCTTTTACCCAAAACCCACGAAGGAAAACCGTCATGGCCAAGACAATGCAGGCTGCCGTCGTCACGGCATTCGGAAAGCCGCTGGTCCTCCAGGAACTGGCGATCCCTACCCCCGGTCCCGGCCAGATCCTCGTCAAGACTGAAGCGTGCGGCGTTTGCCACACCGATCTTCACGCCGCCAAGGGCGACTGGCCCGTCAAGCCCAACCCGCCCTTCATTCCCGGACACGAAGCGATCGGCATTGTCGTCGCACTCGGCGCGGGCGTTACCACGGTCAAGGAAGGCGACCGGGTCGGCGTGCCGTGGCTTTATTCCGCGTGCGGGCACTGCGAATATTGCCTGTCCGCTTGGGAGACGGTGTGTGGCGAGGCCAAATTTGGCGGCTACACGCAGAATGGTGGCTTTGCCGACTATCTCCTCGCCGACCCCGACTATGTCGCGCACATTCCGCAGGGTTTGAGCGCCTTCGAGGCGGCGCCTTTGATCTGCGCTGGGATCACCACCTACAAAGGCATCAAGGAAACCCAGGCCAAGGCAGGGGAATGGGTCGCGATCTCGGGCTGCGGCGGGCTCGGCCATATGGCGATCCAATATGCCAAGGCGATGGGTCTGAACGTGGTCGGGATCGACATCGATGACGGCAAGCTCGCGCACGCCACCCGCCTCGGCGCGGATCTCGTGATCAACGCCAGGACCCAAAACCCCGCTGAGGTTCTGAAGAAGGAGACCGGCGGCGGCGCGCACGGCGTGCTGATCACCGCGCCCTCGCTCGCGGCGTTCAAGCAGGGTGTCGACATGACCCGCAAGCGCGGCACCTGCGTGCTCGTCGGCCTGCCGCCGGGCGAGTTTCCCGTGCCGCTGTTCGACGTCGTCGCCAATTGCATCACGGTGCGCGGATCGTTTGTCGGCACGCGCAAGGACATGGCGGAGTGCCTACAGTTCGCCGCCGACGGCAAGGTCAAGGCCGATATCGAGCTGCAGCCGCTCTCGGCGATCAACACCGTGTTCGATCGCCTTGAGCGCGGCGACGTGCCGTCGCGCGTTGTGCTCGATTTCTCTGACGCGAGCGCAGTCACCCCGGAGGCGACCGCGCGCGAGCTGGCGACGGTGTGACCTAGCCCCTCGGTCAGTCGCGCTGGCCGAGGGTTTGGCCACGGCTCGGCTGATATGCTCCACACTATTCCTTCGGAGGCTTACCGTGCGTTTTCAACACGAACATCTTGCTACCCCATCCCTGTTCGAACCCGTCTCCGTCGGCGCCCTAGACCTGGCGAACCGGATCGTCATGGCGCCGCTCACGCGAGACCGTGCCGGCCCCGGCCTGGTCCCGGGCACGTTGGCAGCGGAATATTATGCGCAGCGTGCGACCGCGGGCCTGATCATCAGCGAGGCGACCCAGGTTTCCGCGCAGGCGCAGGGCTATTCCGACACGCCGGGCTGTTACAGCGACGCGCAGGTCGCCGGCTGGAGAAAAGTCACCGAAGCCGTGCACGCGGCGGGCGGCAAGATCATCGTCCAGCTCTGGCATACCGGGCGCGTCTCGCACGTCAGCTTCCAGCCAGGTGGTGCCGCACCGGTCGCGCCGTCGGCGATACGCGCCAAGACGAAGACCTTCGTAGCAAGTGAGGGGTTCGTCGATACGTCCATGCCGCGCGCGCTGATGTTAGACGAGATCCCGGGCATTATCGCCGATTTCCGGTTTGCAGCAAGACGGGCGATCGAGGCTGGTTTCGATGGTGTCGAACTGCACAGCGCACACGGCTATCTGCTCGATGCTTTCCTGCGCGATGGCAGCAATCAGCGAACCGATATCTACGGTGGCTTGATCGCGAACCGCGCGCGGCTGCTGGTCGAAGTCGCGACGGCCGTGGCGGCGGAAATCGGCGCCGACCGACTCGGCGTGCGGCTTTCCCCGGTCTCGCCGGTTAACGATGCCCATGACAGCGACCCGCAGGCGCTGTTCAATCACGTGGTCGATGCCCTGAACCCCTTAGGTCTGGCTTTCCTGCATATCGTCGAAGGCGCAACCGGTGCCGCGCGCGACAATCTGCCGTTCGATTACGCCGCCCTCCACGCCCGGTTCGGCGGCCGCTGGATGGTCAATAATGGCTATGATCGTTCGATGGCGATCGACGCCGTTGCCAGCCATCGCGCGGACCTGGTGTCGTTCGGACGAGCCTATATCTCCAATCCCGATCTCGTAGCCAGGCTGCGCGCGGATCGCCCGCTCGCCCCGCTCATGGCGCCCGAGACACTCTATGGTGGTGGCGCGCATGGCTATACCGACTATCCCACGCTGACCGCGGAAGCAGAGGACTCGGCGACAGAGTCTAAGGCGGCCTGACCCGAGAGCGCAAGCGGTAGGCCTTGGCCCGTACCGCAGGCAGGCCTTGGACGTTACCGCCAGAGGAATGCGCGGATATGGAAGATCAGCAATGACAGGAGCACGAAAACAGACGGTGCCGGTCAGCGGGGCCAGGCAATTCCTGGAGCCCGGCCCGGTTATCCTGATCTCCTCGCTTCATGATGGTCGCGCGAACATCATGACAGCAGGCTGGCATCAAATACTGGAATTCACGCCGTCGCTGGTCAGTTGCCTGATCTCAAACGGTAACCACAGCTTCGAGATGATCCGCGAAAGCCGAGAATGCGTGATCAATGTTCCGACCACCGTGCTCACCGACACGGTGGTGTCGATCGGCAACACGTCGGGCGCGAACATCGACAAGTTCGACCATTTCGGCCTCACGCGTGTCGACAGCAGCTTGGTTGCAGCGCCCTCGATCGGCGAATGCTACGCCAACCTCGAATGCCGACTGCACGACGATGCCCTGGTCGATCGCTACAATCTCTTCATCTTCGAGGTTGTTGGAATCCAGGCAGTTATCTCGCCGCGCTATCCGCAAACGCTGCACTATCGTGGGGATGGCGAGTTCATGCTGTCGGGCAAGACGGTTTCCCGCCGGCACCTGTTTCGCCCCGAAATGCTCTGAAGGTCTTCGGGCCTGATACTGGAGTCTCGGCGCTCAACTACGCCCCGCGTAACGCCGGCACGTGCTGCACCGAAAATTCGTGCATGAGCTTACGAAGCAGCTTGCTGGAATGACTTCGATCGCTGGAGGACGGCGTCTCGATCAGATCGGTGATGTGCCGTTCAACGAAGCGGACGCGGCCAAAATACGCCATGCTCCATTGGTCGAAGCTTCGGCTCTGGACAGGCAGCCGGTCGACGATCAGGATGTTCCGGTGACGAGTATCGGCCGCGATCGACGTCATGAGGGTATCGACCGCGCCGGTTGGCCCCTCAAGAATTTGCGCGAAATGCGCTCCGGTGAATATGAGCGCGCCGGTCAATTCCAGTGCGAGATTCACCCGACCGGCCGTCTCAACGATGTCCGCCACCACCGTCTCGGCCAGCGCCGCATCGATGGTGCTTCGGCTCACGTAGAGCAGAGATAGCAGGGTCATCGATATCGTGCCTTTCCGAGAGTCGGTGGCCAAATAAGACAGGAGCGCCTAATTTCAGTAGCCATCGGCAATTCCTTGTCCCGCCGACAGGCTTTTAGCTTGCCCTGCATCCGGACCGACGCGCCTAACCGTTCAATACCTGGGCCCCCACGACTACGGCAAGCGCGGCGATCATCGTCACCCCGCCGACCCTAAGAAAGCGCCAAAAGCCTAGCGGTCCTTGCTAGGCTCGACCGTGTTTGCGCGGTCGAGCCGCGCCGCTGGGCCGCTCTCATCGAGTGTCGGCCGTTCGCCTAGCTCGAGGCGCTTGGCTATCTCGCGGTGAAACGCGGACAGCTCAGGCTGGACGGCGTCGCTTGCGGTAGGTTCTAGCCCACTCTCCAGAGCGTCGAAAAGATCGATCGCGCCGGCCAATTCGGGTTCGGCATATAGCTCGGTGCTCTCGCCGTTTCGCCATAGCTCAGCAAGCTCCAGGGAGCGTTCAAAGCTCGTCGCTGCCGATCGGTCGGTTGCTCGTGTCGTGGTCGGCCGCGCGGGCGGCTTTGCTCCGCGTTCTTCGATCTTAGCCCGGGTGATCGCTGCGAGGCGATATCGAAGGAGGCGCGCCTGGGGAGTGTCGGTTGGTGACGGCGTTTGTTGCTTCTCCAGGATTGTGATCAGGTCTGCGGTGCTGGCGGCCGTGGCGGCGGTTCTCCAATCGACCAGGGCGCGCTCATCGGAGGTGAGGTCGGCGGGCTGGGCAAGGATAAAGCGCTCCAGCATAGGATTGTCTTCGACATGGACCGGCAATGGTCCTCGGTGCCCCAGGGCGGCCGCTCGCGTATAGCCAATCAACTCCGCGGTCGTCGTGAACCCGGCTTTCCTCTCCTTACGAGCTGCGCTGGCAGCTTCCTCCAAACGACCTGCGATTACCTCTAAGCCCAGGGCCACCTCTGCGGTCCCCTTCTGGCCAGCGCCGGCAATTTCTCGGACCCGGATAACGTCCTGATGCAGCATGCCGATCGACTCCCGATCTTCGGCAGATTGCTCCACGATCCTGTCCAGGACCGGTGCTAGCGCCTTGAGCCACTCGTGCGTGGCATAATCACCCTCAAGCGTCTTGGTGAGGATCGCCTCCTGGTACGGCAAGAGGTCGGGAAGCGGGGCAAGGCCTGTGTCGATGACGTCGAGACGTCGATGGATTTCCTGCTGGGACGCCTCGAGGCGAGCGTTGCTTTGCGCCAGGGCTGCTACCTCACCCCGCAGCAAGGACACTGCGTCCATCAGGGCGGCAAGCGCGACGGTAGATGCGTCTGAACTCATCGGCCTGGTCCGTCCCTATCCTTCGCCCGCTCACGGTCGAGCCGCTCGCGATCAAGCCGCTCGCGGTTTCGCTCCTCGGCTTGCCGCACAATCTCGTCGTGGCGCGAAAGATCGATGGGCTGTGAAGGTTCGCTGATCTTCTCGGTAAGGGCACGGAGACGGTCGCTGAGCGTACCCGCACGGTCTGGATCATCGTCTTTGCCGGCAGGTCCTCGGTTCTTCTCTACGAGCTTGCGAATGCGGTCCGCGACGTCGCTGGGAGGGCCGCTCGTCGTTGCCTTTCCATCGGTCGGGGACTTGGCTTGTGCCTCGGGAGAAGTGAGTTTTTCGTGCAGCGCCTTGAGCCGGTCGATGCCGGTATCGACGCGCGATGCCGACACATCAGGGATACGAATGGGCGCGCGGACGGGCGCCGAGGCGATCGGCTCGGCCTCTCGCTCGCTTGCGAGGCGCATAGCCCTGACTGAGTTGGGCTCAGGCGGCGGCATTGTCTCGACAAACCGTTCCAGGCTCTTCGCAACCAGCTGGTCAGCAGCAAAGGGCGACGCCGACAGTTCGATGATCGAGCGCGTGTAGGTCGCGCGGACCGCTGCCTGTCGGCTCGCGAGCATGGCAAAGACCGGATCTTCGACCCCCTGCTCGCGGAGACGTTGCACACGTGCCATGCGGCTCTTGTCGATCTGCGGGACCTGCCCCTTCTCACGCATTTTTACAGCGGCGATCGGCTCGTGTTTGGGGTCGATCCCCCGCGCTTTTGCCGGTGTAGCGTTCGCCTCGATGCCGCGATTACGGAGTTTCTCGGCGAAGCGTTGGCGCCAGCGGAAGAGATCTTCACGGTTAGGATGGAAGCGCCGTCCGTCATGATCGCGGCGTGCAATCGTAAGATGGACGTGCGGGTGATCGCGATCAACGTGGAGCGAAGCGACCCAGGAGCGGTTCGCAAACTCTTCCCTGGCGAAATCCAGGGCAGCACCTTTGAGACGCTCCGGATCGGTGCCCGTGGGCATCGATAGGATCATGGAAAGCGACGTCGCACCCTTGCGACGTGCATCGCCGTCCATCTCCCAATCGTTCCATTCTTTGGCGAGCAACTGCATCTCACGGCCGTCGCGGAGGATCTCGCCCTCACTCGTTTCGAGCCCCAGTTCCTTCTCGTCGCCGTGACCCAGGCGACTGATGTACGCGAAGTTCGCAAGCACATGGCCGCCACCATGCTGTCGTCCTGTGACCCGTACTACCGCCTCAGGAACGCGACGCGACGTGCGCTCCGCAGCCATCACCGCACGGTTGTTCACG
Organism: Sphingomonas faeni; assembly: GCF_024273235.1. Taxonomy (GTDB): domain Bacteria; phylum Pseudomonadota; class Alphaproteobacteria; order Sphingomonadales; family Sphingomonadaceae; genus Sphingomonas; species Sphingomonas faeni_A. The sequence continues at coordinate 9,818 of NZ_JANBVH010000022.1, read as the reverse complement.
CGAGTATGCGACCCACCCCCGAACGCGTGCTTCGTCTGACTGCTCGCGTGGGAACCCGTCGATGACGTCGGCTTCGGGAACATCGACGCCACGGCCATGCCGAGTATCGTGCCCCTGGCCTTCGGGCCCTTGGCGCTGCCCCCACCCGATCCCATGCGGTACTTCTTGGGTGGTGCGAACACGCCAGCCATCGAGTCCATCGTACCGGACGAGAACCGGAAACTCATTGGCCCTGCCCTTCATCCCTGCGGGTCCAGTAGCCGATCTCGCCACCAATGGATGAAGCCAGCGAGCGCCGTGCCTCGATCAAAAGCGACCGCAAATCGCCGCAGGTCTCAAGGAACGTGCCCGCGATCCGAGCGATGTCGAGAGAGCTTTCCGGCTGGTTGGCGGCGTTCATGGCGTGGACCGCCTGGTTGATGTTTCGCCCGATCGCCAGGACCTGCTTTCGCACTTTACCGATCTCGGTCTGAGTGACTGGTGCAAGCCGCAGCAGCGCCGCCTTGTCCCAAAGCTGCCAACGGATTGTGCGCTTGATCCATTCGTTCCGCGTCAGCCGCATCGGTGCAGCAACGGTGTCGATGGCTTCCATCTCACTGCGGTTAAGTCGGACCGTCACCCGGATGTAGTCGTCCGGGTGCCCCCTGCCCTGCACCGGCATGAGCGGAACGTCTTGGCTGTCCGAGGAGACCGCCGCAATCGTCAACGCCTTAGTGATCCAGCTACTACGCGTCTGCCCATTGGCTGCGGCGATCCGATCGATCTCCGCGGTAAGGTCATCGCTGAGCCGGACCGTAACCTTCATTTCTCAAGCCCCGAGCAGCGGAACCTCGTGAACCAATGTCCGACATTGGTGCCACGAGTAATATCCTGCCATCCCTCAACACTCACCCTCATCGGTCTTCCAAATCATCCCCGCGCCCTGCATCTTCTCACAGACGCGGAGCGGGAGCAACTGTCTGGCGTTGTCCCCTCGTCAGAACATCAGCCCTTTTTGGTTCACGTCGATGACCCCCCAAATGTGCACCTTCGGCGCGCGCTGTTTTTTTGAAATTTAAGCGATCCAGGCTCTATCAAAGTCACTAGAAATCTTAGCCGTCTCCCGACATCATACTAACTGGTTCAGCCCACCCTAGGAGACAAGCCAATGCCGCGTTCGCCTTCTAAACCAGCCGATCTCCGGACCATTGAAATGCGCAAGAAGGCCCTACTCGCGGAGCTTGCTCAACTCGACGAGCAAGCAAAGGCCGCAGAAATCGCTGCACGCGACGCTGGCCGCCCTATTTTACTCGCTGCCCTTGAACGCGTAAAGATCGCCGCGATTGAGAAGTCGGACGCCAGGGCAATTGCATCGGCTATCGACCAGCATGGTGGAGCGGCGGTCGCCTCACACCTAACCTCCATCCCCCAAGCATCCGGGACAAAAGCGGATGCTTGATCGGCTTATCGACGTTCGCACTCAATTCCGAATAGTCGCCGCGACGGATGGGCGTCGCGCGCTTGCGAAATGGCTTTTGATGAACGGAACTTCTCCCTCATCGGCATAGCCGACAAAGTGCCTGGCATGGGCGACAATCCCTTCATTTACGCGATCGACCAGAAACGCTTGGGGCGTATCAAGCCCCTCGTAAATGAAGGTGTTCGACGCTGCGGCGATGAAGATGCGCCTCGGTGAAATCGGCATCGCGATATACGAGTTGGGGTGCCCAAGAAACGGCAGGTTCTGAGCCGTGTGCGTGGGCCAGTCCGAGATCATGAAGCGGCGTGAGGTGTCCGTCTCGAGCGAATACCAATTCATGTCTACAAGCGCTTGGTTCAACGCCCGATCATAGATCGCCTCGCGGACCGCTTCCATCTGAAGCGCACTATAGGCGCCATCGGGAAGCGCCTCCGGTGTCGCCATTCCTAACTTGGCCTCGCTGAAGTCCGAGTCCCTGAAAGCATCTACGAATTCTCCCAGACCATCAATGTCGGTGGGTGTGCGAAACCACAGCGATATGATGAAATTCGCCCACCCTGAAACCATGGCGTCGGTCAGCTCTCCGACGCGCCCTGCCACTAAAAGCTGATGGGCATTGGCTGCTTGGTCATCGAGCTGCTTGAAGAATTTATCTTCCATTTGTTGGGCATGCTCCGGCGGCAAGCCCTGGGTGGTATAGAGCAGCGTTCTATAACCGAAACTTTTCGGACTGAGGCGTCCCGGTCGAACTATCCCGTCTTTACGGCGCCAGCAACACGCTACCTTTCGATCGGCTCCTGCCCAGGCGCGCAGAAGGAACTTTGGTATGAAATGGTGATCTTGCGAAGGGGCCTGAGGTTTTGATTGCGTCATTGTCACCCGATCTTCGTGCGCTCAGCTACCGTCCTGCACATCGGCCTCTCACACTGGCGTCGCAGGATCAAATTCGGCTGACCGAGTTCGGTCCCCTTGTGCGGTGCCAGTTCGCCAGTTCGTTAGCCGGCGTCACTAGCCGGTGCTTGCCTGCTTGGACGTGATCACGTGCGAGGGCGTCGTCAACGTCAGCCCCATTTAACAGCTCATTCCTGCGGCTGTCGTTCCGTGCCGGTGTCACGCCGTCGTTCGATCAGATCCCGCATGTCCTGGATCGACTGCCAGTATGCCTTGTGACCTTGGGCGTCGGTGTAGTTTTGGAACCACTCCGCCAGTTCTTTGGGCGCGCGGACATAGATGACCTCCATTGGCGTGGCTGGAGGTTTCTGTCGGCGGCGCCCCCTGCCCTTCTGAGTGTCCTCATTCTGGCCGCGATCGGTGAAGCCAAGCGCTTCACCCCTTTGCACCGCCTCTCGCTCTTTCACAGGATCCAGCGCGATTGGTCCTGTCGGGATGCCTTCGAGATCGAGACCCGGCCGCTTAGTATCTTCTCCGCTTGTCGCCGGTTTTTTAAACCCGAAGTTGCTCATGCCTTGTACTCCACGCGCAGCGCTTCGATCACGGCTTCAGCCAAGGCTTGGGCGTTCTCTTGGGCCCTGGGGAGGCCTGATGTTTCGGTCGGATTTAACTCGCGCAACAACGCTCCGAACTCATATATGTCCCGGTAGGCGGCCCGCTCGACGAGGCCCACGCTCAGTGTCGGCAGCCCGGCCTCTTCAATCGCACTGGCAATGCGCTTGGACGTCTTCGTCGCAATCGCTGCGCTGTCTCGGCTACGTACCAACCGATATGGGATTCGGCGGCCAAGGGCTTCGCTTTCTTCCTCGATAAGTGCGACCGCCGTCGCCGCGAGTTCTGCATCAACCGGCGATTGATTGAATGGAATGAGGACCATGTGTGACCTTGCAAGAGCGCGCGACGTCATTCGTGAGGCCGCACCCTCGAGGTCGATGATAACGATGCTGTGTGTCTCAGACAGGCGCTCGATTGTTTGAATCATCTCGCCTTCGGTCGGCCGTGGGACGACTGTGTAAGGGACGCCCTTCCCCGCCTTGGTTCGCTTCGCAGCCCACTTGGCGATGATCGCGTTCGGATCAGCATCGATGACGGCTGTCTTGACTCCGTTCTCGTGGAGCTGGTCGGCGAGCACTAGCGCAAGTGTGGTTTTACCCGCTCCGCCTTTTGGATTGCCGATCGAAATTACGGACATGGAGCCCCCCATCAAGATTGCGCAGTCGCTTGCGTGTTCGCTAGCGCATGCGCTTTCGCAATCGATATCACTATAGCCTGCCAGTGTCTAGCGCATGCGCTGGCGCACTCGCTAGCACTGGCGCATGCGCCTGCGCTTGCGCTCGCGCTTGCCAATCACTTGCGCCTGCTCAAGCGCTTGCAAATGCGCTTGCGCTTGCGCGGGCGCTTGCGCTTGCGCTTGCGCTTTCCTAGAAGCTTTCGGGAGGGATATTTGTAAGCAAGCAACCTGCTTGCAATAACGCAAGCAGCGGATCAAAATTCTCGTCGACGGTCATGTCGCCCGCGCATTATCCGGCGCAACGCTTAGGGCAGCCGCCAAGAAGCGTCCTGCCGACGGCGACGCGCTGCGCGATATGCTGCACACGATCGATGGCGAGGATCTGCGCTCATACCGCGGCCGGGCGCGATTGGCATGGCCGGTGCCTTTCGCCGCTCCACGCTGGTGGCGATTACGGTTGGCCTGTGTCTGATGGCACGCGCAGCTTGCAGGTGCGGGTGCCAACATCGAAGACTGACCAAGAGGGCAGGGGCACAGCGTCGCCATTCCGGATGGTCGACGGCTCGAGCCAGTTCGCCATTGTCGCGCCTGGTCGGCTAAAACCGGGACCGAATAGGGGCCAGTCTTCCGGAAGCTGACACCGCAGGGGCGGCTGACAGCGGGACCGATGAGCGCACCAGGTGTGGCGCTGATGGTGAAAGCTGCCGTGCGAAAGCCAGCCTGAGCCGGTGTATTATTTTCCGGCCACTCGCTTAGAGCCGGGTTCCTCACTGAAGCAGGGCGGCAAAACGCTAATCTGTTCACGATGCGCGAGCACAGCCGACATGCTTCAATCGACATGGTGGCTGAATATGTCCGCGATCACGAGCGGTTCCGCGAATACGCCAGCGAGGGCTTCCTGTAATTCGGACATCCCTCTGGGCGACGTGGCGGCGGTGCTATCCTACGGCCAAGGCTTGACGATAGTGGAAAACACCGTCTTCCATGCCCCATGGATTATGATTTTTCTAAGCTATCTCACACCGATTTTGAAAGCTTAGCCCGTGACCTGATCGGCCGCGCCATCGGTGTTCGTCTCGAAGCGTTCACGGAAGGGCCTGACGGCGGAATTGATGGTCGGTACGTGACAGAAAGCGGAGCGATCATACTTCAGGTCAAGCATTACCAGCGCTCACCGTTCTCAGCTCTTAAGACAACGATGACCAAAGAGCGGCCATCAATCGACCGCTTGCAGTCAGAACGCTATATCCTCGCGACCTCGGTGCCGCTCACACCAGGCAATAAGACCAGTCTGGCGACGATTATCGGGCCAACGCTGATCTCGTCTGGCGACATCTTCGGTGCAGACGATCTCGCCGCCCTTTTGCGCGAGTTTCCCGAGGTCGAGCGTGCGCATAGCAGGCTTTGGTCGGGTTCCACTACAATGCTGGAGACGGTGGTAACGGATGCCGTCAAAAAGGCATTGGGTAAACCCGGGCTACCACCGGTGCTGGCACGGCTTCTGCCAACGCCGCCATCGGCGTCCGCTAAGCCCGATGAAGCGCCGGCCCAGCACGACGTCATTTTCTTGCTCAAAGCGAGCCCGACGGATGATGAATTTACACTATGGCTAGCGCCCAAGCTCGAAGCGGAGGGATACCGTGTCTTTGCCGATATCCTCACCTTGCAGCCTGGCGATCGCTGGCGGCGCGAGATCAACGCAGCCTTGCAATATCGCGCCGCAAAAGTCCTCCTGGTGTGTACGAATACGACGCTGGAAGATCCACATGTTCAGGACGATCTAGAGATTGCGCTCGACGTCGCCAAGGAGCGCGGCGATAATCGCTTTATCGTCCCGCTACGTCTCGAAAGCTTCCGGAAGGTCAAAGGCCTTGGGGATGCCGTTCCCGTAGATTTCGTGCGTGGCTGGGGAGAGGGGCTGGCACTGCTGCTCGACGCCCTCAAGCGGCAAAGGGTCCCGCGTTCTGACGAACGGGTAATCGATCCCAATTGGGAAATCTTCCGCCGACGCGGTGCCATCCCGCTCGTCAACGAACCTGAGCGCCTTACCTCCAACTGGCTGCGTGTCGTCGAAGCGCCAGATGACATCCACTATTACGAGAGCAGCGGCGTGGTGGATCAGGCGACGCTGAAGCGGGCGGTTGCAGCATTCCCTTTCCCTGCTGCTCTGCATGCTGCCGGTTTCCTGTCGTTTTCCAACGAAGCTGAGATCGCAGAAGCGTTCGGGGGGGTAGGGCGGTTCCGAGCGGTACTGTCTATTCCAATCGTGGAGTTTGTCGAACACGGCTCGCGGCGACTTGGGCTGCTTCGTCAACCAGCGTCCAATATCATCAACACGATGTTTAAAGAGGCATGGTTTGGGTTCTGCCGTAAGCGCGGTCTGCTCGAGTACCGTTATTCCGGCAGCATCGGATTTCACGCTTCTCCCGGACTCGCCGCTACAGGCCAGCGGATACCGTGGGGTCGGCAAGGAGATCGGCGTTCTTCAATGCTGCGCAATGCGGCCAAGGGACATATTTGGCAGTTTGGCGTCACTGCCCTGCCGACTTTTTGGCCGTTCTGGCACTTCAAACTTAAGTCGAGGGTGCTGTTCGCGGCTGACAACGGCACCCCATCTGGCTTAGAAATTGATGACGCCAAGAAGATGCATCGACTTCGACGCAGCGTCTGTAAAGGATGGCGTAACAAGCAGTGGCACGGCCGCATGCTCGCGTTCCTAGAGCTTCTGTCGGGGGAGTCGGCGTTTATCCGTCTTCCCCTCTCCGCCTCGTCGGCGGTCATTATGGAGGCGGCACCTATCCTCTTTTCCTCCCCGGTCAGTACGGCCCTGCCTGACATCCTCGATGCCGACGACGAGGAAGCGGATTTGAGCACGCTTGGCCGTCCAGAAACTGAGGAGGAGGTTGAGGCATGAGGTTCCCGGAAGTATCGCTGCGCGTTGAGCATATCCACGAACCCGAACTGGAGTTCGCCGCTGGCCAGCGCAGCCCCCACCCAAAAGACGGGCTATTCCTTTATGGGCCACACGCCAAACCTAAAAAGATTCGCGATATCCGGATCGGGGTAGTCGGCACCCGCGAAGGGATCGCTCACTTCCGCGCCTGGGCCTACAAACTGAAGTCAGTCGTGACAGTGCCACCCCCCGGCAAGGGCGAGAAAGCGGACCGTCTACATCTCGCAAACTTCCCCGGCATTGACGAGGCCTTCGGCGTCACCTTTGACCCGGACGATGTAAGAACGCTCGCCATAACCATCGAAGAGATTGATCGAGCCACGCGCATCGAGAACCTGAACGAGGCCGTCGAGAAAGTTGCCCACCTCTACATCGACCGGGTCAACAAGCACCTTCGTAATGAGGAAAGCAGCGTCGACGTCTGGATGCTGGTGGTGCCCGAGATCGTATATGACCGGTGCCGTCCAGGCTCCAAACGAATGGGCTTGAAGATGGAGAAAGGGACTTTCTCCAAAAGGCAAAAGCTGAAGGTTAGCCTGCCACTGTTAGCCGCTGCCGGCGTGATCGATCAGACCAACGAGAACATCTTCGAAGACGTTCCGGATTTTCACCGCCGGATCAAGGCAGAGTTTCTCAAGATTGCACCTACGCAGCTCCTTCGGGAGACGACGATTGCACCAGAAGCCTTTCTCAACAGCGCCGGATATCCGTTACGCAAGACTCAAGACGCCGCCACGATCGCCTGGAACCTGGCCACTGGGCTATATTATAAATCCCAGCCCACACCGCCATGGCGGCTGGCGTCAGTGCGGCCGGGGGTCTGCTACATAGGCATGGTCTACAAAAGCTTGCCCAACGATCCCCAAGGGCATTCTTGCTGCGCTGCTCAAATGTTTCTCAATGAAGGCGATGGGGTGGTGTTTCGGGGCGCCAACGGGCCTTGGAAAACCGGCGACTACGAATTCCACCTTAAGCGCGACGCTGCAAAGCGGCTACTGACGATGGTACTCGATACCTACACGGCGAGTCACGGAGCACCGCCTCGCGAATTATTCATTCACGGCCAAACCTACTTCAATGATGAGGAATGGCAGGCGTTCGTCGACGCCGCGCCAGTCGAAACTAACGTCATAGGCGTTCGCATCCGCACGACTTCGGGAGACACCAAACTTTTTCGAGACGGCGACTATCCGGTCTTGCGTGGAACGGCGCTGTTGCTTGATCGGCGGACCGCCTACCTCTGGACTAGAGCGGTTTCTCACCGTGCTGAATCATAAGGGGATTCCCGTCGCTGCGGTTTTCTGATTCAGGTGCGTGCCGGTGCAGGAGGCTGGCATGGATGGCGCGAGCATTGTCAGTGGATCTTCGAGACAGGGTTGTGGCGGCGATCGCGAGCGGTCTGTCGCGTCGACAGGCGGCGGTACGGTTCGGTGTCAGTGCCGCGAGCGCTGTCCGGTGGCAGCAGCTTGCAAACCAGCACGGAACGCCGGCGCCACAGCAGCAGGGTGGCGATCGACGTTCGATGAGGATCGAGGCGCATGCCGGGTTGATCCTGGAGGCTTACAAGGCGACGCCCGACATCACTCTGGCAGAGTTGCAGGCACTTCTGGCCGATCACGGCACCGAGGTCGCACTCGGCACGATATGGCGGTTCTTCGCGCGGCGCGGGATCACGCGCAAAAAAAGACTGCGCACGCGACCGAGCAGGATCGTCCCGACATCCTGAAGCGGCGCGAGGAATGGTTTGACGGTCAGCTCGATCTCGATCCCGAGCAGCTCATCTTCATCGATGAGACCTGGGCATCGACGAACATGGCGCGTCGCTACGGCAGGGCGCCGCGCGGCGAACGACTGCGGGCCGGCGTGCCGCACGGGCACTGGAAAACCACCACCTTCGTCGCGGGTCTGAGCCGCACCGGCATGATCGCACCCTGGGTTCTCGACGGGCCGATGAACGGCGATGCCTTCACCACCTATGTGACCCGCGTGCTGGTGCCTGAACTCTCACCGGGCAACGTCGTCATCATGGACAACCTATCCAGCCATAAGGCGCCTGCCGTGCGCGCCGCCATCGAAGCCGCGGGTGCCAGGCTCCTGTTCCTTCCGCCCTACAGCCCAGACTTCAACCCCATCGAGATGGCCTTTTCCAAGCTGAAGGCGCATCTGCGAAAAGCGGCCGAGCGGACCATCCATGGCCTCTGGGACGCCATCGGCCGCATCGTGGACCTCTACTCACCCCAGGAATGCTCGAACTATTTTGCAGCCGCTGGTTACGATGCAGACTGATCAGAAACCGCTCTAACGGCTATGTCCCTCAGCTCGATACGTACATCGGTCCTGAGACACCGAATCCCCTTCACATCACAGTCATGAGAAGCAAGGATACGCAACCTGATATATTGTCAGTGTTGAACGACATAATGGGTTTAACTAAAATAAACTACAATTCATGTAACTTTAACGATGGCCTTCCCGTCACGGTTCGTTTTGCGAGGATGGTCGGTGATGTATTAACGATGGGGTCGGCGAAAGGAGAGGAACGGCAACCGTTCAAGTTCTACGTTTGAATCACTGAGACTTGGAAAACGTCAGAACTGTACCGCGCATATTCGGCAACAGGGCGTTACTCACGCATCACCTTGTCGGAAACGTAGCTGCAGTAACCGCAAAGCCCGGAATCATTGCCGTCAAGGTATTCTTGGATGGAGATGCCATTGGAACAGCGCGCGCATTCAGCGTCGTAATTAAGGCTTTCATGACAATTGGCACAGCTGTCCTCCGTCTCGACATAGGTGTCGCGTTCGCATGCGGGACATTGGTAGACCGGGCCCTCCTCGCCGCCTTCCTTAGCGCGCGTATAGGCGTCGAAGGCGAAGGCGTTCTCGATCGTCGCCTCGATGATATCGGCTACGTCTGGTGTAGCGAAACAGCTGCGGCATCGAAAAGCGACCATTTCCTGAGCGCTGTTGTCGGGATCGAGCTGCTCCAGCAATTCGGATTCGCAGGCGAAACATTTCAACGTCGCAGCCGCGATGGTCGGCGAATACCACTGCACTGTGGTCAAAGTGGCCTTCGCGTCCTTTAGTTCATGCTCATAGAGCTCGCGCGTTTCCAGCATAACAGACCAGATTTCACCGAGCAGGACCGCGGGATCTTCTTCCATTTGGCGGAAGAGCGAGGCGGCGACAGGAAAGCCTTTGGCGATCGCCGTCCGGACCGCGGCC